>PKUO01000070.1 GCA_002869585.1 Sedimenticola sp.
GCGGAAGGCATCGTGCTGACCCCGCTTTTTGAATGCTGGAAACGCCGCTCGCTTCTCAAAGAAATGCGTGTAGGCACGCTCCAAATCCTTGAGTGTTTGTTGAAGTGGCTGGGAGTGGGTCTCGCTCAACCAGCACGTCTCACCATCTCGCTTCCACTGGGTGAGTTCCTTGCATAACCCGGCGTAGCCCAACTTCTTCTCGCCCGCATCATACCGAGCCTTCTGCATGGCAAGTGCCTTGTTGAACACGAACCGGCAAGTGCCAGCGAAGCGGCGCATCTGCCGCGCCTGTTCACCATTGGATCGTAGTTCAAATTTGAAGGCTTGTAGTCGTTTCATTTTAAATATTATACTTGGCCTATGACTGCACAACAACCATATCGCACGGGCAGGCACTGTCTACTCCAAGCGCACCCATACTTGGTCCTTATGATTTCAGGGGGATGATTGCGCCTTATATCACCGCCCTGAACGACGGGGCTTTACGGCGCATTAGGTAAACTGAACCATCTGTTCCTGACCTGGAGGCGCGATCAGCCGTCAGGTGCAATGCCTGCAACGCCGCGGCGCAAGGTCGCCGATCTGCATAGGCTGGCGGCATCCGCTGGCGAAGTGAGAAAGAAGCTGGCAGCGATACAACGCAAAAAGGCCGAGGCCGAACGGCAGGCCAAACGAGAAACCGACTTACGTACACTGTCTGCCGACTTCAATCGATGCTGGCGGAATGCCGACAAGCTCGCTGAACGTGGCATTGCTTCTGCCTACGACGAGATCAAGCGCTCACTCGTCGAACTGTCGGATGCCTATGCGTTGTGCGCGACCCGAGCCGACTTCGACCGAAGATTGGCTAAGTTTATGGCCCGGCATGCAAAACGCAGTGCCCTGGTTCGGCGCCTCATTGAGGCGAGTCTCTGGCAGAAGTCCTCGCAATGAAGGCAGTCAAGCCGAAAGAGGCCGCGGGGTTTACCGTGAAATGCCTGGATAAGCTCATCGAAGCGGCGACCACCGATGCCTACAATGAATCGGAACAGGTCAGTGGGTTTTTAACGTTGATTGATGATAATCTCGCCGTTCCATTTACGACCTTTGTGCTTGGACAGACAGTGATTGTGACTGGGGTCGACCTGACTGAAAGCGATCAAATAGTCGCTATTTGCATGCTCGGAAACACTGCCCAAGCAATTCCGGTTCTTGATCTGCCGATGCCGACTCCGCTGACAGAGGGAGCGGAATGGATTGCGGCTTACCGCCGCTGGTGCGGAAGTTGAGGATATTGTTCGAACCATTGACAATTTATGGAAAAAGCGACTTTTTTGAAGGGATTTTTGAGCATGGTATTTTTCATGATATTATCAATTAACGGGAAAATAAGTCATTGAAAATAAAAGACAAAAAAGGCTTATTGATAATCGAGTGGGAGTGACAGGCAATGTCTGGCACTGGCTGGCAACAACAGGCATTTCATCTGAATGCCCGATTGTTCAGTCAGGCAGGAAATAAGTAATGATATCCATTTCCTTGTGTGGGATGCCGATGATATCAATGCTGTTATCTCTTATCAGGTAGAAGACAACATGTGCGCCCTGTGGGAAGCTGTAATAGCCTTCAGCTATATCCGTGCGGTGTTTACCCAATTGCGGATTTTCCGCTAACCAGCTAAAGCGTTTCTCAAGTGCTCTCAAATAGGTATTGCGTTGGTGTTTACCCCATTGTTGTTCGGTATATCGACCGATGTTTTTCAAGTCCTCCAGTGCTCTTGGGGTGACTCTGAATCCAGGCATCAGGCTTCGTTGTCCAGATCATTGATCAGCGCGTCCATGGTGAATCCATCAGCAAACTCACCGGATTCGGCCTGTTTGAAGCCCTGGGCCAAATGGCCCCGTAAAGCATCGAGTTTGCTTTTCCGCTCCTCCATTGCGCGGAGAGCATCACGAACTACTTCACTGGCGGAACCGTATCGCCCGCTGGCAATCTCGTTCTTGATATAGACTTCCCAGTGCTCACCCAGGCTAAGACTTGTCGTTGCCATATCGCACCTCGTTTATTCATAAATAACAAAAATGAATATAAATCAGGGTAAAAAGAAAGGCAATCAGTTTTTTAATTCTTACGTATATATGAGCAAACGCGAGCAATTTCTGAGCATGGTATTACCGTTTAGCAGGAAAATAAGCCGTTGAATATAAAAGATAAAAAAAGTCTTATTTACAATAGAGTGGGAGCGACCTGAATTTTTTACGCATTGATTTATAACGATTAAAATAATCTAATCGACAATATAATCTACATCATCAATGGTATATTTCATGGTGCTTATTGGGCGTAGCAGGGCAGAAAACATCGATGCCATGAGATGAAAATTGAGTTTTGCATGGTATCGGGGAAGGGAGCTTGAACTGAGGGTGCTCTGAAGCAATTCGGAAACCCGCTATACCTGCTGCACATGCGTACCAAGGTCTATGGGTTATGCCTAGCTATTTCAGATGGCGTTGAGGATCCTGGCGGCCATGTAGTACCCGGATAATTTCAACCCTGTTGGCGGTTACACGATAAAACAGGGTATGGTTCTCTATAGGGAGGCTTCTGGTATCTGGCAGGAGTTCGGGGCGCTCGATGCCCATAAGTGGTTGCTGAGCCAGCACCCAAAACTGCTCCTTGATAGTGGACAGGTAGCTTTCGGATTGTGACTTTCCCCACTGTCGCAGGCCGTATTGGTAAATGTCTTTGAGGTCATTTTTGGCGGCTGGGGCAATGACTAGCTGATGGCGCGCCATGAAGGTCAGCTCTTGATATCGTCAAACAAGGTGTCGAGCACCGCTTTTGATTCGATTGCGATACCTTCTGCACGGTCTAGTTGGTCTGTTCCCACTTTCAGTTGCTCACGTAGTCGAGTCAGTTTGATTTCGTGAATCCAATCTTCATGGGTTTCCATAAAACGGAGCGCTTCACGGATGACTTCGCTGGCATTGTTGTACAAGCCGGTTTCCACTTTGGCTTTAATACGAGATTCCAGTTAGGGAGTCAGTGATATATGCATATTGATCTCCAAGGGTATGCTCTTCCATAAAGGATGCTAGGCAGAAATACAAAGATTGTCAATGTTTGTGTTAACAGGTCGAGGAGATCAGGAACTACCGTGTCGCAGTGTTCAATCAGCAATTTTTTTCGCGCATTTTGAAGGGTTTTCTGAGCATGGTAATTTTCATGGTATTTCCCGCGTGCAGTAACGTAAAAACCAGCGATACCATGAGAGGTAGATTGATACTGGCATGGTACCAGGGAGCGCTTAAACTGCGTGTGTTCTGATTAATATGGAAACCGGCTATACCTTTTCCAGAACCAGAGGCCTGGGTCTTCGCAGTTCTACAGAATCAGAGGTGCTTCACTGGGTCCATTTGCTGATGGAGTATTCGTACTATCACGATGCCGCGAACGTGTTTTTTGTAATACAAAATATGGCTTTCGTACGGGAAACTGAGTAGCCCCTCCGAGAGTATCTCGCGTGCCATTCCAATGTCTGGATTTTCAGCAAGGAGTTGTGCGCGCGACTCTAGGCCATCAAGGTAGGTATTGGCCTGGGAGGCTCCCCACTCCCGGGCGGTATAGTCAATGATGATCTCAAGATCACGTTCAGCTTTGTCTGTGAATTGGTAGCGGGGACAGCGCTTCGTCACGGTTCATCCATTTACCCGTTTGCGTAATTTTTCGATGACGGATTTTCCATCACTGATTTTTCCGGCCCGTAAATCGGCGACACCTTCCTCGATTGACTGTTTCAGATGTGCCTCTTTCAGAGCCTCAAGCTGCGCGTATTCAGATGCCGAGATCACCACGGCAACGGGTTTGCCATTACGGTTGATACCAACAGGACCGTGTTGTGCGTTGATGAGCACCTCACCGAATTCGCGTTTGGCGTCACTGGCGTTGAGTATTTTCATGGCACACCTATTTTAATTAAACTAATCAATATGACTAAATTCTAGTCTCTACCTCACGTTATGTCTAGGCGTGGTCATTTATGTGGGTTAAAATTCCTATCCTTTGAAAACCGTGACCCTTGCTGGTCTTGGTCTCGGCGGCATGTCGATCGCAGGCACCGCGTACAATCGGTGAGTATTCATAAAAAACGCTATATCTGAATCGCGGCGCTCTCGGATACACTGACCATGACTACACGCGCAACCAATGGCCTGATGATAGCGCTCGCATGCGTGGGGAGCGTTGCGGCCATTCTCTGGTTGCAACTGCGTCCAGTATTGATTTCTGAGAGCGTTGGCGTCACTTCGGCTTGGGGATTTGCCGCTGTCCTCGCCGGTCTTTCATCCTGGCGACTGCTCCCCTACCTCCTGTGCTTGTGGATCGCCTTTCGGACACAACATCAAGGTGCAGTGTTCGTATCAATCGCCGCTATCGCAATCACTGATGCGGCCTTCTATTGGATAGCGATCACCAGGACAGGCCAATCGGAGGCGCAAGGTTGGGCGCTCATCCTGCTGCCTCTCTGGCACATCGGAATCTACATTGCCGCATGGTGGACTGCGTTTCTGCTGGTTCGGAGCCTGCTGCGCGCGAAGTCTTGAATTGGCTGAACGACAGCGGAAGTAGCGTATGGACAGCACGCCCGTTTGTGCTGTATAGCATCACCAAAGCCTAACCACTGAACACCGCATATACCAGCGCCGCCAACCGCAGTGTACCGCCACCTATCAGGCGGTACAGCACCATCTGGAGAGCTGGCTGGCCCGGCAGCGGGAGGTGTGCCCGGATGACAAACCGGTTCTCCGGTACGTAGAGCGGGATCTGCGCAAGTTCCTGGAGTGCGGCATCCTGGCCCACGGGTTTGCCCGTGCCCGTTGCGAAAAGTGCGGCGAGGATTTTCTGATCGCCCAGACGGACGAGGGATTGCAGTTCTACGAAGCCACCGGCCTACGCGGAGAGGTGATCCAGGCGGCCCAGGAGAAGATCAGAAAACGGGTGCTGCGCCTGTTGGTCCGGCGTGGCCTGCTCTCGCCCGATGATGCAAAGCAGATGCAGAGCTGGCACAACGGCGGCGGCTTCTCCCTCAACGCCGAGGTGAGGATCGAAGCGACAGACCGCCAGGGGCTGGAGCGGCTGTTGCGTTACTGCGCCCGGCCGATCTTTGCAGGAGATCGGCTGCGTTGGCTTTGATTTTTGCTGCTCGGCTCTGAGCGCGACGAGCCGCAGCTTTTCCTGTTCAAGATCAGCCAGCCTCGAATCGATAGCGGAGATATCACGAAACTTATCTCCGCCGCGATATTGATTAGGCATGAGCTTGAGGCGGTTTGATCAACGACTCAGCCGGAATACCCAAGCCTTCGTGGAGCTTCCAGATCATCTTCAACGTCAGCGATCGCTTGTGATTAAGTATCTCGTAAACGCGATTACTTTTGCCGATCATGGGCTCCAGGTCTTTTACGGTTAGTCCCTTGCGTTCCATCTCGAACTTGATCGCCTCAACAGGATCAGGCAAATCCATCGGAAAATGCCTGGCTTCATAAGCCTCAATAAGCGTGACCATGACATCCAGTTTTTCGCCTTCTGGTGTATCCGGCCCAGCCATCATCAGGCTTTCAACTTCTTTCAATGCCGCGCGGTAGTCGGCATCAGTTTTAATCGGTTTGATGTCCATGGTTAATCCTCCGGCAGCTAAATGGTTTGCACATCAATTTTGTCGTAGTGCACATGGGTGCAAATAAAGCGGATGTATACGACTCTGTATGCGTAGTTGATCCATACGACGAGTCGATACTTGTTCCCCGCGATATTGAACACCACTCGACCGTCTTTAAGGATACTGGCATTCCTGAAGTCCTGCTTTACCTCGGCAGGCGAACTCCAGTCAGCATGCAAGGCATGACGGTGCCAGGCCAATGTTGGCTCCTTGGCATCCTGATAGTCCGGGTTCTCTTCCCAGAAGGCCTTCAGCGCCGACAGTGCGATAATTCTGATGTACCCGGTACACTAGTCCCAAAATGGGACTTCTGCGACGGCTTTTTTGGCCATACGCAGATTTGGCTTAGCATCATCAACCTGTATATCCTATTGAAATAGTGTTCGAATGTGACAAAAATTGAGCTTGGCATGGTATTGGAGAGCTTGATTTATAGAGCTGCTCTGGAGCAATTCGTGAATCGGTAATACCGACACAAATATTTTAGAAAAACAGTACTGTTTTTCTAAAACTATTGGCAGCGTGATAACTATATAATTTACTGAAAAAATTCTTATTTCCGTAATTCTCCTCGTAGAGGAGGTCGTACTTCCCTGTTAAGTCGTGTCTACATTTTCCACGTCTGCACCTTGCGGAAAGTAACTAGGTACGTTACAGTTTCTCACGAAGAGGGAGATTGCCATTGATTCAGAGTTCTCCAGGACCGCTGGCTCAGCGATTTTTATCTGGAAGATAAAACCAGCAAGAAGATACCCGCTGAGATCGAAGATCGACTGTTCCGAAAGCTGCAGTTAATCGATGACGCGACATGTGATCTCGACCTACGGTCGCCTCCGAGCAATCATTTTGAAAAGTTGAGAGGGAATCTGGCCGGGAAGCATTCGATTCGCGTTAACAAACAATGGCGGCTGGTGTTTACCTGGTCAAGCGAAGGTGGTGAGGCCAGGGACATCTATCTGGATAACCACGACTACCGGTGAGGCAGGCTATGAATATCACAAAACGGCAACCCGTCAGTGTCGGTGAAATGATTACCGAGGAATTCCTCGTGCCCAACTCGCTGACACAAGGGCAACTGGCAGAAGCGATGGGTGTCAGTCGAAAAACCGTCAATGAGTTATGTACCAACCGGCGTGCAATTACAGCGGACACTGCGCTTATGCTGGCTACTGTATTTGGGAATTCAGCTGATTTTTGGTTGAATCTGCAGCAGCGCAACGAGCTGTGGAAAGCGCTTAACACACCAAGGCGGCGAGCACGGATCGAGAAGGCTAAACCGATTGCTGCCTGAGTCAAAGCGTTATGGCTTGTAGCGCCCACAAGTGGTCCTTTGCCGCACGATTCAGGGCTGGGGCTTATAGCTGGCAGGCATCAAGGTTGGCGTGCCAGCGCCTTCGCGAAGCTGTCTCCGAGATCAAGAAGGCTGAAAAGAAAGATCCGATAATTGGCGCAGAGGGTGCTGTCCGTCTGATGGAAAAGATCTGGCCGGCGCTGGAACACGTGGATAGCTCCAGTGGTGCGCTGGGATCAACGGTCAACAAGACACAGGGTGATTTGATACCGATTGTCGTTAATGCGCCTGCAGATGAGAAAACCCGTAATAATTGGCTCGACCGGCTCTGGCGGGCAATGGAGGATGATGGTGTCGATTATCTCAGCCCCGTTGGTGATCATTGGGGTGAACTCTGTGGCTTTCCGGAACTTGCCGGTCGCTGGGCGGATGAGTTGGTATCTACGTTGCGATCCTGTTGGTCAGATCCAAACCCGGGCAGCTATTTTCACGGCGCGACAGCATGTCTGTCCTGTCTGTTGACGACAGACCGCTACGGAGAACTGCTCGATCTGTTAGAGCTACCACGGTGCCCGTCCTGGCACTACCGTCGCTATGGCGTTGAAGCGCTTCTGGCCTTGGGCAGGAAGGCGGAGGCGGTCCAGTATGCTGAAGCCTCGCGGGGACTGAACCAGCCGGATTCCGTTATCAACCAGGCCTGCGAGGAGGTCCTGAGCTCATCCGGCCTGCATGAGGAAGCCTACCGGCGCTACGGATAGAGCGCTGCGGTGGGGAATTCCACTATCGCCCGATTTTGCTCAGTGGCAAAATGCTATCCAATGAAGGATAAGTCGCAGATCCTGTCAGGCTTCATAGCCACAACTCCAGGTGAAGAGGGAAAGTGGTTTGCAACGGCCAAGGAACTCGAACTTTATGATCTGGCATCGGTACTGGCCAACCGTAGTCCCTGTGATCCAAAAACACTGACCAGGGCGGCCAGGGATTATCTTGACTCGGAACCCGCATTTGCCCTTGGATCGGCAATAGCTACTCTTCGCTGGTTGAGTGAGGGTTGGGGTTATGAGATGACAAGCATCGATGTAGTGGAGGCTTATGAGCGGGCGATGGAGGCTGCGGCCAGATTGAATACAATTGACGGTGTGGACGAGCAGATTCGGCAACTCATCGAGGCAAATGACAATGCTGCGGGACAGTTTATTCGGAAGGCCATGCAGGGACATGTGCGCGCAACTAGTTAATAGTGATCAATTGCCTGCAGGAACCGGGGGGTGTGCCTGGAAGGCGGTCAAGGGTGCTGTGTGGCAGCGTTCGATAGGTAATTGTTCCAGGTGTTTTGAAGGAATTTCTGAGTATGGCATTTTTCATGGTATTATCAATTATATGGAAATAACTCATTGAAAAAAAAGATAAATAATGCTTATTTGCAATCGAGCGGAAGTGATCGGCGCAGTCAGGTAATGCCTGACACAGACCTCTCCATCTACGGCGGCATGCATATGTCCTGAGGCAGGTCGCTGGCCATTCAGGACAAACCACCTGACTGGCCTCACACCATGGCTACTGCGATGATGGACCATCACAGTAGCCTGTCGATCAGCCATCCCCGTATGCCCTGTTTGTCGATGGCGTTGCCTTTCCCTCGACCACCCTGTTTGGCATCGGCCAGAGCCCGCTACTAGTGCCTTTTCACTTCATCAAGCTTGAGTCACGGGAATTTACGCTTGTTTCCACGTTAACCCCGGAGCGTAATGTCTGCAGAGTAACGCAGCTGTGCTCAGCTGCAGTAATGAGCTTCTTCACGAGCCTGGGGTCTGTCTGTTTCTCCGCCTGGATATCAATGCGGCACCTCATCTGTTGAAAGCCGACCTGTACTTTTCGATCAACCATCAGCGTACCGCGCACATCAACTTCTCCCATGACTGCAACCTCAAGCGATTGAAGCGTAACACCCAGACGATCGGCGATGATTCGCAATGTCGAATCCAGACAGGCAGCGAGAGCCGCGCAGAGTATATCGCCGGGGTTTGGCGCATCATGGTATCCACCGACGGCGGAGTGTATGCCGAAGTGCAGGGCGACACTGGTATCGGGCTTGCCCGGATGAACCGTACCATGAAAAGGATCGGTCTCCACGCCCCCCGAGGTTCTTGCCTGGTCATTGATCAGTGCCTGATCAGGGTTTACCAGATAACGCTGTTGCAGTGGTGTCTGTCGATCGCGAACATTGAGACTGATTTGTGTGTTCATTGTATAAGCCTCAGCAATGGGTTGGGATTGGGTCTATCGATGTCACGAGTCCGTACCTCAGTCAGGATGAATCATCCTGTCACTTTCTTCTTGGTGGCCACCACCTCCAGGTATTCGGAGGGGGCCACCATGGTGCCATCTTCGGCTGTGTTGAACTGATCAATCAGGTTCAGCAGGTCACGACTCAATTTTTCACCTGTCTCCTCATCAAGAACTTCATAAGCCTTCAGCATCGGGCCATAGTAGGTGGTAAACAAATCGAGCCAGTGCTGGGGAGACTGATAGCGAAAGACAAATTGACGCAGCTCCATATGCAGGCTCGAACTCTGCAGACCCAGGTGTTGTTGCAGAAACTGCATCGTTCCCCAGGCTGCAGGTGAGTTGATGCCGGGTGGTGGCGAAACGTACTGACCTATGGTCTTGAAGACCTGACCGATAAATCCTGTCGGAGTCCAGTTTGCCAAGCCGATTTTCCCCCCCGCTCTGCAAACCCGGATTAATTCAGACGACGCACTGGTCTGATCCGGCGCGAACATCACTCCGAAGGTGGAGACCACGTTGTCGAAACTGTTGTCGGCAAAAGGCAGTGCCTCCGCGTCCGCCTGTTGGTATTCGATCGCCAGACCCTCGGCCTGGGCCCGCTGTTCGGAATGCGCCAGCAGAGCCGGCACATAATCGGTCGAAATCACCTTGCAGAATCGCCGTGCAGCGGCCAGTGTCACGTTGCCGTTACCGCCCGCGACATCCAGCACACTCTGACCGGCATGCAGGTCCATGGCTTCGCACAGCTGCTCGCCTGAAATCTGCAGGGTGACTCCCACCCGGCCGTAGTCGCCGGCACTCCAGGCAATCTGTTGTTTGTGCTTGATCGCCGTATAGTCCGGCATGGGCTGCTGCATCGTTTGAGTTGTTTTGTTCATGATTACCTCCAGTGTCATTGATGGAATACCGCTGTTGGTTTTGTTATCCAACTGAAGGTAATGCTAGAGATAACAGGCCTGGGCAGCTTGGGGGAAGTCTGGTCTTTTTATGGGGATTTTGTGTGGATGGTTAGGAACGCAACTGTCTGGCCTCAACGGACAGGGAGCGTAACCGCTTGCCGAGTCTGGTTGAGATCAGGGCATCGATCTCTACACCGGACAGATCGGGCTTGATCCTGTAGGCATCGGCCAGGGCCTGCAATGCGGCTTGAGGGTTTTTACAACACAGCAGGACGGCAGCATGGACCACCCGTGATAGATAGGTTCGGTCATCCCGTTGACAAGCGAGTTCCGCCTGGGCCTGTGCCGCATCCAGATCGCCTGTCTGCATCAGCGCCAGCGCCAACAGCGCCCCCCAGATAGAGAGCCGGCTGTCCAATGGACTGATGTCTATACCCTTGGCTAGATGCTGTATGGCGAGTGCAGGCTGTTTGTCGATCAGATAGGCAGACCCAAGCGCAGCCCAAGCCTGGGCATTGGCCGGATCAATCTCAACGGCTTTCCTGAGTATAGGAAGAGATCGGTAGACCAGGCCGAGATCTGCCAAAGCACAACCGGCAAAGCCAAGCACGGCCGAATCCATATTTTCCAGCTGCAAGGCGCGCTCTGCGGCAGCAATGGCTTCCGCTTTGGTCTGGTCCTTTTCGTTCAGTAGACCCACGCGATGGCCCAACGCCAGAATCAATGACAGGTACGCGGACGCCAGTGCAAATACCGGGTCCTGCTGCAAACTGCTGCGCAACAACGCCGCTGCCTCCTGGAAAGTATCCAGATGCCATCCCTTGAGGGCCAGAATACAGCTGGCCTCCAGGTACAACTCCCGAGCAGTGGGAGGTCCCCCAGCGGTACATACGCTGTTGTAAATGGCCCGATTCAGTTGTGGTTCAAGTTTGGTAATGACGTTGATGACAACCCGATCACCACCGCCCTTGATAAGCTCCAGTGCATGCTCAAATTTTCCCGCCCACAGTCGGAAGCCAGATTTCGCGTCGGTGAGTTGCACATTTACCCAGAATAGATCCTCCAGTATCTGAACATCGCCTTCAAGTAGGTAGTCGATGCCTATCTCCTCATGGATCTGCCGGGCTGTCGGCGCCAGCGCAGGGTGTGCGTAGTCGGCAGCGTGGGCGCTGATATGCAATAGTGGAATGCGGGTCAGTATGGTCTCCAGGTTCACGGCCAGTCCCCTGGCGAAATCATTGATGGCGGGAGATTCATTGCTGCATTTGAACGGCAGTACCAACAACGATGGTGTGAATTGCCTTACAGGAATGCCCTCAGCCGGTGGGGTTGATGTGACAGGCTCAGGTTGATCCCGGCTGACTTCACCAATAAAGCGAAATCCCCGCCCGTGTACAGTCTGGATATAGATCTGCTTATCCCCGTTGTCACCCAGCGCCTTGCGTACGGACTTGATACAGCCTGATATCGTTGTATCGGAGACGATCCGCCCACCCCACACGGAAGCCATGAGTTCTTAGCGGCTGAACAGAGTGTTCGGATGTTTTGCTAAATGCAGCAGCAGATCGAACACCATGGGCTCGACAGAAACCGGCCTGCCGCACTTGCTCAATTCATAACGGTTTGTATCGATCTCAAAATCTGCGAATCTTAGCATCATGGTGATATTCATATACCGATGTGGGCATCTTAATAGAGGCTATGTTCAGCCGTCCTAAGTCGGCTTGATGTCAGTATGAATCAATTCTGCGATATGTGCTGAAATCACTTTCTACGATGGCGCAAAGTTCTTACCCATGTCACTGTGGAATGTTTGGTTTTAATTACTATAAGTGAAGACTTGAGCCCTTAAATGACCTAGTGGAGACCGGCACTGACTAGCACAGACTGACATCATAGTATGCAGGAGCAGGAGGGCATACACTTGGAAGTCAAAGCTCGGAAGGTGGCATAGGGTGCTTTGTGGAAGTGTTCGATCGGCAATTTTTTTCGAGTATCTTGAAGGATTTTCTGAGCATGGGATTTTTCATGGTATTTGCCGCGTGTAACAAGGCAGGAACTATCGACACCATGAGAGGCAGATTGATGCTGTCATGGTATTTATGGCGCTCGGCTGATAGGCATATTGATGACCGCATTATGAGCCACAGAGTGTGGGTAGGGGAGTCGCAGCACTCTATGCCAAACATTTGCACGCTGGATTTCAGATAATCCAGAGGTTATTCGTCAAACGCCAGTTTCATCTCGCTTGTAACTTTCTTCAATCGTTTATCGCCTGTCCAGAGCCTGGCATTTTTCGCCAATGCGGTTGCTGCAAGCAGATGAATATCAATATAACCGACTCCCAGTCCCATCAGTTGATGACTTTCGATAAAGTACAGTGCCTCTGCTGGAGTGGCGACCGGTGACTGTGGAAGGTCATTGAGCAGTTTGAGAATTTCATCGCGGTTACGCAAATTGCCGCATGCCAGTTCACCTACGACAAAAGGGTGTGCCAGTACCTGACTTCGGGCAAGTAAATCAGCAAGTCGGGTATCGCCGGAGCGCAGATGGTCGATCCAGATCGAAGTATCGACCAGGATCATTTTGCAGGAGCGGACTGGCGACGAGGTATTGGTTTCAACTGAGGCTCGCTTCCCCCCAGTCGCGCCAACCGGCGAGCGCTCTCTCTTTCAATCAGGGCGCGCAGTCCTTCTCGAACGAGAGCAGTTTTCTAGCTCACCCCGGTAATCCGCTGAGCCTCTTCCAGTAACTGGTCATCGATGTTCAGTGTGGTTCTCAAAAGTAATCCCCCTCCATCAGAAGGCATGATATATGACATCAAATGATGTTATATTTTATGCTGTGATTGCGCAAGGGCGTGTCGTTGATTGGAGCCTGTTGGCCGACATTTACAAGCATTGGTGAACAATATTTACTTTCGCGGTCACCCAGTACCTTTAAAAAAGCATCCCTGATACAGTTGACTGTACTATTACAGTATACTAGACTGCATTTAAGCACTGTAGTAATACAGTATAAAGGTGTTTAGGTGGTAATCATGATCGCTCAAGTCGAACAACTGCTGCAACGAGGTTCCAGTGTCACCAGTTCACTACTGCCGGCGATTTTCAATATATTTAGCCAATGGCGTCTGACCGGCGTCCAGCAGATGGCCCTGCTGGGGCTCAGCAACGAGAAGACCCTCTATAACTGGAAGAGCCAGCCGGAAAAGGCCAAGCTGACGCGGGATCTGTTGGAGCGAGCCAGCTACATTCTCGGGATCTACAAGTCCCTGCAAATCCTGCTGCCCGACCGGGCATTGGCCGACCAGTGGCTGGCAACCCCCAATGACAATCCGCTGTTTAACGGCACTGCCCCGCTGGACCGGATGCTGGCCGGGCAAGTGGTCGATCTGGCTGTGGTCAGGAATTTCCTCGATGCAGAACGGGGTGGCTGATGATTGACATCAATACGCTACCCAGTAGCGTGGTCAATGAACCGGTCTACCGGGTCATACTGTCTCGCTATCCTCAGATCCACCTGTTCGAGCGCGTCTCAAATCCACAGGATTGGGACGTGCTCTATGCCGTGGAGTCCCTCACTAACCCTCGGCTGCGCGATGAGGTGGGCGATATTCGCCTGGTACCACCGGAAGAGCGCGTCTATGGTGACGGCTCCTCCTGGATCATGGCTGCCTTTACTCACCCGCCAGTGGACAGTCGCGGCGGCCGCTTCAATCGCGATTTTGGCATCTATTACTGTGCCGCCGATGAAACGGTGGTCATCGCAGAATCATCCTTCCATCGGGCACGATTCCTGCGCGAGTCCAGAATCGACAAGACCACCCAGGAAATGCGCGTAATCCGCGCGCAGCTGGGGCCGACAACCCTTCAAGATGTGCGGCACCTGGTCGGAGACGCCATCTACGATCCCGATGATTATGGTGAAGCACAGATACTCGGCAACACGCTGCGGGCTGTTAATAGCTTCGGCATTCACTACCAAAGCGTGAGAGTGAAAGGGGAGTGTTATGGGGTGATGCGTCCCAAGGCGCTTTCGGATGCCATTCACTGGCGTTATCTGCGCTACCACTATGACCAAGGGACGATCATTGACGTTGAATCCCTTGATATTAGTGGCAGGAAGTGATGGCAATGTACAACGAGCTGCTATGGATCTTCACCCAACTCCCGGACGATTACATCGTCCTCGATACCGAAACCACCGGGCTTCCTGACGAAAACGGACTGCCAGATATCGTAACGATTGGTATGACCGTGGTGAGAAAACGAGAGATAGCGGAATCCGTCGAGTTCAAGACACGACCACAAAAACAGATTTCAGAAGAAGCGCAGTCGATACACGGTATAAGTAACGGACAGGCTGCCGAATTCGAATCCTTCGATTCCGAGTGGTACCAGATTACCGGATACCTGAAGGATCAACTTATCGTCATTCATAACGCGAGTTTTGACTGGCCGATCCTGTTGGATCATGTGGCCCGACACGGTTTAACAATGCCACCAATACAAGGTGTATTTTGCAGTCAGAAAGCAGCTATTCCCTGGGCACAGGCGAGGGATTTGCCGTGCAGTCACAGAGGTCCATCGTTAGATACGTTAACGAAAGTACTTTGTGTGGAAAATCTTAGGGATAAGAGGGGTGGTTATCATGAGGCGGTGGCTGATTGTCAGCTGGCAGTGAAGGTTGTGGAAGGCCTAAGGAAATATAACCCTCAAAACTAATCACGATTGTCTGTAGGTCCGGGAGCAAAACCGGCTGCCCCGCCGATGTCGGGCGGGGCAATATCAGGCTGAAAAATACAGAAAAAACAAGGTAGTATGGGATGAGTGCTTGTCATTGAACAGACTGCAATCCCGCTAGCACGGTATCTTCTTCGAGGCTTTCCATATGTCCAGGTCAGCATAGCTATGTCGTGACACACAGAAATGCCGGTGCAGGGCACGGATTGTTTGGTGTCCGCAGTTGGCCATTGCTGAATACATCTTCTGAGCTGGAGTCGGTGTTGTCGAATTCGAGCCCCTTCTGGATTAAACCGCTGGATAGAATATCGAGTCGAGCAGGGACGTGAGTAATTCCTGTGTCCCGTTAATGGTTGAAAACGATAGAAAAAGAAGAGAGTATCTTGTACGGATGTAAAAACAGCAGGAAAGAAACGGAAACACTGGCAGTTCTGGATAACAAAGATCACGTGTCAGACGGACTCTGGTGGCATTGATTACTAGGTGCCATTGGTAGTGCTCATTGAAAGTAAATTCCTGTCCCTTGCTCCCCTGTACCGCCAGAATCGCCCGCGGGGTAGGCGGATACGCATAGAACACAAGTGGCTATAAAACCAAAGCAGAACATTTCATGTCCAAACACCCAGACAACGACGCACAGACCCTTCCACAAGGCGTGATGCTGAACGCCTATCCAGATAGCATCGGCAAGAGACTGGCCGATACAGTTGAATTACTCAAGCGGCCCGAGCTCAAGGACGCCTTTTCGCTGTTCTATATTCTCCCCACTTTTTTCAACAGTGATCTGGATCGCGGCTTTTCCATAATTGATTACGACATCAATGATGAACTTGTTGCCCCGGAGGATCTGGAAGCGCTGAACACGCTGAATATCGGCTTCAAACTCGACCTGGTGCTCAATCACCTGTCGGTGCGCTCTCCGCAGTTCCAGGATCTGCTGCTGCGTGGTGATGATTCACCTTACAAGGACTTCTTTCTCGACTGGAACGCGTTCTGGCTCGAGCACGGCACCATGGACCCGAACGGTAACGTCATTCCTGATGAAAAGCACCTGCAGAAGCTTTTTATGAGGAAGCCGGATCTGCCAATCCTAAAGGTGTGCTTTCCTGATGGTTCGCGCCGACTTTACTGGAACACCTTCTATCAGGAGGTGACCTTTGTCGAGATCGCACCACACGACTTCGTCGGCATCGAAGGGATACATCTGGACCAGGCCAAGACTATCGCCTCGGCCGTCAAGGAGGCTATTCATGCTCAGGCCGACCTGGAAGAATTGGATCTGGTGGAGTTATCGCATTATAAGGAGGAAGTTCTGAAGGTGGTATGCCGCAAGCGCGAGTACTTGGGCCAGATGGACCTGAACGCGCGCTCCGAGCTGGTTTGGGCATTCTACGATGACACCCTGAAGAAGCTCCGTGACTACGGTGCCAAGATCATCCGCCTCGATGCCTTCGCCTACCTGCACAAAGAGCCCGGCGAGGCCAATTTCTTCAACAGACCCGGCACTTGGAATTATCTGGAACGTCTGCGGAGACTCGCACAGAAGTACGATCTGATCATCTTCCCCGAGGTGCACGCCGAATACGGCAGTGGCCTGCATGAGGAAGTCTCTGCGAAGGGGTACCCGATCTACGATTTCTTTTTCCCCGGTCTGGTGATCGATGCCCTTGATCGTGGCGCCAATGAAGCCCTGCTGCGCTGGATCGACGAGATCAAGACTAAGGGATTGCAGACCATCAACATGCTTGGGTGCCATGACGGTATCCCGGTGCTTGACCTCAGAGGTAAACAGGTCGACGGAACCTATAGCCCCGGCCTGCTGGAGGATCAGCAGATCGAGGCCGCCATGGAGCGAATCATCAGCCGCGGCGGACGGGTCAAAAACCTGTTCGGCCACGACGGTAAGCAGATCTCTTACTACCAGGTCAATGCAACCTTCTTCAGCGCACTGGGCGAGAATGAGCACAAGATGCGCCTGGCCCGCGCCATCCAGATGTTTATGCCTGGCATTCCGCAAGTCTGGTACCTGGATCTGTTCACCGGCAAGAACGACTACGAAGCCGCTGATAATGGCGGGATCGCCGGGCACAAGGAGATCAACCGCACAACACTCAGCCTGGAAGACATCGACGCTCGCTTGCAGCTGCCTATTGTGCAGGACCAGATTGAGCTGATTCGGCTGCGCAACCGCTCACCGGCCTTCAAGGGCGAGCTTACTATTCTTGATAGCGAACCCCATATGTTACACATCACCTGGCGGCACCCAAAGGCCACCGCGACGCTGAAGGCCAATCTGCGCAGGCACAGCTTCAGCATCGCGGAGAGTGACGGGGGCAGCGAGGAGGCCCGGGTGACGATCGAAGCTCCCGGCAACGGGTCCGGACCCACCTACGACAGTGCATCGAACGGAGCACGCGCATGAGAATTCTCGCCACCGACCTGGACCGGACACTTCTGCCGAACGGCAGCTGGCCGGCCGACCCCGACGCCATCAACCTGTTTAACGATTTGACCAGGAGGAACGATGTACTGGTCGTCTATGTCACCGGTCGCAATCTGAACCTCGCTGAAAGCGCTATCGAGGAGTTCGGTATACGTCATCCCGATTTTCTGATCGGCGACGTTGGCACATCGATCCGAAAATTCGAACAGGGCCAGTGGCAGGCACACCGCGGCTGGGATGAACACGTCAAACGGTCCAGCCCACGCTGGGATGCCGAAGCGATCCGCCGGGCTGTTGCCGACATGTACGGTCTGACAGAGCAGGAGCGCGAACATTGTGGTCCCTTCAAGCAGAGCTACTACGTCGACCATGATCGCAGCGAGGAAATTCTGATGGCAGTCGACAAACAGGTGAAAGGCAGGTTCGACGAGGTCATCGTTTACAGTTTCGACTCACAAACCGGTAAGGGCCTGCTCGACTTCCTGCCGGACAGCGCGACCAAGCAGACCGCGCTCGAATATGTTGCCGCAGAACTTGGCGAGGATAAGGCCGATGTCATCTTTTGCGGCGACAGCGGCAATGATGTTTTTCCGCTCACGGCGGGTTTCTCCGGTGTCCTGGTGCGCAATGCCGACGACCAACTCGTAGCCAGCGTCAAACAGGCAGCCGAGGCGAACCCGGAACTCAAGATATACTTCGCCAAAGGTGACTTCAAAGGACTGAACGGTTACTACACCAGCGGCGTCATCGAAGGTGCGTACCACTATGGTCTCTTCGCGGACGCCGATTTAGCTGGATTCCTGACGATATCAATGGGAGTGTGTATACACACCAGAGGCATAACTCATGCGAGCAACGCCTCTGGTAAACTCTGTGGGCATGGTTTCAGTCTTGTCATGACTGTATTCTGGGCAGGTGATGATTGAGGCGAAGATCATCCTGAAACATAAGCGGTGATTTCCTCTGTCGAAAGCCTTCAATTCCTGGAACTGAGCCAGCCCTTTATCGTACCGATCAGCCAGATCAGTGCCGTGACCATACCCTGCCAGAGTCTCAGTCCGAGGGGAGTTTTTGCTACATGAGCCTTTGTCTCTTCCAGGGTCTCGCCTTCTATGTCCACGTAATCCGATGACAAGCACATATCGCCGTTTTCATCCTGTTGCAGATAGAACTGTTTGCGGGCGCTGATGCAGCCCAGCGGGATGATCACAACAGCCATCAGAGTGGCGACACCAGCGCCGAACAACAGACTGACCGCCATGCCCTGAAAAATCGGGTCGTCGATAATCGCCCAGGCACCGGCCATCAGGGTCAGCGAGGTGATGAAGATCGGACGCATGCGAATCTCGGCACCGGCCACGGCCGCCTCCCTGACACACTTGCCTTTGGCCACTTCGATCTTCACGAACTCGACGATCAGGATCGACTGGCGAACGATGATGCCACCCAGGGCGATCAGGCCGATCATGGAGGTGGCAGTGAAATCCGCACCCATGATCAGATGACCGGGGATGATGCCAATCAGCGTCAGTGGTATGGGTGACATGATCAGACCCGCCAAGGCAAAGTTTCTGAATTCCCAGACAATCAGGCCATAGATCAAAATCAGGGCAGCCATGAAGGCAAGGCCCATGTCGCGAAAAGTCTCATAGGTGACGGTCCACTCGCCGGTCCATTCAAAGCCCGACTGGTAATCGCTGTCGGGTGGTCCGATCAGTCCCCCCGGCATACCGCTGATCTTAACGCCATCGGGAGTGGTGTAGTTTTCGAGCTGATCCTCGACCCCAAACATCCCGTAGATGGGCGCACCGAGCCTGCCCTCCATTTCACCCACTACATACTCCATCGGGCGCAGATCCTTGTGATAGATGATGGGATCTTCTGCGGTTTTGATAAATCGTCCCAATTCAGACAGAGGCACGGTTTGCCCCTTGGTTGATTGTATGGGCAGGCTGGCCAGGCGGCGCAGATCCGCACGGTAGTTCAGCGGTACCTGCATCACGATATAGGTGGGCTCCTGCACGGTACCGCGCTTGATATCACCCAGCTTGAATCCCCCCATGGCCATGGCCAGATTCTGATTGATGGCATCCACCGTGATACCTTGGCGCACCGCTTTTTCCACATCCACTTCAAAGCGCCAGTAGTGGTATGGCTCGCTCATGTAGTTATCGGCATCGACGATATTCGGCGTTAGCTCAAACATGCGGGTCAGATCTGTGGAGACCCTTTTCCTGATCTCGGTCGTTGGACCATAGACCTCTGCGACCACCGTCTGCAGTACCGGCGGTCCGGGTGGCATCTCCACCACAGCAATACGCGCTCCCAGCTCTTGAGCCAGGGGCGTGAGCAGATGGCGTGCCTCTACCGCCAGTTGGTGGCTGCCTTTTTTACGCTCTTTTTTATCCTTGAGCATGACCAGCAGATCGCCCTCCCAGGCCTGGTCGCGCAGGTAGTAATGGCGCACCATACCATTGAAGTTGAACGGTTGGGCCGTACCCGCATAGGACTGCACGGCTATCACCTCGGGAAGCGCCTGCACCTTAACGGCAAGCTTGCGCACCACATTGGCGGTAACAGGCAGTGGCGTGCCTTCCGGCATATTCACCACAACGCTGAATTCAGGCTTGTTATCGAATGGCAGCATCTTTACTGGCACGGTCTGGGTGTAGAACAGGGCACAGACCAGTGCGGTGAGAACGATAGTACTGATAAGGAAGGTCTTGCCCAGCAGGCGGTTGTTGATCAATGGATCAATGATTGGCCGGTAAAGCCGATTTACCAGATCATGGGTTTTCTTTTCACGGTTTTCGGATTTGACCAGCGCCTCCATCTTTGGGCGCATGCGCAGGGCAAACCAGGGAGTAAATACAAAGGCCGCAATCAGGGAGAAGAACATGGCCGAAGAGCCCAGCACGGGAATAGGGCGCATGTAAGGCCCCATCAGCCCGCTGACCCAACCCATCGGCAACAGTGCGGCGATGATGGTGAAGGTGGCAAGTATGGTTGGGTTGCCCACCTCGTCCACTGCGCGCACGGCATTGGCGATGGAGGTGTTGTCTTCCTCGAGCCAGTGTCGAAAAATATTTTCGACCACTACCGTGGCGTCGTCCACCAGAATACCGATGGAGAAGATCAGTGCAAACAGGCTCACCCGGTCGATAGTGTAGTCCACCATCCAGGCCCACCAGATAGTGAGCAGAATCACTACCGGGATGACCATGATCACCACAAAGGCGGCGCGGGCGCCCAGGCCAACCAAGCAGAGAATTGCGACGATAAAGGCAGCCTCGAACATTGCCTGAAGTAACTCGTTGACCTTGTCGTTGGCGGTCTTGCCGTAATCCCGGGTGATCTCCACATTGACATTGTTGGGGATCAGACGGCCTTTGAGGGTCTCCAGTTTATCCAGCAGCGCCCGGGTGACGGTCACGCCGTTGGAACCGATCTTTTTTGCAATGGCGATGGTGACTGCCTGTTCGCCGTCAGCCGGATGCTCGCCGGTATAGGCCGGACCGGTAAAGTGCGTGACCAGCTGGGTGGTATCTTCCGGGCGGTGTTTTACTATGGCTACGTCGCGCACATGAACCGGACTTCCGCCATGGCTGCCCACGATCAGACCGGCGATCTCCTCGGAATTTTGCAGAAAGCCGCCACTGGCCACCCGGAAGCTGCCATCACGGGATTCGATGTAACCGGCAGGGCTCTCTGTGTTGGCATTTTGGATAGTGCTGGCAATTCGATCCAGGGTGATGCCGTAGCCGGACATGCGATCCAGCTGAACATCGATGCTCACCTGCTCGGCACGACCACCCACCACGAAGCCTTTCCCCGTGTTGGGCACGGTACCCAGTTCCTGCAGCACGTCGTGGGCCAGGGCGCGGAGTTGATCGTCTTCGATGGCCTTTGACCAGAGGGTGATAGTAAGAACCGGTACATCATCGACACTGACCGGTTTGACGAGCGGCATCTTCACATCGGGTGGAATACGGTCCAGATTGGATTGCAGCTTGTCATGCACCTTGACGATGGATTCACCCATGTCCTCGCCGACAAAGAAGCGAACAGTCACGATGGCCGCGTTGCGCATGGTGGCCGAGTAGATGTGGCGAACGCCGGGGATCTCTTTCATGATGCGTTCCAGGGGATTGGTGACCATGGTCACGGCCTGGTCCACAGAGGCACCTGGGTATTGCACGAAGATGTCGATCATCGGCACCGAGATTTGCGGATCTTCCTGGCGTGGCGTGAACAGAAGCCCCAGCAATCCGATGCACATGGCGGCAATGAACAGCATCGGTGTAACGGGCGTGTTGATGAATTGGCTGGCAATACGACCCGCTAACCCATTCGTCGATGAGTCGTACTGAGGCGTGCTCCCACCCTTTTGCTCCGTCTTGGGGGGTGAGTTCTTTTTTTCCGCCATTCCCGCATCCTCCCACACATCCACTGATGCCTGATGGATACCGAAGGGAAGTGTGCCGGCTGGAGCTCAGATTATAAGTTCCAGGTTGTTTGTACGGTTCGGTGTGAAAATATGAACGACCGAATCGGCTCCGGCCCATCTCTACGCCCGGGTCTGCAAACGTAAGCGTATGATCCCCGTTTATTATGTACTTCTAATATTAGAGACTAGGTCACAACCCAGAGTTACACAACCAACTAATTTGGTCGGTAAACGGGTTTGTGGGGGCAGGGGGCAAAATCGCCTGCGGGCCCAACCCCGTTCGGATGGTACGCACTTAAATATTGGATACGTGTTGTAATATATACCTCAAGAATTATCAAAGAGAATGGTATTTTTCATGGTAGCGAGACGTGTGATCACCGGATATTCTGAGTCACCATTGACCTTTCCTGTTTCTCGATCTACCAACAATCGAGAGGGAAAAGCCTACCTTAATTGTTCGCGGTTGGGGCAGCTGAATGTCTGTTGATGATTCTGTAAGCCCGTCTGATCTCGTCTTCATGCAGCGTGCGATTGAGCTGGCCGGCTATGCCGAACAGGCCGGTGAGGTGCCGGTCGGTGCAGTCGTTGTACGTGCCGGCGAGATTATCGGCGAAGGTTGGAACCGACCGATTGGTGAGAACGATCCAACAGCGCATGCCGAGATTGTCGCCCTGCGGGCCGCCGCGCGGAATGTTGCCAATTATCGCCTGCCGGAGACTACCCTGTATGTCACCCTTGAGCCCTGTCCGATGTGTGCCGGGGCCATCGTCCATGCGCGGGTAAGGCGGGTGGTTTATGCGGCCAGAGATCCCCGCGGTGGGGCGGCAGGAAGCGTGTTTGACCTGCTGCCCTCTGATCAGCGCTTCAACCACCAGACCCTGGTGGAGGGAGGTGTGCTGGCAGAGACCTGCAGCGAGATGCTGAGTCGGTTCTTTCGCGCCCGACGGGTCAAGTCCTCACAAGGTTGAAGGCGCGCTGGTCAGAATCTTTGGTTGTTCCTGCTCCGGCGGCGCTTCCGTCTGGGCGTAGTGCCACTTCAGCATGTCATAATAATTGCGGATGTTGTCCACATAGGTGACCGGTTCATTGCCGCGGGCGAAGCCGCGCTTAACCGTGGTGTAATATTTTTTCTTTGCCAGCAGGGGCAGGTGCTGTTTTACATCGGACCACTTGTCCGGATCGCTTTTGTTGCGCTCGGTCAGTATCCGGGCGTCTTCCAGATGACCGAAGCCGATGTTATAAC
Organism: Sedimenticola sp.; assembly: GCA_002869585.1. Lineage (GTDB taxonomy): Bacteria > Pseudomonadota > Gammaproteobacteria > Chromatiales > Chromatiaceae > BM503. The sequence goes on from PKUO01000070.1 coordinate 23,053, forward strand.
CTGCCAGGGCCAGCCAGATGCGGTCAGGTTCAGGCACTCTTTCGGGGATGCGCTCCTCCATCAGCCGCACATAGCGGGCACCGCCCATGATGCTCTGTTCAGGATCTCGCCTGTCTTCGACCTCCAGACCCTCGGCGGTGGCCTTGGTCAGCATCATCACCCCCTTGACGCCGGTGGGTGATACCGCCTCGGGATTCCAGTGTGATTCCTGATATCCTATCGCCGCCAGCAGTTTCCAGTCGATCCCGGTCTCCTCGGCAGCTTGGGTAAAGAACGGCAGAAGTTCAGGAAGCCGTTGAAAAATGTGCCGGCGGAAGGTGCGCTTGTCGACGAAATCCAAGTTGTCGACATAACCGTAGTAGCGTTCGGTCAACTGCTCCAGGATGCCGTTTTCCTTGATCTCCAGTATGAAATCCCGAGCGGCGTCATACAGGCTGGTGTCCTCGGCGTGCTGAAAGGCCCAGGCCAGCGGTTGCGGCTCGGAGAGATCGAAGGCAACCTGCATTCTCGGGTAGAAGCGTCGGGCGAGGGCGATTTCGTTGGAGTCGGCCACGGTGTAGTCGATGACCTGCTCCTTCACAAGATAGAGCAGTTCCTTGCTGTCCAGCTCCTGCTGGGCGGTCCATTCAAGATCTGGGTGCTGCTGTTTCAGTCGGCTTAACTCTTCATCGTGGCTGCTGCCGGCAACGACTTCGAAAATACCGTTGCGGGTCTCCTCGATGTTTTTGGGTCGTCTGGTTCCCCGCATATAGACCACCTGCTGGGTGATATCCATATAGCTGGGCGAGAATCGCACCTGGGATTTACGCTTGTTGGTGACCGTCAGGCCTGCTGCGGCGAGGTGCGCCTCGCCACGCTGGATCATAGGAACGATCTGATCGAATGTCTCGGGAAAGATGAATTTGACCTTGACGCCAAGGCGTTCGGCGAACAGGGAGACCAGTTCATATTCGAAACCCTTCTCACCCTCTTCATCGACGAAATAGGCGGTCGGGGTGTTGCGGGTGATCACCAACAGCGTGCCTTCTTCCTTGATCCGCTCGACCAGGGGCTTGGGAATGCTGCAACTGAGCAGGCTCAGGCTGAGTATTGTTAGGATTAGCCAACGCATGATTACTGGAGCATAGTTCTCTTTGGGTGTCCCGGGTTAATAAATCGCACAGTTTAATTGTGTAAAATCCTGCTAATTGTAGAACAGCAATCACGGCCTACAATGGATATATTCGATTGACAGGTGGAATAAAGGTTCGCGGGAGATTTGGCTGTAAGGGTATTTGAGTTTGAAATAGGACTGCTCTGGTCTGCATGAAATACAATAATTTATATTGTTAACAGTAAGTTAGTGGATGCTTATGGGATATGAGTTTGAGCCGATCGGTGTCATTCGATCACCTTTCAAAGAGAAGTTCGGTGTGCCGCGGCAATCCGGTATTGCGACTGAGGTGCAGGCTACCCTGGAATTTCACCCCCCGTATGATGATGCCGAGGCGTTTTCCGGGCTTGAACAATACTCTCATCTCTGGATTCAGTTCGTGTTCGATCAGAATATCGATGCGGGTTGGCAACCCAGGGTACGACCGCCCCGCCTGGGCGGTAATCGACGGGTAGGGGTGTTTGCCAGTCGCTCGCCCTTTCGACCCAATCCTCTGGGGCTGTCGGTGGTCATGCTGGACGAGGTGCAGGAGCGTTATGGCAAGGTACGGCTGCTGCTGTCCGGAATCGATATGGTGGATGGGACGCCGGTGCTGGATATCAAACCCTATATCGCTTATTCGGACAGTATTGTCGATGCCCGCTCCGGCTTTGCACCGGCTTCGCCCGAAGCGATTCTCAATGTCGTGTTCTCCGCTAAAGCCTTGGCGACAATATCAGACAGAGAGGATGGCGAGAGGCTGAAGCAGCTTATCATCCAACTGTTGGAGATCGATCCGCGACCGGCCTACAAACGCGATGCCGAGGCAGGTCGTGAGTACGGCTTTCGTCTGTATGATTTTGATTTGCGCTGGGCCGTATCGGGGCAGCAGGTTGAGGTGTTGGAACTCAGGCCTGTTACAGCGGAATAGGTGAGGGACCTTGGTCAGGTTCAGGGTTTATTGAACTGAATGACCTTCTTTTGCGGCGACAGGTTGATTTCATCGATATGGGTGCCGCTTCGACGGGTCAGCATCAACCACACCGCGTCGGCGATATCCTCCGGGAGGATGTAGTTCTCCTCGGCCTCTCCCGGTCTGAACTCCAGCTGATTGAAGAAATCGCTCTTTACCATACCCGGATTGATCAGGCCGACTCTCACTCCCGATCCGGCGCACTCTTCTCTTAATGACTGAGAAAACCCCCGGATGGCGAATTTTGTTGCGCAGTAGACGGTGCCTTTCCTGCCGCCGGCCAGCGCGGCCTCAGAACCCATGAACACCAGGTTGCCCCCTTTGCGTGCTTTCAGGCTGGGCAGAAATTACCGGGCAGTGAGGATATGCGCGGTCAGATTGAGATCGATCAGTCCCTGAATCTGTTCGGGAGAGAACTCCTCAATGGAGCCGAATCTCCCCACGCCAGCATTGCAGACCAGGTCTGTAATTTCGGGGTGTTGCTTGTGGAGCCTGCGCAGTTCATTGGGTAGTTGCTTGATGTCCGATAGATCTAGCGGGTAGGTGGTTATGCCCCCAACCCCCGCAAACAGACCATTGATACTGCGCGAGACGGCGATGACATTGCACCCTTCCTCAAGCAGTTTGTGGCAGATGGCCTTGCCGATGCCCCGGCTCGCGCCGGTGACCAGTACAGTACGGTGATGTCCATTCAAAGTCATATGTCCCAGTGTTCGATGAGTTCGACGAGGGTATCGATTTTATCGCTGATCAGCCCCGATACCAGCTTAGCTGAAATACTTCTCATGGGGTTGTCCCGGTTATCCGAGATGATTTTCAGGCACTGCCCCGCGCCCGGTGGCAACAGCCTGCTGGCCACAGAGATGAAGCCAAAGGCCTCCATGTCATAAATCCGATCATCCGGATAATCCGCCGTGGGTTGCGCAACCGTTACCACTGTCGCTCTGGCAAAGGCTGGAACGGCCGGTGTGGCAATGCTGATATCTGCTCCCTGGTCGTTGCATACCCGATCGGCCAGAATCGCCTGACCCAGTTCACGTGTGGCATGCCCGGCGATTCCGATATTGATCCACAGGCTGTTGTGCCTGGGAGGTGAGTGCCCGTGCAACCACTGGGTCGCCGCGGCCGCCGCCTGCTGTCCCACACCGGACACAACCAGCATCAACTCCTCATTTCGGAATAGTGGAAAAGCCGTGATGCGATTGTCCCGCTGCAGGGAAAAATGGTGATTGATGGGTTTGGCCTCCGCCGGCAGCGCGGTAATGATGCGGATGTCCGGGCTATGCTGGCGCATCATTTTCACCCGTCGAATATTGTCTTTGCAGGGCGAGATAGTGTGCCTCCTGCTCAGGCTTGCCGCGCTTGCCCGCGCCGGCCGCGAGAATCCCGGCCTTTTTTATCAGCATCTTTTTCGCCGCCTGGAGGTCATCCCCCTGGATCTGGCCGCTGGTTATGATCTTCTCCAGGGCGAGGATGCGGAACCTGTCCATGCCCCAGTGCTGATGGGAGAGTTGATCTTCATGACCGCCGTATTTGACGATCTGCGGGCTCTCCACGAAAGCCACGGGATGGCGTGCACAGATTCTCAGCCAGAGATCATAATCCTCGCAGGCGGGCAGGCTCTCATCGAACAGCCCGACCTCGGTGAAGATGCGTTGGTGGAGCATGGCTGCCGAGGGGGAGATTACGCACAGGGGCAGGCAGCGCTGAAAGATGCGGCCCCCGCTCTTGGCATGCTTGCGCATGGCATTCACCCGGATGCCGTTGCGGACCCAGATCTCCTCGGTGTGACAGAGGGGAAGATTGGGGCTGCGCTTCAGGGTCTCGATCTGGGATGCCAGTTTGGTTGGCAACCATTCATCATCGGAGTCGAGAAACGCCAGCCATTCCCCCTTGGCATGGCGGATGCCCAGGTTCCTCGCGCTGCTGACCCCTTGATTGGCCTGGTAGAGGTAGATGCATTCGGGAAACCGCTGCTGAATCAGTGTCCGGGTGCTATCGCTGGAGCCATCATCGACGATGATCACTTCATCGGCCCTGGCGGTCTGGTTCAGAACCGATGAAATTGCCCGCTCGAGGTGATGTGCCCGGTTATAGGTGGGTATGATGACGCTGATAGTCAAAGCGGTTCAGGGTTGCGGCAGGTCCGGGAAATGTTTGCTCAGGGCGCAGCGCGCCTTCTTCACCTCGGTCACCATTTGCGCAAAAGAGGGAATAGTGTCGAGGCGTTCGATCATGGTGGTGGTTGGCCCGAACAGTTTCAGGGCCTCAAGGTAGAGCTGCCATACAGGGTCCTTTTCGGCTTCTTCGTCAGCTTCCTCTTCCGCTTCGCACAACAGTGTGGCGCCAGCCAGGTGAATCTGCTGAACCCGATCGGCGGGCAGATGTGAGAGGTAGTCACTGGCGTTGATGCCCTGACTGACGCTGGTGGTGTGCAGGTTCTCAATATCCAGTAAAATCAGTGAGTTGGAGCTGATCGCCACTTCCCGGATAAAATCCGCCTCAGGCATGTCGGTTTTCGGGTCGATCACTTCGCTGGGGACATTTTCCAGCAGTATCTGGCGATCGAATATCGCCTGCACCTGCTGGATGCGTGGAACCACGTGCTCCAGCATCTCCTCGGAATAAGGGAGGGGAAGCAGTTGTCCCTGGGTGTCGTCTGCGCCGCCCCAGCAGAGGTGGTCGGATATCCACAGCGGGTTGACGCGATCCACCAATGCCTTTAGTTGTTGCAGATACTCTTCGTCGAGGGGCCAGGGACTGCCGATACCCAGGGATATGCCATGCATGACAATGGGATATTTTGCGCAGATCTGGTCGAGTTGCTGCAGTTGCTCTTCAGAGGCCCCGAGATAGCCCTCGGAGATGATCTCAAACCAGTCAACCGGCACCTGTTCCTGCAGTACAAGGGGTATGTACTCCTTGCGCAGCCTCAGGCCGAGGCCAAGGTAGGGCAGTTGCTGGATTCGTTCCGGACTGTTCGGCATGGTCTTCGACTACCTCCTTAGAGCCATTGAAGATACTCCGGTTTCCCGGTTAAGGGCAAGATACTAGTGCAGGAGATTGAACAGCTTATTTCGGTATTGGCCGACCAAGGGGTGCTCTGTACCGAGCATTTCGAACAGTGACAGCATCGCCTTGCGTGCCGCGTCATCGCCGTATTGGCGGTCCTTTTTCATCAGTTCCAGCAACATCTGCAGTGCCGTCTCATAGTCCTCCTGGAGTACTTTATGGGCAGCCAGACGGTAGCTGGTCTCGCTGGATAAATCCGGTTCGCCGGCACGTGCTTCTGCGGTGGGCGTTTGGGCTGCGATCCTGGCGAATTGGAGGCGCGCCCTCAGTGCTGTGATTTCCGGCTTCTCCCGCTGATCCAGTGGCAACGCCTCGATTTCAGCCTCTGCACTATCGATATCGCCCAACTGCGCATGCAGTTCGATCAGCATCGGCCCCACCTGGGGGTTGTCCGGGTCTTCGGCCCTTGCGCGGGTCAGGATATCCTGTGCGGCAGCGGTTTCACCCTGCTGCAACAGGAGTCGGGCCTGGGCGACCAGATTGTCAGACTCACGGGGAATATGCCGGTCGAGAAATTTGCGTAATTCCGCCTCCGGCAGGGCGCCCATGAACTCATCCACCGGCTGTCCATCCTTGAACAGCTTGACTGTCGGTATGCTGCGTATCGCGAATTGCGCAGCGAGGCCTTGCTGTTCTTCGGTATTGATTTTTGCCAGGATGAATTTGCCCCGATAGTCATCCGCCAGTTTCGCCAGAACGGGCATCAGCATTTTGCAGGGCTGACACCATTCTGCCCAGAAATCGACCAGTACCGGTGCCTGTCGAGAACCCTGTATGACAATTTTCTCAAAATTCTCGGCAGTTACTTCGTGTGAATAGGGTGATTCGCTCATGGTCAAAAACTCGATCCTGTGGTTTGGATGCTTTATCTACCGCCATAGTATAAGTCCAGTGTGCCCGCATCCCAACACATGTGGAGGATTGCCGTGGGGGATCGCTCTTGAAATGCGGTGACCGAATACCCACCTCACAATCAGGTTATGGAGTTGCTTGGAGGGTGAGTGTGATGTCGGATGCCGTGCATATCGTCTGTCCACATTGTCAAGGTGTGAACCGTGTTCCACGGGCGCGTCTGGGTGAAAATCCGGGTTGCGGCAAGTGCCATAAACCTCTGTTTACTGGCAAGCCACTGGAGCTGGATGAGAAGGGTTTGGCACAGCACCTGAAATCAGACCTGCCGGTGGTGGTGGACTTTTGGGCACCCTGGTGCGGTCCCTGCAAGATGATGGCGCCTGCCTTTGCCCAGGCGGCGGTGCAACTTGAACCCCAGGCCCGGCTGGTAAAAATCAACACCGAGCAGAATCAGCAGATTGCCATGCGCCATGGTATTCGCAGCATCCCCACACTGGTGATGTTCAGGCGTGGTCAGGAGCATGCCAGAATCTCTGGTGCGATGGATGCACAGGGCCTGAGCAGCTGGGTTCGTCAGAATATGTGACTTTTTTACGCCGATTTGGCGAGGAATTTGTAAATTGCGGTCGATCCGGCATGGACATCGCCGCAGTGCATCAAGTAAAATTCCGCTAATTTGGCGGCTGCGCAGCTCGACGTTGTCGTACCCTTGTTTAACCTGTTCGGGGCGGAACCCATGGTCCTGTCCCGTTCGGCATGCCTGTTGGGGGCCGATTCCTTGAGAAAACCTGCATTATTGGTACTGGAAGATGGAACTGTGTTCCAGGGAGAGTCGATCGGCGCGGATGGCAAGACTGTTGGAGAGGTCGTTTTCAACACTGCCATGACCGGATATCAGGAAATTCTGACTGATCCCTCATACTGTAAACAAATTGTCACTCTGACCTATCCGCATATCGGTAATACCGGAACCAATGAGGAGGACGAGGAGTCGTCGTCAATCTATGCGGCGGGACTGATTATCCGCGACCTGCCTCTGCTGGCCAGTAACTGGCGGAATCAAAAGCCGCTGGATGACTACCTTGCTGACAACGGTATCGTTGCCATTGCCAACATTGACACCCGTAAATTGACCCGAATCCTCAGGGAGAAGGGCGCCCAGAGTGGCTGCATTATCGCTGGTGATGCGATTGATCAGGCCGATGGGCTGAGTTCGGCAAAAGCATTTCCCGGGCTCAAGGGGATGGATCTGGCGAAAGAGGTCACTACTTCCATTCCCTATGAATGGGCCCAGGGGTCATGGACCCTGGAAGAGGGCTTGCCCCCCGCCCCGCATCCGATCGAAGAGCATCTGCCGATGCACGTGATCGCCTATGACTACGGAATAAAACGTAACATCCTGCGCATGCTGGTCGATCGCGGCTGCCGGGTCACCGTGGTGCCGGCGCAGACGCCTGCCAGCGAAGTGCTGGCCCTGAATCCGGATGGCGTGTTCCTGTCCAACGGGCCGGGCGATCCCGAGCCCTGTGATTACGCTATCGATGCCATCAAATCCATCCTCGAGACCGATGTGCCGGTATTCGGTATCTGCCTCGGTCATCAGTTGCTGGCGCTGGCCACTGGCGCGCAGACGGTCAAAATGAAGTTCGGTCATCATGGCGCCAACCATCCGGTGCAGGATCTGGACAGCAAGAGCGTCATGATCTCCAGTCAGAACCATGGTTTTGCCGTGGATGAAACAACACTGCCGGAAAACCTGTGCGCCACCCATCGCTCATTGTTCGACGGGTCGCTGCAGGGCATACATCTCACCGATAAACCGGCTTTCGGTTTTCAGGGGCATCCGGAGGCCAGTCCAGGCCCTCACGATGTTGCCCCGGTATTTGATCATTTTATCGAGTTGATCCAGGCTGCAGGCGATCGTGGCTAAATCAGGATTGAAACGCTTTAACCGCTCAGCACATATAATACGACGGCTAGAAATCCATGCCTAAAAGAACAGACATCAAAAGCATCCTGATTATCGGCGCTGGTCCGATTGTGATTGGACAGGCCTGTGAGTTTGACTATTCCGGCGCCCAGGCCTGCAAGGCGCTGCGCGAGGAGGGCTACCGGGTGATCCTGGTCAACTCCAACCCGGCCACGATCATGACCGATCCCGATTCAGCCGACGCCATCTACATCGAACCGATTACCTGGCGGACGGTGGAGAAGATCATCGAAAAGGAGCGTCCCGAGGCCCTGCTGCCAACCATGGGCGGTCAGACTGCGCTGAACTATGCGCTGGACCTGGACCGCGAAGGGGTGCTGGAAAAGTACGGTGTTGAAATGATCGGTGCCACCAAAGAGGCGATCGACAAGGCCGAGGACCGCGACCTGTTCCGCAAGGCAATGCGCAAGATCGGGCTGCATATGCCCCGCTCGGCGATTGCCCACAGTATCGAGGAGGCGCATCAGGTTCAGGCCCAGATCGGCTTTCCGACCATCATTCGTCCATCCTTCACCATGGGTGGCTCCGGCGGGGGCATCGCCTATAACCGCGAGGAGTTCGAGGAGATCTGTCAGCGCGGTCTCGATCTGTCACCGACCAATGAATTGCTGATTGAGGAGTCTGCCCTTGGCTGGAAAGAGTACGAGATGGAGGTGGTGCGCGACCGTAATGACAACTGCATCATCATCTGTTCCATCGAGAACTTCGATCCGATGGGGGTGCACACCGGCGACTCCATCACCGTGGCGCCGGCCCAGACACTGACCGACAAGGAATACCAGATCATGCGCAACGCCTCGCTGGCGGTGTTGCGTGAGATCGGCGTGGATACCGGCGGTTCGAACGTGCAGTTCGCCATCAATCCGGACGATGGTCGGATGATCATCATCGAAATGAACCCGCGCGTCTCCCGCTCTTCTGCCCTGGCGTCCAAGGCGACCGGTTTCCCGATTGCCAAGGTGGCAGCCAAATTGGCGGTTGGATACACATTGGATGAACTGCAGAACGAGATCACCGGCGGCGCCACCCCGGCTTCGTTTGAGCCGAGCATCGATTATGTGGTGACCAAGGTGCCGCGTTTCGCCTTTGAGAAATTCCCCCAGGCCCCTGATCGCCTGACCACCCAGATGAAGTCCGTGGGTGAGGTGATGGCTATCGGGCGCACCTTCCAGGAGTCCCTGCAGAAGGCATTGCGCGGCCTGGAGACCGGCAAATGCGGACTGGATGAGATTCTAGACCCCGAACTGGATGAAGAGGGTATCAAGACAAAACTGCGTTACGAACTGCGCGAAGCGGGTGCAGAGCGTATCTGGTACGTGGCCGACGCCTTCCGGCATGGCATGAGCCTGGATGACGTTTTCGAACTGACCAAGATCGAACCCTGGTTTCTGGTGCAGATTGAAGAGCTGATCAGGCTGGAGGCCGAGGTGCGCGCCGCCGGCGTGGATTCTCTGAATGCGGCCCGTCTTCGATACCTGAAACGCAAGGGATTTTCCGACAAACGCCTCGCCATGCTGGCGAAGGTCAAGGAAACCGACATCCGCCAGCTGCGCAAGCAGCACGGTGTGCGTCCGGTTTACAAGCGCGTGGATACCTGTGCTGCGGAGTTCGCCACCAGTACCGCCTACATGTACTCCACCTATGAAGATGAGTGCGAGGCCAATCCCTCTGACCGGAAAAAGATCATGGTGCTTGGTGGCGGGCCAAATCGAATCGGTAAGGGCATCGAGTTCGATTACTGCTGCGTACATGCCGCCTTTGCCATGCGTGATGATGGCTATGAGACCATCATGGTCAACTGTAATCCGGAAACCGTATCGACTGATTACGACACCTCGGACCGTCTCTATTTCGAGCCGCTCACCTTCGAGGACGTGATCGAGATCATCGAGATTGAAAAACCGGCCGGTGTGATCGTCCAGTACGGTGGCCAGACGCCGCTGAATCTGGCGGAAGCACTGGAAGCGGCCGGTGCGCCGATCATCGGTACCAGCCCCGACTCCATCGATCTGGCGGAGGATCGTGAACGCTTCCAGCAGATGGTTGAAAAACTGGGGCTGAAACAACCGCCGAATCGTACCGCGACAGAACCCGAGCAGGCCGTCAGACTGGCCGAGCTGATTGGTTATCCACTGGTGGTTCGTCCCTCTTACGTGCTGTGCGGGCGGGCGATGGAGATTGTCTACAACGAAGAGGATCTGCGCCGCTACATGCGCGAGGCGGTCAGGGTTTCTAACGATTCGCCGGTGCTGCTGGACCGTTTCCTGGATGATGCCATCGAGGTGGATATCGACGCCATCTGCGATGGCAAGGATGTGCTGATCGGCAGCATCATGGAACATATCGAACAGGCCGGCGTGCACTCCGGTGACTCTGCCTGCTCACTGCCGCCCTATACGCTCTCCCCCGCGCTGCAGGATCGTATGCGCGAGCAGATCCGCAAGATGGCGTTGGAGTTGAAGGTGGTTGGCCTGATGAACACCCAGTTCGCCATCAAGGGTGATGAAATCTACCTGCTTGAGGTAAATCCCCGCGCATCACGCACTGTCCCCTTTGTCTCCAAGGCGACTGGTGTCCAGCTGGCGAAAGTGGCGGCCCGCTGCATGGCCGGCATCTCTCTCGAGGAGCAGGGGTACACCAAAGAGGTGATCCCGGAGAACTATTTCGTCAAAGAGGCGGTATTCCCGTTTATCAAGTTTCCCGGAGTTGATACCCTGCTGGGTCCGGAGATGAAATCCACCGGTGAGGTGATGGGCGTTGGCAAGACTTTTGGCGAGGCCTACGGCAAAGCGCTGGATGGCGGTGGCAGTGCGCTGCCGCGCTCGGGCAAGGTACTGCTCTCGGTTCGCGATGCGGATAAACGCCGAGTCCTGGCGGTCGCCCGCGATCTGGTTGAGCTGGGATTTGAGCTCGCCGCAACCGGCGCCACCTGTCGTGTTATCCAGGAAGATGGCACACCCTGTGAGCGTGTCAACAAGGTCGCCGAGGGCAGACCGCATATCGTGGACATGGTGAAAAACGATGAGTTCAGCCTGATCGTCAACACCACCGAGGGTAAAAAGGCCATCTCTGATTCCGCGGCCATCAGAAAGGCGGCGCTGCAGCACAAGGTAGCCTATACCACTACCATGTCCGGTGCCGAGGCGACCTGCCTGGCCCTCAAGTACAAAGACAGCATCACCGTCAACCGCCTGCAGGACCTGCATCAGGGCATGGCGCGTTGATCGGATATCGAATTGAGAAAGGATGATTTATGAGTAAAGTTCCCCTGACGGTTAAGGGTGCAGAGAAGCTGAGGGCGGAGCTTACCGAGCTGAAATCTGTCAAGCGACCGGCTGTGATCAAGGCCATTGCCGAGGCCAGAGAGCACGGCGATCTGAAAGAGAATGCCGAGTATCATGCGGCGCGTGAACAGCAAGGTTTTATCGAGGGGAGAATCAAGGATATCGAGTCAAAGCTCTCCCACGCCCAGATAATCGATGTGACTGCCATGCATGCCGACGGGCGTGTGATTTTTGGCGCTACCGTCGATGTGTTTGAGGAAGAGGAGGATGCGGAGCATACCTTCCAGATCGTTGGTGAGGATGAAGCTGATATCAAGCAGGGATTGATATCGGTAGGCTCGCCTATTGCCCGGGCGCTGATCGGCAAGAGCGAGGGCGACGTGGCCACGGTTGAAACCCCCAAGGGCATGCGACATCTGGAAATTCTGGAAGTCCGCTACGAGTAGCGGATACGCTGAAACCGGAGAACGATGCGCATCCAGTTATGCGCATTTTTTTCGCTTTGACCGCCTCGGCCCGATTGACTGGCCGTATGGCGGTTATGAATTCAATAGGGCAGGGCGATTTTCGGTTTTTTCGGATGGCGCCGGTAGAAGGCGGCGATGTGGCCAATGGCCTGGACCAACTCTGATTCGCTTTCAGTACAGATAGTGTCGATCATCGCCTTGCGTTCATCCCTGTCACCGGCATTGACCCGCACCTTGATCAGTTCATGTGCCTCCAGGGCGCCGTCGATTTCGCTCAGCACTGATGCAGACAGGCCATGCTGGCCGACGATGACCACGGGCTTCAGGTGGTGAGCCAGACCTTTCAGGTGGCGTTTCTGTTTATCGGTGATTGTCATTTGCGCTATCCGGGTTTCGAGGCCGCGCATTTTAACCCGGTTACGGGTTATTCTGATAGCGGGATTTGTTCTGGCATCAATTTTCAAGTGGGATACGGGTTGATTGTGGGTATATCAGGCAGCCATGGGTAAGAGTAAAAGCAGCCGCCGGTGGCTTGATCGGCATGTCAACGATGAGTATGTGAAACGCTCGCAGCGTGAAGGTTATCGCTCGCGCGCGGTCTATAAGTTGCTCGAAATCCAGGAAAAGGATCATCTGTTGAAGCCGGGCCAGACGGTAGTCGATCTGGGAGCGGCGCCGGGTGGCTGGTCGCAAATCGCCGTTAAACTGGTGGGGGAGAGTGGCCGTGTGGTCGCTCTGGATATCCTGCCGATGGATTCGATTGCCGGGGTTGATGTTATCCAGGGTGATTTTCGTGAGGCAGCTGTCCTGCAGCAACTCAAGGATTTACTGGCGGGTAATCCGGTCGATCTTGTAATTTCCGATATGGCGCCCAATGTAACAGGTGTGAACGCTGTAGATCAGCCGCGGGCCATGTATCTGTGCGAATTGGCACTGGAATTTGCCCGCGAAGTGCTCAAGCCGGGTGGTGGATTGGTCGTCAAGGTATTTCAGGGAGAAGGATTCGACGAGCTTGTCAGGGAATTACGTAGTTCATTTACCCGGGTGGTAACCCGTAAACCCAAGGCATCCCGCGCGCGTAGCCGCGAGGTATATCTGGTGGCAGGGAACTATAATGTGTAGTACTGTACTAAATAATCACAGCCTTTATTAACCTATGTTGTTGTATTACGGCCTTTTCCTGTACCCGGCGAGGGGCAGGAAAATTTTCATGTGAAGGTTTTTTCCGAGCATGGATGGGGCTAACTGGAGAGGGTTTTCGCCTTGAACGATATGGCAAAAAATCTGATTTTGTGGGTGATTATTGCAATCGTCCTGATGTCGGTTTTCAATAATTTCACATCACAAAAAGTCCGTTCCAACGCCTTGTCCTACTCGGATTTCATTGAGCAGGTAAAGTCGGGATCGATCGAGACAGTCACCATTGATGGCGATCAGATCGAGGGAACATTCGCCGGTGGTGGAAGCTTCACGACCTACAGCCCGGGTGATAGCGGTCTGGTCAGTGATCTGCTCAACAATAATGTGCAGATCGTCGCCACGCCTCCGGAAAAACCATCGATCCTGATGCAGATCCTGATCAACTGGTTCCCGTTGTTCATCCTGATCGGTCTGTGGATCTTCTTCATGCGCCAGATGCAGGGCGGAGGCTCTGGTCGGGGAGCCATGTCGTTCGGCAAAAGCCGCGCACGCATGTTGACCGAAGACCAGGTGAAGGTGACCTTTGCAGATGTGGCCGGGGTTGAAGAGGCCAAGGAAGAGGTCTCGGAAATGGTCGATTTTTTGCGCGACCCCTCCAAGTTCCAGAAACTCGGCGGCAAGATTCCCAAGGGCGTGCTCATGGTCGGCTCTCCCGGTACCGGTAAAACCCTGCTGGCCAAAGCCATCGCCGGAGAGGCACGGGTGCCGTTCTTTACAATCTCGGGTTCCGACTTTGTAGAGATGTTTGTCGGTGTAGGCGCCTCGCGTGTACGTGATATGTTCGAACAGGCCAAGAAGCACGCACCCTGCATCATCTTTATCGACGAGATCGATGCGGTGGGCAGGCACCGTGGGGCAGGTCTGGGCGGCGGTCATGATGAGCGCGAGCAGACGTTGAACCAGTTGCTGGTCGAAATGGACGGTTTTGAGGGTAATGAGGGCGTGATTGTCATTGCCGCCACCAACCGTCCGGATGTGCTGGATCCTGCCCTGCTGCGTCCCGGACGCTTCGATCGCCAGGTGGTGGTGCCACTGCCCGATGTGCGCGGCCGTGAACAGATTCTGCGGGTGCACATGCGCAAGGTCGCGATTGGCGATGATGTCAAACCCTCCCTGATAGCACGTGGCACACCCGGTTTTTCAGGCGCCGATCTGGCCAACCTGGTCAACGAAGCAGCGCTGTTTGCGGCGCGCAGCAACAAACGCCTGGTTGATATGGAAGATATGGAGCGGGCCAAGGACAAGATCCTGATGGGTGCAGAACGCCGCTCCATGGTGATGAGTGAGAAGGAGAAGAAGCTTACCGCCTACCATGAGGCCGGACACGCCATCGTAGGTAGGCTGGTGCCTTCCCACGATCCGGTCTACAAGGTCAGTATCATTCCCCGTGGTCGGGCGCTCGGCGTCACCATGTTCCTCCCGGAGGAAGACCGTTACAGCCTCAGCAAAGAGCATCTGCAGAGCCAGATCTCCAGTCTGTTTGGTGGACGCATTGCCGAGGAGCTGATTTTTGGCAAGGAGAGTGTCACCACCGGCGCCCAGAATGATATCCAGCGGGCGACAGCGATTGCCCGCAACATGGTAACCAAGTGGGGGTTGTCGGAAAAACTCGGGCCGCTGATGTATAGCGAAGAAGAAGAGGAGGTATTCCTCGGTCGTTCCGTGACCCAGCATAAAAATGTCTCCGATGAGACGGCGCACGCCATCGATGAGGAGATCCGTACCATCATTGATGGAAACTACGTGCGGGCAAAAGAGATTCTCGAGCAGAATCTGGAGAAACTGCATCTGATGGCCCAGGCGTTGATCAAGTACGAAACCATCGACAGCGACCAGATCAATGACATCATGTCAGGCAAACCGCCTCGTCCGCCGGATGACTGGACAGACGAATCGGGACATCATGACTCCAGCACGGATGAGACCCCTTCGGGTGAAAAGAAGGGAGATGATCCAGCCGGAACCATAGGTGGACCTGCCGGCCAGCATTGATGGCAAGGCGGGTAGGTTAAACGGTTTCGCCGGGCATCAGCCCGGCGTTTCTTTTTGTGATGGGTGGTATTTCAGGAAATGATACTGGATTGCGCCGGTAAGGCACTCGACCTCTCCGTTCCTCAGGTGATGGGGATATTAAATATCACCCCCGACTCCTTCTCCGATGGCGGCCAGTTCAGTGATATCGATGCGGCCCTGTTCCAGGCGGAACGGATGGTGGAGGAGGGCGCGGCGATTATTGACATCGGTGGCGAGTCCACCCGTCCCGGCGCCGAAGCCGTATCCGTTCAGGAGGAGCTGGACCGGGTCATTCCGGTTATCGAACGGCTCGCCGCCGCGGTGCCTCTGCCTGTCTCCATCGACAGCAACAAACCCCAGGTGATGCGCGAAGCGGTCAATGCCGGGGCCGGGCTGATCAACGATGTCATGGCGTTACAGGCGCAGGGGGCGTTGGATGTGGTTCGCGAGCTGACCGTTCCGGTCTGCATGATGCACATGCAGGGGCAGCCGCGCAGCATGCAGCGCAATCCGGTGTATTCGGATGTGGTTGACGACATCATGGCCTTTTTTGCGGAGCGAATTCGCGCCTGCCAGCAGGCCGGTATCGATCGCTCGCGCCTGATCATTGATCCGGGGTTTGGATTTGGCAAGACATTGGCGCACAATCAGACCCTGCTCAAGCATCTGGAGCGATTTGCCCAGTTGCAACTGCCGGTGTTGGTGGGTATTTCAAGGAAATCCATGATCGCGGCAATGCTGGACGCCGCACCGGTGGATCAGCGGTTGTTCGGCAGTCTGGCTGCGGCTGTAATGGCCTATGAGCGTGGTGCATCCATTATCCGGGTGCATGATGTCAAGCCGACAGTGGATGCACTGCGGGTGGCATCTGCGGTACTACAGGTCGATTGATTGAGGGAATGACATTGGAACGTAAGTATTTTGGCACTGACGGCATACGTGGCAAGGTCGGTGAAGGACACATTACCCCTGAATTTGTGCTTAAACTGGGTTGGGCGGCCGGCCGGGTGCTGGGCAAGGGCAAGGGCAGCAAGATCCTGATTGGCAAGGACACCCGGATCTCCGGTTATCTGTTTGAATCAGCTCTGGAGGCCGGGCTGGTGGCGGCGGGGGTGGATATTCATCTGCTGGGGCCTATGCCTACCCCGGGCATCGCTTATCTGACCCGTACCCTGGGCGCCCAGGCGGGCATAGTGATCAGCGCCTCGCACAATCCCCATTACGACAACGGCATCAAATTTTTCTCTGCCGAGGGCAAAAAACTGCCGGATGAGGTCGAGCTGGCCATCGAGCGTGAGTTGGAAAAAACCATGTCCACGGTACCCTCGGAACGGCTGGGCAAGGCATACAGGGTGAGTGACGCGGCTGGGCGCTATATCGAATTCTGTAAAAGCACCATCCCCTGGACAATGAACTTCCGTGGCCTGCGCATGGTGGTCGATTGCGCCAATGGCGCCACCTACCATATTGCACCCCACGTCTTCGAAGAACTGGGCGCGGAGGTGATCCCCGTTGGCGTTGAGCCGAACGGTCTGAATATCAACGATGGCGTCGGTTCCACCTACATAGAAACCCTGAGCAAGGCCGTTCGGGAGTTTCGCGCCGATGTGGGAGTCGCCTTTGATGGCGACGGTGACCGTGTAATGATGGTGGATGAGGCTGGCGAAGTGCTCGACGGCGATGATCTGCTGTATATCATCGCCCACTCCCGACAGAAATGCGGCGCGCTCCAGGGCGAAGTGGTGGGTACGCAGATGACCAACCTGGGTCTTGAGCATGCCCTGTTGGCCCTCGGCATCGGGCTGGAGCGCACCCATGTGGGCGATCGCCACATCATGGAGCGGTTGCACCAGAACGGCTGGGTGATTGGGGGCGAGCCCTCCGGGCACATCATCTGCCTGGATCGCACCACCACCGGCGACGGGATTGTCTCGGCGCTTCAGGTGCTGGCAGCACTGGTGCAGAACGGTGGATCATTAAAGGCGATCTGCCAGGTGGAGAAATATCCGCAGATCCTCCGTAACGTCAGATTGAGCAGGGCAAGCGCGAAAGAGATCATGGCCTCTGAGCCGCTGCTCAAGGCGGTTGCCGAAGCCGAATCCCGACTGGATAACGGCGGCCGGGTTCTGCTGCGGCCCTCGGGTACCGAGCCGCTGATTCGGGTCATGGTTGAGGGCCGGGATGCCACAGAGGTCGCATCCCTTGCAGACAGTCTGGTCGAGGTGGTCGAGACTTTGGCCAAATAGCCCGGTAATGGGCTGTTATGTGCTGTCTTTTATAGGGTTTTCTGATCTTACCCATACTTTTTCTTAATTTGATTTAACCCTTCCCACTGCTAGACTAACCGGCTCAATTTAGGTTATAGCGGTTAGGAGATTTGATATGCGTCAGCCCCTCGTTGCAGGCAACTGGAAGATGAAC
Source organism: Sedimenticola sp. (assembly GCA_002869585.1). Classification (GTDB taxonomy): domain Bacteria; phylum Pseudomonadota; class Gammaproteobacteria; order Chromatiales; family Chromatiaceae; genus BM503. Next base: position 40,457 of record PKUO01000070.1, read on the forward strand.
GGTTCTCAGGAGAGCATTCGGCAACTGCTGGATGGAATCAAGGACGGCATGGCGAATGTCAAAAACGCTGAAGTGGCTGTCTGCCCTCCCTTCGTCTATATCCCGCTGGTGCAGTCTCTTCTCCAGGGTACAGCCATCTCTTGGGGTGGCCAGGATGTCTCCAGCGAGGCCTCTGGCGCCTATACCGGGGAAACCTAAACCTCAATGCTGAATGATTTCGGCTGCAAGTATGCGATTGTTGGACACTCTGAGCGTCGTACCTACCATCAGGAGAGTGATGAGACGGTCGCCCGGAAATACGCTGCTGCCAGAGCCGCTGGCCTGGTTCCCATTCTCTGTATCGGTGAGACCCTTGCCGAGCGGGAACAGGGCATCACCGAACAGGTGGTGGCGCGCCAGCTGGATGCAGTTATCCAGCTTGAGGGTGTTGCTGCGTTGGCCGAAGGCGTAGTTGCCTATGAGCCGGTGTGGGCCATCGGTACCGGCAAAACAGCCTCTCCGGAGCAGGCCCAGGATGTCCATCAATTCATTCGCAGCCGGGTGGCAGGGCACGATCAGTCAGTCGCAGACGGGCTGCGCATCCTCTACGGTGGCAGCATGAAGCCGGATAATGCCGCTGAGCTGATCTCCAAACCGGATATCGACGGCGGACTCATTGGTGGTGCAGCCCTGAAGGCTGAGGATTTTCTGGGTATCTGCACCGCCGCAAACTAGTACGGTCATCTCATTACTGACGGAAATGCAGGGATTGCCCTCAGCACCCTGCATTTCTACTTCTTTCTCGCGGCCGGTTACTGTAGAATCTGCGCCTTGAATTTTTTGTTGAGTAAACGGAATCCATAATGCAGACGATTCTCGTCGTTATACATCTTCTTCTCGCGCTCGGACTGATTGGTCTGGTGCTGATGCAGCATGGTAAAGGTGCAGATGCTGGGGCTGCCTTCGGCGCTGGCGCATCGGGTACGGTTTTCGGCGCCAGCGGCGCGGCCAATTTCCTCAGTCGTTCCACCGCGGTTCTGGCTGCGTTGTTCTTTGTCACCAGTCTTGTTCTCGCCTGGTTCGCCATGCAGGCAACCGACACGCGGGGTTTGATGGAGAGCACGGTGATCGAGCAGTCAGCTGCTCCTGCAGCTGTTTCCGAAGTGCCCGCTGTGCCTTTGGATGCAGGCTCTGAGCCCGCTGCAGAGGTGCCGGTTATTGCTCCAGCCGGGGTCGATTCAGGCACCGATGAGGAGCCGAAAAAAGCGGAATAATCGATTTCATTCCGGTATAATTGCGCCGGAATAAATTAGCCGATGTGGTGGAATTGGTAGACACGCTATCTTGAGGGGGTAGTGGCGTAAGCTGTGCCGGTTCAAATCCGGCCATCGGCACCATTCAAGTGAACGGCATCACTCATTAGGGGTGATGCCGTTTTTTTTTGCCTATATCGTTAATAAGTGATTGATTGTGAAAGATTTCTTATCCTGATCCAGGGTTGACAGGGTAGGTGGTCTGCTCTAGACTTCCACACTTCGTCTTATTATGCGTGTGGATCTTTACTTTCAGATCTCGACTCGAGAGGGTTATCGGTAATGCTCGAAAACTATCTGCCCGTCCTGGTCTTTGTCGGCGTGGGAATTATTGTCGGCATTGTCATGATAGCACTGGGTTTTGTTCTGGGTACGCGCAAGCCGGACAGCGAAAAACTCTCCCCTTACGAATGTGGTTTTGAAGCCTTCGAAGACACGCGAATGAAATTCGACGTGCGCTATTACCTTGTTGCAATTCTGTTCATTATTTTCGATCTCGAAATTGCCTTCCTGTTTCCCTGGGCGGTCGTGCTGGACGAAATCGGCATGGTCGGCTTTGTCGCCATGACAGTGTTTCTCGGTATTCTGGTTGTTGGTTTCATCTACGAATGGAAAAAAGGGGCATTGGAATGGGAGTAACCGTGCGCTCAATGATCGGTTCTGCTTTGCCCGGTTCCTGGGTTAACTCGCTCAAGGAGGTTTTCCATGGGTGTTGAGGGTATCCTTGAAAAAGGCGTGATTACTACATCCGCCGATAAACTGATCAACTGGGCCAGAACAGGCTCTCTCTGGCCAATGACCTTCGGGTTGGCCTGCTGCGCCGTAGAGATGATGCATGCTGCCGCTGCCCGCTACGATATGGACCGTTTTGGTATCATCTTTAGACCCAGCCCCCGTCAGTCAGATGTGATGATCGTGGCGGGAACCCTGGTCAATAAGATGGCTCCTGCATTGCGCAAGGTCTATGACCAGATGGCTGAGCCGCGTTGGGTTATCTCGATGGGCTCCTGTGCGAATGGCGGCGGCTATTACCACTACTCCTATTCGGTGGTGAGAGGCTGTGATCGTGTTGTTCCAGTGGATATCTATGTCCCGGGTTGTCCTCCCACGGCTGAAGCGCTGCTGTATGGCGTCCTGCAGTTGCAGGATAAAATCAAGCGTACTTCAACAATTGCGCGCTAGGTTGCTGCTCCCATGAACGATAAGGTACAAACCCAAGCACAACAGCGGCACGATGCCCTGGTCGAGGCGATCACAGAGGCATTTGCCGGACAGGGCTGTGAAGTGGTTCATCGGCTGGATGAGGTAACGCTGACCGTCCCCCGGGATAAACTGATCGAGATTGCCGGTGTACTCAAGACGGATGCCCGTTTCGGATTTGAACAACTGATTGATGCCTGTGGCGTCGATTACTCCCACTACGGCAAATCGGAATGGGTGACGACTGCATCCTCGTCCAGTGGTTATGGGCGTGGGGTTACCCGTGCAGAGACATCAGCCGAGGGTGGTGCCACGCGCTACGCCGTGGTTTATCACCTGCTTTCGGTGGCCAAGAACCAGCGCCTAAGAGTCAGGGTGTTTATCGATGATGAATATCCTGTGGTCGATTCTGTTGTCGCTATCTGGTCGGCGGCCGACTGGTTCGAGCGCGAGGCGTTTGATCTGTATGGCATCCTCTTTGATGGTCATCCCGACCTGCGCCGAATCCTCACCGACTATGGTTTCATGGGGCATCCTTTCAGAAAGGACTTCCCGCTTGAGGGGCAGGTGGAGATGCGCTACGACCCGGAAAAGCAGCGCGTCGTCTATGAGCCGGTCAAAATCGAGTCCCGTACTCTGGTGCCGAAGGTGATTCGGGAAGATAACCGTTATATCGACGAGCAGAATAATCAGCAGGGTGGCGCCGATGCCTGAAATTCGTAACTACACGTTGAATTTTGGCCCGCAACACCCCTCTGCGCACGGTGTACTGCGGCTGGTTCTGGAGATGGACGGAGAGGTGATAGAGCGTGCAGATCCGCACATTGGCCTGCTGCATCGCGCGACAGAAAAGCTCGCTGAATCAAAACCCTATAGCCAAAGCATACCCTACATGGACAGACTCGATTATGTTTCCATGATGTGTAACGAGCATGGCTATGTGCGTGCCGTTGAAAAACTGCTGGGCGTCGAGGCCCCTATCCGTGCGCAGTACATCCGCACCATGTTCGACGAGATCACCCGCATCCTCAACCATCTGATGTGGCTGGGTACCCATGCGCTGGATATTGGCGCAATGACGGTGTTCCTTTACGCCTTCCGTGAACGCGAAGACCTGATGGATTGCTATGAAGCGGTATCAGGCGCACGCATGCATGCTGCCTACTATCGGGTAGGTGGCGTGTACCGTGATCTGCCTGATCAGATGCCGCAGTATGAAACCAACCAGTTTCGCAGCGATGCCGACATCGCCCGCAAAAATGAAACCAGACAGGGTTCACTGCTGGATTTCATTGAAGAGTTTATCGGCCGTTTTCCCGGCCTAGTCGATGAATACGAGACGTTGTTGACCGACAACCGCATCTGGAAACAGCGTACTGTAGGCATCGCTGTGGTTTCTCCCGAACGGGCGCTGGATCTGGGTTTTACCGGCCCCATGTTGCGCGGCTCGGGTATTGCCTGGGATCTGCGCAAGAAACAGTCCTATGCCGCCTATGACAAGGTTGATTTCGAGATTCCGGTAGGTGTCAACGGCGACTGCTATGACCGTTACCTGGTACGTATGGAAGAGATGCGGCAGTCAGTCGCGATCATCAAGCAGTGCGTACACTGGCTGCGTGAGAATCCAGGCCCGGTGATGATTGATGACCACAAGGTCGCGCCGCCCCTGCGAGGTGATATGAAGGACGGCATGGAGAGCCTGATCCACCATTTCAAGCTCTTCACCGAAGGCTTTTGTCCACCGGTTGGTGAGGCCTATGCCGCGGTGGAAGCACCGAAGGGTGAATTCGGTTGTTATGTGATCTCTGACGGCTCTAACAAACCCTACCGTCTGAAGATTCGTGCTCCCGGTTTTCCACATCTGGCGGCAATGGACGAGATGACGCGTGGACACATGCTGTCGGACGTGACCGCGGTGATTGGTACTATGGATGTCGTGTTCGGGGAGATTGACCGCTGATGGGTTTTAAAAACCAACCAATGACCAATGTAAAACCCGTTGATGACCGGGAATCCCTGTTTTCTCCGGAGATCCGTGCAGAAATCGATAAATGGGTTGCCAAGTATCCGGGCGAATGGACCCAGTCGGCTGTCATGGCTGCGTTGCGACTCGTCCAGGATGACAATGGGGGATACCTGACCCAGGAGCTGATGGACAAGGTTGCGGCCTATCTGAATATGCCGCCCATCGCGGTATATGAGGTCGCCTCCTTCTATTCCATGTATGAGCTGAAACCGGTCGGCAAGCACAAGGTGTGTGTCTGCACCAACGTCTCCTGCATGATTAACGGCTCGGATCGCATCGTTGAGCACATGGAAAAACGCCTCGGTATCAAGCTGGGCGAGACCACCGGCGACGGCAAATACAGCCTCAAAGAGGTTGAGTGTCTGGGCGCCTGCGGCGGTGCTCCGATGTTTCAGATTGGCACCAAATACTATGAAAACCTGACCCCTGAACTGGTCGATTCGATTTTGGACGGGTTGGAGTAAGCACCATGGCAAATGAAGTCTGTTTACGCAATATGGACCTCGACCGGCCTTGGTTGTTGGAACAATACAAGAGTCGCGGCGGCTATCAGATGCTGACCAAGATTCTTACAGAAAAAACACCGCCTGATACCATCATCGAAGAGGTTAAGAAATCCGGTCTGCGCGGGCGCGGCGGCGCTGGCTTCCCGACTGGACTGAAGTGGAGTTTTATCTCCCGCAATGCCCCAGGCCAGAAATTCGTCGTGTGTAATTCCGACGAGGGTGAGCCCGGTACCTTCAAGGATCGCGATATCCTGCGTTATAACCCGCACCAGTTGATCGAGGGAATGATCATCGCGGGTTACGCCATCGGCGCCACCCTTGGATATAATTACATCCGCGGTGAATTCTGGGAACCCTACGAACGCTTCGAGCATGCCCTCGAAGAGGCCCGTGCAGCGGGCTATCTGGGCGAGAATCTGCTCGGCTCGGGTTTCGATTTCGAACTCCACTCGCATCTCGGTGGCGGCGCTTATATCTGCGGTGAAGAGACGGCTCTGCTGGAGTCGATAGAAGGCAAGAAGGGCCAGCCGAGATACAAGCCGCCGTTTCCGGCGCACTTTGGTCTCTATGGCAGGCCGACCATTATCAACAACACCGAGTCCCTCGCTTCCATCCCAGTGATCCTGGAGAAGGGCGGCGAATGGTTCAAGGATCTGGGTGTCGAGAACAGTGGCGGTTCCAAACTGTTCTCCATCTCCGGCAATATCAACAAGCCGGGTGTTTACGAAATACCTATGGGCACGCCCTTTGCCGAACTGCTGGAGATGGCAGGTGGCATGAAGGATGGTCGCCCATGCAAGGCGGTCATTCCCGGGGGTTCCTCGGCACCGGTTATACCCGGCGACATGATGCTCGATTTGACTATGGACTACGACGCCATTGCCAAGGCCGGCTCCATGCTGGGCTCCGGCGCGGTGATCGTGATGGATGACAGTAACTGCATGGTCAAGATTCTCGAACGTATGTCCTACTTCTACTACGAAGAGTCCTGTGGTCAATGCACCCCCTGTCGGGAAGGCACCGGCTGGCTGTACCGGGTTGTGCATCGCATTGAAAACGGACAGGGCCGCTGGGAAGACCTGGAACTGCTTGAAGACGTGACTAAAAAGATCGCCGGCAGAACCATCTGTGCGCTCGGCGATGCAGCGGCCATGCCGGTCCAGGGTATGCTGAAACACTTTCGGGACGAGTTCGAGTACCACATTGAACACAAGCGCTGCATGGTAGGCGCCTGATCTGACTGAGCAAACAGCGGATCACTTGGGATTTGGGAATGTCTCGCACACAAATGCGGGGTGTTGATGAGTACAAAACGTAACAGGCTAGAGAACAACATCAATGTCTGAAGAGCAGACGGTAACAATCGAAGTTGACGGACGCGAACTGAAAGCCCAGGCCGGGGCCATGCTGATTGATGTCACTGACGCGGCAGGGATCAACATACCTCGCTTCTGTTATCACAAAAAGCTCTCGGTTGCCGCCAACTGCCGCATGTGCCTGGTTGAAGTGGCCAAGGTGCCGAAACCGCTACCGGCCTGCGCAACGCCTGTGGCCGATGGCATGAAGGTCTACACACGTTCGCCCCTGGCACTGGCTGCCCAGAAGGGGACGATGGAGTTTCTTCTGATCAACCACCCCCTGGATTGCCCGATTTGCGATCAGGGCGGTGAGTGTGAGTTGCAGGATGTCGCCCTGGGTTACGGCAGTGATGTTTCCCGTTATGTCGAAGGCAAGCGTGTTGTAAAGGATAAGGATATCGGACCCCTGGTCGCGACCGACCTGACCCGCTGCATACACTGTACGCGCTGTGTGCGCTTCGGCGCTGAGATTGCCGGAGTCCGGGAACTGGGCGCAACCGGCCGCGGCGAACACATGACCATCGGCACTTACATTGAAAAGAGTGTCGATTCGGAACTCTCCGGTAACATCATCGATGTCTGCCCGGTCGGCTCGCTTACCTCCAAACCCTTCCGGTTCCAGGCCCGCGCCTGGGAACTGACCCAGTTCGATGGCATCGCACCCCATGATTCGGTGGGTTCAAACATCCACCTGCACGTTCGCCGCAACGAGGTGATGCGTGTTCACCCGAAAGAGAATGAAGCGGTTAACGAGTGCTGGATTTCCGATCGCGACCGTTTCAGCTATGTCGGCTTGCAGAGTGACGAGCGACTGACTGCCCCCATGATCAAGCGCAAGGGGGGGTGGACCGAGGTCGACTGGCCCGAAGCGCTGGATGAGACGGCCAGGGTATTGAAGCAGTTGCATGGCGACCAGGTCGGCGCGCTGGCTTCCCCGGCATCCACGCTGGAAGAGTTGCACCTGTTGCAGGCGCTGATGGCGGGATTGGGCAGCAACCATGTCGAAACCCGACTGCGCCAGAACGATTTTCGTGGCAAAGCACCCTCCTTTCCCTGGCTGGGACGGCCAATCGCCGAGCTCGAGACGGTGGATGCAGCGCTGCTGATCGGTTCCAATGTGCGCAAGGAGCAACCGCTTCTTGGGCATCGATTGAGAAAAGCGGCCCTAGAAGGGGCGCAGATCAGCTACATCAATCCCTTTGAAATTGATCTCAACTACGCCGCTGACCAGATGGTCGATACCCCCTTCGGCATGCTTGCCGATGTCGCAGGTGTCGCCAAAGCGCTGGGCGCGACAGGCGGATTGATTGATAGCGCCAAGGTTGATGAAACCCATCAGGCGGTGGCCGATCAGCTCAAGCAGGCTACTAAGGCAAGCATATTGCTTGGTAACATCGCCGCTGCCCATCCTGATTACGCTATTCTTTGTGGCCTGGCGGAAAAAATTGCACAGGCCAGCGGTGCAACCCTGGGTTTTCTGCCGCAGGCGGCCAACAGTGTCGGTGCGCAGTTGCTGACGGGCAAGGGGAATAACGCTGCCGAAATGCTGGCGAATCCCTGTAAGTCCTACGTGTTGGTAGGCTTAGAGCCGGCCTATGATTTCTGGAATCCCGCCCAGGCAAGCGCGGCGCTGAAAGCCGCGGATAGTGTCATCGCCCTGACATCGTTCCGCAGCCCATCGCTGGAGCAGACGGCGACAGTGATGCTGCCGATGGCGGCCTTTACTGAAACCTCCGGAACCTTTGTCAATGCCGAGGGTATCTGGCAGTCGTTCTCCGGGATTGTCAGGCCGGCAGGGGAGGCTCGCCCTGGCTGGAAGATCCTGCGCGTGCTTGGAAATCTGCTCGACCTACCAGGGTTTGAGCAGGAGAGTTCGGAAGAGGTTCTGGCCGAGATCAGGGAAAATCTTGCCGATAAGAAACCGGATAACAGCCTGGGTGACGAACTGCCTGCTCAGCAGCTTTCACAGACATCCGGTCTGCAGCGCATAGGCGATGTACCGATCTATGCCGTCGACCCGCTGGTCAGGCGCTCAATGCCTCTGCAGCAGACCCATGATGCAATTGCGGCGGCTGTCTATATCAACGCCAACGAGGCGGGCAAGGCCGGATTAAGCGAAGGTGATCGGGTCAGCGTCAAGCAAGATGGTCATCAGGCCACGCTGGGCATAATTATCGATTCAAATATTCCAGACGGTGCGGTGCGCATCCCTGCCGGGGTTGCCGGTAGCGAGACGCTGGCCGGACAGTTTGGACAAGTGACCCTGGAGAAGGCATAGAACGATGGATGCACTGATAGGGCTCTGGGAATGGCTGGGTGAGAATCTGATTATTGTTCAGATTCTGATCAAGATCGTGGTGATCGTCGCGCCGTTGATGTTGTGCGTGGCCTATTTCACCTACGCCGAGCGTAAGATCATTGGCTATATGCAGACACGCATTGGCCCAAACCGCGTGGGTCCGAAGGGTTGGCTGCAACCGATTGCCGATGCGGTCAAGCTGATGTTCAAGGAGATCATTCTCCCCACGGCGGCCAACAAGACGCTGTTTCTGATCGCACCCCTGCTGACCCTGGGTCCAGCCCTGGCAGCTTGGGCGGTATTCCCCTTTCAGGAAGGGCTGGTGCTGGCCGATGTCAATGCCGGACTCCTGTATATCATGGCGCTCACTTCGGTGGGTGTGTACGGCGTGATCATTGCCGGTTGGGCCTCCAATTCGAAATACGCCTTTCTCGGTGCGATGCGTTCCGCGGCCCAGATTGTCTCTTACGAGATTGCCATGGGGTTCGCCCTGGTCGGTGTGCTGGTTGCCGCTGGCAGCCTGAACCTTGGCGACATTGTGCGTGCCCAACAGGGTGAAGGCGGCTTGTTCAACTGGTTCTGGCTGCCGTTGCTACCCTTGTTTTTGATCTACTTTATTTCGGGTGTTGCCGAGACCAACCGCGCGCCGTTTGATGTGGCGGAAGGTGAGTCGGAGATCGTTGCCGGTTTCCATGTGGAATATTCAGGTATGCCGTTTGCCGTGTTTTTCCTCGGTGAATATGCCAACATGATCCTCATCTCGGCCTTGACCGCGCTGATGTTCCTGGGCGGATGGTTATCGCCATTTCCGGCAAGCTGGGTGGATGGTGTTCCGCTGTTGGGCGACGGCATGCACTGGCTGTTTCTGAAGACGTTGATCTTCGGCTTCTTTTTTCTATGGTTGCGTGCCACTTTCCCCCGCTATCGCTATGACCAGATCATGCGGCTGGGCTGGAAGGTGTTTATCCCGATTACCATTGTCTGGATTCTGGTGATCGGGCTGGCGGTGATCTATCAAATGCCTTGGTGGTTCGATTGAGGCGGGGTGACAGATGAGAGCGATGCGCGATTACATTAAGAGCCTATTTCTGCTGGAGCTGATGAAGGGCTTTGGCGTTACCGGCCGCTATCTGTTCAAGAAAAAGTTTACGGTCCAGTATCCTGAGGAGAAGGCGCCGGTTTCGCCCCGTTTTCGTGGCCTGCATGCCCAGCGCCGCTATCCAAACGGCGAAGAGCGCTGTATCGCCTGCAAGTTGTGTGAGGCGGTTTGTCCGGCACTGGCTATCACTATCGAGGCCGAGCCGCGGGAAGATGGCTCGCGCAGAACAACCCGGTATGACATTGATCTGTTTAAATGCATCTACTGTGGTTACTGCCAGGAATCCTGTCCGGTGGATGCCATTGTCGAGACACGGGTGTATGAATACCATTTTGAGAATCGTGAAGACTCCATTATGACCAAGGATAATCTTCTCGCGATTGGTGACAAGTACGAGGCCCAGATCGCAGCGGACATTGCTGCCCAGGCCAAATATCGCTGAGCGTAAGCCGGCATTTTAAGTTGGAAGAGAGATGACATTCGAAAAGTTCGTCTTTTATGTGTTTGCCGCCGTCCTGGTGTTTGCCGCGACTATGGTGATCACACGAAAAAATCCGGTGCATTCCGCCCTGTTTCTGGTGCTGGCATTCTTTACCAGCGCAGGCATCTGGTTGCTCGCCGAGGCAGAGTTTCTGGCCATCGTCCTGGTGCTGGTCTATGTCGGCGCGGTGATGGTGCTGTTCCTGTTCGTGGTGATGATGCTTGATATCGACACCGCGGTGCTCCGTTCTGGCTTCATTCAGCATCTGCCGGTAGGCCTGCTGGTTGCCGGCGCCATGGTGCTGGAGATCTTTCTGGTGGTGGGTCCGGCCAACTTTGGATTGGAGAAGTACGCTGCACCGGTCAGGCATGCCGCCGATTACTCTAATACCCAGGAACTGGGTAGTGTGCTGTATACGGTGTATATGTATCCGTTTGAGATTGCCGCAGTGATCCTGCTGGTGGCGATTATCGCAGCGATTGGCCTGACCATGCGCAAACGACCGGAGACTAAACACCAGAACCCCTCCGAGCAGGTGCGTGTCAAGAGTACGGATCGGGTTCGCTTGGTGAAAATGGACGCAGAGAAATAACTGGGGCTCAAATGATTGCACTCTCCGACTATCTGATTCTCGGCGCCATCCTCTTCTCACTCAGTGTGGCGGGGATTTTCCTGAATCGTAAAAATGTCATCATTCTGCTGATGTGTATCGAACTGATGCTGCTGGCGGTGAATATGAACTTTATCGCCTTCTCTCACTTTCTGGGTGACAACGCAGGCCAGGTTTTTGTGTTCTTTATTCTGACTGTGGCGGCTGCAGAGGCGGCCATTGGTCTGGCGATTTTGGTGGTGCTGTTCCGCAATCGACGCACCATCAATGTTGCTGATCTGGATACTTTGAAGGGGTGAGCATGGAAAAGATCTATCTCCTGATCGTGCTGGCGCCCCTGTTCGGGGCAATCATCGCGGGTTTTTTCGGCGGCAAGATCGGTCGTGCCGGGGCTCACTGGGTGGCCAGTGCAGGCGTTGGGTTATCGACCCTGTTATCGATCTATGTACTCAGCCGTTTTATCTCGGGTGAGGCCGAGGTCTATAACGAGACTGTTTACACCTGGATGATCAGCGATGGCATTCGCATGGAGATCGGCTTTCTGGTTGATCAGCTGACGGCACTGATGATCTGTGTGGTCACCTTTGTCTCCTTCTGTGTACACATCTACACCATCGGCTACATTGCGGATGATGAGCACAACTGGCCCAAGGAGAGTCTGGCCGGGCGTAACAGTTACCAGCGCTTTTTCAGCTATATCTCGCTGTTCACCTTCTCCATGCTGATGCTGGTGATGGCCAACAATTTCATGCAGCTGTTTTTTGGCTGGGAAGCAGTGGGCCTGGTCTCTTATCTACTGATCGGTTTCTGGTCAGTGCGTGAGACTGCGATTTTTGCCAACATGAAGGCGTTTCTGGTGAACCGGGTCGGTGACTTTGGTTTTATCCTGGGTATCGCTGCGCTGGCCATGTACTTCAACAGCCTGGATTATGCCGAGGTGTTTGCCGCCGCACCGGCACACGCCGATACCCAGATCAGTATCCTGGGCGACACCAGCTGGTCGCTGATGAGCGTCATCTGCATCCTGTTGTTTATCGGCGCCATGGGTAAATCAGCCCAGGTTCCCTTGCATGTGTGGCTGCCCGACTCCATGGAAGGCCCGACGCCGATCTCGGCGCTGATCCATGCCGCAACCATGGTCACCGCCGGTATCTTTATGGTGGCGCGCATGTCGCCGCTGTATGAACTGTCCGAAACAGCCCTGAGTTTTGTGCTGATAATCGGTGCGACCACTGCCTTTTTTACCGGCCTGATCGGTATCGTTCAGAACGATATCAAGCGCGTGGTTGCCTACTCGACACTCTCGCAGCTGGGTTACATGATGGTGGCGCTGGGCGTTTCCGCCTACGCGGCAGGTATCTTTCACCTGATGACCCATGCCTTCTTCAAGGCACTGCTGTTCCTGGCCGCAGGGTCAGTGATCATCGGCATGCATCATGACCAGGACATCCGCAACATGGGCGGCATCCGCAAGTACATGCCCTGGACCTACTGGACCTCTCTGGTTGGCTCGTTGGCCCTGATCGGTTTCCCTGGTTTTTCCGGATTCTTTTCAAAGGACGCCATAATTGAAGCGGTGCATCATTCTCAAATCGCCGGTTCATCCTATGCCTACTATGCGGTGCTGATCGGTGTGTTTGTCACGGCGCTATACAGCTTCCGTATGTTCTTCCTGGTGTTCCATGGCGAAGGTCCGCGCGATGAGCATGCCAAGGAACATCTCCATGAATCGCCCAAGGTGGTATGGATACCCCTGGTATTCCTGGCCATCCCATCGGTTGTTATCGGTTACATGACCATGGATCCGATTCTCTTTGGCGACTGGTTCAAGGGTGTCCTGCACGTGCTGCCTGAGCACGATACGCTGGCGGCTCTGGGAGAGGGGATTCACGGACCCAACTCGATGATTGCCCATGGTTTCATGGGACCTGCGCTCTACCTGGCGCTGGCTGGGGTGTTTGTTGCCTGGTTCGTCTACATGAAGAAACCGTCCCTTGCGCATGAGATCAAGACTCGTTTTGACTTTGTCTATCTGATCCTGGACAAGAAATACTATTTTGATGAGCTTTATCAGTTCCTGTTTGCCGGTGGCAGCCGCGGCATCGGTAAGCTGCTCTGGAATGTCGGCGACAAGGGCATCATTGATGAATTGATTATTAATGGATCGGCTCGAACGGTAGGGCGATTTGCTGACCTGGCGCGAAATGTTCAGTCAGGTTACCTGTTCCACTACGCCATGGCCATGATTGTCGGCCTGTTGTTGTTACTCACCTGGTTTGTGATTTTCTAGGAAGGTAGGACGCTACGCATGTTTGCAGACTTGCCCATACTTAGCCTGACCATCTGGTTACCGATTATCGGTGGTATCCTGGTGCTCGCTAGCGGCGATAAAACCGCCAACGCAACACGCTGGACGGCATTGGTCGTGGCGGTTCTTACCTTTATCGTGAGTCTTCCGCTCTATTCCAGTTTTGATCCGTCTACGGCACAGATGCAGTTCGTGGAGAGAGCCCCCTGGATCCCGTTGTTCAGCATTGAGTATTATCTCGGGGTTGATGGTATCTCCATGCCGCTGATCATCCTCACCACCTTTATTACGGTGTTCGTGATCATCGCAGGTTGGGAGGTGATTCAGTACAAGCCCTCGCACTACATGGCCGCCTTCCTGATCATGGAAGGAGTAATGGTTGGTGTCTTCTCCGCGCTGGATGCGATGCTGTTTTATGTGTTCTGGGAAGCGATGCTGATCCCGATGTTTCTGATCATCGGTGTCTGGGGCGGTCCGAACCGGGTCTATGCCACTATCAAGTTTTTCCTCTATACCTTTTTCGGCTCGGTGTTCATGCTGGTGGCACTGATCTACATGTACTTCCAGTCTGGTTCTTTCGATATCCTGGGTTTCCATGATCTGAAACTTGATCTGACCGAGCAGATTTTGATTTTTGTTGCCTTTCTCATGGCGTTTGCGGTCAAAGTGCCGATGTGGCCGGTACATACCTGGTTACCGGATGCCCATGTAGAGGCACCAACCGGCGGCTCCGTAATTCTTGCCGCGATCATGCTGAAAATCGGTGGCTATGGCTTTCTGCGTTTCAGCCTGCCGATTACCCCGGATGCGAGCAACCATCTCGACTGGCTGATCATCACCATGTCGTTGATCGCGGTGGTCTATATCGGTTTCGTGGCGCTGGTGCAGCAGGATATGAAGAAGCTGATCGCCTACTCCTCCATCGCGCACATGGGTTTCGTGACCCTGGGTTTCTTTATCGCCTTCATGATTCTGGGCAATCAGAACGCCACCAGCGGTGCAGTGCTGGGTATCGAGGGCGGCATGGTGCAGATGGTTTCCCATGGCTTCATTTCGGCTGCCATGTTCCTCTGTGTTGGGGTGCTCTATGATCGCCTCCACAGCCGTCAGATCAACGATTATGGCGGTGTAATCAATACCATGCCAGTGTTTGGTGGATTCATGGTCTTCTTCGCCATGGCCAATGCCGGGCTGCCGGGTACTTCGGGTTTCGTCGGTGAGTTCATGGTGATCCTGGCCAGTTTCAGAGCGGATTTCTGGTTTGCCTTCCTGGCGGCCACCACGCTGATTATCGGTGCGGCCTACACGTTGTGGATGGTCAAGAGGGTCATTTTCGGTAAGGTGGCCAACGATAAAGTGGCGGCCCTGGAAGATATCAATAGACGGGAGCTTCTGGTTCTTGGTTCGTTGGCTCTGGCCGTGCTGGTTCTCGGAGTCTGGCCTGCTCCTCTGGTGGAGGTAATGGATGTCTCCATTACCAACCTGTTGAAACACATAGCCGTATCCAAGCTCTGAATCGGTCTATAGGAATTGGTGAGTTTCGATGCCCTTTGAAATGTCTAGTCTGATCCCGGTATTGCCGGAGATATTTATCCTGACAGCAGCCTCAGTGATACTGGTTGTGGATCTGTTTTTAAAAGATTCACAACGGGTGATCAGCTACGGTATGACTCAGGTCAGCCTGCTATTGGCAATAGGCATTGTGCTGCTTACCGATTCAGGAGCCAGGCAAATTATTTTTGACGGTAGCGTGGTCAGGGACAGCATGAGCGATGTCCTGAAAATTGCCGTGCTACTGATTAGTGCAGGGGCCTTCCTCTACTCCAAGGACTATCTGCGCGATCGTGCCCTGTTCAAAGGTGAGTACTACGTTCTCGGGCTATTCGCTGTTCTCGGCATGATGGTGATGATCTCCGCCAACAGTTTTCTCACCATCTACCTCGGCCTGGAACTCCTGTCGCTGGCGCTCTATGCGCTGGTGGCCTTCAATCGTGAGTCAGTCAGCGGTGCAGAGGCGGCCATGAAATATTTCGTGCTCGGCGCCTTGGCATCGGGCATGCTCCTGTACGGTATCTCCATGATCTATGGAGGCACTGGCTCAATCGAATTCAGCGCTGTAGCGGAAGGCCTGGCCAATCCGAATGCCAACAAGATGGTGCTGGTGTTTGGTTTGGTGTTCGTTGTTATTGGCATGGCCTTCAAATTTGGTGCTGTGCCTTTTCACATGTGGGTGCCGGATGTTTATCATGGCGCTCCCACCTCGGTGACCCTGTTCCTGGGGTCGACCCCCAAAATTGCCGCGTTTGCACTGGCCATGCGCATGCTGGTCGACGGGCTCGGTACCCTGCATGCCGACTGGCAGGGGATGCTGGTGATTCTTGCGATTCTCTCCATGGCAGTGGGTAATGTCATCGCCATTGCACAGTCCAACATTAAGCGCATGCTGGCCTACTCAACCATTTCCCATGTTGGTTTTATCCTGCTGGGCATCCTTGCCGGTACTGACAAGGGATACACGGCTGCCATGTTCTACAGCATTGTTTATGCAGTAATGGCCCTGGGTGCTTTTGGTATTGTCATCCTTCTCAGTCGCGGTGGTTTCGAGGCCGATAAACTGGCCGACTACAAAGGACTGAACGAACGTAGCCCCTGGTTTGCCGGAATGATGCTCCTGCTCATGTTCTCCATGGCGGGTGTTCCTCCGACGGTCGGATTCTTTGCCAAGATGTTTGTACTCGAAGCGGTAGTTAGCGTCGATATGACTTGGCTTGCCCTGGTGGGGGTATTCTTCTCGATTATTGGCGCCTATTATTATCTGCGTATCGTCAAGCTCATGTACTTTGACAAACCTGAGGATCAGAGCGAATTGACCGCAGGACTGGATACCAAAATCGTATTGAGCGTTAATGGTCTCGCTATGCTGGTTTTCGGTTTATTCCCTTCAAGTATCCTGACTGTCTGCGCCATTGCAATTGCACAATGACCTGAGCCTTGTCTGGTCTTGATTTCTTGGTTGCCGGTTGAACACCTGGCTGGCAGGATTTACATCATTTATTTTCCCTATTTATCATCAAGGGGTTGTCAAATCCAGAAAGGATGTGTACTATCTGCGGCTCACAGATGCGGGGTGGAGCAGTCTGGCAGCTCGTCGGGCTCATAACCCGAAGGTCGTAGGTTCGAATCCTGCCCCCGCTACCAAATAAAAATCAATAAAACCAATCACTTAAGGTGGTTGGTTTTTTTGTTTCTGCAGTGCAAAAACACTCCGGGCCCACCTCGGGCCCATCCAGAGCCCACCTCGGGCCCACGCACTTTTTCACACATACCCAAAAAGCGCATATTTGACCTTCAGGCCTACTTTTTTCATGCCCGAAGGTAAGAGTAAATTGACCAAAGGTCATTTTGACTGTTGATGACCTTCAGTCTTCTGAGCCCATTTGTCCCGAGATGGGCCCTGTAGAAATTTTTAGACCAAACACTCTTGCATATTCGTTATAACGACCTTCGGTCAAAATCGTGACCTTCGGGCTAACCTGATTGACCTGATAACCTGCGAAATAACCTGTTATTGACCGTTTTTTTACCGCCAGGTCTATCCCCCCGATTCATTGTTCATAAAGATCGCCTAATCTTTTTTTGCGCATTTTCATCAAAGCGCAATTGAAAATAGGTTTTTTATTGCTTTTCATGAGCTAAAAAAATGACCTTCAGTCAGCATGCCTAAATCCACGCTGTTTTCGGTTTTGACAAAAACCGATGCTTTCAACTCATGAAAGACGTGTTGTTTAACTACCAGAATAAATATCTGCAAACCTGCCAACTCAGACATCCAGACAGATCAACGGATGACACGGATGACAATGGGTCTGAACACTTTTTTTCACGTTTCATAACCACAGTGTTGTGTTCAATACAACAGATCAGTCTCTTTGCGGTTACTCGAAAACGAATCATCTATTAGCACATCAGAAGGCGTTTCAGGATGTGGATGGTAAAAACCGGGGGTTGCGTTTTTCAGAAAGTGAGTAAATTGGTAATTGAAGGCGGGATGTTCCCCTCTGACATGAAGAGATCCAAACAGGAGATCTTCAGACAAATAACCAATAAGAAGGTGAATGATATGTCTATGACTTACCTGACAACTGATGAACTCTCACAACGCATCAAGTATGACCCACGCACTATCCGCGAACGGTTGAAGGATAGTGTGCTGCTGGAAGGCACCCATTACATCCGTCCCTTTGGCGGTCGCAAGATCCTCTATATCTGGGAACAGATCGAAGCGGATATGGGCCAGAGCTCTGTGAATGGCACCTTTGCTATCCCCATGGCCAATGGAGGGGTCTGTAATGGTTAATATCAGACAACGCAGTGATACCGGTAAATTGTTCTTTGATTTCCGCTACCAGGGGAATCGATGCCGGGAGTACACCGATCTCAATGATACGAAGACCAACCGCAAGAAAATGGCTGTGGTGGCCAAGCGAATGGATAAGGAACTGCAGAGCGGTGAGTTTGACTATGAAAAGTACTTTCCCAACAGCAACAACCTGAAGTCCTTTTCATTAAATAATGGTGTTGTGGCAGGGGCTGTGCCTTCTCAAATGTCGCAACTGGCCCAGCGTACACCGACTTTCCAAGTCTTCGCCGAAACCTGGTACAGCGAGAATGAGATCGCCTGGCGGCGTACCCATCAGAAGACGGTGGCTGACATCCTGCGCAAACACCTGATGCCCGCCTTTGGAGAAAGGGTGGTCGGCAGCATCACCAAGGCTGAGATTATGGCCTTCCGTTCGACCCTCGCAAAAGTGTCCGGACGGAAAGGCAATGGACTCTCTCCCAAACGCATCAACGCCATCATGGGCGTGCTGCGCCAAATCCTTAACGAAGCCGCCGACCGCTTTGACTTTACCACTCCCTTTCTCAACATCAAACCACTGAAGGTCCCCAAATCCCATGTGGAACCCTTCACCCTGGACGAAGTACAGCGGATTATCGAAACGGTCAGGGCTGATTACCGGGCCTACTACACTGTTCGCTTCTTCACCGGACTGCGTACCGGCGAGATCGACGGACTCAAATGGCAGTACATCGACTTTGATCACCGCCTCATCCTGATCCGCGAAACGGTGGTCAATGGCCAGGAGGACTACACCAAGAACGATGGCTCCCAACGGGAGATCCAGATGTCACAGGTGGTCTATGACGCCCTCAGGGAACAAGCGAAGGTCTCAAAGGGGATTTCGAAATATGTTTTCTGTAACCGTGAGGGGACTCATTTGGATCACAACAACGTGACCAAGCGGGTCTGGTATCCACTGCTCAGGTATCTGGGACTGAAAGAGCGAAGGCCCTATCAGACCCGCCATACCGCCGCCACCCTCTGGCTGGCCGCCGGAGAGAATCCGGAATGGATCGCCCGTCAGATGGGCCACGCCTCCACCGAGATGCTGTTTAAGGTCTACAGCCGCTATGTCCCCAATCTCACCCGACAGGACGGCTCAGCCTTCGAGCGGCTGCTTAAGGCGAACTTCACACATAACCCGGGGGAGGTTACCAACCATGACAACTAAAACACCCATGCCTCTGTATCAGCGCATCCACACAGAAACGGCCTATCTGCACCGGGAGCAGCTGGTGTTTGAGATCGCCAATGCCATCACCGTCAGTTTCAACCTCCGGGGGGATGGCCATCAACTCCAACCCCTGTTCGATGCGGGAGGGTGCAGCACGGATGAGGAGATCCTGCTCGAGTGGATCGTTCAGCGTCTCATGGCCTGGGAACAGGACCAGGCCCATCACCTTGTCACCCAGCTCATCGATGAGTTGGACAAGGCCCTGCTGGCCGAAGGAGGCCTGTCATGTCAGAGATAATCACACTCCACCCGAATAAAGCACCCGAGCAGACGGGTATCAGAAATACCGTATTCAGAGTCCTGGGGATACAGAGCAATGTACGGTTCAGCAAGGGTGCGCGAGGGGCCATCATTGAGATCGGTAACAGTCATCGCTGTAACCAGGTCGTTGCATACTACCCCCCAGCGTATTGTGCGTATGAGGGTGATCTGCCCAAAGTGGATCGTTGCCTACAGGGTAGTCTTTCCTGGGATCAGGGGATAGATGGCTACTGGGCACTACTCCGTGGTCAATCGGTTGATCCGGGTGAATACGGACCGGCTCTGATTCCCCGCGTTGATGCGACACATCCGGGTGATCTGGATAGGCTGATACAGACTATCGCTTGCGTGCAGATACCCGAGATAAAGGCCTTCTTGTGCGCAGTGTTTGCCGAACCCGAGATTTACCGGCCGTATGTCGCAGTGCCTTCGAGCCTAAAGTATCACCACAACCGGGTAGGCGGCAATCTGGAACACAGCCTGGATACCCTGGATATCGCCCTTCGAATGCACCTGTGTCGGAATCAGACCGAGCAGGATCTGTTGATTGTCGGGGCATTGTTGCATGACATTGGCAAGATAAGGGTCTACGACACCGATAACCAGTTAACGGGTACGGGCAGGCTGGTACACCATGCCTCGCTGACCGGTGAGATTCTTGCGGTGCATCTCCGGGCACTACACACGCAATCCCCGAATAAAGCTAATCTGATACGTCATTTACTGGATCGGGGGGATAAGCACTACCCTTATCCCATCTCAATGGTGCGAAAGGTCTTGGCGTATGCCGATGGACTCAGCGCAGCCATAGAGGCAGAACGTAGCGCCTTCCAGGACAAACCGGATTATTACTGGTATGGCTGGGATAATGCGGGTTGTCAATGGATACGGGTGATGGAGTGGTCTGATCAATGCTGTCTGACGTAACAGTGTAGTATTGTAGGATGCTAAAATGAGAGTAATTAGGTGCCAGCGCTCGTGTGAACCATCACTGGATAGCCTGCATCTAGAACCTTTACCAAACTGTCTGGTGTGAGAACGCTCACCTCGGTTGGGGGCTGCAGTATCGTTGGGGTTCGATAGCCATCGAAAGTCCATTCCCATAACTTGCCTCGCCACCATAGGTGAGGGCGACTTTCTGACTCAGGCAAGACCATCACCCCGTCGGGTAGTTCGGACAGATAGGCAATTGCGTAATTGCGATGCAGACGCTCCATATGGAGACGTTTATCCATCTCTTTCAGATCAAGTCCGACGGAAAGAGGAACGCTCATTGCCACCCTCCAACAGTCTTTGAATCTAACGAGTGCCTCCTTCCGACAAGTGCCGCATGGACGGTGCCCTGCAGCCAACGACGTGGATTCATCGAGAAAAAAAAGCTCAGTGTAATGTCCGGGTTCCATGATGGACCGATGACGATTGCGAAACTCCGTTAGGCAGGTTACCCATTCCTTGCGTTTGAAAGAGCGCACGAGCTGTCCGTTAGTTAAATGAAGGTTGCCACGATTGCCCATTAACATGCCTCGTTGTGTGACGGCATGAATGTCACCAAACGGATCAACACGATTCTGACGTGGCATGAGTATATTCCTCGAAATTAGTTAGGTGAGTGAACATAATGGAAACAGATATTATTCTCGTTGGCAATGCCACTTATTGTGGCAAGGACGTCATGATGGATCGGATAAGGTCGCAGATCCACACCGATAAATAGAAACGCAGTATCTGGTATATCAAGGCTGAGTCGCTGTGCTGCTCCATTGATAACCACTTTCCATTGATTAAGCTTTTCGATGTCTTTTCTGTAGATGTTCTGCAAGGTCGAGTCTTTTTTGCCCAGCAATGGCCTACCACCCTTGACCTCGACCAATAGTTTAAGCATCGAAAGCTTCAGTGAATCATAGCTACGTGAGGTGTTGCCTTCAGGATATAAGTTGAAGTGTCCATCCACCCCAGGTGCAAAAAGACAAATATCCGGACGTTGATGCATATTGCCTGGTGCGAAATTAAAATAGGTTTCAAGGGCAATTTGTTTTGCTGAGTAACCCTGAGCGAGGAGCGAGCGATAGATGATGGTTACAATATCGGCTTCAAGCTGAATCGATTGCGAGGCAGCTATCAAATCACGCTCGACGCCTTGTCTGGTTATTAATGTGCTCAGATCGATGGACTTACCTGAAATTTCTGGTTGCATTGTGCCAATCTCAGGATAACGTACACGTCCTCCAGATGGTGCGAGCAGAAATGTTTTGTCACCATGCCCGTGGTAGGCAAAGCTCACATTGTATGAACCTGCTGTTTCCGCAGCACGAATTTGTTTGCGATAGCTGAGGGATCTCCCCAGTTCAATTGCGTCCACGGCAACCAGCCATCTGTGTGCTGGGACAACCTTAAGCTTTGATAGTTTGTTCATGTCCTGGCAATTGCCATCTTCTGTGAATACATCCTGCAAGGCATTTCGGCTGTTGTAGGCACCTCCCTTGAGCTCAAAAGCTGCCAGTGCCTCACCTTCTTCACTCAGAACCACGACATCAACTCCACCTCGCCCCGTTTCAGCCATTCTATGCTCTCGGCGCACTTTGCCCGGATACTCTTTCTCAAGCTCGACGGCAAGAAGCACCTGATAGTTCGCTTCCGATCCGACGATACCATTTGCCTTGGTGAAAAATTGATTGAGGGCGCGCTCAATGGCCTTGTTGTCAGCGCTTTTATCCTCGTCGCCCATTGGCAATATAGAGTCTGAATTCATGCTGTATTCCTTCATCATTTGTTAACGGTGGAGGTTCTTATGATTAATTATCATCCGTCAACAGCGTTTGCAGTGGTCGGTATATAGTCATCAGTCTTGCATCCAGTTTGATGAGGGATATGCGGCAGAGGCTTTCAAGACGTTGAATCTCGGCCGCTAAGTTCAATCTGTGTACAGATCGTAAGGCTTGATAAGACATACCGACCCGGAAGCCTTGCGCCGATTGGCTCGATTTTTTGTACATCAACCGTATTTACAATGTCCAATGACTCTGTTATTGATGCTATATCACCTGTATTCAGGAGTAAGCGTGTATGACAGTTTCCATCTGAGTGGCTGTTTATTGAATTAGTCATCAATGTATAATTTCATACTGCACTAATTGGTTTTTCAGTTTGATAGAAGTATGGGTATTTAATCGTGAAAAGAGGTAATCTGTAAGCTTGCAGCCCGATTGTAATGAGCAATATACTGGAATAATTGCTGCATTCATCAGGATTAGGGAGAAACCTATCAATGCTTCAGTTATCAAGATACCGTTTTACTCTGCAGGCGCAAGACCCGATTCATCTCCCTTCTTTCCCGGGGTCAGCCCTTCGTGGGGTATTTGGACACGGACTAAAACGGAGCGTCTGCGTTACCAATCTTCCTGACTGCACTGAGTGCGCTTTGCGCACACAATGTGTCTATAGTTATCTCTTTGAAACTGCATTGTTTTTCAGCAAGGGTAGTAACGCTCCCCATCCTCTGATTTTTGATATACAAGGGCTCGAAATGCGATATGGGCCAGGAATGCAGTTCCATATCGAGATCACCCTAATCGGTGATGCTATCCGGCATCTTCCCTATGTCATCCAGGCTTGGAGACGAGCAGGCACACGGGGACTCGGACAGAAGCAAGCCAAATTTTCCCTTGATCAGGTAGATGTTCTTGATTTTCAGGCGGGATCCTGGCGGCAGCTCATGCCCAAGGCGGATGATGCAGGGACTCCTCCAACCTGGAATGGTATCCCACACAGTCCCTCTCACCCTCTTCTACAGGCCTCGATAGAGCTATCCACTCCCTATCGTGGGAAGCTAGGTGGTCATCTAGTTACACCGGATCGTTTCAGCGCCCAGGGTTTTGTGGTTGCCCTAATCAAGCGGATATATTCGCTGCAGCAACTGCATGATCCAAGCCGCGAACCACTTGATACCGAAACTCTGGTACAGGCTGCCGCGGGGCTAGAGCTCAAGTCGAGCCAGTTGCGCTGGAAAGAATGGACACGTCACTCATCCCGGCAACGCACCCATATGCAAATGGGAGGTGTAACCGGCGTTTTTACCCTGGCTGGTGAGGGGCTGGATTTACTCTGGCAGGTATTGCAACTGGGGCAATGGTTACATGCAGGGAAAAGCACCCTATTTGGCCTTGGCCGCTACCGGGTAGTGGCGCAGGAATATCAACCGTGAAACCGTCTCCTGTCCGGGATAGCAAGACGCTGCTATGTGTAACAGGTCTATCTCCCCAGGTGGTGACAGAGACCCTGTTTGCACTTTCTGTGGAACATAACTGGATACCCGACCGGATTCGACTTATCACCACCACAGAAGGGGCCAAAAGAGCGCGTCTCAGTCTGTTGTCGGAAGACCTAGGCTGGTTTCAGAGATTGTGTGACGATTATCAGTTGCCCTTCATCCGCTTTACGGATGAGGATATCCTGGTATTGGAGCAGAATGACGGCAAACCCATGGATGACATTCGCACCCCTGAGGACAACGAGCGCATGGCCGACTTTATCGTTGAGCAGGTGCGTCAACTGACTGCAGACCCCAATAGCGAATTGCACGTCTCTATTGCCGGGGGGCGAAAAACTATGGGTTTTTATCTGGGCTACGCACTCTCTCTGTTTGGGCGTCCCCAAGACAGGCTTTCACATGTGCTGGTCAGTGAACCCTTTGAATCCTGCTGGGATTTTTTCTATCCAACACCCTACAGTCGTGTTATCCAGACCAATAAACAGAATCTAGCCGATACGAGGGACGCGGAAATCAGCCTGGCAGAGATCCCATTCGTCAGTCTGCGCCATGGCATGACTGAGGATCTGCTCAGCGGACGCATTGGTTTCGCTGGTGCTGTCAGTGCTGTGACCGAGAGTCTGGCCCCGCCACAGTTGCAGCTGGATTTGCGCAAGGGACAAATAAGAGCGGCTGGAAAAGTGGTCTCGATGGCACCCACCAGCCTTGCCATGCTCTCGCTATTCGCCAGACGAACACTCGCGCAAAAAAATGCAATTAGCGCACCATTCAAGGGAGTTCCTGATCTGGATTGGGCAGAGAATTATCTGTCCGAATACCGTCTCGTAAAAGGAGATATGGGGGATACGGATGCAACCGTCCAAGCACTGCAAAACGGTATGGAGGGAGAGTATTTTTCCACCTGTAAAAGTCGTCTGCACAAAGAACTCAAGATGAAATTGGGGTCTGTGGCGCGTGACTACATGATTGACGATGGTGACACACGTCCGAAGCGTTATCGTCTCACGCTCCCTGCGGAATCTATCACTTATGGAGCGATTTAGCTGTCACGGAAAGTGGCTGGATAGACCAGCATATGCAAGCTTGCGATAACACACAATGAGACATCATTTGCGGAGAATAACCAGCCAGGGAACAGAGCAATGGAAGGCTCCTGGCCAGGGATGGTCACCTTTTTAATAAGAGGGGTGCTGTTCAAAAAACAATAAATAAATTAGTAAATAGTTGAATCTGGGAATGTACCATAACAGATCATAAAATCATGTACGCTGAACAAGCAGGAAATTTGCGTGTTGTTTCAGTGTATTAACACAGTGTTTGAGTGCTGATCTGTTAGAAATCATCCAATCATAGTTAATGGGAATAAAGTCTATGGAATTAGCTTCTCTACTCGATGCTTCTTGCAGGGTTGCCCTGGCAGCCTATCTGCATGATCTCGGAAAGTTTGCCGAGCGTGCCGATTTTAAGGTCAACACCGCGCAATTGGAGGATCATCTCCAGTTGTATGCAAGAAAAAATGAAGCTGGTGGGAGAATTTGGTATACGCATCGCCATGCCGCGTATACTGCCTTGGCTTGGGATATGATTGAATCCCTGTTTCCAGAACTACTGGGAGATGATGTCACGCCCTTTGGTAGTTTGGCTGATGTAAACATTGATGATTCTGTTATTAATGCTGCCGCTAAACACCATAAACCGGATAGCTTGCTACAATGGATCGTTGCTACCGCAGACCGAGTGGCATCTGGATTCGAACGGGAAGAATTTGAAAAATACAATGATCCTAAGGAGGCAGACAATGACAGAACACAAACAGGAAAAAATCATTATACTGCGCGACAACTAACTCTGTTTGAGCAAATTAGACTCACTGACAAGAACGAACATCATAGAAGTCAACTGCAGTGGCGATACCCTCTTAAACCGCTGTCAGCAACCAGTATCTTTCCGATGCGCGCCACTGAGTGCGAGTGTGAAGACACATCGTCAGCCAAGGCAGAGTACGCCAAAATGTGGCAAGGTTTCGAAAACTTGCTAAATAAAATACCAGAATCCCACCGCAGCAATTGGCCTTTATGGCTAGACCACTTCGATTCTGCATGGGCATGTTTCACCCAGGCTATACCTTCAGCCACTGCTTTCAACATTCGACCCGAAGTCTCTCTTTACGATCATTGCCATACTACTTCAGCATTAGCCACCGCACTGTGGCGATACCATTATGATAAAGGTCATAACACTGACGAGATTAAAGACAAACTAAAGGATTCTAAGCGCCCTGATTGGAGCGAAGAAAAGCTGTTACTGATTCAGGGTGATTTGTTTGGCATTCAGAGCTTTCTTTTTGCTACTGGAGGAGAAACCCAGAAAAAAGCCGCGAAACTCCTTCGCGGCCGTTCATTTTACGTATCCTTGCTTACTGAATGTGCAGCCATGAAAATTCTTGAAACGCTGCAGTTACCACCCACCAGCCAAGTGATCAACGCAGCGGGTAAATTTCTCATCGTAGCTCCCAATACAGATGATACTAAGAACAAATTGCAGCAGGTACAGCAAGAGATAGATAGTTGGTTTCTTGAGCATACCTATGGACAGACTGGTATAGGACTTGCCTGGATGCCGGCGGCGTGTAATGACTTTTTACGTGGAAAAAAGGAAGGCAAGGCACCATTCTCGGCACTCATTGAACGCCTTTTTGAGGCGCTAAATCGGGCAAAAACTCGACGTTTTAATTTATGTGGCTACCAATCACCTGATCCAATATTTGAGGACTTTTTATCCACATTTGATGGTGATAGGGGCGTGTGTTCCATCAATGGTATATCACCCGCAACAGAATCACTGGGTGGTAACAATATATCTGCGCTCGCTAAGGATCAGATTGATATAGGAAAGTACCTGGCTGTTTATGAGCGACTACTGATTACAACAGAATCGTTAAACCACAATACTCTGAAAATTCCGGTATTTGGTTACTACATCCAATTCACAGGTTCAGAGCAATCGAGCGGAAAGTTTGGAGCCATAACCCGAGAAAGAAAACTACGCCGTGCATGGGATTATTCTGTCCCCAGCGATCCAGACACACCACTTTTTAACGGCTATGCTCGTCGCTACATCAATGGTTATGTGCCGAGATTTGGTGAGCAGAATGCTTGGGAAAAGGGAAGATATGATCATCTCAGAGAAGTCGAAGATAGGGAAGACAAGAGAGCCTTCAAATCACTCGAGTTCATCGCGTGTGATGACCGTAGACCCCTGCCTCAGAGCCACAGATATGAAGGTGCAGAGGCTCTGGTCACCCTCAAAGGCGATGTAGACAACCTAGGTCAGATTTTTGAAAAAGGTCTTGTAGAACCAAGCTTTGCAAAGATGGCTGCACTCTCACGTCAGATGAACGCATTTTTCTCCATTTGGCTACCTTGGTATTGCAAAGAAAACTACAGCAGCACATATACCGTCTTTGCTGGAGGAGATGATTTTTTTCTAGTTGGGCCTTGGCTCAGTACCATGCGTCTAGCAGCTGACATGCGCGAAAAATTCACCGACTATGTTGCCCACAATCAGGATATTCACTTTTCTGCAGGGATGAGTATGACAAAACCGAGTCTTCCAATACGCCAGATGGGCGAAATGGCCGAGGAAGCGTTAGAACAATCTAAAGACCGAAAAGACGAAAATGGTCACACGATCAAAGACGGAGTGACCTGCTACGGTTTTACCTTGGGTTGGAGTGAGTTTAGGGTGCTTTTGGACAAAGGGTCTGAACTTGAAAGATTGCGTGAGACCATGGATCTCGGTACAGGTTATCTTTACGGATTGCAGTCCCTTGCCGATATGGCCCAGAATTTGAAATCACACGAACCATGCATAGAGAGTGCTTTGTGGAACTCATATTTCAACTATAGAACATGGCGAATGCTTGAACGTAAGCGTGGCTTGAGTAAAGCAGACAGCCAGAAGATGCATAAAGAACTTGGCAATCTAGTGGGTGGAGGAATTAACCAATACGGCAGTGCGTTCAAGATTGCCATCTTCACTCATTTGTATCAGCACAGACAATAACAGGAGCTATAGATATGGTTAGTCAGTCAAATCCTCCGGGTGGATACCACGGAGGGAGAGGTGGAGGTTATCGAAATGAAACAATTTCAATCGATACATCGGCAATTCGGTTAAAAAAATACCAAGGTAAGTCCCTCGATCCAAATTTGTTCGACGGGGTTGCAAATGAAGCAGCCAAGATTATTGGTCAGAATGACAGGGGTAACAAATCCAGTCAGATTCGACAGTTCTATGATGAGTTAGTAATGTGGGAAGAAAAAGTTCGACAATCACCGGAGAAATTTGAAGACTATCTTCCCTTTATCCGTATGCTCAATGCAAAGGCAGCATACGCGGAAGGCCGCAGGCATGTTGACGGTAATTTCACAACAATGATATCCCACTGTTTAGCCCAAGTAGATGACGTAGAAAGTTTGCATAACTTCAAACTATTCTTCGAGGCATTTCTCGGCTTTTTCAAACTGGTAAATCCCAAGGGTTAAGGAAGGAGTAATATGAAACTTACAAAAATAAGCCAGATTGAAGGTCAGATAGAACTTATATCTGGTCTTCATATAGGTAGCGGAAACAGCGAAATGCATATCGGTGGGACCGACAATCCGGTTATAAAAAACCCTACCAACAATGAACCTTACATCCCCGGATCAAGCCTCAAGGGTAAAATGCGGAGCCTTATGGAGTGGAGTGCTGGAGTAGTAGGTGAGACTGATGGGAAACCTTTGGGTTTTAAACATTTAGACAAACTTGACAGCAACCAGCGTAATCAAGGTGAAATCATTCTACGTCTGTTTGGTGGTGCACCTGAAGGTGTTGGGTTGGATGAAAAAATAGTTGAACAAATTGGGCCTACTCGTCTCTCTTTTTGGGATTGCAACCTGGAAGACTCCTGGACAAAGGAGATGAAAGATAAAAACCTGTTGCTAACAGAAGTAAAAATGGAAAACTCAATTGATCGTATCAAAGGAATAGCTGAGAATCCTCGCAATACTGAACGTGTTCCTGCTGGAGCTCGTTTCTATTTTCGTCTCTCTGTGCGAATTCATGATGAGGAAGATCTAATGCCTGAGATATTGCGTGGTTTGCGACTGATAGAGCTGACCGGTATTGGCGGCTCGGGGTCACGCGGATACGGGAAACTTAAATTCACCAATTTGTTTTATGAAGGTAAAACCATCATGGACAAACTGGCAGCCACAGAGGTCTAGTCAAAGGCGGTTTTCATGGAAACACTATTGATGCAAATCCGACCATTGACAGCCTTTGGGGGACAAATCAAGGGTGATACCTTGTTCGGACAGTTCTGTTGGGCGATGGTGCACCGCTATGGTGAGTCGATGTTGACTGAACTGTTACACGGCTATACAAAAGGAGATCCATATCTTGTTTGTTCTGATGCCTTTCCACAAGGATATATTCCACGTCCTGCTTTGCCCTTTGATTATTATGATCGGCTACTTGATGTGGAGCACAAGCGAATAAAAAAGCGTCAGTGGCTACCATTGGAAAAAGTCATGCAGCCTATTGAGAAATGGTTAGGTTACTGTCGTACCGAAGAAGATATCGCAAAAGAATTTGGTTTGAAAGCATCAGTTCTTAGTGAACGGCATGCCCAGCCCCACAACAGTATACACCGTAAATTCAACACAACTATTGGTGGCAATTTATCGCCTTATAGCCTTCCCCAGCACTGGTTTACACCAGGCATGCTACTTGATATCTGGCTTTTGTTTGATCCAGACCATCTAAATATTACCGATCTTTGTGGACTAGCTGAAAATATTGGAAAAATTGGCTTTGGTCGTGATGCAAGTATTGGTCTCGGAAAATTTAAACTGGAAAACTGTTGCGCAGCCACGCTTCCTCATCAAGTTGCATGGAATGCGAGACTAACCTTGGCTCCTTCGGCTCCTCAAGGACTTGGCCTGCAAGCAGAGCACTGCTATTACGAACCATTTACACGTTTTGGACGCCATGGGGATCGTGCGGTTCTCACAGGAAAACCCTTCAAAAACCCGATTCTCATGGCAGATACCGGTGCTGTGATGGTTGAAACTACCGCAACTAGTAGTAACTTTGTTGGCCAAGGCTTAGGTGGGGGGAAGGAATTATCAAACGCTATAGATGGCACTGTGCATCAAGGGTATGCCCCCTGCATAGGCATATATCTCAAAGAGGCGGCGTATGAATAATCAACATTGGAATCTGGCGATAACTCCACTCTCACCAGTTCATATGGGATCAGGTGCCGATTATGAACCCACCGGTTATGTAATAGATGACGGAGTACTATACGAATTTGATAGTATTTCTGCCCTTTCAGTATTACCAGTTGATCAGCGCAACAAGTTAGATGCAATACTTAGGGGGCGAGCTAACCAAAATATGTTATTACAGGTGCAATCATTTTTTTATGCTAATAGAGAAGACCTCAAAAATGTATCTAGAAACCAGGTGCATATCAACTCCACAACGGAAGCATTTTATAAAGATAGGATTGGTAGTATCAGTCAGCGGGATTCAAAGGGTGGGAAAATACATAACAAACTAGAAATCGAACGTACTGCATGGAGTTCTGCGCAACAACAGTCGATCATACCGGGAACTGGACTAAAAGGTGCGATAAGGACCGCGCTCCTAAATGAGAGTAACAATAATCAACCCTTGGAGTATGTGCTTAAAAAAGATCGGCAGGCAAATAAAAAACTCCAAGAGAAACTGTTTGGGGGAAGCTTTCATACCGATCCAATGAGACTTCTCAGACTTGGAGATGCTAGCATCAAAAGGCCAGAGCAGTTTGCAACCCAAGTGTGGTTTGCGCTTAATAGAAAAAAACAGCCAGTAACCGATGTCAGTGGAAATCTACGTCAATCAAAAGCAGAACAGGCTGGGCTTTACCAACTATTGGAATGTCTCCCTGCATTATTGCCTCGATCCTTTATCAGTAGTTTGGAAATCCAGTCTGATAATTCCATGTCAAAAAACAAATGGCCATGTATACAATTCGACCTGGAACAGGTCGCAAACGCCTGCAATAATTTCTACTTTGATCGATTTAACCAGGAAATAGCACTCTTAAAAACAAGAGGATATCTCGATAAAAACTGGGGTACTCAAATTGATTATTTGTTATCGGAATCTTGGCTTAAACATGCAATGCAGAATGGTCGTGCATTTTTACTGAGAATCGGTCGACATAGCGGTGCGGAATCTGTCACTCTGAATGGTCTTCGAAACATCAAGATAATGCGAGGGAAAAGTGAAAAACCCGACAATCAGGATCATTCAAAAACACTATGGCTTGCTGGCAATGAACGTAATATGCAGACTAATATGCAACCCTTTGGTTGGGTGCTAGTAGAGATATTTGAAAAATCTGAAAAATTACCAGAATGGCCTGAAAATACTGTTAATCGCGATATTATTGACTGGTATGAAAAAAATGAACAACGTCAGAAACTGCGCGCAGAAAATATTAGGAAACGATTAGAAACTGAAGAAATGGCTTTAAATGAAAAGCAAAAACGGCAATTGGAGATAGAAGCTATTGAGCAAGCAAGACTCAAAGCAGAAGCAGAGGAATTGGAAAGAAGACAGGCAGAATATAATGCACTATCAATAAACCATCAAACTATCTATCAACTACAAGAACTGCTAGATGCTTTTCGTTCGCAACCAGAGACTCTACGGGACGGCTCGGAAATTAATAGATTGTTGAATTCGCTGATCGATACAGCGATAGGCTGGACAGATATAGATGAACGGGAAGTTTTGGCAAAATTTATGGAAGTATACTACGATCAAGTCGGATGGTTTCAGTCTGGCGTTAAATCATCGAAGAAAAAGAAGCAGGAAGAGAAAAAACGGTTTCAGATTGACAGAATCCGGAAAGGCAATCAATGATTAACCAATATGAAAGCATCTATTGGCCCAAAACAAGATGATAAAAGCGCAACAAAGTACCACACTAATATGTACAGTTGGTGGATCCTATGAACCCATTGTCTGTGCAATTCAAAGCACATCCCCTGATTTTGTCTGCTTCATTTGTTCCGTGGACGATCCTGCTACAGGAAACAAAGGCTCTTACCAGCAGATTGAGGGAAGGGGTAATGTTATTAAACAGGTATTTAGCGACATAAAGCCTACACTACCCAATATTCTGGTACAGATGTCGTTGACCGAAGAACAGTACACGATCCTTTATGTGGAACCAGATAATATTGATGACATATGTTCCAAGATCAGTCAGTGGCTGAGAGAGAGGGATCCGCTGACGGAGAGATTTATTGCTGATTACACCGGTGGAACAAAAAGCATGAGTGCTGCTCTGGTTGTAGTAGCGCTGGACGATGAGCATATTGGACTACAACTGGTTACTGGGAGTCGAAATAACCTAGTCAAAGTTGCCTCTGGAAGTGAAACTGTTGTCCCGGCTGCTATTGAGGCATCACGTCTACAGCGTCGTCAACATGATGCACTTAGTGTGTGGTCACGCTATGCTTACGCTGAAGCTGCAGATTTATTGACCAAAATACCTTCACCACGTGATACTCATCAACGTGGGCAACTCCAACGAGCTTTGGATATAAGTCTTGCTTTTTCCGCCTGGGATCGCTTCGATCACCATTTAGCAGAGAAGATCCTACTGCGCTATCGTAATAAACTAGGTAATACACATAGTGAATTATACAATATCCTCGGAAAACTGAATCAAGAGGGGCCAGCGCAGGAACCCATGCGTCTACTCGATCTTTATAGAAATGCCCAACGTCGGGCAGCGACGCATCGATATGATGATGCCATTGCCCGGCTCTATCGTTTAACGGAGTGGGCAGGCCAATGGTTGTTAAGGGAACGGGCCAACATCTCAACAGATAACGTTGCGGAAGATAAAATACCGCCTGGCTTACAACTTAGCAGGAACCGAGAAGGAAACTTTCAGGCTGGTCTATTCTCCACTTGGGAGTTATTAGCACACTATGGTGACCAATCAGTGCGAGATTTCTGGGTAAAAAATAAAAACCATCTGTTAAATCATCTTCAAACACGGAACTATTCAATACTGGCCCATGGGTTCACTCCACTAAATGAATCGGCATGGTTGCAATTCTTAGATTGGGTTGATTCACAGTTACTTCCGGTGTTGTTTATCACTCTAAATGGTAATAAAAAATACAAAATAAAAAACCTGCCACGACAACTGCCAGAATATTATCAGTACTATGATTGATATTTTAATCCAGATTGGAGCGATTAACTTCGCGAAAGAGATTAGAACGAATGACTACCCTTTACCTCAACAGCACTGTCTATGATAATAATGCAGACCCGCTGAAAGGGTACTTTCCGCTGCTGAATAAATTTATTTCTTTGCTATTGTAGGTAGACCTATGAGCCACACCACTCATATCATGCTGGTATCCGGTCAGCCAACGCCAAACCTCACTCCTGCTATTGATCCAGATCTCAAACCGGATAGCGTCATTCTCTTTGTCAGCCCCGACATGCGTGAACGTGCACACTGGCTGGAAGATATCTACCGTCCGCGCGGTATACGTGTAGAACATTGGCCGATCGATAATGCCTGGGATATCGAACATATCCAGTTGCGCGTTATGGAACTGCTTGAAAGAGAACAGGCTGCGGTTGCCGGCAAAACCATCATCCTCAATGCCACGGGTGGCACCAAACCCATGAGCATAGCCGCCTATGAGTCATTTCGCGCCTACGAACTGCCGGTATACTACGTTCACCCCGAAAGCGATCAACTGATCTGGCTCTACCCAGAAGACAGACCTTCGCATCAGCTGGCGGATCGCATTCGTCTCCCGGATTTCATTCGTGCGCACGGTGCTAGAGTAACTGAACGTGGACAATCTCAGGTGCCTGTCCAATATCAAGAATTGGCCCAGAAGTTGATTGACGATGTCGCGTACTTCTCCAATGCATTGGGCGTACTTAACTGGTACGCCAACAGTGCTGAAAAAACGCTGAGATCCGATCCCCTAGAATCAAACCATATTGGGTTCGATGCCCTTCAGGATCTGTTGGATCAGCTGGAGCAGATCGGGATACTGACGGTGCAGGATGATCGGCTACGCTTTAAAGATGAACCCGCTCGTTTTTTCGCTAACGGGGGTTGGCTGGAGCAGTATATTTTTGCCAAAGTCAACAGTTTGAAAAAGACTTTACCGACAATACAGGACACAGCCCAAAGTCTTCAAATCGTACGTGGTACAGGCACATCGAAGAATGAGCTTGATGTGGTCATACTTGCGAACAACCGTCTACACCTGATCGAATGCAAGGCAAAAACCTTTAAAAAGGGCGATGCCAATAGCGGGACAGAAACCCTCTATAAACTCGATAGCTTGGCGGATACTATTGGTGGTCTCCAGGCACGCGCCATGCTTGTCAGCTACAAGACACTATCTGATCATGACGCCCAGCGCGGACGAGACCTGCGCATCAAAGTGCTGCAAGGCCAACAACTGCAACAACTAGACACTCAATTGAGAGACTGGCTGGGCTGATGCAATACATAACCAAGGTTGATGCGCAAGCTTGCCAACTCTGACCCGGTAGTGCCCATGCCCTAAACTACTAGGCATGGAAAGCACAACACTCTATCTTGCCGCGTATGACATCAGAAACCCACGCCGATTGCGCAAAGGGTTAGAAGTGCTTCGGGACTATGCACTGGGTCGGCAGAAATCGGTCTTTGAATGTCCACTGGAAGGGAACGAACCGGCACAACTCCTGGCGCGAATGGAGCAAGTCATTAAGCCTGATGAGGACCGTTTTGCCCTGGTGCGTCTCGACCGGCGTTGTGCCACCCACACCTTGGGTCGTGGCGTTTCCATAGAACTTGACAACATTTTCTACATCGGTTGAACAGAGAATGGCCTCTACCCTCTATCTCGATCACCGTGGCCTGGAA
>PKUO01000022.1 GCA_002869585.1 Sedimenticola sp.
CCGAACATGATCACCCGTCCCCGCATGAATCCCTATGTGCGTACCGACGGTTGGGATGAGGAAGCCGCCAAGTGGCAGGAGCGCCAAGCCGCTCAGTAAGCGGTCAGGCGTTTAAATAAAAGCCCCGGGGTTGAATCGAATCCCGGGGCTTTTTTTGTCCCCGATCGCCCGAACTATCTGAATAGATAGTCAAAAAAGATACCGATAAAGATAACCATCCCAAAGGTGTTGTTCTCGAGAAAGGCGCGAAAACAGGCCTCTGGTACACGATCTCGAATCAGGTATTGCTGGTAGAGCGCCGAGAGCGCAGCAGCCAGCAGACCAAGATAATAGATAAACCCTAGTCCGGCCTTAACGCCCACCAGCACCAGCAACCCCAGCATCGCCAGTTGCAGGATACCGATCATCATCCGGTCGTTCTCGCCGAACAGGATGGCCGTGGATTTGATCCCGATCCGCAGGTCATCCTCACGATCCACCATGGCGTACTCGGTATCGTAGATCAGTGCCCATAACACCGTGGCGATAAACAAGATCCAGACATAGTGGGGAACCGCTCCCTGCAACGCGGTGAACGCCATGGGCACCGCCCAGCCAAAGGCCATGCCCAGCACCAACTGGGGCAGATGGGTATAGCGTTTCATGAACGGATAGGCGGCAGCCAGCACCAGGGCGACAACCGACATCATGATCGTCAGCCCGTTGAGCAGCAACACCAGGGCGAAGGCGAGAAGTACCAGCACGGCGAACACCCACAGCGCCTCCCGGGGTTTGATCAGACCCTGGGCGAGAGGGCGATCCAGGGTGCGTGCGACCTTGCCGTCAAAGTCCCGATCGGCATAGTCGTTGATGGCACAACCCGCGGAGCGCATCAGAAACACCCCGACAATGAAGATCAGTACCACATGCCAGGGCGGCTGGCCGTCGCCGGCAATCCATAACGCCCAGAGTGCCGGCCAGAGCAGCAGCAGGGTGCCGATCGGGCGGTGAAAGCGGATCAGCCTGGCATAGATGGCCAGGCGCTCCAACCAACTGATGGGGCGGGAATTCAGCTCGACATTCATTGCAGGTTGCTCACTCAGGGTGTCCGGTTATGGCAGGCAGAAAGATCTCGTTGACCAGCAGTGGCGCGCCCGCCAGATAAAACAGGGTTCTGCGCCCCCAGATTTCCGCTGGCAGGGTGTTCAGCGACCCTGCTGCAGCGACAAACAGACTGTGCCTTGGCAACAGGCGGGCAATCTCCATCCCACCTCTCAGCGCCGCCCTGTCGTTGAACAGCACCTCGCCCAGGGGCCTGTTGCCCAGCATGGTCAGACGCCTGGCCCCACCCCTGAGACTGGTCGCCGGAATCAGCGTTCGGGCAAATACCAGGGGTATGCCGTCGCACTGCAGTTCAACCTCGCGCACTATCGCCGTAATGCCCTGGCGCATCTCCAGCAGGCGGTTTTCACTGTACAACGCCCTGCCCCACTCCTGGCGTAGCAGATTGACGGCAAACGAGCCGGGGCAGACGTCTTTGAGCTTGGCGGTCAGCGAACCCCTGTCCAGCAGCCAGTCGTGCAATCCCTCCGGCACAATCGAACGGCGCAGACGGTCGCTGGCGATCCACACGGGTTCCAGTCTTGAGCAGGGCAAGGACTCGGGGTTCAACACAACGCACCATATCACTGAAAACGGGGATTATCGCATAGCGCTTCGAAAATGTGTCCGATCTGCAGTAATTGAAAAAAACACTCAATAATTTATCGATTTAGACGCTATCTAAGATATAGCCAGCGGCTGAAAATGGAGCATGTGACATTGGCCTGACCATGGGAAGTTCGAATTGACACTGCAATTGCTTGAAAAATATCGGAATTCAGCACCACTGACCGACGAGGAGACCCCCTTGTACAATGCGGGGTCACACGACATCTATTGGTTGGGCACTATGGTGGAAACGGCATTCCGGTGTAACAGCTACCTGATCAGGGATGGTCGTGAGGCGCTGATTGTCGATCCCGGCAGCCGCCATACCAGCCAGCAGCTCCAGCAACGGGTTGCCCAGATCCTCCCACCGGAGGAGATCACCGGTCTGATACTCTGCCACCAGGACCCGGATGTTGCCGCATCGATGGTCGACTGGCTGCAGATCAACCCGCAGATCAGAATCATCACCAGCCCGCGCACCCATGTGCTGCTGCCCCATTACGGCATCACCGATTACGACTATCACGATATCGCCGAAAATCCGCTCCTGAGACTCCCCTCCGGTGCTGAACTGGAATTCATTGAGGCGCCTTTCCTGCACTCCCCGGGGGCCTTCGCAACCTACGACCGGGGTGCCAATGTGCTGTTTTCCGGAGACATCTGGGCGGCGCTTGATATGGACTGGCGACTGATTGTGCGGGACATGGCGAGCCATATGGTCAACATGGATCTGTTTCACCTGGACTATATGGCATCGAACGTCGCGGCACGGGGTTTCATCAAACGCCTGGGAGGAAAAACCATCGACGCCATCATGCCTCAGCATGGCTCGATCATCGATCAAAACAATGTACCGGCCGCCCTGGATTATCTGGAAAACCTCCAGTGCGGCACCGATCTTATTTATGCTGAACTGACCTGAGCGGGACCATGGCATCTTGGACAGGACACATGCCGACCAAGGACTCACAGAGTCTGTCTGACGCTGATCAGATAGTAAAACTGGAGCGTGAAATAAAGCTCCTGAGGCAGGCGCTTGGACAGAGCGACCGGGTACGTAAACAGTGGTTGGGCGCCTTCAACGAACTGAAACAGACCCGCAAGGCCCTGAGCGCATCCGAGGAGATGCTACGGGACATACTCAACACCATTCCGGTCAGTGTTTTCTGGAAGGATGAAAACCTGCGCTTTGTTGGCTGCAACGAACGTTTTGCCCAGGATGCCGGAGTGACCCCGGAAGAGATTATAGGCGCCACCAGCACCCTGGAAAACTGGCACCAGCTGGATCAGCAGGTACTGGAGAGCGGGCATGCGGTGCTGGATATGGAGGAGCGGCGCAGGCGTCCTGATGGCAGCAGTTTCTGGATCAGATCCAACCGCATCCCGCTGCACGATGAAAACGGCAAGGTGCATGGTGTGCTCGGCTGCTATGAAAACATCGACACCCGGAAAAACATCGAGCTGGAGCTGAAAAAATCACAGACCCGGCTTGAAGAGAAGGTGGTTGCACGCACGAAGGAGCTACTCCGGGCAAATCGCGCCCTGGAGCAGGAGGTTGAGGAGCGTAAACAGATCAACAGCTCCCTGCGCAAGTTCTCCAGCGCGGTGGAACAGAGCGGCAGCATGGTGATGATCACCGACAGCAATGGCATCATCCAGTACACCAACCCACAGTTTACTGAAACCACCGGCTATGAGAGCGCTGAAGCGATTGGTAAGAGCCCCAGCTTGCTCAACTCCGGTCGTACCCCACAGGACATCTATAACGACCTTTGGAGTACCATTCTGGACGGCCGCCACTGGCGGGGACAACTGCACAACAAGAAGAAGAACGGGGATTTCTACTGGAGCTACCTGAGCATCTCCCCGATTGCCGACGAGCAGGGAGAAATCACCCACTTCGTTGCCGTCAGCGAGGATGTGACCGAGCTGAAGACCACCCAACAGAAGATGGAACAGCTGGCGCTGTTCGATGTACTGACCAACCTTCCCAATCGCCGCCTGTTCAAGGACCGGCTGGAGAAGGCGCTGGCGCACAGCCTGCGTGAAAAGAACAAGCTCGGCATGATCTTCATCGATCTGGACAATTTCAAGCAGATCAATGACACCCTTGGACACGACACCGGCGATCGCTTGCTGATGTCGGTCTCCAAGCGCCTGATATCCAATCTGCGCATCGAGGACACTGTCGCCAGGCTGGGCGGCGATGAATTCACGATTGTCCTCTCTGACCTGCACAGCGCCGCCGATGCGCGGCATATCGCACTGAAACTGCTCGACACCGTTCGTCAGCCATTCATCATCGACGGCCAGGAGATCTCCATCAGTTGCAGCCTGGGCATCACTATCGCACCGGATGATGCTACCGACTGCAGTTCGCTGATGAAGAACGCCGACATGGCGATGTACAAGGCGAAAGAGAGTGGCCGCAATACCCTGCGCTTCTTTACCGAGTCGATGAACCATGAGATCTCAAGGCGCGTGTCGATCGAAAAAGAGCTGAAACAGGCCATTCAGGACAATCAATTTGAACTCTATTTTCAACCCCAGATCGATCTGCGCACTGGCACCATCAGTGGCGCAGAGGCCCTGATCCGCTGGCACCACCCGGAAAAAGGGCTGATCTCACCCGCTGAATTCATACCCATTGCCGAAGACACTGGCAGCATCATTCCGATTGGCGAATGGGTGATTGAGCAGGCCTGCAATGTTGCCAAGACCATCAATCAAGGTCGGCTGAGCGAGATATGTATTTCGGTCAATCTCTCTGCCCAGCAGTTTCGGGATCCAGCCCTGCCGCGGAAGGTGGCACACATCATCAACGCCATCGGACTCGACAGCCGCCTGCTGGAGTTTGAAATCACCGAAACCGTGCTGATGGAGAACACCCGGGTTGCCAGTGCGATTCTCGATGGTCTGAAGAATCTCGGCGTCTCACTGGCCATCGATGACTTTGGCACTGGCTACTCATCCCTGAATTATCTGAAGCGTTTTCCTGTTGATGTACTGAAGGTGGACCGCTCCTTTGTCATGGATATCCCACAGGACAGCAACGACATGGCGATCACCGCGGCAGTGCTCGCGATGGCGCAACAGTTGAAAATATCGGTGATTGCCGAGGGCATAGAGTCCGACCTGCAACTCGATTTTCTGCGTCAGCACGGCTGCGAATTTGGCCAGGGCTATCTGTTCAGCAAACCACTGCCACTGACCCAGCTCGAGAGCTATATTCAGACCGCACACCCGGAACACATCAGGCGTTGATGTACTCCTCCCGGACGCCCACCCAGCGCTCGATCAGCGGCCGCACCCGATCCGGGTACTGATCCAGTATCAACTCCGCCGCCTGCTGCACCTCGGGCAACAGCGACTGATCCCGCATCACATCGGCAATGCGGAAGCGCATCTCCCCTGTCTGGCGGGTGCCGAGCACCTCCCCGGGTCCGCGCAACTCCAGGTCCTTCTGGGCAATCACGAAACCATCGTTGGTCTCGCGCATCACCTTCAGGCGTTCCGATGCATTAGCTGACAAAGGCGGTTTGAACATCAGCACGCAGTGGCTCTCCACCGCGCCACGGCCCACCCGGCCTCGCAACTGATGCAGTTGGGCCAGTCCCAGGCGTTCCGGGTTTTCAATAATAATCAGGCTCGCATTGGGCACATCGACACCCACCTCAATCACCGTGGTAGCCACCAGTAGGTCGAGTTCACCGGCCTTGAAGGCCGCCATCACCCGCTCCTTGTCGCTGCCCTTCAGACGACCATGCACCAGGCCCACGCGCAGATCCGCCAGGGACTCGGTCAACAGGCGGGCGGTATCTTCCGCCGCCTGGCACTGCAAGGCCTCGGACTCCTCGACCAGGGTACAGACCCAGTAGGCCTGTCGCCCTTCACCGCAGGCGGCATGCACACGGGCGATCACATCATCCCGTCGCGTATCGGGTATCGCCACGGTGCTCACCGGGGTGCGACCGGGTGGCAGCTCATCGATCACCGACAAATCGAGATCGGCATAGGCGGTCATGGCCAGGGTGCGCGGAATGGGCGTTGCCGTCATGATAAGCTGATGGGGAATGCGCCCGCTTGCCGCCCCCTTCTCACGCAGCGCCAGGCGCTGATGCACCCCGAAGCGGTGCTGCTCGTCGATGATCACCAAGCCCAGGGAGTGGAAGGCTACATCCCCCTGAAACAGGGCATGGGTGCCGATGACCACCTGGATCCTCCCCTCGGCCAGTGCTTCAAGTATCTGTGCCCGCGCCTTACCCTTGTGACGCCCGGCTATCCAGCCCACCTCAACTCCCAGAGGGCGCAGCCAGTCGCCCAGGCTATTGAAGTGCTGTTCCGCCAGCAGTTCGGTCGGGGCCATCAGCGCCACCTGGTGATCCGCCTCCAGGGACTGCAATGCCGCCAGTGCCGCCACCACGGTTTTCCCCGAGCCGACATCTCCCTGCACCAGGCGCATCATGGGATGGATCTGCTGCAAATCATGCTCGATCTCGGCAACCACCCGCTGCTGGGCTCCGGTCAGACGGAAGGGCAACGAGGCCGCCAGTCGCTTACGCAGCTGTCCCTTGCCTTTCAGTTCTGGCGCCTGGATAAGACGGTGCTGGCGCCTGAGCAGACGCAGGCCCAACTGATGCGCCAGCAGCTCCTCAAAGGCCAACCGGCGCTGAGCAGGGTGACGGCCTGTGAGCAGGTCAGACAGGGACGCCTCAGGAGGGGGGCGATGCAGATAGTGGATCGCCTCCGCCAGGAGAGGAAAGCGGAAGCGGCTGAGCAGTCGTTTCGGCAACCATTCGGGCAAGCCGTCTGGATGAGCCAGGTAGAGCCCCAGTGCCGTCGTGGAGATACTACGCCAGGAGAGTTGATGCATACCCTCGGTAGTCGGATAAATGGGCGTCAGGCGCTCCTCCAATCCGGCATCATCCGCCTCCCCCACACCCTTGTATTCCGGGTGCACCATTTCATAACCGGTCGGCCCGTTGCGCACCTCGCCATAACAGCGCAGCCGCGTTCCGCGCTTGATTGCCGCCTGCTGGGTGCTGCTGAAGTGAAAAAAACGCAGCATCAGTACACCGGTTCCGTCGGAAATACGCACCAGTAGAGACCTGCGCCGGCCAAATCGAATGTCAGACAATTCGACCTCACCCTCGACCACTGCCTGATCGCCGGGCCGCAGGCTGCCAATAAGGGACAGGCGAGTGCGGTCCTGATAGCGTAAGGGCAGGTGAAAAAGCACATCCTGAACCGTGCGGATCCCGATCTTCTCCAGGCGCTCAGCATTTTTCGGACCCACACCCTTGAGCCGGGTAACAGGCACCTTATCCAGGCTCTTTATCTGTTCAGTTGTGTGCAAAACGATCCGTTTCTCTCTATCCGGTAAGCCAGAATGTAAGCTTTGGATTCACAATCAGTACGTTATGGTGATTTCATCATAAATAGATTGCAACAATAATCCTATCGCATTGTGTGCGGTAAAAATTTAAAGTTACCCACAGAACCTGTGGATAACTCTGTGCAAAACCCAGTGAAATTCAGCCAAAGGCCGTGATTTACAAGCCTTTCCATTAGATTGATAATTTTTCAGACAGGATAATTATGCTATGTATTTCAATAAGTTACAAATTTTATTAATTTTTTATTAAGCACTATTGACTCCCATGTCTAGGTCGGTTAAGGGGTACGCGAAAAATGTGAATAACCGGGAATGGCAATCGTCAATCCACCATCTGTCAATAGGGAATTTTGTGATTTTGAGCTTGGACAGCTATCCCACCATCTGAAACAATAGCCTGAAATTCTGACGTTCAACTTCCCAGAGGTTAAAGAGTGAAGAGATTTGCACTATTCATGGTGCTGTTTGCTGGCTTCAGCCTGGCACATGCTGCAACCCGCTACGTAACGGACCAGTTCGAGATCACCATGCGCTCCGGCGAGAGCACAACACACAAGATTCTGCGTATGCTGCCCAGCGGTGAGAGACTCGAGCTGCTGAACACCAATAAAGAGAGCGGATACTCTCAGGTACGCGATAAGGACGGTAAAATCGGTTACGCCCTGACCCGTCAGTTGGTGGAGATACCCAGCGCCAGAGATCGTCTCGAAAAGGCTGAAAAGCGCCTCAAGGAGCTGCTGGAAGAACCCGGCCGGCTGACCGCCAGACTGGCCACCCTTCAGGACCAGCATCAGAAACTCACCACTGAGCATGACAACCTGAAACAGGAGAAGCAGACCCTCGAACAGGAGCTGCAGAGCGTCAACAGGACTGCCGCCAACGCGATAAGAATCTCTAATGAACGCAATGACTTACGCAAACAGGTGGCAAGCCTGACCCGTCAGGCTGAAGATCTGAAACAGGAAAACCGAGAACTCAAGAACAACAGCCAGCAGAAGTGGTTTCTGATCGGGGCCGGGGTGATTTTCGGCGGCATAATCCTGGGGCTGATCCTTCCCCACCTGCGTTTTCAGCGCCGCAAAAATTCATGGGGTACGCTGTAAGGAATAGATGGCGCCCCGGAGCCGGTCTGGCTCCGGGGTGGGCGCCAAGCTAGCGTTTCAGTTGCGAGAGATCCCGCACCGCACCGCGCGCCGCGCTGGTGGTCAGTGCTGCATAGGCCTGCAACGCCTGGGAGACCACCCGCTGACGGTTCTCTGGTCGCCACGCCTTCTCACCCTTCGCCTCCATTGCCTGACGACGAGTCGCAAGTTCATCCGCGTTCAACCTGACATTGATGGTTCTGTTGGGGATATCGATCTCGATGATATCGCCCTCTTCCACCAGACCGATAACGCCGCCCTCCGCCGCCTCCGGTGAACAGTGGCCGATGGAAAGCCCTGAGGTACCGCCAGAGAAACGGCCATCGGTGATCAGGGCGCAGGCCTTACCCAGCCCCTTGGATTTGAGATAACTGGTGGGATAGAGCATCTCCTGCATGCCAGGGCCGCCCTTCGGGCCCTCATAGCGGATCAACACCACGTCCCCGGCCTGAATCTGGTCGTTGAGAATCGCCTCCACCGCCACATCCTGGCTTTCGCAGATACGTGCCGGGCCGCTGAATTTCAGGATCGACTCGTCAACACCCGCAGTCTTCACGATACACCCCAGCTCGGCCAGATTGCCGTAGAGCACCGCCAGCCCGCCATCTCGGCTATAGGCGTGTTCCAGGTTGCGGATACAGCCGTTGGCGCGATCCAGGTCGAGATCCGGCCAGCGGCAATCCTGACTGAACGCCTCTTGGGTGGGGATACCTCCAGGCCCTGCCAGATAACGGCTGCGAGCCTTCTCATCAGCGCTCACCGCTATATCCCATTGATCAATCGCCACACCCATAGTACCGCTGTGAACGCTGCCGGTATCCCGGTGCAGCAGGCCGGCCCGGTCCAGTTCACCGAGAATGGCAAGCACGCCACCGGCCCGATGTACATCCTCCATGTGGTACTGCTGGGTGGACGGCGCCACCTTGCTCAGGTGTGGCACCCGGCGCGATAACCGGTCGATATCGGCCATGGTGAAATCGACCTCGCCCTCATGGGCCGCCGCCAGCAGGTGCAATACGGTGTTGGTGGAACCGCCCATGGCGATATCCAGGCACATGGCGTTTTCGAAGGCCTTGAAATTGGCGATATTCCGCGGCAACACCGAGGCGTCATCCTGCTCATA
The DNA here is from genome assembly GCA_002869585.1 of Sedimenticola sp. Lineage (GTDB taxonomy): Bacteria > Pseudomonadota > Gammaproteobacteria > Chromatiales > Chromatiaceae > BM503. Next base: position 9,350 of record PKUO01000022.1, read on the forward strand.
GTAACGCTTGGCCAGATCGACGATCAGACGCCCTGCCTCCAGAAACAGTTCACGACGATCCGCATGGGTGGCCAGCAGCGAGCCGTTGCCGGGCAGGCTCAACCCCAACGCCTCGGTGAGGCAGTTCATGGAGTTGGCGGTGAACATCCCCGAGCAGGAGCCACAGGTGGGACAGGCGGAGCGCTCGATCTGCTCGACATCCTCGTCGCTCTCGTTGGGATCGACCGCGGAGACCATGGCATCGACCAGATCCAGCTTGAGATCCTTGCCGTGCAGCCGAGTCTTACCCGACTCCATCGGACCGCCGGAGACAAACACCACCGGGATGTTCAGCCGCAGCGCCGCCATCAGCATGCCGGGGGTGATCTTGTCGCAGTTGGAGATGCAGACCATGGCGTCGGCGCAGTGGGCGTTGACCATGTACTCGACGGAATCGGCGATGATATCGCGCGAGGGCAATGAGTAGAGCATGCCGCCATGACCCATGGCGATGCCATCATCCACGGCGATGGTGTTGAACTCCTTGGCCACGCCGCCGGCCTGCTCGATCTCCCGCGCCACCATCTGACCCAGGTCTTTCAGGTGCACATGGCCCGGCACGAACTGGGTGAAGGAGTTGACCACGGCAATGATCGGCTTTTCGAAATCCCCGTCTTTCATACCGGTGGCGCGCCAGAGCGCGCGGGCACCGGCCATGTTGCGGCCATGGGTGGTGGTACGGGAACGGTATTGGGGCATGATCCTCTCCAGAGTGCTAAATCATTTGAACAATCCGGGAATTATCCACGATTTGGCGCAAAAGGGCATCAATGCCGATAACTGACCCGGTAGATCGCTCCCGCCTTGTCATCGGAGATCAACAGGGCGCCGTCGGGCATCACCATCAGATCCACCGGACGTCCCGCGACCGAGCCGTCATCTCCCAGCCAGCCGTCGATAAAGGTCTCATAACCGATCGCCCTGCCAGCCTCCAGTCGCACCAGCGCCACGCGATAGCCGATCGGCGTACTGCGGTTCCAGGAGCCGTGTTCGGCCAGCAATATCTGATTTTTGTAGGCCGCCGGAAACTGCTGTCCGGTGTAGAAACGCATCCCCAGCGCTGCCACATGGGGGCCAAGTTTTTGCGCGGGCGGCACGAACTCGGCGCAGCGCTTCTGATCGCCAAACTCGGGGTCGGCAATCTCACCGGCATGGCAGAAGGGGAAACCGAAGTGCAGGCCCTCGGCCGCGGCATGGTTCAGCTCATCCGGTGGCAGATCGTCCCCCAGCCAGTCGCGGCCATTGTCAGTAAACCAGAGATCACCGGAGGCAGGATCCCAGTCGAAACCCACCGAGTTACGGATGCCCTCAGCATAGACTTCACGCTCACTGCCATCGGGACGCATGCGCTCGATCACGGCAAATCCCGCTTCGTTACAAACATTGCAGGGTGCGCCCACCGCAAAATAGAGATAACCGTCAGGTCCGAAGCGCATGTAGCGCCAACCGTGATGGGGACTGTCGGGCAGATTGGCGATCACCACCGGCTGGGGTGGCTTGTCCAGTTGTTCCTCTATCCTGTCAAAACGCAAAATCCGATGGTTTTCAGCGAGATAAAGTGCGCCGTCACGAAAATCAACGCCATTGGGCATACGCAGCCCCTGAGCTATCAGATAGCGCCGATCGGCCCGGCCATCGGCATCCTCATCGACCAGCGCATGCACCTTGCCCGCCTTGCGGCTCCCGACAAACAAGGTACCGCGTTCGCCGAGGGCCATGGAGCGGGCATCATCGATATTCTCGGCAAAATAGTCGATCTGAAAGCCCGGCGGCAGATTCAGTCGCGGCAGAGGATCGACCGCGCAGGCTGACTGGGAGATGCTCAGCAACAACAGCAACAGATAGCGGCTTACTCTCATTTTTTACTCCGAAACAGAGACCCTGCTAAGATCAAGCATAGATGAAACACTCTCAAACACGAGCATCTCGACTATAATTCCAAGTTCCGAGCAGCAGGGTGACAGACGATTATGCCGACCAAGAGCGAAAAAACCCAGCGGCGCATCATCGATGCGGCAAACCAGCTTTTCTACCACAAGGGATATCACCGCACCTCTTTCACCGATGTAGTCGAGGAGGCGGATGTCCCCAGAGGTAATATCTACTATTACTTCAAAACCAAGGACGAAATGCTGCGCGCCGTGATCAAACAGCGGCTGGAAACCATCAGCGTCATGCTCAAGGAGTGGGACAAACACTACCCGCAACCCCTGGACCGCCTGGAGCGATTCGTGCAGATCATGTACGACAGCACCCCGGCGCTGCTGCACTCCGGCTGCCCCATGGGTTCACTGAATGTCGAATTGGGCAAGGATCAACCGGAACTCAAGGCCGAGGCGAAAGCGCTGTTCGACATATTCCATCTCTGGCTGACAAGACAATTCGCCGATATGGGCTACCCGGACGAGGCGCGCGAACTCTCGATGCAGTTGCTGGCCCGCGGTCAGGGAATCATTGTCGTGGCCCAGGTCTACCAGGACCCGGGCTTCCTCGAGCGAGGCACCAAAGAGATCAATCGCTGGCTGGAAGAACTGGCCCGCTACGCCTGAAAAGACAATGCCCTGACAACCCAGCGGGCGTAATCCAGGGTCCTCGGCTATACTCGCACCTACCTGTAAACCACCGTCCATAACTATGTCCGCACCACCGCTGTTTGAAATGCTGAGCAAACTGATTGCCGCCGCCTCGGTGAGCAGCATCAGTCCGCAATGGGACCAGAGCAACAAAGAGGTGATTCAACACCTGGAGAGCTGGTTGCTGGCCCTGGGTTTTCGCGTCGAGGTGTTGCCGATCAAGGGACACAAGGAGAAGTACAACCTGATCGCCAGCACTGGCACCGGTCCTGACGGCCTGGTCTTCTCCGGTCATACCGATACCGTGCCCTACAACCTGGAAAAGTGGCAGAGTGACCCCTTCAAGCTGTCCGAGCGGGACAACCGGCTCTACGGCCTCGGCACATCGGATATGAAGAGCTTCTTCGCCCTGGCCATCGAGGCCGCCCGAGGTTTCGACCTGAACCGGCTCAGGCATCCGCTCACCATCATCGCCACCGCCGATGAAGAGAGCACGATGTGCGGCGCCCAGCAACTGGTGGAGTTGCAACGCCACCTGGGACGGCACGCAATCATTGGTGAACCGACCGGATTGAAACCCGTGCGCACGCACAAGGGCATTGGCATGGAGACCATCCGCGTGCACGGCCACTCCGGCCAATCCAGCAACCCGGCCCTGGGCGCCAATGCCCTGGAGGGCATGCACCTGGTGATCGGTGAGTTGCTCATCTGGCGACAGTCACTCCAGCAACGTTATAAGAATCCACTGTTCGAGGTGGAAGTGCCGACTCTCAATCTGGGCCACATCCACGGTGGCGATAATCCCAACCGCATCTGTGGCGAATGCGAACTGCAGATTGATATCCGCCCGCTTCCCGGCATGGATCTCGCGGAACTGCGCGAGGAGATGGCGGCCCGCCTGCAGCCCCTGTTTATCGATTCCAAACTGCGCCTGGAGTTGGAGGCCTCTTTCGAGGGCATTGCCGCCATGGAAACCCCGGCCAGCGCCGAGATCGTCAAGGCCGCGGAAGAGATGACCGGGCATTCGGCCGAGGCCGTCGCCTTTGGCACAGAAGGTCCCTATCTACAACAGATTGGTATGGAGCCGATCATCCTCGGGCCGGGCGATATCGATCAGGCGCATCAACCGAATGAGTTTCTGGGTCTGGAGAGAATCCAACCCATGATCGACATCCTGCAGAAACTGATTCACCGCTTCTGTCTCTAAGGAGCGATCAGGGATCAATTCACGGTAATATTCTTAAGCTTCCGGGATATCTGCATCTGCGCGCCCTTACTCAGACGGTTTCGGCTGAACCAGCCCTGGTTCATCTCCAGTGCGTAGCGGGCGGGGGCGGCGGAACGATAAATAGTTTTACCGCCGTCCGGCTGCATGGTGAGAAAGTGAATCAACCGCCCCTCGCGATCAAAAAATCCCACATCTAGCGGCATGTGAACATTCAGCATCCAGAGTTTTAGAATCTCGTCCCGGGGAAAGATGAACAGCATGCCTTCGTCCTTCGCCAGCGCCTGACGATGCATCAGGCCCTCGGCGCGGGCATCTTCAGTCGCGGCGACATCCACCACCGCCATAGCCTGATCAACCGAGAGTGTTATCTGCTGCCGGCGTTCACAGCCGGCCACCATCAACAGCAGCAAAATCAGCGACAATCTAAACAAGGCAGACTTCATCTAAGAGCGGATGCAATACCGGGACGCAGTAGGTGAAAATTCAAATCTGGGATTATACTTGGCGTTTATGCCAATTTGGCGTTTAAATAGCAAGACGATTCAACAGGACAGTTAGCCCAGTGGTTAGAAAAACAGGCAAAGAGAAAAACCCGTTTGTCGACTGGTTCCGCAGTTCATCGCCCTACATTCATGCGCACCGGGGTAAGACGCTGGTTATCTTGTTTGGCGGCGAGGCGGTAGAAGACGATAACTTCACCAATCTGATTCATGACATTGCCCTGCTGCATGCCCTCGGGATCAGGCTGGTGCTGGTGCATGGCGCGCGCCCGCAAATCGAGGAGCGACTCAATCTGCGCGATGTGAACATGCAGTACATCAATGGCCTGCGGGTCACCGATGAGGCGGCCCTGAGATGCGTCAAAGAGGCCGCAGGCGCGGTGCGTGTGGAGATCGAAGCCCTGCTGTCGACCGGCCTGGCCAACTCGCCCATGGCCGGCGCACGGATCCGCGTCGCCTCCGGAAACTTTGTAACCGCCCGGCCGATTGGTGTCAAAAACGGTATCGACTACTGCCATACCGGGCGGGTCCGGCGAATCGACGCCGAGGCGATCCGCAAGGTGGTCGAATCCAATGCCATTGCCCTGATCCCGCCGCTGGGCTATTCACCCACTGGCGAGGTGTTCAATCTCCGCGCCTCGGAGGTGGCCGCCGAGGTGGCCGTCGCCCTGGGAGCAGACAAACTGATCGTATTGCTGGAGGGCAAGGTCCTGACCGACTCCCGGGGCAAACTGCTGACCAACGTCATCCCGAAAGAGGTAGAGACCATTCTGCAGCGGCGCAAGACCATTGCGGAAGATGTCGCACAAAACCTGCGCCGGGCGGTGGACGCCTGCCGCCGGGGCGTGAAACGCACCCATCTGCTGAGCAGGCAGATAGACGGGGTCTTGCTCCAGGAGTTGTTCACCCGTTCCGGCGTGGGCACCATGCTCACCGCGGAACACTACGAAGAGATGCGCACCGCCGGAATCGACGATGTCGGCGGCATCCTCGGACTGATCACCCCGCTGGAAGAGCAAGGCACACTGGTGCGCCGCTCACGGGAACTGATGGAGACCGAGATCGACCGCTTCACGGTGGTCGAGCTGGACGGCATGATCATCGGCTGCGCGGCCCTCTATTGCTATGAAAAAGAGGGCATGGCGGAACTGGCCTGCGTCTCGGTACATCCTGACTACCGCAATAGTGGTCGCGGAGACTCGCTGCTGCTGCACATGGAAAAAAAGGCCCGGGCCTGCGGCATCAACAAACTGTTTGTCCTCACCACGGAAACCGCCCACTGGTTTCTGGAACGTGGCTTTACCGCCTCCGAGGTCGATTCCCTACCACTGAAAAAACGCCAACTGTACAACTATCAGCGCAATTCCAAGGTTTTCATCAAAGACCTTTAATCAGTAACTGTGACAGTTTGAAAATATCCTGCCGGGGCGGTTCACGCCCCCTTCCGTCACAGGTATGCTAGCCGATCGGTCTTCACAAGGTTAAAGATAATGGCTCACGGTTCGAAAAAAGCGGTTCTCACGGCAATTGCATCCAACTCCATCGTTACCGTCATCAAATTCTTCGCCTCCATCGTCAGCGGCTCAGCGGCAATGATGAACGAGTCGGTGCATAGCCTGATGGACACCTTGAACCAGTGTTTCCTGCTGCTCGGTTTGCGTGAGGCGGATCGACCGGCAGATGCGACTTACGCCTTCGGCCACGGACAGAAGAAATACCTTTGGAACCTGTGGAGCGCGATTGGCCTGTTCTCCATCGGATCCGGACTGGGCATTGCCCATGCCTGGCACTCCTGGCATAACCTGGATGAACCCAGAATTGTAGAGAATGTCGATTTTCTCGGTCTCAGCCTGACACCCACCGTACTCAATCTCAGCGTACTGGCGATCGCCTTCGCATTGGAAGGCTACTCTTTCCTGGTTGCACTGAAGGAGTTTCTCAAAGCCATGCACCGTGACGGTTACCACAGCCCGTTTGGCTACCTGCTGAAGTCCGACGATCCGACCCTGGTGGCGGTGGTGCTGGAAGACTCGGTGGCCATGCTTGGCCTGGTTTTCGCCGCGCTCGGTGTCGGTCTCACCGCCATCACCGGCAACCCCGTTTGGGATGTGCTCTTTTCCGCCCTGATCGCCATCATGCTCGGCTTCATCGCCTTCTACCTGGGTTACACCAACATGCGTTTTCTTGCCGACATGCGCGATACCCAGGCAGAGATGGCCTTTCTCTCAGTCACTGATACCCATCGGGAGATTGAACGCTGCCACGATCTGCGCTCGATCATACTGGACGAAAACAATACCGTGCTGGTTGCCGAGATCGAATTGCGGGAAGAAGCGGTGATTCCTGAACTGCACGAGCGAATCGAGGCGATGCGCGAGGAGATTCTCGAGAGTATGCCCGCCGATAAACGGCAGGAGAAAAAGGCCCGCTGCTATGCCGCCGCGCGCGCCGCTGCGGTAGTCACGCTGCAACGCACCGAACAGATCATCGACGAACTGGAAGCCGAGGTGAAGCAGCGCATGCCGCGCGTCACCCACATCACCCTGGAAGTGGAAGGTATTACATCACCCACCGAAATAGCCTGACAAACTCTCTCTGATGCCCGGCTGAAATCCTCCCCACAGATTCAGCTTGGTTTCAGCTACCCCGTTTAGAGTTGTATCCAGATACATTGTCAAACTGGATACAACCTCTATGGCAACCACTGATTCACAACAAATCAAGGTATGGGACACAGGCGTCCGTCTATTCCACTGGAGTCTCGCGGGCGCATTCTTCATTGCCTATATCAGCGAGGATGACTGGCCGCTGACACATCTCTACAGCGGATATCTGATCGGCATCCTGCTGCTGCTTCGCCTCATCTGGGGTTTCAGCGGCAGCCGACACGCCCGCTTCCGCGATTTCGTCTACACACCAAGCACCATTATCGGTTACCTGAAGCAGGCCATCCGCCTGCGCGCACCCCGCCACTTGGGACACAACCCCGCTGGCGGCGCGATGGTGCTGCTGCTGATCGCTGTTCTCAGCATCACCGTGATCAGCGGTATCGCACTCTACGGCATTGTAGATTTTTCAGGACCCCTGGCTGGGTTGATGCGCGGCGAACAGGCGGCAGATGTGGTCGAGGCGATCCATGAAACCGGCGCCAACCTGACTCTGCTGCTGATTGCCGTTCACCTGCTGGGAGTGGCCCACAGCAGCATCGAGCACCATGAAAACCTGGTGAAGTCGATGATCACCGGACTCAAAAGGAGCAACTGATTATGATAAAAAAGCCGATGAAAATTACCTGTCTGCTATTGATCCTGCTCGGCACAGCAACGGTTACCCAGGCAGATACCATTGCCGATCTCCAGGCGAAGTACACCGGCGAGGGGGCAGGTCCATTCACTACCGAATCGGGTCGTGTACTCTGGCAGTCGGAACAGCAGAATTCGGATGGGAAGCCGCGCTCCTGCGGCGCCTGTCACGGTAGCGACCTGCGCTTGACCGGCAAACATGTGGTCACCGGCAAGATAATCGAACCCATGGCGCCATCAGCCAACCGGCAAAGCCTGACCGAGGCCGGCAAGATCGAAAAGTGGTTCAAACGTAACTGCAAATGGACGCTCGGACGTGAATGCAGCCCCCAGGAGAAGGGCGACATACTCAGCTATCTCGCAACCCAGTAATCTGACCTGAGGACTCTGATATGCGTAAATCACTCTCCCTGACACTTATCGCGCTGGTCTGTGGTGGAATCGCCATTAGCCTGTGGGCCGGCGATGGCCACGAAAACGAAAACAAGCACAGTCTATTCAAACGCTTTTTCGAGGATGAGCGGGATTTCAGACCCACCGCCTACCTGCGGGATCCGCAATACCCGGCCTACCTCACCGGCTGTGGGGATTGCCACATGGCCTAACCGGCCAATATGCTACCCGGGGAGTCCTGGCAGGCGATGATGGCGTCACTGGACAATCACTTCGGTGACAATGCCGAACTCGATCCTCAGGTCGCCAGCGAGATCGGCGACTTTCTCAACCGGCATGCCGCAGGCCCCGACCAGGGCGGCTACAGCGCCAGGCTATGGCGATCCACCCGAAAGGTTGCGCTCGCCTCAAGAATTACCGACACTGATTATTTCCGGGGCAAGCACCACGAGATAACAACGGCCATGGTAACCGAGAACCCCGACATCGGCAGTTTCAGCCGCTGCGATGCCTGCCACGCCGATGCGGCGCAGGGCGCATTTGACGAACACCAGGTAAGCATCCCGGGCTACGGCCGCTGGGATGACTGACAGGCCACACCATGAACAAGCGACTTGTAATAACGATGCTCTGCCTGATCAGCAGTGGCGCACTGATCGCCGATGATCATGGCGAGGCCTTCCGCCTGCGCCAGCAGGCAGAGATAATGCCGCTTGAGCAGATCATCAGAAACCTCTCCCTGCAGCCCACCGACCGCATCCTCGAGATCGAGAGCGAGTTCGAGGATGATCAGCACATCTACGAGATCGAATATGTCACCAGGCAGGGCCAGATTCTGAAAATCGAGGTGGATGCGAAAACAGGCGAGATACTGAAAAAGGAGCGTGACTGACATGCGCCTGCTGCTGGTGGAGGATGACAGTGAACTGACCCGACTGTTGCTGCCCGACCTGGAACGCGCCGGATATGCGGTGGACACCGCCGACAACGGCGAGGATGGCTGCTTTCTGGGTGAGAGTGAGACCTACGACGCGGTGATTCTCGATCTCGGACTGCCCCGCATCAACGGACTCGAGGTGCTCGGCCGGTGGCGCAAAAACCAGCGCACCATGCCGGTGCTGATACTCACGGCACGCGACACCTGGCATGAAAAAGTCCAGGGCCTGAAGGCCGGCGCGGATGACTATCTGACCAAGCCCTTCCACCCCGAGGAACTGCTTGCGCGCATTCAGGCGCTGATCCGTCGCAGCCACGGCCAGCTGGACAGCATGATCCAGAGCGCCAGCCTGACGCTGGATGAAGAACACCAGACCGTGCTTTGCGAATCCGGCCAACCGATCGAACTGACCGGCACCGAATTCAGGCTGCTGCGCTATTTCATGCTGAATTCGGGAAAACTGCTTTCCAAGACACGCCTGACCGAGCATATCTATGACCAGGACTTTGATCGTGACAGCAACCTGATCGAGGTCTATGTGCGCCGTCTGCGTGACAAGATAGGTCGACAGTTTATCGAAACCCGGCGCGGACAGGGCTATGTTTTCAAGGATCTATAAAAAGCACTCGCTGGAGTATACCCTGCAGTGGGCGCTGGGACTGCTGATCACCCTGACCCTGGCGGCCCTGGTGCTGCTGGCCGGCTGGATCGGACGTGAGGCGACCTTCACCTTCATTGCCTCGCGCCTCGCCCATGACGCCGAAGCGATCATTGCCGGGTTCGATCCGACCAGCAAAACACTGACGCGCACACTGCCCGCGATCTACACCCAACCCTTTTCCGGCCACTACTACACCATACACTTCCAGGATGCCCAGTCGCTGCGCTCACGCTCCCTGTGGGACACCGATTTGAACCTGGAGCAACTGCCCACGGGCAGCCAGTCCGGCAAGCTGATAGATGGACCGATCGAACAGCGACTCTACCTCTGGAGCGCCGCCTACGAAAAACAGGGCGTGGCGTTCACCATCGCCGTGGCAGAAGACATTGCACCGCTGCTGAACGCCATCCGGCAATTCGTCTGGTATGGACTGCTGCTCGCCATTCTCGCGGCCCTCGCCCTGCTGCTGACCCAGAAGCGCATCCTGCGCAGGGCCTTCGCCCGGCTCGATTCGGTTCGGGATGACATTCGCAGGATCAAGCAGGGTAGCGGCGGCGAACTGAGGAGTGATGTCCCGGCGGAGGTCGAACCGCTGGTGAGTGAATTCAATCAGCTGCTGTCAACCTGGCGCGGGCACATCGAACGCTCGCGCAATGCCAGCGGCAACCTGGCGCATGCGCTCAAGTCCCCGCTGCATCTGCTCTACCAGATCGGCATAGAAAAAAATAACCAGGCGATTAACGAGCAGGCCGAACGCATGCAACAGATCATTGAGCGCGAGCTGAACCGGGCGAGGATCGCGGGCAATGTTTCCGCAGGCAAACGCTTTCATCCCGGTGAGGATATGCAGGATCTGATCGACACCATCAAGATTCTGTTCCGCGACAAAAACCTGGATATCGAACTGCATGTGCAGACTCCCGAGCACCTGCCGTTCGAGCAGGATGACATGCACGAGCTGATCGGCAATCTGCTGGATAACGCGGCAAAGTGGGCCAGAAACAAAATCGTCATCACCCTGGAGGCCGATCAGGGCCTGTCTCTGGTTATCCAGGATGATGGGCCGGGAATTGATCCGGCACTGACCGGAGTTCTGCTGCGACGGGGAAGACGGCTGGATGAGCAGACCCCAGGGCATGGGCTCGGGCTCGCCATCGTTCAGGACATTGTCGAACAATACAAAGGACGCATCGAGTTCACCCGCTCCGCCATACTGGGCGGCGTCTGCATCACCGTTCAACTGCCTTTCCAGGGTGATTACTGATTCTGCAAGATCAAGACCTCCCCCCTAGTTCAAGAAACGGGTGTCAATGGCATCTATTCGGCTTTATAGTCTGCCCTCAGTGCCAGCCTCTTTCGGACATATTGTGACCACACCCTCATCCAGTGCCGACTATATACGCGCCGCCAGGGCGATCGCCTTTCTGCGCGCCCACCAACGCCAGCAACCGAGCCTGGCAATGGTTGCCGATCACCTCGGCCTGAGTGAAACCCATGTGCAGAAGCTGTTCAGCCGCTGGACCGGTATCAGCCCGAAACGCTTTCTGCAATTTCTGACCGTTGAGTATGCCAAGCAGCGCATGGCGCAGACCAGCGATCTGCTCAATCTCTCCCTGGATGTCGGGCTTTCCGGCCCAGGCCGCCTGCATGATCTGTTCGTCAACATGGAGGCGATGTCCCCGGGTGAGTTCAAACAGGCGGCGGCCGGCCTGAGCATAGAGTACGGCATGGGGCAGACCCCTTTCGGCGCGGCGCTGATAGCCACCACGGGGCGTGGCATCTGTCATCTGGAATTTGTTGATAACGGGCAGCAGGATGCTGCGATCCATGCCTTAAAGGACAAATGGCCGTCTGCCTGTTTCCAGCAAAATTCCGATGCCGGCCAGGAGATGCTCGACAAACTGTTTGCTCCCGGCAAGGATATCCGCGATTTGAATCTGTCACTCTGGATCAGCGGCAGCAATTTCCAGATTCAGGTATGGCGCGCCCTGATTCGCATTCCCTTTGCCGGCATGCTCAACTATCAGCAGCTAGCGCAACTCATTGGCAAACCCAAAGCGGCCCGTGCCGTGGGCAACGCCATAGCACAGAACCCGATCGCCTACCTGATCCCCTGCCATCGCGTCTTGCGGCAAACGGGCGATGTCGGCAAATACCACTGGGGGGAGTCCCGCAAGGCGGCGATTCTGGCCTGGGAGGCGTCTCACAACCAGGCGGAAAATCGTTGAGCCATTTACATATCACCACCCTTATTTTTCTGGCCATGCTCTGGGGTGGATCGTTCCTGTTCATGCGTATTGCCGCACCCGCGCTGGGTGCGATCTGGCTGATCGAGTTCCGGGTGCTGATTGCAGGTCTGGTACTGCTGCCGGTGATTATCTATCGCGGCCAGATTGGTGAAATGCTGAAAAACCATCGCAAGCTATTTATTGCCGGTGGCCTGAATGCGGCATTGCCGTTCAGCCTGCTGGCTTACGCCGCCATAGAGCTGTCCGCCGGTCTCACCTCGATCCTGAATGCCACCGTGCCTATCTTCAGCGCCCTGTTTGCCTACCTTGTGATCAAAGAGCAACTCAGCTGGGGTCGGATTCTCGGTATCGTTCTGGGGTTTTTCGGGGTGATTGTACTGATGGCCTGGCGCCAGCAGGGGGATCTGCCCGCGGCATCCCTGCTCTCGGTCGGCGCTGGCCTGCTGGCGGCCATCTCCTATGTGCTGGCGGCAAATTACACCAAGCAGCGGCTCACCGAGGTATCGCCATTGGTATTCGTCACAGGCAGTCAGCTGAGTGCCGCCATCCTGCTGCTGCCGCTACTGCCGTTCTTTGTTCCCGAGCAGAGGCCGGAGATGAACGTGGTTCTTTCAGTGATCGCGCTGGCGGTCTTCTCCACCTCTCTGGCCTTCGCCCTCTACTTCAGCCTGATCAAGCAGATAGGTCCAACCCAGACCCTGACGGTCACCTACCTGATTCCGGTCTTTGCCATACTCTGGGGAAGCTGGTTTCTTGATGAAAAAATCACCTTCACCATGCTCACCGGCTGCACCATGATCATCATCGGCACCGCCCTGGCAAACGGTTTCTCTCTGAAAAAGCTCTGGGTGAAATAGCCAGGATTCAGACCGCATGCTATCCACAACTCGCTTTTCCTAATTGATCTTGGGCATATAGCACCGCGAGAAAAAGGCATAAAATTATCGAATTAGTCGAGTTATCGCTATCCGGTAGCGGATAGCGGAAAGCCTTGAGTCCGCAATGAACAGTACGCTGGCCATCTCCCCCCAGGGAGATTTTGATCAGGCGCAAGTAAACGCCGAACCAAAACCGGGCAGAATCCCCGGCAATATGGCGATCTGGGTGGCGATTTTCTCAGAGATGAGCGAATTCGCCATGATGTTCATCATCTACTTCATCGCCAAGGTCCATCACCCCGAGGCATTCGCAGCAGGACCGGAAAAGCTCAACACCCTGGCCGGTACGCTCAACACCCTGACCCTGCTCTCCAGCAGCTATTTCGTTGCCAAGGCGATGCGCTGCATCCGCCTGGACCGGCCGGATTTATCGATTCGCTGGATGCTGTTCGCGGTTGGCACCGGCTGCATCTACCTGATCATCAAATACTGGGAATTCACCTGGAATGCCGAACAGGGTTACGAGGTGGATACCGACCTGTTCTTTACCGTCTATTACTACATGACCTTCAATCACTTCCTGCATGTCGGCTGGGGAAGCGGTGCGCTGCTGTGGGGCATCTATCGCCTGAAACAGAGCGCCTATGATTCTCGTGAGCACGAAGGGCTGGAGACCATTGCCAGTTACTGGCATATGATCGACCTTGCCTGGATCGTCATCTTCCCGTTGTTGTACGTTTTGCACTAGGCAGGTACACCATGCAACTCAGTCTTCGCAATATCGATTTCATCTGGTTGGTACTGATGATCATCACCGTCCTGAATGCGGTGGTGGCAGAGACCGCGGATGGCAGCCTGCTGATCACCATTATCATTGCCATATCCATCGGCTTCAAGGGACGCATGGTGGTGCAGCGCTTTATGGAACTGCACAACGCCAATCGCTTTATCAAGAATATGATGAACGCCTACTTCTACGTGATACCCCTGCTGGTGGTCATTGTTCAGGCGTTTCCTGACACCATCGCCAATCTGACCCGCCTGAACTAGGGCTAGCGGCTCAGTCATCATCGTGCTCGCGACGCTCGCCCCGCTCGGACTGGCTGCGTGGTCGAATCACTCCACCATTAACGGATTGCATGCGCCGCTGGCGCCATAGATATTCCGCCTCATCCTCATCGCCGCTGCGATGACACTCCACGCAATTTTCGTAGTCGTAGATACCTTCCTCGACATGCTCTTCCCGAATCTTTGAGCGTGAATGCTCATGGCAGCCATAACAGGTATAGTTGTTGTAGTCATTGTTCATGTGACAGGTAACGCACTCGGTATCGTGATGCCGATCGAAACGGAAATACTGGTCATGATCAAAGGTGGCTGGTGTCCACGCCTCCTGGGTATGGCAAGAACCGCAGTTTCCGGATATTTTCTGATGCAGACCATCTCCTGGTTTACTATGGCAACTGTCACACTGCTCATTTACATCCGAGGCCAACAGTGCATGGGAGAACTGTCCGATTGGCCGAAACGCCTTGACGCCTTTATGGTCGCTGTGACAGGCGACGCAATCCTCCTCTCTGAGCTTTTGATGAAAGGCGACATTCTTCTTTTCCCTGTCGATGGCAACCCCTTTGGTTGTCACCAGGCCGATATCGGCCACGGCATGACAGGCAATACATCTCTCCGGCGAACTCCCTAAAAACGGCGTATGACAGGCGAAACAGTCGGTACTCAGGGTTTCGTGGGCATCAATCAGCTTTCCGGGGCTGATCATCAGTTGCGGCATGAAAATCGCCAGTAATACCAGAACCAGGAGATTGGCCGCGACAACAAGGGTTATGGTCTTGCTTTTCATGTTCATTTCCACTGCCAGAAGAGAAAGATACTCAGGATATGGGTGAGGCCAAGTACCGCGAATGCCAGGGTGATCGGCAGATGCACGCTGCGCCATTTTTTCATCAGGTCAAAGGTGGTTGCATCCCAGAACAGTTTCTTCTCAATATCATCGTCAGATAACCCCTGCTCTGCATAACCCTGTTTTTTCTCGGCCAGATAACGCCGCGAGCGATCCAGCAGGTACTTGCCCGTCATGCCGCTGATGACATTCACCATCATGGCGATCAGCGCCAGCCAGGGCAGAATGGCATAGACATGAATCCCCGCATGCACCAGTATCATCAACGCCCCTAGCCAGGTGAGTGTTTCATGCAGGGTCAACAGATTCTTGGGTTTGCCGAAGCTGATCAGTTTGCGTTTGCGCATTGAATAAAAAAACGAAAGCAAAATGAGTATGGTCCCGGGTATGCCCAGGTACCTGCCGATCCAGACCAGTTCGAACTGGTGCAACAGGGCATCGGCTATGACTGTGGCGACTATCAATGAGAAGAACATCAATAGAAATGGCAGGACTTCTTTACGTACGAGTGAGTGTTGCATGGTCAATCTCTCATAGATCCAGTGTGATATTACCTTTGGGTGTAGAGACGCAAAGCAGACAATAACCAGGCTCAATATCGGCATCGGGTTGTTGACTGTATTCTACCTCGCCGGAGACCAGCGCCGTTTGACAGCTTCCGCAACTGCCCGCCCGGCAACCGGATTCGACTGCAATCTGATTCGCCTCGGCAAACTCCAGCAGCGAGTCGCTGTGCGGATTCCAGATAAATTGTTTACCTGATCGTGAAAAACTCACCTCCACGGCCTCCTGGCTCTGCGCAGGCTTTGGTTTTTCATGCTTTATCAGAGAAGCCGGACCAAAGGATTCGTAATAGATATCCTTACTGTCCACACCCCAGAGTTCGAGTCCAGGCACAATGCTCTCCATCATCGCTTTCGGTCCACACACGTAGAACTGATAGCGCGCCAGCTTCAACGTATTGCGCAGCAGCGGGATATCCACCCGGCCCAGGTGCTGAAAATCCTCGCCTTGAATATCGCTCTCATCGGGATTGCTGTAACACAGATGGAGATGGAAATTGGCGTAGGTGGCCGCCAGGGTTTGCAGATATTTTTTCATGATCTGTTCCCTGCCATTTCGCACACCGTAAAACAACCATATCTCGCGCTGGCTGCCGCCGGCCAGCAGGGTGTTGAGCATGCTCATCATCGGCGTGATGCCAATACCACCGGCGATCAACACCACGGGCAGTGGTTCATCCATCAGATAAAAATGCCCCGAGGGGGCCTTCACCTGCACACGACTGCCCTCGACCAGATATTCATGAAAATAGGATGATGAAACCCCGGGCGGGACATCGGGCTTATCCGGTGGTGGCGACAAGCGCTTGATACTCACCCGGAAATGATCCTGCCCCGGCTGATCCGACAGAGAGTAGCAGCGCACCACGTTTTTCAACTCATTGCTGCCAGGACTGCCGACCTCCAGTTTGAAGGTCAGAAACTGACCAGGTTTGAAGTCGGGAAGTGGTTGACCGTCAACCGGCTTCAGATAGAAGGAGCAGATCGA
>PKUO01000092.1 GCA_002869585.1 Sedimenticola sp.
CCCCGAAAAAGCCCGGACAAAGGCCGAACCGCTCGAATCCCCAGGATCGTCCGGCGGCTAACGGTGAAAAGCAGACACGCAAGGCGCACAGCGCTGGTCAGCGCCATCGCTCAAACGGCAACAGTGGTAACAGCCAGGGACGCAACCAGAGGCGTAACGCAGCTTAACAGACGGGCAACCAGGTGTTCCCGTTCGGGAATGCCTGGTCATTCGCTTCAATTTGCCATTTCGACCGGTCTGGGCTGCCTGGATTTGGTCACTTCCCCCGGATTCATCCCGCGCCATATGCAATCAATAACCTCGTCATAGTATTGGGTCAGCGGTTCCTTGATGACCCCATCCAGACGCAGATGAATCATCCGTATCGCACCGCCAAAAACGGATGCGGCTACCACCCAGGGGTTTCCCGGACGAATCTCGCCGGCATCTATACCCTGTTGCACGATCTTACGCATCGAGGTGAACGGCGTGGAACTACAAATGGGCGGTTCATTGGGCAGAAACTCCCGGTGTTTGGCGTGCAACATGTAGGAGATGATGTTGCGTCGGCTCTCGGTATACTCGAACAACTGTAAAATGATCTTGTTGCAGCGTTCCCGGTTGCTCAGATCCTCCTCGATCACGCCGTTGATCATCTCCTCGAACTCGTTTAACAGGTGGTAGTAGAGCGCCTTGGCTATCCCTTCCTTGCCCCCGAAATGGTTATATATTGAGCCGATGCTGACATTGGCCTCTTTCTGTACATCGTGTACCGAGACATTATGAAAGCCACGTTCAACGAACAGATCGAGAGCGGCGGTGAGGATACGGCAATCCACTGGCTCAGGGGTTGAGACGATCTTATTCAGGTAGGGCATGTCTGCTCCATGTTAATCGAGTGGTAATTTCGTGATTATTACATAGCATAGTAAAAATATTGACAAGAATGAACATTCGTTCTATTTTTTCTTCAAGTATAAAAATACATGAGGAGGAGAGAACGATGAGTCGAGTAAAGACAATGTCCGCTAAGCCCACTGTTCTGGCAACGGCAATGGCGGTAACGATGACACTTTTCGCTGCTGCACCCGCACAGGCTGACGAGACCTGCCAGTCACCATACATGGCGAAGATTACCGGTCAGGAAGACTTTGTCTACGTCTGGACCCTGGGTGTTGAAGGACTGGGCGACGGCCAGGACAAACTGGTCACGGTTGACGTCAACCCCAGTTCAGCCAATTACGGCAAGGTGGTGAACAGCCTCTCGGTGGGCGGTCGCAATGAGGCGCATAACTCCGGATTCACTGACGACAGAAAGTACCTCTGGGCCGGTGGTCTGGACACCAACAAGCTTTTTATTTTTGATGTGGCCAGCGATCCGGCCAAGCCCAGGCTGCACAAGGTGGTAACCGATTTTGTCGAGAAAAGTGGCGGGGTGGTCGGCCCGCATACCACCTATGCGCTACCCGGCAGAATCATGATCACCGGGCTGTCCAACAACAAGGACCACGGTGGCCGTACGGCCCTGGTGGAGTACACCAACGAGGGCGAATATGTCGCCACCCACTGGATGCCTACCGATCAGAATCTCCAGGGGGCGGTTAAAACCGGCCAGTTTGCCGATGGCTACAGCTATGATGTGCGTGTCCTGCCGCGCAGGAACGTAATGCTCACCTCGTCCTTCACCGGCTGGTCCAACTACATGATGGATTTCGGCAAGATGTTGCAGGATCAGGAGGCGATGAAGCGGTTTGGCAACACCGTTGTGCTCTGGGATCTGCACAGTAAGAAACCGAAAAAGATATTCGATGTTCCCGGCGCGCCGCTGGAGATCCGCTGCGCCTGGCAGCCCAACCATAACTGGTGTGTCACGACCACCGCGCTGACCTCCAAGATCTGGTTGATCTATGAGGACGACAAGGGTGAATGGCAGAGCAAGGCGGTAGCCGATATCGGTGATCCCGCAAAGATACCGCTGCCTGTGGATATCTCCATCAGCTCAGATGACAGCAGGCTGTGGGTCAACACATTCATGGATGGCAAGACCCGGCTGTTTGACATGACCGATCCCCACAATCCCAAGCAGACCTATGAAAAGGTGATCGGCCGCCAGGTCAATATGGCCTCTTCTAGCTGGGATGGCGAGCGTGTCTATTACACCTCCTCGCTGCTGGCCAACTGGGATAAGAAGGGAGAAGACAACGAGCAGTACTTCAAGAGCTATGTCTGGGATGGCAACCAGCTGGTGGAAAAGTTCTCCATCGATTTCAATCAGGAGAAACTCGGGCGGGCCCATCAGATGCGCTTTGGCGCCTACTCGCTATACAGTGCGGTCAAGCCTGTGGAAAACACTATCTCCGTGGCAAAAGTGGACTCGCGTGACTGATAACGCCGTTCGTTAACGGGGAGCGGCCGGATGGAGATTGTTATCCGGTCGCTTCCACAGCCCGGTATGCAGAGAGAATGTCGCAACCGGGCTGCAGCCACTCAGGAGATCGGCATGACTGTGAGCATGGTTCGCACCTTTCTCATTCTGACCTTACTCGCCACCGAGTTATGGGCCGATGCAGGCAACCAGACCTTTGCGGTAGCGCCGGGATACGGTGACCTGGGCTACACCCTGCCGGAGATTGGCAGTTACCGCTTGCCACCTCTCGGGCAGGCCGCAGATGGCGAGGTATTGGATAGCCAGGGTCGCCCCAGGCAGCTTCATCAGCTGTTCGGTGACGGCTATGTACTGCTTGCCTTCATCTACAGTACCTGCAGCGATGTGAACGGCTGCCCACTCACCGCTCACGTCTTCTACAAGATCAAAGCGGAGATGAAACGTGATCCACAGCTGGCTGATGGCCTCAAGCTGATCAGTCTCAGTTTCGATCCGCAAATCGACACACCCGAGGTGATGAGCCTCTACAGCAATAATTTCCGCTATGCCGGTAGTGCCGGTGAGTGGCAGTTTGTCACCACCGCATCCGAGCAAGCCCTCAATCCGATACTCACTGCCTACAATCAGGATGTGCAACGCCAGCTCAACAGTGACGGCAGCTATTCCGTCGGCTACTCGCATATATTGCGGGTGTTTCTGATCGATCCGGCGAAGCAGATCCGCAATATATACAGTGTCGCCTTTCTCCATCCCGACCTGATACTCAACGATGTCAAAACCCTGTTTCAGCAGGCAGGCAAGGAGGGCCGGCGAAGCAACGCCGGGATGCAGCAGACAGCCCTGTTATCCACCCCGGGCGATGACAAGCAGGGCTATGAAAAGTCCAGCTACCAAACCAATTCGCGTGCCTTGGAGCTGAGACAGGGCAGGGCCGCTGATCTGATGGCCTTTGTCGAGAACCCGCCGCTGGGCCTGCCGGAGATCCCTGTGCCGGCGGCAAACCCGATTACCCGGGAAAAGATCGCTCTGGGCCGAATGCTCTTTTTTGATCGTCACCTGTCGCTCAACGACACTTTCTCCTGCGCCATGTGCCATCTGCCCGATCAGGGTTTCACCAGTAACGAGCTGGCTATGGCCGTGGGCATCGAGGGGCGCAGCGTGAGACGTAACTCGCCCACCCTCTACAACACCGCCTATGCCGGAATGCTGTTTCACGATGGCCGCGAGGATTCGTTGGAGCAACAGGCCTGGGGGCCATTGCTGGCAAGCAACGAGATGGCCAATCCTTCCATCGGTCACGTGCTCAACAAGATCCGCCAGATCAGAGATTACCAGGGGCTGTTCGAAACGGCATTCGAGGGCAAGGGGGTTTCCATGGAGACTCTGGGCATGGCGCTGGCCAGCTATCAGCGGGTGCTGGTCTCGGGTGATTCCGCCTTCGATCGCTGGTATTTCGCCCATCAACCTGATGCCCTCTCAGCCGCCGCACAGCACGGATTCAGGCTGTTTACCGGCAAGGCCGGATGCAGTGCCTGCCATAGTATCGGCGAACGCAGCGCACTGTTCATGGATAACCGCTTGCACAACACCGGAATCGGCTATCGCGAATCAATGGGTATCCGGCCTGACAAGCAGCAGGTGGTGATTGCCCCAGGTATATCCATCGCTATCGATCGGTCAGTGATCGAGCAGGTGGGGGAAGCGCCGCCGACCGATGTGGGGCGTTACGAGATCACTCAAAACCCCCATGATCGCTGGAAATACAAGACCCCGAGCCTGCGCAATGTCGCCCTGACCGCGCCCTACATGCACAACGGCTCTCTCGGCACCCTGCGTGAGGTGGTCGATTTTTACGATGCCGGTGGGGTGGCGAATGAACTGCTCGACCCGTTGATCCGGCCACTGCAACTGAGTGAGCAGGAGAGGCAGGATCTGGTCGCTTTTCTGGAATCCCTGACCGGCAGCAATGTCGATACCCTGGTGGCGGATGCCTTTGCAGCGCCGGTGGGTGATGTGAAGAAGGGTGATCCCAGTTGGGTACACGGTACCACTATGGAGGTGCGTTGAATGACATTGAACACGGGATCTCTGAGACTTTTGTTTGGCGCGGTTCTCCTGATTCTCCTGGCGGGGCTTGGAACCTGCCACGCCAAGGCGGCTGGTATCGGTGGCGACTTCAGCCTGACCGATCAGGATAATCGTCCCTTCCAGCTGGAACAATTGCGCGGCAAGGTGGTGTTGTTGTTCTTTGGTTACACCTTCTGTCCGGATATCTGTCCCACTGAGCTGTCGAATCTTTCCAGGGTGCTCGAGGGCTTGGAGGCCGATGCCCAGCGGGTTCAGGGTCTGTTCGTGACGATTGATCCGGAGCGCGATAAACCCGAAGTGATCAAGAGTTACGTGGGTTATTTCAATGAAAACCTGATCGGACTGACCGGTACCCAGGCTGAGATCAGACGGGTGGCGTCCCTTTACCGGGCACAGTATCGGAAGCAGCCACGACCGGGAGGGGCCTACAGCATGGATCACTCCGCCAGTCTTTATGTCATCGACCGGTCTGGCCAGTTGTCGGCAGTGGTGCCCTATGGGTTGCCGCCGGAGCATGTGCTGCGTGTGGTAAAGCATTTTCTGGCTAACGACTCCTGATCGAAGGTGGTATGCCCAATTCAGTTGACAAAAATGAACATTCATTCTATCGTTTTATGCGTCGGTTTTTCGATCCAGCAGAGTGTGACTTGTAGTCTGACACTCTGTTACAGGGGGAAAGAATAGGCGTGGCTGGTCGACCGCTCTCCAGCAGGTTGTGTGCACTGGGACTGTTTATCTTCTGCCTCGGCTATACGGATTGGGCCAGTGCCAGGCCGGCAATTTCAGCTGTTCCCTGGCTGGAGCCTGCACCGCCCTTTCATCTGCAGGATCTGGACGGGGTCTTTCATCACCTGACCGATTTCCGGGGCAGGCTACTGATCGTCAATTTCTGGGCAAGCTGGTGTAGCCCCTGCCGTGAAGAGTTGCCTTCAATGAATAGGGCCTGGGCGGAACTGAGAGATGAAGGCGTTGCCATGTTGGCGATCAATCTGGGAGAGGATCGTGAGGCGGTCAGTGCGTTTACAAAAGACTTTCCGATTGACTTCAACGTCCTTCTGGATAGTCGTGGGAACATCGGTATGCGTTGGCAGGTGACCAGTATGCCTACTACATTTGTGGTCAGCCCCCGTGGGGAAATTGTCTACCGCATCATGGGCAGTCGCGAGTGGGACAGTGACCAACTGCTGCAACTGGTGCGTGATCTAAAGTAGAGAAATAACTTTAAATAAAAATTATATATACAATTAAAACAATATATTACATAAGTAACTTAAAGTATAAAATAGAGGATAGTGAAGCATGAAGGCAAAAGCTGCTGTAGCCTGGGAAGCGAAAAAACCCCTTTCCATCGAGATGATCGATGTGGAAGGACCGAAGGAGGGAGAGGTGCTGTTGAAGGTGATCGCATCCGGTGTCTGCCATACCGATGCCTTCACCCTGTCTGGAGATGATCCGGAGGGCGCCTTTCCTTGTGTGCTGGGGCATGAAGGGGGTTGTGAGGTGGTGGAGTGTGGTCCGGGGGTGAAAGACCTGAAGCCGGGCGATCATGTCATCCCCCTCTACATTCCCGAGTGTGGCGAGTGTGAATACTGCCACTCGACCAAGACCAACCTCTGCCAGTCCATCGCGGGTACGGTGTGGACCGGCTACATGCCCGACCACACCCGCCGCTTCTCCATGAATGGCAAACCGATCTACCACTACATGGGCTGTTCCACCTTTTCCGAATATACCGTAGTGCCGGAGATCGCCCTGGCAAAGGTCAACAAGGCGGCCCCACTGGACAAGATCTGCCTGCTCGGCTGTGGCGTCACCACCGGAATCGGTGCGGTACTCAACACCGCCAAGGTCGAACCGGGTTCCACCGTGGCGGTATTTGGCCTCGGCGGGATTGGTCTCTCCTGTATCCAGGGCGCGGTGATGGCCAAGGCTTCGCGCATCATCGCAATCGATATCAACCCCGACAAGTGGGAGATCGCCAAGGCACTGGGTGCCACTGATTTCGTCAATCCGAAGAATCTGACCGGCTCGACCACTGAAGCGATTGTCGAGATGACCAACGGCGGCGTTGACTACTCATTCGAATGTATCGGCAACGTGCATGTAATGCGTGAGGCGCTGGAGTGCTGCCACATGGGATGGGGTATCTCGACCATCATTGGCGTAGCGGGTGCCGGCCAGGAGATCAGTACCCGCCCGTTTCAGCTGGTAACCGGTCGCACCTGGAAGGGTTCTGCATTTGGCGGCGTGAAGGGCAGGACCTAACTGCCGGGCTATGTCGATCGCTACATGAACGGTGAGATCGAACTCGACTCAATGGTCACGCACACCATGCCGCTAGAGGATATCAACCGGGCATTCGATCTGATGCACAATGGCGAAAGCATCCGTTCCGTGATCATTTTCTGAGGCCGCCCATGAAACAGATTGAAAGCATCAAGGAGTTTGGTGGCTGGTTGAACCGTTATCAGCATGATTCCGCCTGCTGTGACTGCACCATGACCTTCTCGGTCTATCTGCCGCCCAGGGCAGCAACCGAGAAGGTGCCGGTGGTTTACTGGCTGTCGGGCCTGACCTGCACCGATAACAATGTGCGCACCAAGGCTGGGGCGCAGCGTTATGCCTCCGAACTGGGTATCGCCCTGGTGATGCCCGATACCAGCCCCCGGGGTGAGGGTGTCGCAGATGAACCGGATCGCTACGACTTGGGCATGGGGGCGGGCTTCTACGTCAACGCAACCGAGCAACCCTGGGTCAGGCACTATCTGATGTATGACTACGTGACCCGGGAACTGCCCGCCTTGATCGAAGCAGAACTGCCTGTGGTTGCCGGTCTCAAGTCTATCACTGGTCACTCTATGGGTGGGCATGGTGCTCTGGTCTGCGCACTCAGGGAGCCAGGTGCCTATCGCTCGGTTTCTGCCTTTGCGCCTATCTGTCACCCCTCTGTCTGTGGCTGGGGGCAGGGCTGTTTCGGTGCCTATCTGGGTGAAAACCGGGAAAGTTGGAAGGCCTATGACACTGTTGAACTGATCAGGTCCGGTGTGGCGAAGATACCTCTGCTGATTGATCAGGGTACCGGTGACGAGTTCCTCGCTGATCAGCTTCATCACCAGGACCTGCAGGCGGTCTGCCAGGAGAAAGACTTCCCACTGACGCTGCGCATGCAGGATGGCTACGATCACAGTTACCACTTTATTGCCACCTTCATCGGTGAACACCTGGCGTATCATGCCCAGGCGCTCAGCCGCTGATTTACCTCCATGGAGGACTCGGTGAAATGCGCCTGATTCACCGAGTCCTTCATATTTTTTCCCCAATGTCGCATAGTGTTGACAGGCTCTGACACTGACCCCAACAAACACCATTTCCTTGCTATAGTCGCCTATAATTTACAAAGGTATCGAGTGCTGCCCATGCGCCTGCATGTGCTCTGACAAGGAACTGGATAAGTATGAAGTATGTTGAAGTCGTCACCGATGCGGGTAGTTCGGATACTATCGTCGCTATCGCCGAGAAGGCCGAGGCGCTGGATTGCCGACGGGGGGTGTTATGTGAAGATGGCATGCAGTTGATGAGGCTGCTGGTGGCCGACGACAAGTTGCAGAAGGTACTGGATGCCTTGCAGAATGCCTTGGGCGCACAGTCATCGTTTAGGATCGTGGTGTTGCCAGTGGATATT
The DNA here is from genome assembly GCA_002869585.1 of Sedimenticola sp. Taxonomy (GTDB): domain Bacteria; phylum Pseudomonadota; class Gammaproteobacteria; order Chromatiales; family Chromatiaceae; genus BM503. Next base: position 8,136 of record PKUO01000092.1, read on the forward strand.
GCCTTGCCGAAACCCTCAGAGGATGAACGCAAGGAGGAGGATTCAGCGATTGCGGCGCGTGAGGCACTTTACGATGAGGTGGAAAAGAACGCCCGCCTTGACCTCAATTTCATCGTGCTGGTCATTCTCTCCACCGCCGTTGCTGCGATTGGTCTGATCGAGAGCAATGTGGCGGTGGTGATAGGGGCAATGGTCATCGCGCCGTTGCTGGGCCCGAATCTCGCATTTGGTTTGGGTACCGCTCTGGGTGACATTGCCCTGATGCGTGAGTCGGTGGTGACCGCGACGGTTGGTATTTTGCTGGCAATAGTCTTGTCCGTTGGAATCGGTGTTGTCTGGCCAATCGATATTGCCAGCCCGGAGCTGATTGCACGCACCCTGGTCGGGCTGGATTCCATCGCGCTGGCGCTGGCCTCGGGTGCGGCAGCAGCACTCTCTATGACTACCGGCTTGTCGAGTGTGCTGGTAGGCGTAATGGTCGCGGTGGCATTGCTTCCCCCGGCTGTGACCCTTGGACTGATGTTGGGTTATGGTGATACCAGCCTGGCTTTTAATGCCGGGTTGTTGCTGGCAATCAACCTGGTGTGCGTGAATCTCTCCAGCAAGCTGGTTTTTCTGGTGAAAGGCATTCGCCCGCGGACCTGGTTGGAGAAAAAGAAGGCCTCTCGCGCAATGATCATCTACGTGCTGATGTGGCTGGCGACACTGGTTATCCTCGGATTTTTCATTTATAGCCGACAGACGTTGACCGGCTGACTGCAATCACATCTCCTGCTCTTCCTCTGCGCCACCTGTTTCGCAAACCGCGTAGGGCCGACTATTGCCCTTGAATGATACCCGCTTGAAAATAGAATGAATGTTCATTATATTCATCTCAAGAGTAACAACCCAGATGAGAATTGCTAGTATCACAGGTTAAGATGCTGTCGATTTACAGCCTACTCAATCCTGAATAACAACCGCCCAGCGGTGCGAGAGAGGATATGTCAAAAAACATCCGCATACTGAGTCACCGCCAGGGTCTGCAAAACAATCTGTTCCATGCGCTTGGCGCGACTATTCAGCCCTCTGCCGAAGAGACAGGGACCGCGATGCGCGTGCTCGCAGAGCAGGCGCGGCTGTCCGGGGCGGTGATCAAGGGCACCGCCAGTTTTTACGATTTTCTCAACGAACAGAGCCAATCCGAGCGAACCCTGGTCTGTCATGGCACCGCCTGCCTGGTCAATGGCTCGACGGCGGAAGTGATGGCGCGCCATCCCGCTGCGGGCAAGGCGATGTGCTGCGGTTACTGTTACCAGGGTGCGGGGCTGCTGCAACGCCAGGCCGATGGTACCCTCGATGGCTTCCATCAGGCAGAGGCTGGACTGCTTCAGCCGGAGATGCCGGTTTGCAGCCTGTCGGGATCGGCGATTCTCACTAGCCCCGTCGATTCGGTCGAACAGCTTTACCGTATTGCCCTGCAACGTACCGAACAGATTCTGCCGGAGTTGCAGCAATCCCAGCTCCGCGGCCGGGGCGGGGCGGGTTTCGGTTTCGCCATCAAGTGTCAGGCAACCGCCGCGGCCGAAGGCGATGAAAAATATATCGTCTGCAATGCCGACGAGGGTGACCCTGGCGCCTTCTCCGACCGCTATCTGCTGGAGCAGCAGGCCCACAAGGTGATGGCCGGTATGTATGCCGCCGGTCTCGCCGCCGGGGCGAAAACAGCCGTGCTCTACATTCGTCACGAGTACCCCGAGGCGATCCGCCGGGTCCAGGCCGCAATCGACGAGTTCACCGCCCTCCCACCGCAGATCAGCGGCGATTTCCGCTTCTATATCGTGGAAGGCGCCGGCTCCTATGTCTGCGGCGAGGAGACCGCGCTGCTCAGCTCCATCGAGGGGCAGCGCCCGGAGGTGCGGGTGCGTCCGCCCTATCCGGCGACCCATGGTCTCTGGGGCAAGCCGACCCTGCTCTCCAATGTCGAAACCTTTGCCAACATACCCTGGATTCTGCATCGCGGCGGCAAGGCCTTCGCCGCGATTGGCACGGCAGCGAGCAAGGGCACCAAGCTGATCTCCCTCGACAGCCAGTTCGTGCGGCCGGGGCTTTATGAAGTGGATTTCGGCCATTCATTCGCAGACCTGATCTACCGCCAGGCCGGGGGCTTCAACACCGAGGTCAAGGCGTTACAGGTGGGCGGGCCACTCGGCTCGATTGTCCCGCAGGCTGCCATCGATGCGCTGAGCATCGACTTCGAGAGCTTTCAGAAGCACGGCTTCGCCTTGGGTCACGCGGGCATCATCGCTATCCCCGAGCGTTTTCCGATGCTCGATTTTATGCGCCATATCTTCGAGTACATGGCGGACGAGTCATGTGGCAAGTGCACGCCATGCCGGCTGGGAACGGCGAAGGGCAGTCATATGCTGCAACAGGCCTCACCCGAACAGCCGCTGGACGGCGCGCTGTTCGAGGAACTGCTCGATATCCTGGAGACCGGGTCGCTGTGCGCCCTGGGTGGGGGCATCCCATTGCCGATGCGCAATGCGCTGACCCACTTCCGGGAAGAGCTTTCGCCCTATTTCAGCGCGAAGGAGGTGGTCCGGTGAGCCAGCTGACGATCAATGGTATTGCTTATCCCTTCGAGACCAGCGAGACCCTTTACGAATGTGTCAGCCGCCATATCGGGCGCGACGAGATACCCGTACTCTGCCACGATCCCGCATTGGAACCCTTCGGCGCCTGCCGCATCTGCCTGGTGGAGGTGGCGCGTAGCGTAGGAGAGAAAGGCCGGTTGATGGCCTCCTGCCACACGCCGGTGGCGGAAGGTCTGCATGTCTCGACCGGTAGCGAACGCCTGATGAAGGCGCGCAAGGGCATACTCGAACTGTTGCTGAGCAACTATCCACAAGAGAGGCTTGAGCCCACGGCAGGGGAAAGGCCAACACCCTTTCAGCGCCTGCTGCAGGAGTATGGCGTCAGCCACAGCCGTTATCCGTTGGGTGAGGAGCCGGGCCGCCCATCTCAGCCCCATCCCTATCTGCGTTTCGATCCGGCCGAGTGCATACACTGTTATCGCTGTATCCGCGCCTGCGACGAGGTGCAGGGGCAGTTCGTGCTGGCAATGGCCAATCGGGGTATCAAGAGTCACATCATTCAAGGATTGGCGGGGGATTTCGGTGAGGCGGGCTGTGTCTCCTGCGGCCGTTGCGTACAGACCTGTCCGACCAATGCCCTGCATGACCGCTATCGCGCCAAAACCATAAAGGCCGAGCATACCGTGCCGACGGTATGCACCTATTGCGGTGTCGGCTGCAACCTGGAGGTTAAGGTTCAGCAGGGTCGGGTGGCGGCGATCAGCGCCATCGAAGGGGCGGCGGTCAACAATGGCCATAGCTGCCTGAAGGGCCGCTATGCCTTTGAATATGTCCATCACCCTGATCGGCTGACCAGTCCATTGATCCGCCGTGACGGCTAGCTGGTGGAGGTGGGCTGGGACGAGGCTCTCGACTACATCGCCCAACACCTGAATGCCATCAAGCGCGAACATGGCGCAGATGCCATCGCCGGTATCTCTTCGGCGCGCTGTACCAATGAAGAAAACTACCTGATGCAGAAGTTCATGCGCACGGTGATCGGTAACAACAATATCGATGGCTGCGCGCGGGTCTGCCATTCGCCAACGGCTTTCGGTATGCGCGAGGTCTACGGCACCGGTGCTGCGACCAACTCCATCGACGAGATTCCACTGGCAGATTGCCTGCTGGTGTTCGGCGCCAACCCCACCGAGGCCCATCCTGTGACCGGTGCACGTCTGAAACAGGCAGCGATTCACGGGGCGAAACTGATCATCGTTGACCCACGGCGCTCGGAGTTGTCGAAGTATGCCGCCTCGCATCTGCAGCCACGCCCAGGCAGCAATGTGGCGCTGCTCAATATGCTGTGCCGCTACCTGATCGAACTGGGCTATCTGGATGAAGCCTTCATTGATAACCGCACCGAGGGCTTCGATGAATTCCGCACCCAGGTGCTCGCTCAGGATCTGGATCAGCTGGAGCGGATCACCGGAGTTTCCCGCGCCGAGGTGGAGCAGGCCGCGCACATCTACGGCCGTGCCGAGCGGGCGATGGCCTTTCACGGTCTGGGCATCACCGAGCACTATCAGGGCAGCCGGGCGATCATGATGCTGGCCTGCATGATCATGATGACCGGCAACATCGGTCGGCCCGGTACCGGCATGAATCCCCTGCGTGGTCAGAACAATGTACAGGGCGCGGTGGACATGGGGGTGCAGCCTGATCTCGGCGCGGGTTATCTCGACTATCGACAGCCGGAGATCAAGGCCCACTTCGAGAAGATCTACGGCACCGAGATACCGACCCAGCCCGGCCTGAAGATACCCCAGATGTTCGGTGCGGCCCGGGAGGGCAAGCTCAAGGCGTTGTGGATCATGGGCGAGGATATCCTGCAGACCGATCCCAACTCCTGCGAGGTGAAATACTCCCTCAGTCTGCTGGATCTGCTGATCGTGCAGGAGTTGTTCATGACTGAGACCTGCAGCATGGCGGATGTCATCCTGCCCGCGGCCTCGTTTCTGGAAAAGAGCGGCACCTTCACCAATGGTGAAAGGAGAGTACAAAGAGTCAACGCGGCAATCGATCCGCTACCTGGTACCCGACCGGATGGCGAGATCGTCTGCAATATCATGGAACGCATGGGCTATCCCCAGGGACACTATGATCCGCCGGAACTGCTCAAGGAGATCTCCCAGGTGGTGCCATTCTTTGCGGGTGTGACCTGGGACAATCTCGCCGGCAACGGCAAGCAGTGGCCGGTGGCGGCGGATGGCACTGATACCCAGATCCTGCATCAACAGCAGTTCAAACTGCCGAAGGGGCGTTTCCGTTTCTTTGCGTTCCAGGAGACGCCGGAGATCAGCAACAATGCAGAAGACTATCCCTATATCCTCACCACCAGCCGTCGGCTCGAACACTACAACTGCGGCAGCATGACCCGGCGCACACCCAATGTGGAACTGGTCGATCATGATGTGCTGCTGATCAATCCAGAGGATGCCAGCAGGGAGGGTATCAGCGACGGCTCCCGGGTGGAGATTCAATCACCCAATGGCGAAACCCATCTGCAGGTGCAGATCAGCGACGAGGTGAAGCCGGGTATCCTCTTCACCACCTTCCATTTTCCGGAGATTGCTATCAATCATCTCACCAGCGGCATCTTCGACCAGGAGAGCATGACGCCGGAGTACAAGGTGGTTGCAGTGCGGTTGTCGGCTGTTGAGGTCTGACAGTCTTGGGTGGGAAACGAGTGATTTGAAAAGCTTGGCTGGCAATTGGATTTTATGGTTGTAATTCGGGCAGATTTTTAAACAGGTCCAGTGCCTCGGGATTTGCCAGGCTGCCACTGTTTTTTACCGGTCGGTTATGGACGATTTCACGTACCGCAAGCTCAACGATCTTGCCGCTTTTGGTGCGCGGGATATCAGCGACCTGAATGATTATGGCTGGTACATGGCGGGGTGTGGTCTTGGACCGTATCAGTTGCCGGATGCGTGCTATCAGTTCATCGGTGAGCACGGCCTGTTCGCGCAGCTTAACGAAAAGCACCACGCGTACATCGTTGTCCCACTCCTGACCGATGACGATCGATTCAAGTACCTCATCGATCTGTTCCACCTGCCGGTAGATTTCAGCAGTACCGATACGCACGCCGCCGGGATTCAGAGTGGCATCGGAACGACCGTAGATGATCAGACCGCAGTGGGGGGTGATCTCCACAAAATCACCGTGGCACCAGATGCCTTCGAAGCGTTCGAAATAGGCTTGGTGATATTTTCTGCCCTCTGGATCATTCCAGAACCCAATCGGCATACAGGGAAAGGGTTGAGTGCAGACCAGTTCGCCTTTCTCGCCCCTGACAATATGGCCTGACTCATCAAACACATCCACTGCCAGGCCCAGCCCGCGGCACTGCAGTTCGCCACGCCATACCGGCAGGATCGGGGAGCCCAGGGCGAAACAGGAGATGATGTCGGTACCCCCGGAGATGGAGGAGAGCATCAGGTTGGATTTTATGGATTGATAGACATAGTCGAAGCTCTCGGCAACCAGGGGACTGCCGGTTGAGAAGATGGCGCGCAGTTCGGCAAGCTGGTGCGTCTTGCCTGGTTCGAGGCCGAACTTGCCGCAGGCCTCGATGTACTTAGCCGAGGTGCCGAAATGGGTCATCCCTTCCGCATCGGCAAGGTCGAACAGAACTTTTTTACCGTTTGCAAAGGGGCTGCCGTCGTACAGCAGCAGTGTCGCGCCGGAGGCCAGGCCCGATACCAGCCAGTTCCACATCATCCAGCCACAGGTGGTGAAATAGAACAGGCGGTCCCGGGGGCGGATATCGGCATGCAGTTGATGCTCCTTGAGGTGCTGCAGCAGTGTGCCCCCAGCGGAGTGTACGATGCACTTGGGTATGCCCGTCGTGCCGGATGAGAACATGATGAACAGGGGATGCTCGAACGGCATCTGCTGAAAGTAAATCTGCTTGGCTGTGAAGGGGGCCAGAAACTGATGCCAGTCAGTACCATTGATCACCCCGGAGGACTCCGGGGTTGCCCTGATGTAAGGGATCACGATGGTTCGGCTAAGGCTCGGCAGCCGTTGCGCCACCTCACTGTTTTTCGCCATGCAGTCGATGGTCTTGCCATTGTAGAAATAACCATCGACACAAAAGAGAATCTTGGGTTCTATCTGACCCAGCCGGTCAATGACGCCTTCAACGCCGAAATCCGGTGAGGCTGAAGACCAGATCGCGCCGAGTGAGGCCGTCGCCAGCATGGCGATGATGGTCTCGGGCATGTTGGGCAGATAGCCGGCAACCCGGTCGCCCTGGGTGATCCCCGCAGCAATCAGCGCCTGCTGGCAGCGTGAGACGGCGTCATACAGTTGGTTATGGCTCAGTCGGTACTTGACCTTGTTCTCGCCCCAGAAGACCAGGGCATCGTCGTTATTGCGCTGCCGCAGCAGGTTCTCCGCATAGTTCAGTGTTGCCTCCGGAAACCAATGCGCACCGGGCATTTTATCGAGGCCGGTTGCTATGCTATGGCCCTTGTCACCAAGCACATGGGTGAAGTCCCACACCAGGGACCAGAACGCCTCCATATCTTCCACGGACCATTGCCACAGGGCATCATAGTTGGCAAGGTTGCGGCCAGAACGCGTCGAGGCCTGAGAGATGAATCGGGTCAGATGGGCCTTGGCGATCTGTTTCTCGCTGGGCGACCACAAGGGTTGTTCCTGTTTATCTTGAATACTGGCATCGATGGAACTGCTGCAGGGGGCGGCGCTGGGATACTTCATTCGGCGTCCGGCTGGTTATCCGGCGCGGCATTCTGGAATGCAGCCAGCTTGTCACACTCAGTGCTGATGCGCTGGATGATCGGGAAATGCTCCAGGGGGCAGTTGAATCGCCTGGCGTTGTAGACTTGTGGTATCAGGCAACAGTCTGCCAGGGTCGGGGTATCACCGTGGCAAAACAGCCCGGTCTCCGGGCTGCTGCCCAAGAGTATTTCGATGCCGGTAAAGCCCTCGTTGATCCAGTGCCGGTACCAGTCCAGCTTTTCGTCATTGTCGTGCTGAAGATTGTTTACCAGATAATCCAGTACCCGCAGGTTGTTAAGCGGGTGAATCTCGGAGACCACTGTCTGTGCAATGGCGCGCACCCGGGCGCGGGCTGTCAGTCCATCGGGTAACAGTGCCGGGTTAGGGTATGCCTCTTCCAGGTATTCCAGAATCGCCATCGACTGAATCAGGGTGGCGTCATCGGTGTCCAAAGCAGGGATCAGGGCAAGGGGGTTTTTGGACCGGTATTCGGGGAGGTTCTGCTCGCCCCCATTACGCAGTAGATGGACCGGAATGATCTCATGCGTGAGTCCTTTCAGGTTCAGCGCGATACGTACCCGGTAGGCGGCGGAGCTGCGAAAGTAACTATAGAGTTTCAGCATGGCAAGTCTACAGTGGCATCACTTCGTTTTCTATTGTACCAAATATACTGTTGCCTTCGGCATCGGTCATCTCGATACGCACCCTATCGCCATAATGCATGAATGGGGTTGACGGCTTTCCCTGTTCGATGGTTTCGTACATGCGTACCTCGGCAAGACAACAGTAGCCTACGCCGCCGTTGTCGATGCTGGAACCCCAGAGACCGCCCTGCTTGTTGGATACGGTGCCAGAGCCAATGATCGATCCCGCTTCCAGCTCACGCGTTTTTGCCACGTGGGCGATCAGTTGGGCAAAATCAAAGGTCATGTCCACCCCGGCCTCGGGGCGCCCAAACGGCCTGTGATTGAGATAAACGTTCAGAGGTCGATGTACCTTGGCATCTTTCCAGCTATCGCCCAGCTCATCCGGCGTAACCGCTACGGGGGAGAAGGCGCTTGCCGGTTTGGATTGAAAAAAGCCAAAGCCCTTGGCGAGTTCAGCAGGAATCAGTCCGCGCAGGGAGACATCATTGACCAGCATAAGCAGACGGATCTGTTCCGCGCATTGCGAAAGCGATGAGCCCATGGGTACATCGCCGGTGATTACCGCTACCTCTGCCTCGAAGTCGATGCCGAAGGATTCGTCGGGTACCACCATGGGATCTTTGGGTCCGATGAAACTGTCCGATCCGCCCTGGTAGATCAGGGGATCGGTGTGAAACTCTGGGGGTAGTTCAGCACCGCGTGCCTTTCGTACCAGTTCAACATGGTTGATATAGGCAGAGCCGTCGGCCCATTGATAGGCGCGGGGCAGGGGGGAGTGGCACTGCCCCTGGTCAAATGCCTGAGCGTTCGCCAGTGTGCCGTTGTTCAACGCCCGATAGACGGTTTGCAGTTTTTCTTCGCAGAGACTCCAGTCGTCCAGGGCCTTTTGCAGGGTTGGCGCAATCTCGGGAACCTCTATGCAGCGGGTCAGGTCACGGCTGACAACCACCAGGGCGCCATCCCGTTGCGCAGATTTCAGTGTAGCAAGTTTCATAATTTCAGTAGGCCTGTTGAACCAAACATAGTCGTTATCTTAGTCTGTCTGCAGACCATGCCACATCTCCTGGTCACGTTCAGCGGTCCAGACTCTGGGGTCGCGTATGCCGGAGGCCTCATCATGGGCGCGTGTTACGTCGAAGGGGAGGCAGTGTTCATAGATAAATACCTGGGAAAACTTGGGGTCCATGGCTTTTCTGGTATGTTCCATGGTCTCCTTCAGGTTCATGTTTTTCGCCACCGCTTCCTGGGCGCTCTTGTACAACGTACTGACGAAATCTCGGGTGTAGTCGAGGCCCTGTTTGACCTTTTCCGGGGTGTCGAGGGCGGGTCCGCGGCCGGGGACCAGTTTTTGGGCGTCAAGGGTACTGATGTTGTCCAGCGTTTGTGGCCAGTCAGAGAGATAGGCGTCGCCGGTGTAACAGGCCGCATCACACTACACCAGGTCGCCTGAGTAGAGAACCTGTTCGCCGGGTACCCAGACCACAGTGTCGCCCTTGGTGTGGCCACGCCCCAACTGCATGACTTTAACCTCCAGCTTACCCAGCCAGAGGGATAGTTCGCCCTCGAATGTCAGGGTGGGCCAGGTCAGACCCGGAATACTTTCCACCGAGTTGAATAGGCGTGGGAAACGGCCGATCTCAGAGTCCATATCCTGCTGGCCCCGTTCGACGATCAGATCATAGGTGTCACGGCTGGCGATTATTTGCTCGAGACCCTCGCTTTTATAGCCGCTTGCGCCCAGTACGCGTACCGCATGGTAGTGGGTCAGCGTGACGTACTTGATGGGCTTGTCGGTGATTTCCCGTACACGCGAGATCACATCCTGGGCCATCACCGGCGTGGCGGTGGCATCGATGATCATCACCGCATCATCGCCGATGATCACCCCGGTGTTTGGGTCGCCTTCTGTAGTAAAGGCCCAGCAGTGTTCTGAGAGCTGAATGAAGGAGACCTTTTTTTCTTCCAGATCAGCCACGGATGCGAATTTAGTGCTCATTGCAATTCCTGTATCAATATTACGTAATATGTAAATAGCCAAATTTTTTGTATGGTGAAAATAAAAGCACTATAGTGTTTATGGGTCAATGATTGGAAATACTCAGGTTGATTAATTTACGGATAATGTAAATGACAAGCGTGAAGAAGGCGGGGTCAACCCCTGTCAAGGGCGGCGTGCAGTCTGTCGAGATTGGCATGCGGTTGTTGAAAACCCTGGCGGGTATCGGCGGTAGGGCGACACTGAACGAGCTTTCGGACGCCGTTGAAATGCATCCGGCCAAGACCCACCGCTACCTGGTTAGTCTGGTCGATAGTGGGTTTGTGGAAAAGAGCGCCCACGGTCGCTATGACCTGGGCCCCTATGTGCTGGAGTTCGCCACCTCCTATCTTTCCAGGCTCGAGCCGACCTCGGTGGCCAATCCGATCATTGATGAGTTATGGTCCGGGACCAACGAGGGGATTATTCTGTGTGTCTGGGGCGGTTCCGGAACCACGGTGATTCGTTGGCTGCAATCACGCCAGCCCATATCTGTAGGCATTCGTCCTGGTACTGTGTTCCTGTCCACTATGTCCGCATCAGGGAGGATTTTTCTCAGTTACCTGCCCGAGTCCGTGACGCTCCCGGTCATCAATGCTGAACTGGCAAGGTTTGCCAGGGACGCGACGCCTATGGCGCCGACATCGATGGCGGATGTCGAGGGATATATCGCAGAGACACGTGAGCATCAGCTTGCCAGGGTGACTGGGCACAGCATCGAGTATGTCTCTGCCCTGGCGGCGCCGGTCTTTGACTATCGCGGCGAACTGGTACTGTCGCTGGCGCTGTTTGGTTTCAAGTCGACCTTCGATGTCAGTTGGGATGGCCGCAATGCGCGACTCTTGAAGCATGCTGCGAGAAAAATCTCTGAAAAACTGTGATATGTGGAGGGTGCAAAAATAAAAAATCCGTGATGGTTTCTGGAGTATTTACTCCCGCAGATTGGCCAGTTCAGACCTGAGGGTTGACCGCTCGGGCAGGTTTATCGCTTTCCCCGACTGATCGATGCGCACGAATGTCACGCTGGTGGTAAAGACCTCCTTCTCCTCGGTGTTTCCGGGCTCATCTGAAAAGACGGTAACGCCATATTGGATGGATTTTCTGCCTTTCTTGCTGGGCCGTATAACGAAACGCAATATCGCTCCGTTTTCAACACGATGTTTGAAGATGATTTTATCCATCCCTGCGGTAACCATAGTGCAGTCAGGGTAATCCAGGCTGGCGGTCATCCAGGCCGATTCATCCACCCACATCAACAGAACCCCACCGAACAGAAAGCCGTGATGATTTAGGTGCTCCGGGCGTACATGAACGTAGTTTTCCATTTGAATACTCGATTAGTCGGGTGTCGCTATTATGTGGTGATTCAGCCCCATTGTTGTAGTTCCAGGGCCTTCTGATGGACCTTGGTCATCAGGCGCGCCAGCTCTTTTGTCTCTTGTTCGCTCAGTGTGGAAAGGATGTAGCTCTCCCGAGCGCGTACCAGGGGCACGATCTCCCTGTAAACGGCCCGTCCCTTGCCAGTCAGTTTGTGCCGCAGGTGACGCCGGTCTGAGTCATCCTCATCGCGAATGATTAACCCGTTGTGTAGCAGCCTGGCTGCTGCGCGGCTGGTCTGGGTCTTATCCAGCGTTGAGTATTCTGCAATCTCCTTGGCAGACAATCCATCGCGTTCTCCAAGTGCGGCAAGCACACGCCACTCCTGACGGCTGAGTTTGTATCTTCCGCGATAAAGCTGGGCAATGGCCTTGCTGACATCATCACTGAAGACCGCCAGTTGATAGGGAAAGAAACTGGGTAGACAAAGTCGTGCGTCGTTGGCTGTAGGGTCTGACATGATCTCTGGGTCAGTAACTTGAGGCTTGGGCATAGTATAGCGAGAATATCCAGACAGTTGCATCTGTAAGTATATTAACGCCTGCTGAAACATCGATGAAGATGCATGGAAATTACGTAATGCGAAATTAATAATAAACAGTATTAAATGTCGTGTTGACCAGATATCTGACCAAAATCTATATTAGTTGCAAATGAAACTAAAAATCTCTCGGAGGATGCTGAGTATGAAAATCCAACAGATTCATCACGTGGCCTACCGTTGCAAGGATGCCGAGGAGACGGTCAATTTTTATCGTGACAAACTCAATATGGATTTTATTCTGGCCATCTCTGAAGATCGGGTGCCATCAACCAAAGAGCCTGATCCCTACATGCACATCTTTCTGGATGCCGGGAATGGCAATATCCTCGCTTTTTTTGAAATACCCAATTCGCCGCCAATGGGGAAGGATCCGAATACCCCTGATTGGGTCCAGCATATTGCCTTCAAGGTGGAGAGCGAGCAGGCATTGATGGAGGCAAAGGCGGAACTGGAGGCCAAGGGTATTGAGGTGGTTGGTCCCACCAACCATGAAATCATCAAGTCTATCTATTTTTTCGATCCCAACGGACATCGATTGGAGTTAACCACCATCACCGCGACCCAGGAGATGATGGATGAGTTGCATCGGATTGGCCCTGAGATGCTGAAAGACTGGTCAAGAACCAAAAAAACGGTTGATCACGCGGCCTGGCTGCATGAGAAAGAGTTTTCCCGGTAACAGGACGGCCGGTTGTCTATTGATCGCTGGAATGCACTGGCCATGATTATTCAGTGGTCCATTGTCGATGTTTCCCGAGGAAGACTTGCATGCTGAATACCTATCACTATCCGGAATTTCCCTATGTGCAATCGCCTGAGCAGCAGTCAGGCGAGGTTCTGCGCCACCCCGTT
>PKUO01000093.1 GCA_002869585.1 Sedimenticola sp.
AACAGGCTCTATGGCGAAGGAATTGTGGGACGAGGTCAGTGGTTCATTCGATGAATATAACGGAACACACAAAGAAAAAATAAAAGAGAAATTTGAATTGTTGGGGACCGTTGGTATGGATCTAGATTCTATCCATGAGCACACAATGGCAATATTAAACCTACTTTGTGAATAGGGGGGCTAATGGCCAGGCGAGTATTTTTTAGTTTCAAGTATAAAGACGTTTCAAGGGCCATGGTCGTGCGAAATAGCTGGGTTACACAGGGTAGGGAAGCCGCAGGATTTGTCGATGCTGCTGAGTTTGAAAAAATTAAGCGTCAGGGTGATCAAGCGATCAAAAACTGGATTAACAAACAGCTTGAGGGCACTTCTGTTACCGTTGTTCTGGTCGGAGAGAAAACGTGTTCAAGCCGGTGGGTTAAGTATGAGATACAGAAAAGCATCGAGAGGGGAAACGGACTTCTTGGTGTCGATGTCAGCAAAATAAAGGATCTAAATGGGAATACCACTGAACGGTGCGGGCGGATACCAGAGGGGTACAGTTTTTATTTATGGAACAATGATGAGGGGTACAAAAATCTGGGAAGTTGGATTGAAAAAGCAGCCAAGGATGCTGGCCGATAAAGTATCGGTGACGCTTTTAAGGATGCGTAAAAGAAGGAATAGCTAAATGATCCTGACCGATAACGAAACCAGTGTCGATCTTCTGAACAATGAAGCGATCGCAACTACCATCATTGGTCTATTAAGCGAAAAACCGGATCAACCGGTGACCATCGGTGTGCATGGCGATTGGGGCGCTGGTAAGTCCAGCGTGCTTGAAATGATCGAAGCAGGGTTTGATGGAAAAGATGAAGTGCTATGCCTCAAGTTCAATGGGTGGCGCTTCCAGGGATTTGAAGACGCGAAGATCGCCCTGATAGAAGGGATCGTCACTGGTTTAATAGAAAAGCGGCCAGCGTTGACCAAGGCCGCGGTAGCCGTCAAGGATGTATTCCATTGTATCGATTGGCTAAAGGTTGCCAAGAGAGCTGGAGGTTTGGCCCTCACGTCCTTCACAGGTATTCCATCACCTGATCTTGTCGGGTCCGTTATCAGATCGCTCGAAGAGGTGATAGCAGACCCTGCAAAACTTGCCACGACAGAAAACATCTCGGCGGTCATCGATGAGGTGAAGGCAGTACTGAAACCTGGCGAAACCAAGAACGTGCCTGAAGAGGTAGAGGCCTTCCGCAAGGCATTCGACCAGCTCTTGAAAGATGCCGGAATCGAGCAACTTGTCGTACTGATCGACGACCTTGATCGTTGTTTGCCTGATACTGCCATAGAGACACTCGAAGCGATCAGGCTGTTTGTTTTCACCGCGAGAACTGCGTTTGTAGTCGCGGCTGATGAGGCTATGATCGAATATGCGGTAAGCAAGCATTTCCCAGACCTTCCCGATAGCACAGGGCCGCGTGACTATGCGCGAAACTACCTGGAAAAGCTCGTTCAAGTCCCGTTTCGTATACCGGCGCTTGGCGAAACAGAAACACGGATTTACGTTACTTTGCTGCTGGCCGGTGCCGATATTGGTGAGGGAAATGCAGACTATGGGAAGCTAATCGCTGCTGCGAGGGAAAAACTGAGGCGGCCGTGGACCAGTGGCGGCCTTGACGCGGCTACCATAAAGACTGCGCTTGGGGCAGAGGCCGAGAAGGTGAACAACGCACTTGCCCTGAGCGATCAGATAGGTCCGATCCTGGCGAGTGGTACCAAAGGAAACCCGCGCCAGATTAAAAGATTCCTCAATACACTGTTACTCCGCGTGCGCACCGCAATTGGTCGTGGATTCGGGGATGACATCAAACTGCCTGTTCTTGCAAAGCTTATGCTTGCGGAGCGCTTTATACCCAGGCTGTTCGAGCAGATAGCATTTGTGGCAGCAATCCATCCAAAGGGCTTGTGCGAAGACCTGGTAGCACTTGAAGAAGCGCTGACAGCTCAAGTCAGCGCAGAAGGTCCGGTAGGCAAACGAAAGGCACAGAAATCTAACGAGCCGGCGTCTTTGACCGACAACGCCGTGTTGGCTGAGTGGAAGTCTTCGGATGCGGTGTGTGATTGGGCCTGCGTGTCGCCCAAACTATCGGGCATCGATCTGCGTCCCTACTTGTTCGTGACGAAGGATAAAAAGGACTACTTTGGGCCGGTATCGGTGCTCGGTCACCTGGCCGGCGTCGTGGAGAAACTGTTCGGCGGCAAGATGACCGTCCAAGGTTATGAAACTGAGTTGAAGCAACTTGTTCAGCCAGAGGCTGACAAGGTATTCGAGGCTGTGCGATCCAAGATCATGGGTACGGGCGCTTTTGAGACCAAGCCGGTTGGTGTCGATGGCCTTATAGTTCTCGTTAAGGCTCAGCCTGGCCTGCAGGTCTCGTTGATGGACTTCCTCGAGGCGCTACCCAGTAGCAAGTGTGGTCCATGGGCTGTCAGCGGGTGGCAGGGTGTTATCAAAGATACCGAGTGCAATGCACGTTTGACGAAACTCCTAGGAGAGTGGAGCAAGGTCACCAATAACCCCGGACTGAAAGCTGCGACTGAAGCAACCCTCAAAGATCTGAAGGGAGTACGCTGATGGGGACTTCGACGGCATACGGTGGCCCTGGTGGCGGCACCCCACTCATTCCGTCATGGCTGGGAGGAGCTGATGGCGGTGATTCAGCCACTCCTGCGGGTACGGACTCTGGACCTGATGCTCCGCTGCCATCGGATGGAACCACACCGCCGTTACCGCCTATCCGGCCACCGATCCCTGCGCCTGCGTACCCCCAACGTTTTTCTGGCGCGCGAAACAGCTTCACGCGATTTGCGGGTTCTGGTGGCAGTGATAGGGCTAACCTCGGCCGGTCAGTCTCACGGTATGTCTCTACGTCAGCTGGCGGTGCACGGCAAGCTGCACAGCGAATGGGTGCGTCGCGGGGCGCCGGTGCACGCCTGCTTGGTTTCCTGGCCGATGCACAGGCCCGAGGTGTGCGTGAGGCTTTGCGTTCGCTCGACTTGGAATCCCTGGCAGGGAGACCAATTACCGAGATCTTTGTTGGTTTGGCCGACTACATCTGCCCTGGTGCAGGGACAGTCGATGAAGGCATCGCCCGCGAGGCTTACATAGAAACTATCGTTGAGCTTGCAAGCGAAGGATTGACTGACTTGACCACGTTCACGCCGGATCAGATGCAAACAGTTTTCGAGTTGTACGCGACACATGCAATCGAGACGCGAATCTGCAATGACATTGGCACCAAGGTTGTAATGATGCCTGCCGATGTGCAAGCCGCATACCGGGTCGAACAGCAACTCCGCGATTTCATCCGCGGTGGCGTGAGTGATGCGCTAACGCGCGCTCGGTCGGAATCGCCAAATCTTACGCTAGATCGGATTCAGTCGTTCGTAGACACTGTATATGAGTCCGCGTTCGCGATTTTGCAGACGCTAGGAGATGCGGAGGCAACAAAATGAAGCGACAGCTCTTAGCCGGCCGCTTTGGTCCAGACGACGGTAATGATGTTCCCACTGGAACGGATGAACAAAGGACCTATCTGCAACTCGTTGCCGGTGAAAAGTCCTTGGATCATGGTATCGGAGGAGCGCTCACAAGCTTAATGAAGCTCGGTGTATTCCCTTCGGAGATTGGGATTGATCTGCTCGTGCTTGCAGTTCATGTACATGCAGCAGATACGCGAATCTCTCGCGCCGAGCAGTCGCAAGACTCATGGACGCGGGAGATTAGATTGGTTGTGCCCGTAAGTGACCCTGCTCGCTGGTATGCAGCTTCTTCCACGCTAACAAAGATGTTGAACTTCCTGACGGGGGATCGCTGGTCCATTGGGTTCCGGGCGCGCCCACTTCGGTTCGAGGTAATAGCTGAACAGTCCTCTCCGAGCTTGCTTTCTGCCCCTTACGATTCGTTGAGCTTGTTCTCGGGCGGCCTTGATAGCCTGATAGGCGCCATCGATTTATTGGAGGCTGGTGCGACACCATTGTTGGTCAGCCACTTTGGTGAAGGTGCGACTAGTGACGCGCAGGGAAAGTTGCTGTCGAGCCTGAAGGCTCACTACAAGAATTCGACCTTTAAACAGTTGAAGGTCAGAGTGGTCTTCAAGAAAAAACTGGTAGAGGGGGTTAATCTGGAGAACAGCACGCGCGGCAGGTCATTCTTGTTCTTCGCACTTGGGGTTTTTGCTGGAACTGGACTTGGACGTCGCTTCACCCTCCGCGTACCGGAAAATGGTCTTATTGCCTTGAATGTGCCTTTGGATCCTCTGCGACTTGGCTCCAATAGTACCCGTACGACCCATCCATACTACATGGCTCGCTGGAACGATCTGTTGAGAGAACTTGGTATAGACGGCAACATTGAGAACCCTTACTGGAACAAGACGAAAGGGGAAATGACCGCCGACTGCAAGAATCCTGGACTATTGAAGCAGTTGGCAGCGGAGTCGCTGTCGTGTTCTTCGCCCACCAAGGGTCGATGGAAAGGACACGGTATAGAGCACTGCGGCTATTGCTTGCCGTGCCTCATTCGACGCGCTGCGCTGCAAGCCGCGTGGGGGACTACGGGTGATAAGACGACATACACTATATCTGATCTTCGCGCCCAACCATTGGATACTCGGGAATCTACTGGCAAGCAGGTTCGTTCTTTTCAGTACGCGATTGAACGATTAAGAAAAAACCCTCAACTTTCTCAGCTTCTAATCCATAAGCCCGGTTCGCTTGCCGACGAAACCGCTCATCTAGATCAGCTTGCAGATGTCTATCGACGCGGCTTGGAAGAAGTCGCGCGACTACTCGATGGCGTCGAGGTAAAGCCAAGCTGATGGGTGATCGTGATCTAATTGCCACAGCGGATCTAGTGGACTTTCACTGCCATCTCGATTTGTATCCCGATTATCCTGCCATGATGCAGGAGACTGAGAAGGCCGGCATATTCACGTTAGCGGTGACGACAACGCCCCAGGCGTGGCCTCGGAATCATGAGCTGGCCCAGCGCACGAAGCATGTACGTGCAGCGCTAGGGCTGCATCCCCAGTTGGTAGCTGATCGTGCGAGTGAAATCAGCCTTTGGGAACGGTATCTTCCCGAAGCGCGCTATATCGGTGAGGTTGGTCTGGATGCGGGACCACGGTTCTTTAAGTCATTGGATGCACAGAAACGGGTGTTTCAGCGTGTCCTTCAATGTTGTGCCGATGCTGGCGACAAGATTCTTACGGTTCACAGCGTCAGGTCTGTGAAAACAGTTCTTGACCATCTTGAGGCTTTCCTACCAGCTGACAAAGGAAAAGTGGTGCTTCACTGGTTCACGGGAACGAAGAACGAGGCAAAGAGAGCCCTTGAGCTGGGATGTTATTTTTCAATAAATGCTGCCATGTTTCACAATGAGCGGCATGCGCCGATGATTCAATCAATTTCATTGGATAGGGTTCTTACGGAAACGGATGGGCCGTTCACGCAAACGGGTGATCGGCAATCAAAGCCATCCGATGTTGCAATTGTTGTCGAGAAACTCGGCCACTTGCATCAGTTGCCGACTGAACAAGTGTCAGCGACTGTTCTCAACAATCTACGAAATTTGGTGGGTAGTCAGGGATGACGCCTTTCTTCAAGTGGTGTACTTGTTGCTATAGACTGCTTGCAGTGTTCATGCGTCGGAATGTGTCGCAAGTCATTATCAGTTCATTTCATGATTCACATCGGGCCATTTCTTTAAGGGAGGGATCTGTTAAGTGCACCCATATTGTTGAAGAGGCCAGGGCTGGTTAACTCGGGAATGTCTGACGACCTCAAAACAGCAAAAACGGCTCTCGCCAAACTCCATCAAGACATGGACGCTATCAACCGTTTGGCCAGGCCGTCCTACCTGAAGGTGATCGAGCAGATGGAACGCGCGATGGAACCCATCCGTCGCCAGCAGTTGGAAATCAGCCGCGCCCTCGAAATGTCTGGAGCTGCGGCTCGGATCCAGGAGATCGCCAGTGCCAATCAGCATTGGCAGGAGCTAATAAAGCAGGCCAGTACGACAAGTCGAATTGCCGAGAGTCTCTCGGCTGCGCATCAGTCATGGATTGAGCGCATCAAGCCCATACAGTACGACATCTCGCATTTTTCACAGCTTCAAGCATCGGCCAAGCTGGATCTGTGTGATACCTCCTTGCGACTTGCTGCCACAGAAAGGCTCATGGCGGGCATCAATTTCGAAGCGATCAGGAGCCGCTTTCAAATCGAGATGCCGGTCATCTCGGGGCTAGAAAGCTCAATAGCCCATGTGACCGCTTCGTATGGGAGTTTGGCAGAGTCACTGAGGGAGATTTCGGACATCACGCGTCTGCCGGCCTTCGTTTTGCCGGGGGCTACTCGTGAGATTTACACCACCAGCTTCGCGATTGAAGCCCTTTGCACCTGGGATGAACGGGAAGATGACGACGAGGCAGAAACGGAAATTCAGCTTGTCGCTGAGGCAGAACTGGAAACATCAGGCTGTATTGCGCTTCTGCAGCAGGTCGAGCCGGGGCTCGCTCGTCCGTACATAGGTGCTCGGGATGCCCTGTATGGCAACAATGCTGACCGGGCAAGACACATTCTAAGCTCACTCAGGGAGCTGTGGAACCATCTGCTCAGGCGATTGGCGCCCGACGATCTCGTCGCCGCATGGATTCCGGGTGTGCCCAATCAAAAAGACCTGCTACATGAAGGCAAGCCAACCCGTCGAGCCAGGGTGCTCTATGTCTGCCGGGAGCTGAACAACGATCCGCTTACTGACTTCCTGATGCACGATACCCGGGCGCTGGTGAAGCTGATCGAGCTGTTCAACCGGGTCCACGAATTGGAGACAGAGCTGACCGATGAGCAGCTCAGGGCTATTCTTCTCAAGACCGATTCGTGGCTGATGTACATACTCCAAATTTCCATGGGTAATTTTCAAAAATAGACAGGAGGCGACCATGCCAAAGAAACCAGGAACACATCATGTCGTGCCCAACGCTGACGGTGGTTGGGATGTCAAAAAAGACGGCGCGGCTCGTAGCAGCGGCCACTTCGACAAGAAGCAGGATGCCGTCGATGCCGGGCGCAAGATCAGCCAGAACCAAGGCACCGAATTCTACATCCACGGCAAGGACGGGAAGATCCAGAATAAGGACAGCCACGGGAATGATCCGTATCCGCCGAAGGGATGATTTTCGGGGTGATTCAGGATGTGCACTCATTTTCAACGGCCCACCCGCCAGATCCGGGTGTCACTCCATAGAAAACAAGGGTTATCCGGAAATACGGTGTTGTGTGGGCATTGCAAAAGGTAACATATATGCTACTATATTGGTCATATGACGGAGGTTAGAGAATACCTCGATGCGGCGGGAAACAGCCCTTATGCCAAGTGGTTCGATCATCTGAATGTGGCCGCTGCGGTCAAGGTGACGACAGCAGTCCATCGGATGGAGCAGGGCAACTTCTCTAGTGTGAAAGGTGTGGGTGCCGGCGTCTATGAGTACCGAATCGATTTTGGTCCTGGCTATCGAATCTACTTTGGCAAGGATGGGGACCGGTTGGTGATATTGCTCGCGGGTGGTACCAAGAAGCGCCAGGACGCAGATATTGCTGCTGCAAAAGGGCACTGGCGCGACTATAAGCGCCGGAAACGGCAAGAGGTGACATGATGGCTCTGACGAAAGATTTTAAGGACACCATACAGGCTCGCGCCCAGCGGGATCCGGCGTTTCGCAAGGCCCTGCTGCAAGAAGGGGTCGAATGTCTGCTCGCCGGTGATGTCGATACCGGCAAGGCGGTGCTGCGTGACTACATCAACGCGACGATCGGGTTTGAGGAACTGTCCAAGGTCTTTGAAAAGTCGAGCAAGAGCCTCATGCGCATGTTCGGGCCGAAAGGGAATCCCCAGGCGAGCAACCTGTTTGCGGTGATCCACTACCTGCAGGAGCAGGAGGGCATACACCTGGAAGTCAAAGCCCGGAAAGTGGCCTAAGGGGTGCTGTGTGGAAGCGTTCAATCGGCAATTTTTTCGAGCATTTTGAAGGAATTTCTGAGCATGGTATTTTTCATGGTATTATCGATTAGCAGGAAAATAAGCCATTGATAATAAAAGATAAAAATAGCTTATTTACAATAGAGTGGGAGTGACAGGGTTTCTTAGCGCATTGATTTATAACAATAAAACTAATCAAATTGATAATAAAATCTGCATCATCAATGGTATTTTTCATGGTAGTTGTTATGTGTAGCAAGGCGACAGACATCGATACCATGAGAGGTAGCTGGCAATAATACCTCTCAGTTCGATCAACGAACGAATACGGATCTTTTTCAAAGGGACATTGCCAAACTATCTACTTGAAATAAGAATGAATCTCAGTAATACTTGCTCGTATGCGCCAATCTCATAATAAACTGCTGGCTGTTCTGCTTGCTCTGCTGGTGGGGTTGATCCCATTGCAGAGTGCAATGGCTGGGTTTGCCGATTCTTTCGGCCAGGGAGATAGTGTCCATCAGATGGCTGACAGGCCTGATGGCAGCCAGGCTATGGCTGATCATGACATGGCGCAGGATTGTGAGCACTGCAAGGCAGATACTGGCTGTGGCAATGGACACAGTTGCTCGTCCGGTCATTGTATTTCCTGCGTGCTGGGATTGCTTCCAGTTCTTTCAGTTCCCACACACCAATCTGCTACATCCGTACAATTTGGAACGGACGCTGGCTTTGTAAGGCGACTTTCTTCCTCTCTCTTCCGCCCACCACGGGCCTGACTTCCCTGCGACTGATTACTGATCATTCAGTGATCGCCAAATAAAACCCAGATATTCAATCTGTTGGCTATCCGTCAGCTATGCCTTGTTGGCTGCTGACTTGCAGAGGAAGAACAATTCCATGAGTGGTATTCGTGATCCAATAACCAAGGGAGGCGTGTGCCTGACGCGCCGTCGATTTGTACAGGGCCTGGCGATGGGTGGTGCCTTCGCGAGTATGGGCCTTGGGAGCCGTGTCCTTGCCGCCGCCATGAAACAGAAAAGCCCGCAAACCCTGCGTGGGACTAATTTCAATCTGACCATCGGTGAGCAGGCAGTCAACTTCACCGGTGCGCCGCGGATTGCTACTACCGTTAATGGCTCACTGCCGGCACCGATCCTGCGCTGGCGGGAGGGCGACACGGTAACCCTGCGTGTCACCAATTTGTTGCCCGAGGTCAGTTCTATTCATTGGCACGGCATCATCCTGCCTAGTGCGATGGACGGTGTACCGGGCATCGCCACTGGGTTCGAAGGTATCAAGCCCGGCGAGACCTTTACCTACCAGTTCCCCGTGACCCAAAGCGGTACCTATTGGTACCACAGTCACTCCGGTTTTCAGGAACAGACCGGTCTTTACGGCCCTATCATTATCGATCCCAGAGACTCAGAACCCTTCAGTTTCGACCGTGACTATGTGGTGATGTTCTCTGACTGGACCGACGAAGATCCGACGGACGTCTATGCCAAGCTGAAAAAGCTCAGCCACTACTACAACAACAACGAGCGCACCCATGCAGACCTGACGAAGGACCTCAGGGAGAAGGGGCTGGCCGCCACCTGGAACGATCGCAAGATGTGGAACCAGATGCGCATGAGCCAGCGCGACCTGTCGGACGTGACTGGCTACACATACACATTTCTCGCCAATGGCCAAACTCCGGCGGAGGGCTGGACGGGATTGTTCAGGAAAGGTGATAAGGTGCGCCTGCGCTTCATCAATGGTTCGGCGATGACCTTCTTCGATGTACGCATCCCCGGTCTGAAGATGACTGTGGTGGCTGCCGATGGCCAGAACGTCGAATCGGTCTCGGTAGACGAGTTCCGTATCGGTGTGGCCGAGACCTATGACGTTATCGTCGAGCCCGAGGACGACAGGGCCTATACCATCTTTGCTCAGGATATCGCCCGTTCCGGCTACGCCCGGGGAACCCTGACACCGGACCCGTCTTTAACCGCCTCGATTCCTGAAATGGATCCGGTACCGAATCTTGGCCATGGGGATATGGGCATGAACATGATGGGTCATGCCGGGCACGATATGCCTGCTATGGGCCACGGTCAGCACCAAATGCCAGGTGGGCAGAGGATGACGGGCATGGATCATAGCCAGCACCAGATGCCAGGTGGGCAGACGATGACGGGCATGGATCATAGCCAGCACCAGATGCCGGGTGGTCAGATGATGCCCGGTATGGATCACAGCCAGCATCAGATGAACGGGGGCGGAGGGATGAAAATGCAGGCCCTCGAGCCCAACCCATCGGACTTCACTGGCGGCCCTGTGCAGCATGCCGAGACTGAGTACGGTCTCCATGTCGACATGCGGGCGGATGCACCCCAATACCGATTGGATGATCCTGGTGTTGGCCTGCGCAACAACGGTCGCCGCGTACTGACGTATGCGGACTTGAAGAATCTGCGCACCACCTACGATCACCGTGAACCGGACCGGGAGATCGAGCTCCATCTGACCGGCAACATGGGGCGCTACATGTGGTCGATCAACGGGGTCAAGCACAGCGAGGCCGAACCGCTGCGTTGGAAACGGGGTGAACGGCTGCGTATCACCTTCGTCAACGACACCATGATGAACCATCCGATGCACCTGCACGGTATGTGGAGCGATCTGGAAACCGGTGATAACAATTACCTGCCTCGCAAGCATACCGTGATCGTTCAGCCCGGCTCACGCATCAGTTACCGCGTTACTGTAGATGCCGAAGGTGGTTGGGCCTACCACTGCCACCTTCTCTATCACATGCTCGGCATGTTCCGCACCGTCATCGTCAGTTGAGGAGTATGAAAATCATGAAAAAGACAATAACTGCTTTGATGGCGATTGGATTATCCACGACAGCATTCGCAGGTGGAGAAGACGACCCGCTGCTCTACATGGTGATGATCGACAAACTGGAAATAAGGAATACAGATGGGCCTAATCCACTGGTGTTGGATGCCGATGCCTGGATCGGGAAAGACCTCAACAAGTTCTGGTTTAAAACGGAAGTGGAACGTGTGGATGGCAAAACAGAAGAGGCGGAGGTGCAGTTTCTCTACAGTCGTGCCATCGCACCCTTTTGGGATTTTCAGGCGGGTTGGCGCCGGGATATCAAGCCCGAGCCGGACAGGGATTACCTGGCACTCGGTTTTAAAGGCCTGGCGCCCTACCTTTTTGAAGTGGATGCCGGCGTGTTCATCGGCGAATCGGGGCAGATCGGTGCCCGGCTGGATGCCGAGTATGAGTACATGTTAACACAGAAGCTGATCTTGTTTCCAGAGATCGAGCTGAATGCCTACAGCAAGGATGATGAAGCGGTAGGTATCGGCTCCGGCCTCGCGGATATGGCGTTGGGGTTGAGGCTGCGCTACGAAATTCGCCGTGAATTTGCACCCTATATCGGCGTCAACTGGAGCAAGAAATTTGGCCAGACCGCAGACTTCGCCAGAGCAGATGGTGAGGATGCCAGTGATGCTCAGATCGTGGCCGGTATCCGGGCCTGGTTCTGATAGACCAATAAGTTTTCATCTCATCGGCCTCAGGGAAGAGCCAGTGCGATGAAAAACTGGAGTCGGAAGATGAAGAAGCAAATATTGATTTTGTTGCTGCCAGGCCTGATTGGATTAGCCGGTTGCGGTAACGAGCAAGGCGCTACAGCGACCATTGATAAACCGGCGGCACCGGCGCAGAGGCCGCCAATCGAGCGCTGGTACAGCCAGGTGCAGGTCGCCAGAGGTAATGCACTGTTTCAGGAAAACTGTGCCAGCTGCCATAAGCCGGATGCCTCAGGTACGCCGAACTGGCGTGAAACCAATGCCGAGGGAAAGTATCCACCGCCGCCGCTTAACGGCACTGCGCATGCATGGCATCACCCCTTATCCATCCTACGCCGGACAGTCAGGATGGGCGGAGTACCATTGGGCGGAACCATGCCCGGATTCGGCAATAAACTGAACAGCGGGCAAGTTGACTACATCCTGGCCTGGGTGCAGTCCCACTGGTCCGATGAGATCTACCGCGTCTGGCATGAGCGCAACGAACAGGCCAGTAAGCCGATACAGCCAATCAACAAGGGCTAAGTCTTTATAAAACACAGAGGAAATGAATCATGACAATCAAGAAAACTACGAAGCCAAGGGAATCTTCCGGTTTCGGGAAACTGACAATCTGGCTGTTGGCGGGAATCACG
Source organism: Sedimenticola sp. (assembly GCA_002869585.1). Taxonomy (GTDB): domain Bacteria; phylum Pseudomonadota; class Gammaproteobacteria; order Chromatiales; family Chromatiaceae; genus BM503. Next base: position 12,246 of record PKUO01000093.1, read on the forward strand.
CTGGCGGCAGGGAGCATGCTGTTCAGCCAGCAACCCGCCAGGGCGGCCGATGTGGTGGTCTACAAGAGTCCTACCTGTGGCTGCTGCAAAGGGTGGGTTAGCCATCTGCAGGGGAACGGTTTTTTCGTGGAGGTCCACGATCAACGCGATATGAATCCAGTCAAAGCAGAACTGGGTGTGCCGCGTCACCTCCAGTCCTGTCATACGGCAAAGGTGGGCGACTATGTGATCGAAGGTCACGTACCAGCCAATGACATCAAACGATTGCTTGAAGAAAAGCCCGCCATAGCGGGCTTGAGCGCACCCGGTATGCCGATGGGGTCACCCGGCATGGAAGGCCCGCGCAAAGATCCCTATGACGTGCTGACCTTTCAGCGCGGGGGTAAAACAACTGTATATTCCCGTCATAACCAATAGGAGATAAGACTATGACACGACGTTATTCAGCGGTACTTGGTATAGCCGCCCTTGTTGCAACCCTAACCGTCCAGGCTCATGACCCGAGTGAGCATAAGGCGACTGATCAAAAACCGGATTGTGCTGCCATGAACACGATGGATCATTCGAAAGTGGATCCAAACGACCCGGTCATGCTGGCCATGATGCGAAAGTGCAAGGACGCCATGGAAACTGGATCCAGTCATGGGATGCATGCCGACGATCACCAAGGCGTAGCTAAAAAATGAAATTGGTACGCGTCGTATTGTTGTCAGGATTGGTGCTGGTAGGAGCAGCAACGGGTTATGTGTACTCGGGTCTATATCCCATGGGGGCTGATGTGCCGCATAGCCCGTTGACCTACAAGGTATTGGAGACACTGCGCGAGCGTTCCATTGCTCGGGCATCAGCGGACCTTGAGGTGCCGAATCTTGATAACCCAGAACTGCTGCTCTCCGGTGGTCCGGATTACAACGAGATGTGTGCCTCTTGTCATCTGCAGCCCGGAAGATCGCAGAGCGATATGAGTATGGGGCTATACCCAGCCCCACCTGATCTCTCTGAGTTCCACGGGGAAGAAAACGATAGCCGTGACCATGGTGACAAGGCACAAGCGGCACGTCGCCAATTCTGGATCATCAAACATGGGATCAAGGCATCCGGTATGCCTGCATGGGGGATGACCCATGACGATGATCGTATCTGGGCCATGGTGGCGTTTTTGCAGAAACTACCTGATTTGACGCAGGTGCAGTATCAGATTCTGACTGCCCGTGGTGACGAAGCGTCAGATCATCATTGACGGTAAAAAAATGTACTTGACCTGTGTGTAACACGCAGGTTGTAGGCTCAATATAGGCCCCAGCAAACGGGGGTTATTTAAATAGAAAAGGAGATATGCCAATGAAAATTGTAAAGATGATTGTAATTTCCATGCTGACTTCATCAGTTTCACTCACTGCTGTGGCAAGCCAAGCAGGGGCGGTAGAGAGAGAAGGAGCGATGCCGATGATGCCGGGAGATATGCCCATGATGCAGGGTCAGCACGGTGGTATGCCCATGATGCAGGGTCAGCGAGGCGGTATGCCAATGATGCAAGGCCAGCAGGGCGGTATGCCCATGATGCGGGATCAACAAGGCGGAATGCCGATGATGCAAAGTCAGCAGGGCGGCATGCCCATGATGCAGGGTCAGCACCGTGGTATGCCCATGATGCAGATGATGCAGCAAAGGCACGCAATGATGGATGAGCATATGAGAAAAATGGAAATGCAATTGTCCAATATAGAGTCGCTTCTCAAGCAGCTGGTCGAGTTGCAGAAGAAATAACAGCAAGTTACTGGCAGGAGGATCAGAAGATGCTCACAGTTAATGAACTGGCGGTCTTGAGCAAGGCGCCGGCGCATGTAGTGCGCTATTACGCGCGCATCGGTCTGATTCAGCCTGCTGGGCAGCAAGAAAACGGCTATCGGCTGTTTACTTCACAAGATGCAATCCGGATCCGCTTTATCCGCATGGCCAAGCATCTTGGCTTTACCTTAAATGAGATCAAGCAGATTACAGGGCATGCAGATATGGGCGAGTCCCCTTGTGACGATGTGCGAAAGATCATCCAGCATCGGATCGAGGAGAACCGGGTCAAGATCGAGGAGATGATGAAACTGCAGGTTCGTATGGAGCAGGCGCTGGAGCAGTGGAAGCTTATGCCGAACGGGATGCCGGATGGCAACAGTGTCTGCCATCTCATTGAGTCGGTTGAAAGCGATGAAGACAACCAAGCTCTTCATGCAGTTGGGTAAGGAGGCAACGATGGAACATTCAGCCAAGAAACATGAGCTCTGGAGTGGTGTTGATCCGGTCTGCGGTATGGATGTCAGCGCGGAGAGCCCTCACCATTTTGCTTACGAAGGAGTCGAGTATGGATTTTGCGGCGAACACTGTGAGAGGAAATTTGCCGCCGATCCTTCCCGCTATCTGAGTGGAGAAGTCACGGGTCACGCGATAGAGCAAGGTGATGATCATCGTCATAACGCGCATTGCCACTCGTGTCATCCGGAACATGCGGATGAAAAATCGGTGGTTGCTGGCGCTATCTATACCTGTCCGATGCATCCGGAGATCCGCCAGACGCAACCCGGGGCCTGCCCGAAATGTGGCATGGCGCTAGAACCCGAATTCGAACCCGTACCGACCACACGCACTGAGTACACCTGCCCGATGCATCCCGAGATCGTGCAGGATCACCCTGGTAACTGTCCAAAGTGTGGCATGGCCCTGGAACCCCGCACCATTGCGGTGGAGGAGCATAACGAAGAACTGATCGATATGAGCCGGCGCTTCTGGGTGAGCGCCGTGCTGGCCCTGCCGGTCTTTCTCCTGGCCATGGTGGCGGATCTCGCACCAAACTGGCTGCCTGAAGGCCTCTCTATGAAGACGGTGCAGTGGATCGAGTTCACCCTGGCCACACCCGTTGTGCTATGGGGCGGCTGGCCCTTCTTTGTACGCGGCTGGCAATCGGTGGTGAGCTGGAATCTCAACATGTTCACCCTGATTGGTCTCGGTGTGGCTGTTGCTTGGACCTATAGCGTTGTCGCCTTGCTGTTTCCCGCGATCTTTCCGCCCAATATGTTGCATGAAGGGGGCGCGGTTCCGGTTTACTTCGAGGCGGCCGCTGTGATTACCACCCTGGTGCTGCTGGGTCAGGTGCTGGAACTGCGCGCGCGCAGCCGTACCGGTGCAGCCATCAGGCTGCTTTTGGGGCTGACCCCCAGCACGGCTCGCATTCTACGGGGGGACGGCTCCGAGGAGGACATTCCTCTCGAACAGGTCATGCCAGGGGATATTTTGCGCATTCGGCCGGGTGAGAAGGTGCCTGTGGATGGCGTAGTGACTGATGGCAATAGTGCAGTGGATGAGTCGATGGTTACCGGGGAACCGATCCCGGTCGAAAAGACTGCGGGAGAAACCCTGATTGGTGCTACCGTAAACGGTACCGGTAGCCTGCTGATGCAGGCCGAGAAGGTTGGGAGCGATACGCTGCTGGCCCAGATCGTGCGCATGGTCAGCGAAGCGCAGCGCTCACGAGCGCCAATACAGAAACTGGCGGACATCGTCGCCGGCTACTTCGTGCCGGCGGTAGTAGTGGTTGCGGTGTTCACGCTCATCTTTTGGGGCTTTTTTGGGCCGGAACCCCGTCTGGCCCACGCAGTTATAAACGCCGTGGCGGTGCTGATCATCGCCTGCCCCTGCGCCTTGGGTCTTGCTACCCCCATGTCGATCATGGTCGGTACTGGCAAGGGAGCGACCCAGGGGGTGCTGATCAAGAATGCTGAGGCGCTGGAGGTCATGGAAAAGGTCGATACCCTGGTAGTCGACAAGACCGGCACACTGACCGAGGGAAGACCGCAACTGGTATCCGTAAAAGCCAGTGGACCTTTTAATGAGGATGAAGTGTTGCGCCTTGCCGCCAGCCTGGAGCGGGCCAGCGAGCATCCGCTGGCGGAAGCCATTGTGCGTGGCGCCGGGGAACGAGGCATTCAGTTAACTTCTACCGATCAGTTCAGATCGATTACCGGTCAGGGCGTGACTGGCACTATCGGTGGACGGTCGGTTGCGCTTGGCAACCTCAAACTGTTGGAGAGCCTCTCGGTCGATCCCGGTAATCTGCCGGTGCAGGCCGAGACTGGTCGCGAACAAGGCCAGACCGTGATGTTCGTGGTCATTGATGGCAAAGCCGCTGGATCGATTGGCGTGGCCGATCCCATCAAGGACTCCACGTATCAGGCGATCGCAGATCTGCACGACGCTGGCGTGCAAGTTGTCATGCTGACCGGCGATAACCGAATCACGGCACAGGTCGTGGCGGATCAGTTGGGTATCGACAGGGTAGTGGCCGAAGTGCTGCCGGATCAGAAGGCGGAAATTGTCAGGAGACTCCAGGCGGAGGGGCGCACGGTCGCCATGGCGGGCGACGGCATCAACGACGCACCCGCCCTGGCGCAGTCCCATGTTGGTATCGCGATGGGTACGGGCACTGATGTGGCGATGGAGAGTGCCGGTGTGACCCTGGTTAAGGGTGACTTGCGTGGGATCGTACGTGCCCGGCGATTGAGCCAGGCAACCATGCGCAACATCCGCCAGAACCTGTTCTTTGCCTTTATTTATAACTCATTGGGCGTACCGGTGGCGGCAGGCGTGTTGTACCCCGTCTTCGGTCTTTTGCTGTCACCGATGATCGCAGCCGCAGCCATGAGTTTCAGTTCAGTTTCCGTGATAGGTAATGCGCTCAGGCTTAGAGGCAAACAACTATAGCGAGGTGATCAGAGATGTATGACGGACATTGGTTTGGTGGAGGCTTCATGTGGTTATTTTGGATTCTCTTGATTGTTGTGGTCGTATGGGCGGTCAAGGCGGCTACGGGTGGCGGCAATAACGCCTCCGAAAAACAGGAATCTGCATTGGACATCCTGAAGGAGCGCTACGCCAAAGGCGAGATCGATCAAGAGGAGTTCGAGCAAAAGCGCAAGGATTTGGGCGGTTGAATAGAGATCGGAGGGTGCGATGAGTACGCAAGATTCTGTGGAACCCACTGGCACTTGGGAAGTCAGGCGCAGGTTTAAGGTGCCGGCACTGGCTAATGTGGCTGATGCGATGGCAGTGGAACGTGCAGTCAGTGTGTTGTCAGGTGTACGCAAGGTAGCGACGGATTTGAGAAAACAGCAGGTCGTGGTGCGATACGATGCCAGTCAATCGGCCTACCAGGTGATTCTGGAGGCGCTGGAAGGCTCGGGTTATCCGCCTTTGAAGACTTGGTGGGAGCGAGTAAAAGGCAACTGGTATCAATTTACTGACGCCAACATCAGAGACAACGCCAAAGCGCCGCCCCCGGCTTGCTGCAATAAGCCACCCAAGTAATGGGATGCATTTGCGGTTCCAGACATCGCGGAAGAGAGTCGGATGTGGGAACTGGCCAGGGATTGTAGGCGTTGAAAGGGGCATCAAAGATGCCATTTCCTCGTGAAAAACATATGGCCGATCAAACGTCGATTGCAAAAGGTAACATATATGCTACTATATGGGCATATGATAGAGGTTAGAGAATACCTCGATGCTGAGGGAAACAGTCCTTATGCCAAATGGTTCGATCGCCTGAATGTGACCGCTGCTGTCAAGGTGGCGACGGCAGTCCATCGGATGGAGCAGGGTAATTTCTCTAACGTGAAAGGTGTTGGCGCCGGCGTCTATGAGTTTCGGATTGATTTCGGTCCCGGTTATCGGATCTATTTTGGCAAGGACGGAGACAGATTGGTGATATTGCTGGCGGGTGGCACCAAGAAGCGCCAGGATGCAGATATTGCTGCCGCGAAAGGGCATTGGCGCGACTATAAGCGCCGGAAACGGCAAGAGGTGACATGATGGCTTTGACGAAAGATTTTAAGGACACCATTCAGGCACGTGCCCAACGGGATCCCGCGTTTCGCAAGGCCCTGCTGCAAGAAGGGGTCGAATGCCTGCTCGCCGGTGATGTCGATACTGGCAAGGCTGTGCTGCGTGACTACATCAACGCGACGATCGGATTCGAGGAGCTCTCCCAAGTCTTCGACAAGTCGAGCAAGAGCCTCATGCGCATGTTCAGTCGAAAAGGTAATCCCCAGGCGAGCAACCTGTTCGCGGTGATCCAATACCTGCAGGAGCAGGAGGGGATTCACCTGGAAGTCAAAGCCAGGAAGGTTGCCTAAGGTGCTGTGTATCAGTGTTCAATCGGCAATTATTTTCGAGTATTTTGAAGGATTTTCTGAGCATGGTATTTTTCATGGTATTACCGTTTAGCATGAAAATAAGTCATTGAATATAAAAGATAAAAAAGGCTTATTTATAATAGAGTGGGAGTGACAGAAATTTATAACATTTTGATTTATAACAATTAAAATAATCTAATCGACAATATCGCCTGCATCATCAATGGTA
>PKUO01000073.1 GCA_002869585.1 Sedimenticola sp.
GAGTTCCAGGTAATCCTTGGGCGCGAGTAATCCAGTTGTCTCCCCATCGACCCGGCTCGACCAGGCCTGCCAGAGCCGGTGGGAACTTTCCTCATCGGCTTCGGGGGGACGCCCGACCGAAGGGCTCACAGACAGAGTACGCCTTAGCCGACCGTAATCACGGGCATTCAATCCGAACAGGATCAACAGCATCTCATGCGGCGCATCGGCTGCGATCAGCGACTGCAGGGTTTCTTCCGATTCGCGCTGCACCCGCAGGTGATCGATCATCGGCCAATACACCTGCCGATTCAGGGCGATATCCAGACAGTGGGCACGAAGCGATTCAACACGGTACAGGTCCGAGACGTTCATCTCCCGCAGAGCCTCGATCTCACGTGGACCGAATTTCATGTTTTGCAGAGCCACGTGGTCCCCTTCTGCCAGGCAGCGAATGGCATACATCAGTACAGCGGTGACCAGATCGGATTCCTTCGTGCTTTCCATCGCCTCTACTCCCAGACCGATACACCGGTGTCCGCAGCGATACGGCGGATGCGTCGATAGGTATCCATCAAGGCCAGCAAATCACGCCAGTCCCGATCATCGAGTGGTCGCCACAGCCGGTAGCCGGTGTGACCTGGATCCAGTGTCCAGATACTGCTGAACAACAGATCGGCATCTTCGGTCTCGAGTGCACGACGAAGGATGGATTCGTCCGGCAGCAGCGGCAGTATGGCCTCGAGAGGTGCAAAGGTCATCTCCGCACAAGCCGCCAACTGCCACCACAGCATGGTGAGCTGACTCAAACTATCCGCGTCGAGCTGATCCGCCAGGGTTGGATCTGGAACATCGCGTAATACGAATCCCAAGCCTTTGCCGGACACCGCTTCAACGAGGTCCGCCATACCGTTACGCTGGGCCAGTCGTGTCGCAAGCGTCCAGGCGCGACCGCGCAAGGACTTCAGGTCGTTCGGGCTGGTATCGTTGGTGAGATTCGGTAGCTCGGTGTCAGGCTCAGAAGTCTCTTTGACATCGTCATCCAGAAGACCAGTATCCGGCGCACTACCGGGATTAGACTGATCCGGTAGTTCCGGTGGTAACTCATCAGTGGATGTTCGATCCAAACTGGATACACGCGAACCTCCATCATCCTGGTCAGCATCGAACGATTCGTCTGTAGGGCGCTCAAGTTCTGATGAATCCNCACCAGTTCCCTGCCGGCCATCTCGGCATCGAGCATCACGCGTACGGTATGAATGCTGACATCCAATGCAGCGGCAATTTCAGATTCCAATGCGCTGCGCAGCACATCGGTGTCCCAGTCGGGGCTATCGTACCGTTTGCATAGTGTCGTGAAGACCTCTTCGAAATCCTCTGCCGACTCGGAACACCGATCCTGCCAAATCTTGTGAGCGGCGCGCTCCAATTTGCGAATGCGTTCTATATGAGGCCTGCCGAGTCCGCCTTCGAGCGCAATGGGGATGATGGGTAATAGACGATGGACGGTGTATACCATCTGGGAAATACGCGCCTGGGTAATGCGATACCCGGCACGGCGGAGTTCTGTTTCGAGACGCCTTTGAGAGATCACATCGAGACCGAGTTCTTCGGCAAGCAATTTTTGCGCTTCGCAAACAGCGCGCGCCTTATCGATAAAGGTAAGACCTCCCCGCAGGTCATTTTCCCGAAGATGCGCCAGCAGGACATCAGATTCGCAGCACCAAGCTTTGAGCAGGCAAGGTACTGCGGCAAAACGTTGATCACCGGTCTCGGCGAATAACTCCTTCAGTATGATCAGCCGCGTATTACCACCGGCATGGACGATAAAGTCAGCCGCATCTGGGCGCTGCGTGACCACCAAAGGTTGATCCAGACCGGTATTGCGAATCGAGTCTCTGATCCGGTCATATTCGGGATTGCGGCCGTGACGCGGATTGTGCTCGTATGGCTGAATTCGGGAGATGTCGATCATCTGTGGCGCCGGGCTGGTGGTTGCTTCTGCCGGTTGTGAGATCGACAAATTCTCAGACGGCGTTGTGGGTTTGCCAGCCATTGGTCATTCCCATCCCTGCAGGCCGACGAATATCTCCGGGTAACGGACCAGGCTTTCTCGCGGCACCGGCTCAAGCCGCCCTCCTGATCGGTCCGCCACCCGCTGGCTGATCTGCTCAATTCGAGTCGCCATCTGGGGGCTCGCATGCCGGTGCTTACCAGCCAACTGATACAAATACGCAACTGAATCGTTGCAAACGGTAGCCAACTCGGCGCGTTCCCGCTTGGTGGCATATTTCAAAAATGTCCTTAGCTTCATGATGCCGGACATTAGCACCATGCATATCTATCAGCAAGCTAACTCGCCAACTAAATGTTTATCTTTGTGCTAAATTTCTGCTATATTCCCTGCATGATGCGCATACCAGAAAAAATTCGGTTGAAGAATCTCGAGCTTCTGATTACCGAAGCCGGCTCTGCTGCGAAACTGGCCGAACGCGTCGGCACCAACAGTTCCTATATCAGCCAGGTCCGGCGTCAGATGCGCACAAAGAAAGGTACTCCGCGAGGCATCGGTGACGATCTGGCGGAAAAGCTGGAACGCGGAATGGACAAACAGGAGGGGTGGATGGACACACCGCATAGGGACGAATGGGAAGAGTCACACATCGCCGGCACGGAGGTCAATGCGCACCTCGGACCGGATATCCGCGGCCTGTGCCCGGTGATCTCCTGGGTGCAGGCTGGCGAATGGATGGAAATCGCCGAAGGTTACCAACCCCAATACGGTCAGGAGTTGCTGCCCTGCCCTGTCAGTTGCAGCAATGATTCCTATGTCCTGCGCGTACGCGGCGTCAGCATGGAACCCAAGTTTCATGATGGCGATTTGATCTTCGTGGATCCTCATGCCGCCGCGGTCCATGGAAAATACGTGGTCGTCATGATTGAAGACACCGCTGAGGCCACCTTCAAACAACTTATCGTCGAGGATGGCCGTCAGTACCTTAAGGCGCTGAATCCGGAGTGGCCAAATCGGATCATCGAGGTCAACCAGAATGCCCGGATCTGTGGGGTTGTGGTGTTTAAGGGAGAGATGGTTTAAGAACAATTTCCTGAAAAAAGACTGCAAGGGAAAATTTGTTTTCCTGATTGATCATCGCTGCCTGGAAACAACAGCGTAACCCGGATAGACCCCCTCCTCAGCTCGTCTCGGTTAGCTTATTTATCGGCCTGCTAAACATTTATCCTTTGCTCATTAAATTGGCACCGTGCTAAAGTTTTGGCATGGACAATCTCATAGCCCCAAATAGCAGAAGGCTGCCAGTTAATGGGTTGAGCCAATGAGCAACGGAGAACAGACCCTACCGGGTAAGACCCTGATCAATCGAAAGACTCTATTGGCGATGATCCCGCTGTCGGATCGCGCCATCTTCAATATGGAGAAGCGCGGTGAATTCCCGCGTCGGATCGCGCTGACCAGTCGTAACGTCGCCTGGGACCTGGCGGAGGTTGAGGAATGGATCGAGTCGAGGAAACAATCTGGGGACAAGGCTGAACGCCCCGGCATTACTGTCGTTGCTTAGTCGTCCACTCGTCGATCATGTCAGCCCAGTCTTGCAACATCGCCGTACGCTGCTCACGGTACTCGGCCTTGTTATAGATAGCCCTCACTCCCCTCTGCTCATGAGCAAGGCACTTCTCGATCCAGTCAGTGTTGTAACCTGCCTCATGCAGTAGTGTACTAGCAGTTCGACGTAGATCATGCGGACCAAATTTTCCAAGCTGCTCACCATCTTTCTGCGCAGCCTTATACGTCGACGATAGAACACGATTCAACGTTGCAGCGCTCATAGGCAAGTCAGAATCATACCGAGACGGAAGCACGTAGTCGGATCCACCAGCAAACGTTTTTAACGCGATGAAGATGTCGAGCGCCTGACGAGACAGGAACACCAGGTGCGGAGTTCTTCGTTTCATCCGTTCTTTCGGAATCGTCCAAAGCGCCTCACTGAAATTGATCTCTGACCACGTCGCATTCGACAGCTCAGATTTCCTCACCATGGTCAGTAGCAGCAGCTTGATGGCAGCCCGGTATTGCGGTGATGTTCCTACCCGGTCCATATACCGATACATCAGGCCAATCTCTGCCGGTGTCAGCGCACGGTCGCGCGGCTCGAATCTGGCGATGGTGGTCGGTCGCACCATTTCCGCCGGATTCTCCACGTTCTGTCCGCGCTCGATGGCCCAACGATAGACCTGCAACACCACTTCTCGGGCATGCACCGCCGTTGCTGGTGCTCCCCTTTCGACAATGGCATCGGTCAATGCGCGCAGATCCTCATGCGTGATTTCGGTCAGCTTTTGACTTCCGAAACGCTTTTTCAATTCGCGGGTGTATACCGATTTGCGCATGTCGCGCGTTGACTCAGCCATCTGATAGCCACGCAGCCATTTTTCGGCCCATGCACCGAACGTCACAGCATTCTTCACACGCTTCTTGTCGCGTGCCTTTTCCCTGGCTGGTGATTTCCCGGCCGCGATCATCTTCTTTGCTTCGCTGAGTCGTTCTCGCGCTTCCGCAAGCGTAACGCCACGAACGCCATACCGGCCTATCGTCAGCGTCTCCTGTCGACCGTTAATCGCGTAGTTGTATCTGAAGGAGATACCTCCTGCTGGTGTCACCGCCACATAGAGCCCATCGCGGTCGTTCACTTTGTAGAGTTTGTCCTGGGGCTTCAAATTTCGCAGCTTGGTATCTGTCAGCATCACAAGTCCTCCCCTAGGGGAAAAAATACCATGATCTTTCATAGCGTGTTTTTCTTTTGTTTCTCGTTTTATATCATGGACTTGTCGGTTTTTAATACCATGACTGCGCCGAACAACATGGCATGGTATTTTGTCGAAGCCCTGATCTTGAGGGCGACAATACCACGATTTATACCATTGAAAAAGTTTGCTTGGCGGTGCCTGCCAGTGCCAGCAGATGCCAGACAGAAATGTGAATAACCTAGTTAATACAATGAGTTATATGATGTTTGATGCCTGCAGGTGCCAGCCAGTGCCAGACGTGGAATCATTCCCACTCAATTGTCGCTGGTGGCTTGCCGGAGATATCGTAAGCCACCCGTGAAATACCCGGCACCTCATTGATGA
>PKUO01000066.1 GCA_002869585.1 Sedimenticola sp.
ATCGAAGTTGAACTACGCAGACTCTGGATTGCATTGATTTTAATACTCGCAATCCTTTATACCGTCCTTCAGGTTGTGGTTCGCTATGCCAATAAGACGGTCAAACACCAGCATGAGATCATTGAGAAACGCAACAAAACCCTTGAAGTTCTCTCCGCCAAGCTATTGCAATCAGAAGAGCGAGAGCGTAAACAGATCGCAGAGAAGCTCCACGAAGACATTGCGCAGACCCTGGCCGCCCTCAAACTCAACCTGGAACACATCAATTCACTCAAGGATAAGCCCGAGAAGATCGAATACACTCAACTGTCGGAACGCCTGATACCCGCAATACACCAGGCCATTGATGATGTTCGATCGATGGCAATGGAGATCAGACCTCTCAGTATCGATGATATTGGCCTGATACCTACAATCAACTGGATGTGCAGAAAATTCCGCCAAGAACATCCGAGTATTATTATCGAACACAACTATGGGTTGGAAGAAAAAGACATACCCAGTGAACTCACCCTGGTGGTGTATCGTGTCATTGAACATATCCTCGATGAGATAGGTGCGCGCAAAAATTCCACTGCCATCATCATGGATCTTGAAAAAGGTGAAAACAAGCTGTCTCTCTATATCGATAACCGGGTCGCTGTTGACAACATGAAAGGCAGCAGCGCTGATTTTCATACAGAGCATAGCCTGGAGACCACATCGATCAGAGAACGCATCTATCTTTCTGGTGGCGTTATAACCATTTCAACGAAGGACAACAGCAGTGTTTTCTACAAAATAGACTGGGAGATTTAATCTCTTTGGGTTTCTCTTTTCAGAGAAAAGCAGCAAATAAACACCCAACTTTCCTGCTGACATATCCAGAAACTGCATAAATACTATTTGATTTCGTAGATTTTTCACGCATACTAAGATCTACATCACAGTAATATGTAGAAAGCCATGAACAAAAAACTATCAATGATCAAACAGCTCGGTTCGGCACTTCTGCTGGCATCTGTCTGCGGTTTTGCCGCCGCCACCGATATCGATACACTGACTGAATTCCCCTATGGGCAATCTGCGGATATCGACCAGTATGGCGATTTGAACAATGCATTCATCAGCCAGACTGGGCCATCGAATCATTTTGATCTTAAACAGACAGGCATCGACAACTACTTTTCTGGTGATCAGAACGGGGTTGATAACCTCATGGCTATTAGCCAGTCTGGTAGTTCAAACCGCATAACCGCATCACAATCTGGAATGCTTAATGTTTTGTTAGCCACACAGAATGGCAACAGCAACACCGTTTCATCTATACAGGAAGGAAATGAAAACATTATTGCCATCAGCCAAGCGGGCAACAATAACAACGCAGATATTGAACAGTATGGTGATAACAATAGTGCGCTCATAGTGCAGCATGGTCATCTGAATACTGCTGAAATTTCACAAGTCGGCAATCAACACTCCGTGGTAGTTACACAGATTGGAGATAGCCACTCGGTCAATCTGGTACAAAGCAATTAACACTCACAGTTTATGCAAGATCCATAATTTACGCATAGTCTGAGAATATTTTTTACTTAATATTCAGATAATTATCCATACAACCACCGACTACTGCATAACTCACTCTCGTAGTATTTTCCGTAATACCACTCCTTACTACTGTAGGTTACCCTACCAAACTACAGCCTCCCTACCGCCAATATGGGGTATGCGCCTACCTACAATAGCGGCGCATTTCACATACCCTTGTAGTCACCCATAAAAAACTCTTCAGCGCACAACGCCAGTGCTGATGCTCTGGGATTCCGGATACTCGTTTCTGGAATGTTGGAATACGTTCTAGGGTAACAACTTACGGATAAAGCAAAGGTGCCAACATGAATAAATCATTTAATCTCAGCCCAGTCGCTGCCGCACTGCTACTGGCTGCAACCTCGTCATTCGCTGATAGTAGCACATCGATTGTTGAACAAAACGGCAGCGAAAATAGTGCCAGCGTAACTCAACAAGCTACGATGGATGCCTATGCCGATGTTCTCACTACAGGTAACAACAACGAAGTGATTGTCGTGCAAAGAAACTCTGCCGGCGTAATCATAGGCTCATCAGGAGTTAGTCCTGGCATTGTACAAGAGGGTAATGACAATAAAGCCGTCATTCGCCAGCGATCTGGATCTGATGATGCAGAAGCTGCTATTTATCAGGCAGGAAACGCATCAGATAATGATGCGAAAATTATACAAGAGACTGGCTCCACCTTCGCATTCGCAAGCATCGATCAATATGCCTCAGAAGCGGGTATTGCAGCGATCACTCAGACTGACGCACCTGATTCAATAGCCACAATCCTCCAGGAGGAAACGTTCTCTTCCACTGCTACAGTTGCTCAAACCGGTTCATTGCAGGATGCCGATATATATCAATTCTCAACAGACTTGAGCACAGGCAGTATAGAGCAAATGGGTGGAGGCAATATAGCCGCAATTGAGCAAGAGGCTACAGTTACTACTTTTGCAACGATATCTCAAAATGGACTTAATAATGGCGCACTCATTGCACAGTACAGCAACCTTCTCGATACCATAGATAGCATGGCGTCAGTTACACAAAGCGGCGGTGATCATATTGTTCAACTCTTTCAAGATGATACCCAGAGAGGCACGGCCACTGTAAATCAGTCGGGAGCATTAAATGCTGCCTACCTTGACCAAGCAACAGTCGCAGACAGCACAGCCACAGTGACTCAGTCGGGAGACGATAATATCGCTACTGTAGGACAACATGTAGGCACAGAACTACACGCCTTCATCACACAGGGCGGATCAGTTAACGATCTATTTACGGATCAGACTGGCTATTATAATGGTCTGACTATCGATCAAACTTCAACCAGCACGAACAACAGCGCAACTATCTATCAAAGTGGAACAGGATCTTTGGGCTTTGAAAACAGCGCATCCATAACACAAACAGGCAACATGGATTCCGCCACCATTACGCAATCCGGAGGCGGGGGTAACAGCGTGGCAATACTCCAGGGACTTTAATAATTCATAAGTAGATGGGGGATGCGCGTAACAGCGTATCCCCCATTGTTGTATTAGCACCGGAATACGCATTCGCTTTGCAACACATTAGCAGTACCTGATCAACAAGATATATTTGAACAGGCCAATAAAATAGGTTAAATATGTTGCGGTGTTAATTACCTTTTAAGGTGTGAGCAGTGAAGTATGCCCGTTCAATTAAAGTCCATTTCTTTCAGAGACAATCGTAGATGTTGACAACTGCATTCAGGCCAGCGTTGTTGATGCTCTGCTTGCTGGGTTTGGCGCCTTACTGCTTCGCTGAAGAAATAAACGATTCAAAACAGATCGAGGATACCGGCAGCCTGGATGAAATATCCGGAATAGTCGTAGACCGCACCATCACCCTGATGGGTCATGACTTTTACCGTTACTTCACCAGTTACCGGCAATTCACCCAGCCTGAGAGCAAATACAACCTGACGGTTTTTGAGCGCCCTTCAGCTCGCTGGGGCAGCCTTGTCTGGATCGA
>PKUO01000059.1 GCA_002869585.1 Sedimenticola sp.
GTTGATATCCGCGCCCTGCTCGAATCGATCCAGGACGATATACAGGAGATGGGTTGGGAGGTCAGCCTGGCAACGGGTAAGATACCGCCGATCAAGGGACGTCCCCTCGGACTGAAACGCTGTCTTTCCAACCTGATTGAAAATGCCGTGCGTTACGGCAGCAAGGCCAGAATCAGCTTTCAGGACACGCCACAACAACTCACTATTGTTATTGCCGATGAAGGACCAGGCATCCCTGATGGTGACCTGGAAGGCCTATTCAAGCCCTTCAATCGCGGTGAAAAATCACGCAGCAAGGAGACCGGCGGCACCGGACTGGGTTTGGGTATCGCCAGAAACATCGCCCGTTCCCACGGTGGTGATGTGGTGTTGCGAGCCGGCGAACCCCGTGGCCTCGAGGCCGTGGTGACACTGCCCAGATGATATTCAGTCCACTGATTCAATATTCCTGAGCCACGGCCGATAGCAGATACATCGAATCCGTGGAAAACAGGAAATCCACCATGACTGCATTGAATAGCAAAACCCTGCTCTCTATTCTGCTCCTCTCCGGGGTCTTCTGCCAGACAATGGCGGCCGAAAACTGGCTCTACCGAACTCCATTGACACCCACACCCAGTGAGGAGGATCAGGCGAAAGACTGTACTGAGCTGGAGCACGAGATACGTGACCTCAGCCCCCTGACCTACAGCTATAAGCCGGTTTTTTACGACGACCCTTATCAGGGTGCTGCGGTTCTGGCCGGTGCGACTGTTGCCGCACCCGCACTGATCGTCCCGGTTTACAGCGCCTATGTCGAAACCCAGGAGAGAAAGCGCATCTACTCCGCCCGGGAGCGGATCTCAGTCCTGCGTCAGTTGAAGGCGGAAAAACGCTGTTTTGTGGACTAAACCGTCACACCAAGAGGTGCCGGGCAGCGGCCACCACTGCCTGTCCGTAGGAGATCCCCCCATCGTTGGCGGGAAGCTGACTGGGACTCAGCACCCTTAATCCCGCAGCGCGGAGTCTCTCACTAATCAGGGTCAGCAGCAGGCGGTTCTGAAATACCCCCCCTGATAGCACCACCGTTTTCAGTTGATGCTCCGCACATAGATCGAGCGCCACCGCACTAACTGCCGTTGATAACCCCTGATGAAAGCGCGCCGATATCACCGATGCCGCAACACCCGCGTTAAGATCATCCAGCACCCCGAACCATAGCGGTTGCCAGCTCAAGACAAGCCCATCGGCATGCGCTTCCCGGGTAAAACCGTAGCACTTCCCACGGGCAAGCTCGTCGCTGTCGGTGATCGACTCAAGCTCTATGGCCGCCTGCCCCTCGTGGCTGGCCAGATCCCGGCAGACACCCAGGGCAGCCGCCACGGCATCGAACAGGCGGCCGGCAGAGGATGCCAACGGGCAATTCAGCCCTCGCTCCAGCATGGTGTTGAGATTACCTATCGGTTTTGAGTCCAGATAATGGGTCAACTCCAATTCCGGATAATCCCCCACCACCCGCTCCCATCCCTGGGCCGCAACCAGGTGGGCATAGGTGTTGCGCCAGGGCTCATACATCGCCTTGGCGCCGCCGATCATGGCCACAGGCAGGAAACCCGCCAGTTTTTCATATTGCGGGTATTCAACCTTGAGAAATTCACCGCCCCAGATGGCCCCGTCTTCACCGAACCCCAGGCCATCCAGGGCAATACCCAGCACCGGATCACACCCCAGCGGCAGACCATATTCAGCCATGCAGGCGGTGATGTGGGCATGGTGATGCTGCACCTCCTGCAAGGGTAATCGGCGTTGTTGCGCCTGCTCCCGACCCCATTGGGTAGAGAGATAATCGGGATGCCTGTCCACCACCAGTATCTCCGGCTGGTGATCGTAGAGTTGCTGATACAGGGCCTGGTTGTGGCGATAATCCCTGTGGGTTGTCGGATATTCAAGATCACCCATGTGCTGTGACAGGATCGCCTTGCCATCACGAACCAGACAGAAGGTATTCTTCAGTTCGCCGCCAAAGGCCAAGATGGGAGGGGTCTGCTCAAAACCCGGGGGCAGTTGTATCGGCGCCGGCGCATAACCCCTCGCCCGGCGCAGCATGCGCGCCCTGCCGTCCACCAGCCGAACTACTGAATCATCCAGACGGTTGACGATATCCCGGTCATGCAGCAGCCAGTAGTCGGCAATCCCGGCCAGACTGTTGCGCGCCTCTTCATTGGTTATGCACTGAGGCTCGTCGGAACGGTTGCCTGAAGTCAGCACCATCGGCCGATCGAGGCCCTGCATGATCAGATGGTGCAACGGCGTATAGGGCAGCATTATCCCCAGGGTGGTCTGATTTGGCGCCACCTCAGGGGCCAGCGCCTCACACCCCCGGGCATCCAGCACAAGGATCGGCGCCGCGGTGGATTGCAGCAGTGTCGCCTCTTCGGGATCAATGCGGGCATAGCGTTCAGCCATCGCCAGATCGCGGGCCATGAGGGCGAAGGCCTTGTGGTAACGCCGCTTGGTCTGTCGCAGTCTGGCCACAGTCTGTGGATTGCCCGCATCACAGGCCAGATGCACGCCACCGATGCCTTTGATGGCCAGAATCGCCCCCTGGTTGATCAGCTCGATGGCTTGGGTTATCGCGTCAGCCCTCTCACCGGTGTCCAGCATCTTCCCCTGGGAGTCCTCCAGCCAGACCCTCGGGCCACAGTCGGCGCAGGCATTCGGCTGGGCATGGAAACGACGGTCAGCCGGATTGTCATATTCCGCCTGACAGCGTTGACACTGCCTGAAGGGCGACATGCTGGTATTACGCCGATCATAGGGAATGGCGCGGATGATCGACAGCCTGGGACCGCAATGGGTGCAGTTGGTGAAGGGGTAACGGAAACGGCGGTCATGCCTATCCAACACCTCGGTCAGGCAGGCCGGACAGGTAGCGGCATCGGGCACAACCCCGGTGAGTATCTCTCCCTGTTGACTGGCGACGATACTGAATTGCCGAGTCGGTGCTGGACCTGTAATCCTGGCGCGTTCAATCTTTTCGATATGTGAGAGCGGCGGCGCCTCGGCTTCCAGGCGTTGTACAAAACGGGACAGCTGTTCTGCCTCACCCCAGGCACGGATCAGTACCCCCTCGGCATCATTCCAGACCTCCCCCACCAGACCGCACTCTCGGGCCAGATGCCAGACCGCAGGGCGAAACCCAACCCCCTGTACCAGCCCCCTTACCCGAATCTCCTCGCCTTCAAGCATCGGCTAGAGATGACCGTAGAGAAAGGAGACAGCGACTATCGCAGCGATCACCCCGACCAGATCTGCCGTCAGACCAGCGGCCAGGGCATGGCGGATACGCCGGATCTGGACCGCACCGAAATAGACCGCCAGCACGTAAAAGGTCGTCTCGGTGGAGCCTTGCAGGGTAGAAACTAGATAGCCGGTATAGCTGTCTGGGCCAACGGCCGGATCGTTGATGATAGATGCCATCACGCCATAGGCCCCGGAACCGGACAGTGGACGCAGCAACGCCATCGGCAACGCCTCCGCCGGCAGGCCGATCAGCGTGGTAAAGGAGCCCAGCAGTCCCACCAGCCAATCGAGGGCGCCACTGGCCCTGAACATGCCCACAGCCACCAGAATGGCCACCAGATAGGGAATAATTTTCAGTGCAACCTGGAAACCATCCTTGGCGCCCTCTACGAAACACTCATAGATCCGCACCTTGCGCGACAGGCCAAACAGCAGAAAGGCCAGCATCAGTCCCGGCAGAATCCAGGGAGAGATGAGCTGACCGTAGATCACGGTCAGCGGTATCAGACCCAGAAAGCCGATCAGCACCAGGTAAGAGACCCACAGCGGGTAGCTGCCGCCATCGGCGGGTAACTCAGTGGCAGGCTCACTTATGGCCTCCTCGCTGTCAGCAGCCTGGGCAAGGTCCGGTTTGACTGGAAAAAAGCGTCGATAACCGAGAGCGGCAATGATCGCCACCAAGGTGGAACAGGCGGTCGCAAACAGCGTGGTCGGCAGAATTCCCGCTGGATCTGCCGATCCGGCAGCGGCCCGCAAGGCGATCACCCCGGTAGGCAGCAGGGTGATGCTCGAGGTGTTGATGGCCAGAAAAAGCACCATCGAGTCGGTCGCGACACCCTTGTGAGGATTGAGCTTGTCCAGCTCCTGCATGGCGCGGATACCGAATGGGGTGGCGGCATTGCCCAACCCCAGGACATTGGCCGACATGTTGAGAATCATCGCCCCCATGGCCGGATGTTCCGCGGGCACATCCGGGAACAGGCGCACCATTAGTGGACGGATCAGGCGCGCGAGAATGGTCAGCAGCCCGCCCTCCTCGGCGATCTTCATCAGGCCGAGAAACAGCGCCATCACCCCGACCAGTCCGATCGCCAGCTCTACAGCACCACCAGCAGAGTCGATCATCGCCTTCGACAGGGCATCCATGGGCGTAACATCAGCCGCGCTGGTGGTCAGTTGCTGCCACCCGGCGGTCAGAAACGCGGCGAGCACCAGCACAAGAAACACAACATTCATATCAATCCCACCGCTACTGCACCCGGTAAACTGCTGACAACGTCAAAAATGGTTATTTTCCGGCTATTGTAGTAATTTAAGGCCGCAATTAAAAAGTATAATCTTTTCAGACTATTCCCTCACACAATCCCTATCATACAGAGAGAAGCAAGATGCGCTGGAAAACCGGGCGAAGAAGCAGCAATGTGGAAGACCGACGCGGCATGCGGGTCTCCCGAGGCGTTAAGGGCGGCGGTATCGGCACCATCGTTCTGGTGCTTGCGGCGCTCTACTTCGGTATAGATCCAAGCATCATCCTCAACTCCGGCATCGGTACAATGACGCCATCCACTACTGAATCGATCCCCGAAAAACGCAGTCCGGAAGAGGACCAGCTGGCGGAGTTCGTCGCCGTGGTTCTGGCGGATACGGAAGACACCTGGCATGCGCTCTTCAAGCAGATGGGCAAACAGTACAAAGAGCCGAAACTGGTGATGTTCACCGGCGCGGTGCAGAGCGCCTGCGGTTATGCCCAGGCCGCCATGGGACCCTTCTACTGCCCTGGTGATCAGAAAGTCTATATCGACCTGAGCTTCTACAAGGATCTGAAACAACGGCATGACGCACCCGGCGATTTTGCCCAGGCCTACGTGATTGCCCACGAGATCGGCCATCATGTCCAGACCCTGCTGGGTATTTCGGAAAAGGTGCATGCCGCAAAAAGCAGAGCAAGTGAAACTGAGGGCAATCAGCTCTCGGTCAAGCAGGAGCTCCAGGCGGACTGTTTTTCCGGGGTCTGGGCGCACAACGCCGACCGTGCACGCAATATCCTGGAACGGGGTGATATCGACGAAGCCCTGAATGCCGCCAGCGCTATCGGTGACGATCGGTTGCAGAAGCAGTCACGGGGCTATGTGACACCCGACTCATTCACCCATGGCTCATCCGCACAACGGGTGCGCTGGTTCAAAAAAGGCTATGAAAACGGCGATCTGACCACCTGCAACACCTTTCAGGCCGATTCGCTCTAGGGCCTGAAGCTGGGGCTTCAATTCTTGCCGGTATAGAACTGCGGCCAGTTCTGCTTGACCACCGGACTGTCTGTTGACAGCGCCACGCAGGTGTCGAGGATCTTCGGCTTGTGCTGAAAGTTCTCCTCTTCGGCCTTCTCCATGAGGGTCGGGTGCATGGTCTGATAGGCGGTGGTCGCCACCGGCCCAAGCAGTTCCAGCAGATGGGTACATCCAATTTTAGCGCCTACCCGCTCGCGCACTTCGCTCATCCAGCCAGACCTGATCTTTATCCCCTTGAGCTTTTCCATCGCCTTGGCGGCAGAGGGACAGATCCCATAAGGGGTATAGTCAGAAGCCGCCTCGATGCCATGGATGACGAAGTTCAGATCGAGGGTCACCCTGAGGTAGAGGCCATGAATCGGCTCGCCGGGCAGTATCTCACCGCCTCGGTATTCATTGGCGAAGGGTTGGGTCTTGGTGTCTTCCAGGTAAGCCTCGATATCCCAGAGATCATCGACTCTCCGATAGCCATGGCAATGGACTTTTCTGGTATGCAGGTGTTCTCTCTCGACGGGCTGGCTCAGTGGCATGGTATCTGTCTATCAGGGCAGTAAATCAGCTGAGCAGAATAGATTTGTTTGCCCGGGTTTTCAACCTGATGCAGACAAAGGTATAAAGTTCTCTGTTGAATTCCCGAAGCTCACGCCCCGTACTCTGATCGTGTATCCTTGCAATCCCCTTATAACCCCAGACCATGACCGATATGTATCTTTTGGCACTCTTTCTCTTGTTCACTGCCAGTACAACGGCCCTTGCAGAACCCCTCTCGGTAGGCGCTCCGTTGGAGATATCCGGTTTTTACGGCATCGGTGATCAGTATCAGAAGATCCGACTGCTTGGCGCCCTCAGCCTGAGCGGTAACGACAAACTGGCCGAGCTCTCCGGACTCGCCTGGGATGAGGATGAACAGCTGCTTTATGCCGTCTCCGACCAGGGCCGCGTGTTGCATCTGCAACCGGTGTTTGAGAACGGCCAGCTCAGTGACATCCAGCTGATTGCTTCATTTCGACTGCGTGATGCAAGCGACAAAAAGTTTAAGGATAAACAGGCCGACTCCGAAGGACTGAATATAGTTAACGGCGATAACGGCGTGCGCGCTGACAGCAGGCTCATGATCTCGTTCGAGCGAGATCACCGCCTGCTACTCACCTCAACCGAGGGAAAACAGATCAAGGAGATCCCCCTGCCCGCTCCGTTGGACCGCAGCAGTGCTTTCCGGGGCAAGAATGACGGCATCGAGGGTTTCATGCTGCACCCCACCCTGGGAACGCTGCTGGCAGCAGAGAAACCCCTCAAGGGTGATGACCAGATTCGCCTCATCAGCGAGGCGGGTCTGAGCTGGTTCCTACCGACTCTGGAAAAGGGCGGTGGCGTGGTCGCCATGGATATAGATCCCATGGGTGGCATCATCGTTATGGAACGCGCCGTCACCTCGATCATCCGCCCCTGGACCATCACGCTCTATCGCGTCCATCCCAGCCTGGACAATCAGGGCGAGTCGCTGCAACCGGAATTACTGGCGCGCATGAACAGCGGCGAGGACTGGTATTTTCAAAATCTGGAGGGGTTAACCCATGTCAAAGACCGGCGCTACTTCATGGTCAGCGACGACGGGGACTCTTTCTGGCAACAGACCCAGCTGATCTACTTTGAGATTGTCGATCAATAACGTGGACGATTGCGACTTCAGAGCATCGGCTCAAGAGTCTCCCAGACATTCTCCATCATCCTCGGCTGCCCCATCTCATTGGGATGAATCCCATCGGATTGCATCCACTCCTGGCGATCGGCGACACCGTCAAGAAAGAAGGGGACCAGCTGCACCCGGTACTCGTCGGCCAGATCGGCATACATCTGCAGGAACTTTTCGGTGAAGGTCTTGCCGAAATTTGGCGGGAGCATCATTCCCAACAGCAGCACCTTGCTTCCGGATTGTTGACCCAGTTCGATCATCTGCGCCAGGTTCGACCGGGTTTCCCGGAGGTTGACTCCTCGCAGTCCATCATTGCCGCCCAGTTCAATGATCAGGATGGCAGGTTCAAACTGATCCAGCGCAGGTGCGAGCCTGGTCAGGCCGCCCTGAGTCGTATCTCCCGAGATACTGGCATTTACGACCTGATGGTTCTCGGTATGCAACTCCAGCCGCTGTTGGAGCAGGTTGACCCAACCGTGTTGGGTCCGGATGCCATAGGCCGCGCTGAGGCTGTCGCCCACCACCAGAATAGTTTTCGCATGGGCCTGGGCAATTGCGGATAATAGACAGAACAGAAGCAGGAGTATCTTTTTCATGGCAGACCATTCTACCCCATCGACCGGGCTGTTGAAGGCCCAAGGCGTGAGTAAGGTTGTTAAAAGTCCCGATGGCAGTGACCTGACCATCCTGCACGATGTCAGCCTGTCGCTGAACAACGGTGAGGCAGTCGCCATCGTGGGGACCTCAGGTTCGGGAAAATCCACCCTGCTCGGCCTGCTAGCCGGACTGGACCAGGCCACCGAGGGGGAGATCTATCTGTTCGGGACCGCCCTGTCAGCCCTGGACGAGGATGCCCGTGCCAGCCTGCGTGCCGGACGGATCGGCTTTGTCTTTCAGTCGTTTCAGCTGTTACCCGGCATGACCGCGCTGGAGAATGTGATGCTGCCGCTGGAGTTGTCCAACAAGCCAGACCCCAAAGGCATCGCCACCCAGGCCCTGGAGCGCGTCGGGCTCTCCGCGCGAGTGCTGCACTACCCGAGCCAGCTCTCGGGTGGCGAACAGCAGCGCGTGGCCATCGCCCGCGCCTTTGCATCAGAGCCCAAACTGCTGTTTGCTGATGAACCCACCGGCAGTATCGACCAGGAGACCGGCGTCAGGATCTCCAACCTGTTGTTTGATCTGCGTGAACAGACCGGTGCGGCCCTGCTGCTGGTTACCCACGACACCCAGCTCGCAGACCGTTGCGATCAGCGGCTGTTGCTCGAGACAGGTCGACTGGAGGGCCAGGCGTGAAGGCTTTCGGCTTCGCACTCAGGATGTTCCGCCGGGACTGGCGCAGCGGCGAGCTACGCCTGTTGAGCCTGTCGCTGATCGTCGCGGTCGCGGCGGTTACCGCCGTCGGTTTTTTCACCAATCGCATAGAGCGCGCCCTGGAACTGCAGGCCGCTGAAATTCTCGCGGCGGATCTGGTCATGGAGTCCAGCAGCCCATTGCCGGTGAACCTTGCTGCAAAGGCGGAGCAGCTGGAACTGGCCACCGCCACCACCCTGAGCTTCCCCAGCGTGGTGCTGCACGATGATCAGACCCAGCTGGTCAATGTCAAGGCCGTCAGCCCGACCTACCCCCTGCGGGGTGAGCTGCGCATTCGCCAACAGCTCGGTGACGAAGAGCAGATCATCCAGGGGATACCCGAGCCGGGAACCCTCTGGGCGGAATCACGACTGCTGGTGAATATGCAACTGGCCGTAGGCGATCGTATCAGTCTGGGGGAGATGTCATTCCTTATTGCCGGGGTTCTCAGCCGCGACAGCGGCGAGAGCAGCAGCCTGTTCCGGCTGGGTCCGCGTGTATTGCTCGGACTGTCCGACATACCGGCCACGGAACTGGTCAACCCGGCAAGCCGGGTGCGGCACACTCTTCTGATCGCTGGCGCCAGAAAGAGTCTCGACAGCTATCGTTCATGGGTGAAACAGCGCCTGCCCAAGGGGGTGCGCATCGAGGATATGAGCAACGCCAGACCCGAGTTGAAAAATGCCCTGGATCGCGGCAGCAGTTTTCTCGGCCTGGCTGCGTTGGCTGCGGTGCTGGTGGCCGGTGCGGCAGTGGCCCTGTCCACGCGTCGTTTCGTCGATAAGCAGTCCGACGTCAGCGCCATCATGCGCTGTCTCGGGGCAAGCCGGCGTTTCATCCTGCAGGTGTTGTTGTTGCGTCTGCTGCTGATCGCCCTGCTGGCCTGTCTATTGGGGTCGATCATCGGCTTTTTTGCGCAGTTTCTGCTGGTGGGGCTGGTTGGCGACCTGTTCAGCACCCAGTTACCGGCACCGGACCTCTACCCCGTTTTCATTGGTCTTGGCACTGGCCTGATTACCCTGATGGGCTTCACCCTGGCACCCATGGCGCGACTCAGTGCCGTACCGCCGCTGCGGGTGCTGCGCCGGGAACTCGGGGCGCCGCCGGTGGGCTTCTGGCTGCTCGGGCTGACTGCCTTCGCGGCGCTGGCGATTCTGATGCTGTGGCAGGCCGGCGACGCCAAGCTGGCAGCGATTGTCATCGCCGGCAGCCTGGGAACCATCATTCTGATGCTGACGGTTTCCAGGCTGCTGGTGTTTATCCTCACTCCCCTGCGGCAGCGTACCGGCACCATTCTGCGTTATGGACTGGCCGGGCTGGCGAGAAATCCGGGCATGACCGCCATCCAGCTTACCGGATTTGGCATAGGTATTCTGGCCCTGTTGCTGCTCGCCATTGTCCGCGTCGATCTGCTGAGCGCCTGGGAAAAGACCATCCCGGCAAACGCCCCCAACCATTTCCTGATCAATATCCAACCCCATGAGGTGACCGATCTGGCGAATCACCTCTCTGCACAGGGACTGGACAACGGCGGCCTCTACCCGATGTTGCGCGCGCGCCTGACTCATATCAACCAGCAACCTGTTGCCGAGGAAGACTACCCCGAAGGGCGACCGCGTCGGCTGGTCAGCCGCGAGTTCAATCTCTCCTGGGCGGAAAAAATGCAGGAGCACAATACGATCATCCGTGGCCAGTGGTGGCGGGAGGATCAGCTGGACCAGGGACTGTTCTCGGTGGAAATAGGCATTGCAGAAACCCTGGGAATCAAAATGGGTGACCAGTTGCGCTTCAATATCGCCGGTGTTGACATTGAAGGCCGGGTGAACAATCTGCGCCTGGTTGAGTGGGACAGTTTTCAGCCCAATTTTTTCGTCATCGGCACGCCGGGGCTACTCAGAAGCTACCCGTCCACCTATATCACCAGCTTCTATCTCCCTGCGGGCGACGAGAAGAAACTCTCTGATCTGGTTAGAAATTTCCCCTCGGTAACACTGATCGATGTCTCCAGCATCATGCAGCAGATTCGGGAGATCATCGCTCGCGGATCGATGGCGGTGGAGTACGTCTTTCTGTTCACCCTGCTAGCCGGATTGCTGGTGCTGTATGCCGGAATCCAGGCAAGTCGTGACATCCGCCGGCAGGAGTCGGCGATATTGCGCACCATGGGTCTGAAACGCAGCCGCCTGATCCAATCGGTAGCCATTGAGTTCATCACCCTCGGCGTACTCGCCGGACTGCTGGCGAGCCTCTGCGCCACTCTCACCGGCTGGGCGGTATCGACTGAATTGTTCGGGCTGACCTACCAGTTCAACGGCTGGATATGGGTTATCGGCACCTTGGGTGGCGCAATCGGTATTGGCGCGGCCGGGGTGATTGCCACCTATCCCCTGGTGATTCATCCCCCGCTGCATACCCTGAGAGAGGGCTGATATACCTTGAATACTCAGTGGGTTAGAAATGTGGGTTTGAATATAAGCTAAATGCCCCAATCTATAAGATTCCCTATTTGCGAGGAGCAGGATTTCATGAGTGAGGAAGCCGTCATTGCACAAAAAGCCCCCTACGCGGTTGATGTAGAGGAAGGCAAGACCTATTACTGGTGCGCCTGCGGAAAAAGCGCTACCCAACCCTTCTGTGACGGCAAGCACAAAGGCTCCGGTTTTGCCCCCGTGGCGTTTGTCGCTGCGAAAACTGAAACCGTCTATCTCTGTGGTTGCAAGCATTCAGAAAACAAACCCTACTGCGACGGTAAGCATAAGAACCTCTGAACAGAATGAATTTATGCCCGGCACCTGTCGGGCATAGACTCTTCTGACTGCTCATTACCGGCTCTTCCCATCCCTCAATCTGCCGTTCTCCCCGCTTCCGGGCTATACTCCCGATCTCGCTTGCCAACCGCTCCGGCCTGATGCCCTTAATAAATGCCCTGCTACTGACACGCCACTGGCGAGATACGGCCCATGGGATCGAACTGACCTTCTGGGCTGCATCCGATTCTGGCCCGCTGAAACTCAGCTACCCGGGACAACAGGCGGTCTGCTTCATAACTGCGGATAGCGAACTGCCCCGGACCTCCGGGCAGACGATCGGCCTGCAGCGCAAACCGTTGAAGCTGACCAGCCTCGACGGCCAGCCGGTTGATGGACTCTATTTTAATCAGCAGCGCGAATTACAACGCCTGCGGGAATACCTCTCCACCACAGATAAGATGCTGTATGAAGCAGATATAAAACCCACTGACCGGTTTTTGATGGAACGCTTCATCAATCTCCCCTTTACCCTGCAGGTAGAGTGTATCCAGAGGAAGGGATATTGGGAGTTGATAAATCCGCAGATCAGACCGGCAAGCCATATCCCCGCACTGCGCTATCTCAGTCTCGATATCGAAACAGACGGCATTCACGGCGAGATCTTCTCCATTGCCTATTGCGGCATGGGCGTGGATCAGATTCTGATGCAGGGCCAAGCATCTGACTGGGAGTCAGATCTGGATATTCTCTGGTATGCCGATGAAAAGGCTCTGCTGAAGGGGTTTCTGGAACGTATTGCCTGCCTTGATCCCGACCTGATCCTCGGCTGGAACCTGATCAACTTCGATCTGGATTATCTGGAGCGCCGCTGCCGGAATCTGCAAATCCCTTTCACCCTGGGCAGGGGCGGTGAAATCGCTACTGTCCTGCAGCCACAGCAGGCCAACCAGTTACGGGTGGCGTCTATCCCCGGACGCGTGGCGCTGGATGGCATCGACAATCTGAAATCGGCCTTCTGGTCATTTGCCAGCTTTGAACTGGGCAATGTCGCCCATGAACTGCTGGGACGAACAAAGCTGATCGAGAGCAGCGAGGACAAGATTGCCGAGATACGGCGCAGATTTAGTGAGGATCGGCCCGCCCTGGCAGCCTATAATCTGGAAGATTGCCGACTGGTGGAGGCCATTTTCCAGAAAACCGATCTGCTCAACTCCATCATTCAGCGCTCTGTCATGACCGGCTTGTCTCTGGGTCGCCAGGGGGGGTCCGTCGCGGCCTTTGACAACCTCTATCTGCCCAGGCTGCACCGCGCCGGGGTGGTTGCGCCAGATATCGGCGCCAACCAGCACCATCAATCAAGTCCAGGTGGCTATGTCCTGGATTCACAGCCAGGGCTGTATGACAACGTGCTGGTGTTGGATTTCAAGAGTCTTTATCCCAGTATCATCAGGACCTTCTGCATCGATCCGTGGGGCATGTACCAACAGGTCGAGGATGGAATTCCAGGCTTTCTGGGGGCCCATTTTTCCCGCAGCGGCGGGATATTGCCCGAGATCATCGGTGAACTATGGACGCTGCGGGATAAGGCGAAGGCAGAAAAAAATGCCCCGCTGTCCCAGGCCATCAAGATCATCATGAACTCCTTTTATGGTGTGCTGGGCTCTAACGGTTGCCGTTTCTTCGATCCCAGACTGGCCAGCAGCATCACCCGCCGCGGCCATGAGATCATTGGCCTGAGCCGCGATTGGTTGGAAGCAGAGGGTTATTCGGTGATCTATGGCGACACCGATTCTGTTTTTGTCTTGCTCGGCCCGAATCACACGGAGCAGCAGGCACGTGAAACCGGTCGTCAACTGGCCGCACAACTGAACGACTGGTGGCGCGACCGGCTCCGGCAGCAATTCAACATCGAATCAGCCCTGGAGATAGAGTTCGAAACTCACTTCATCCGCTTTGTCATGCCAACCATACGTGGCGCTGAAACCGGTAGTAAAAAACGCTACGCCGGCTATGTGCGCAACCGAGAGAATGGGCTTGAACTGGTTTTCAAAGGGCTGGAGAGTGTCCGAAGTGACTGGACCCCGTTGGCCAAGCGCTTTCAGCGCGAGCTCTACCGGCGAATATTTTTTAATGAACCCTATGAGCAATACATCAAAGAAACCGTGTCGGCGCTGAATGCCGGTGAACTTGACCAGGAGTTGGTCTACCGCAAGCGTCTGAGGCGCCCTGTCGCTGAGTATGAACGCAACATCCCGCCCCACGTCCAAGCCGCAAAGAAACTCGGCAAGGATGTTCGCTGGATAGACTACCTGATCACCGAGCAGGGACCGGAACCCTTGCAACGCCATATCAGTCCGATCGATTACCAGCACTATCTGGACCGCCAGCTCTCACCCGTCGCCGATGGAATTCTCTATTTTATTGGCGATAGTTTTCATCGAATCACCGATGACCAGATGACCCTGTTCTAGCAACCACCGAACCCACAAATGATAGCCCACCCGAAATATTTCCATAAATATTAAGCGGATATACTGCAGAGCAACATACACCAATTAGGTATTGTTTTTATATCAACAGAATCTATTGTGGTGGGTGTTTTCTGCTAAGCTATAGATTCAGAATGAGAATAATAACTACTTGTAGGGTCATAAGGAGGGAGCAATGGCGGCGATCAACAAGCAATCTCTAGATCAGAGTCGGCTTGAGTGCGATACCTGTGGGGCCAAATCATGTTGTATCGGCGAGGGACTGACCAACGAGCAGTTGCAGGGCCTGAAAAAAATCACCACCAATCACGGCCCTTTTCAGCCAGGCCAGGCAATTTTCAAAATGGAAGACAGCTTCAAATCGCTGTTCGTCATTCAATCCGGTACTGTCAAGATCGAGACGGTATCGCCGGAGGGTTCGAATCTGGTGGACGGCTTCTTCTTCAAGGGCGACCTGATCGGTATGGAGGCCATCGGTGGTGAACAGTATCTGCATGATGCCATCGCCCTGGAAGAGACCTGGGTCTGTGAACTACCCTTTGATCATGTCGAGTCGCTCTGTTCCTTCATTCCCAGGCTTCAGCACAAGATACTGATTCTGCTGGGACAGAAGATTCGCCATATGAACGAGACTTTCCTGCACGGCCGTTATCTGAGCGCGGAACAGCGTCTGTTACTCTTCTTTCAGATGTTGTGTCACAAGAATGTAATTACAAAGAACGGGCCATCAAGAAGTCTGACGCTACCCATGCCGAAGGGCGATATTGCGAGCTACCTGGGTCTGCGTGCGGAATCCCTGAGCCGGGCACTGGGCAAATTGCAGAGTGACGGCATCATCTTCAACCGTGGCAGAACCATTGAATTTCTCGACATCGATGCCGTGCTGAAACTGGCCTGCAAGTAACTCTCGAACCCAGTACTATTCTGTTAGACAATATTTCGTCCTGCCTGCTAGGGCAGGATCATGCCTGTCTCAGTCAATTGGCACCTGTGTTCGGTCCGTGCATTTTCTTCCGGGCGAAGAGCAGACACGGGAGATAGGCAGCAATACCCGCTGCCCAGAAGACCAGCCCCACGGGCGTAGCCGAGACCAGTATGAACAGAGTGCCGAAAAAGGCGCACAGCAGGGACAGAAACAGAGCAGGCCCACTACACTTGGATTCTCCAAAATGAGAGTCTTTCATTGCGTATGCTGTCATAACATTCTCCAGAAATATCCTGCTGATTGATCAGATGTAAGGATAGAACCGTTAGTCCTCTATATTCATACCGAATTGCTGTATCTGCTCGCTACCTCGTGTATTGACACCCTGGTAGAGACTTCTCCGTAACATCATGTCTTGCCTGTGGTCCGAGGCGGGCAGACCGAAATACCTTCCCGATTTCACAAGAAACTGCTGAATGTGGGATGCCTGTCGAAAAGATGATTCACCTCTTTTTTCCATCACTCCCTCCATTCGCTTGTAATCACAGATAGTTGATATGGTATTCCATACCAATTAACTTGGTTATTAGTCTCGGTAATCCTAGTTATTTTGTCAAGTATTATTTGGGGCGGCAAAGTATAGTGCGAGAAACCGCACAGGAATCAGTCTTGGTGTTGCCCATTCTTTGCTGATAGTGTGTGCATCCATAATAAAAAGCTAAAAGTCCAGACTGTCACGATGGAAAAGAACGACACCCTCCCCTTGCATTACGCCTGGCTGATCGTGATCAGTGGGGTCCTTATTCTGCATGCTGTGCTCGGGCTTGGAAGGTTTGCATTGGGTATGCTGCTCCCTTCCATGGCAACCGGACTGGAGCTTGGTTTTGACCAGATCGGACTGATCGGGACCTTCAACTTCACAGGCTATCTGCTGGCAGTGGTTGTGGCAGGTAAGCTGACCGCGGCCTTTGGCTATCGATCAGTCATCACCGCCGGCATTCTGATCGTCGCCTGCTCAATGGTGATGGTTAGTCAGAGCCAAAACTTTGCCGCCGTTTCCATTGCCTTGGCATTTCAGGGGATCGGCAGCGGCCTTGCCAATGTTCCCTTAATGGGGTTGGTGTCCCATTGGTTTCACAGCAGCAGAAGAGGTCAGGCCGCCGGCCTGTTGATGATGGGCAATAGCCTGGGCATCATTCTCTCTGGCGCACTTGTCCCCCTGATTAACCAATCTGTCGGTGTCGAGGGTTGGCGGGTCAACTGGCAAATTTTCAGCTTGATCGCCTTCTTCACCACGCTTCTCGCCACTT
Organism: Sedimenticola sp.; assembly: GCA_002869585.1. Classification (GTDB taxonomy): domain Bacteria; phylum Pseudomonadota; class Gammaproteobacteria; order Chromatiales; family Chromatiaceae; genus BM503. Next base: position 16,088 of record PKUO01000059.1, read on the forward strand.
TCCTGTTGCGTAACTCCCCTGCGGACAAGGGTTTGACCCCACTGGGCCAGCCAAGCCAGCATCCGCCCATAAAGACTCCGGACCCTGCACATGCAACACGTATAGTCCTGCACATTGGGGCAATCTATTTCCTGTTCGGATTCAGCTACGTCATCTATGCCACCTTCATTGTCACCAGTCTGGTTAATGACTACCAGATGAGCGAGAAGATGGCTGGACAGTTCTGGCTTTGGATCGGTGCAATCAGCCTGGTTTCCGGGCCGGTGTTTGGCGCCCTCTCCGATCGTATCGGGCGGAAAAAAACCATGATCCTGGTGTTCACCCTGCTGACCTGCGCCTATCTGCTGGTGGCCCTGACGCGTGATAGCGCCAGTCTGTACCTATCAGTGCTATTATTCGGACTTTGCGTCTGGAGCATCCCGCCGATTATCGCGGTCACTGTTGCCGATTATCTGGGCATGGAGAGGGCCGTCACAGCAATCGGCCTGGTGACCCTGTTTTTCGGCATTGGCCAGATTAGCGGCCCGGCACTCGCCGGTATGCTGGCGGATAGCCAAGGCAGCTTTGCCCCGGGGTTCATGCTGGCCGGATCGATGACCGCAACAGCCATAGTGTTAACCGCGTTACTGAAGAAACCCAAATACCAGCCTATTCAACACTGATTTCCAACCATGCAATCGACAACAGCCAAAATAATCCTTTACTCCACTACTGTCTTTCTCAGCTCTGCCCTGCTGCTGGTGCTCGAGGTCGTCGCAGGCCGTCTGATTGCACCCTATGTCGGGGTCTCTCTTTACACCTGGACGGCGGTGATCGGCGTTATCCTGGCGGGCCTCTCACTGGGCAACTGGATTGGCGGCGTCTGGGCAGACCGCAATGCCGGTGAGATGGCCGCCGGCATCACGCTGGTGGGTTCAGCCATTGCAACCCTGACCATTCCGCTGATACTGACACTGGTTGCACCTGGTATTCAGAGCAGCGCCATGAGCCTGCTCAGTTCCAGTCTGCTGCTGGTTCTGAGCCTGTTTTTCATACCGGCCATGTTGCTGGGAATCGTCACGCCGATTCTCACCACCCTGGCGCTGGGACTATCCTCGCGCACCGGACATATCGTCGGCATGATGCATGCCCTCGCGGCCGTGGGCAGCATCTTCGGCACCTTCATCACCGGTTACTGGTTGATCCAGACCTTCGGCAGCCGGGCGGTCATTCTCGCCACTGCACTGACTCTGGCGGTGCTGGCTGCACCCCTGCTGCGCAACAGGAAAGTGCTGGTCTACTCCAGCCTGTTTATCATCTCGGGCCTGCTGGTCACCCTGTCACTGGTGCGCAACGGCTTTACCAACCCTTGCGATCAGGAGAGCCAGTATTTCTGTATCCGTGTCGTTTATGAGCCCTGGGAGACACCACCAGGCACGCTGAAATCACTGGTTCTCGACCACCTGCTACACGGCAGCAACCACAGTGAAGACCCGCGCCTGCTCGCTGCGCCCTACGTTCAGTTGATGGATGAACTGGTGCTTGAGCATTTTCCCGACCGGGGCGATCTCAGCTTCTTCTTCATCGGCGGTGGCGCCTATACCCTGCCCCGTGCCGTGCAGGCGCTATATCCCGAAGCCAAGGTAACCGTCTCCGAACTGGATCCCGCAGTAACTGCCGTGGCCCGACAGCAGTTCTATGTCGATACCAGCAGTATGGACATACACCATACCGACGCACGCATGGTCCTGTCACGGGATCAGGAGAGCAAGTATGACGTCATCGTGGCGGACGCCTTTCATGACATTGCCATCCCGCCCCACCTGGTGACTCTCGAGATGGCGCAACTGGTCAACTCGCGTCTGAAGAAGAATGGCCTCTATACAATGAATATCGTCGATGCCTTTCCCGATGCGAGACTGGTAAAGGCGATGATCAACACCCTGGAGAGCACCTTTCAGCATGTTCATGTCTGGCTGGATCAGATCCCCGAACAGGCCACGCGCGCTACATATGTCATCTCCGCATCACAAAATCATATTCCACCGGAGATAATAGGCGCCTCGCGCGGAATGCAACGCCAGTGGCTGAACGTCACCCAGCCGGTGCTGATGGCCGGCACTGCCCCAGATCAACTGCCGATTCTCACGGATGACAAAGTACCGGTGGAAAGTCTTATGGCCCGACTGTTTTTAACCGAACTAGGAAAATGAGAAAATAGCCAGTCTCACATGCGGATCAACTCACGCCATGCTGATGCAGGAATACAGAATATTTTTTATCGGTGCCGTTGATATGCCGGGTAGGCCATAGGGTCAGATAGTCGGCAAGTTCCGGCAGTATGGTGCGTCCCTTTTCATGTACTCCCGCACGAAGGGTTAGATATAGCCACCCATCTGGTCATGGAATCCGTCAGTCATTACATTTTACACCAGTGATAATCCATCTATAACATCAGGTATGGGGCATCTCAATGCCTGGCATGTATCAGGAAACCATGTCTACTTTCAGATTCCAGCAATTTTCTGTTGAACAGTCCCAATCGGCCATGAAGGTCTGTACCGATACCACGCTGTTCGGGGCGATGATGCCCATATGCCCGGGAGATACTGTTCTGGACATTGGATCAGGGACTGGCGTGCTTTCACTGATGGCGGCTCAGCTGGGTGCGGGCCATGTTACTGCCGTCGAGTTGACAGCCTCCGCCCACTCAGAGTCGCAAAGCAATTTCAGACAGAGCCGCTGGTCAGATCGTTTGTCAGGTGTTCATCAGGATATTCAGGGCTACTGCAAGAATTGTTCTGAACGGTACGACCTGATCATCAGTAACCCGCCATTTTTTCAGCAGCACAGCCGGTCGGATGAGAGCCTGCGCAGTATTGCCCGACACACTGACCAACTCTCCTATCCGGAACTGATTGTCGCGGCGGAAAAAGTCTCAACCCAGCAGACACGACTCTATCTATTGTTACCCGTCCATGCGGTCAGACAGTTCGTAGGGCTGGCCAGGGACATGAATTTCTTCCTTATCGACCGGGTCGATTTTCGCGGCTATGGGAGAAACTCACCTAAGGTAGCCGCCCTGACCTTCAGCAGGACGCCCGGATATTTTATTTCCAGAGTGCATACGATATATGAGGCTGACCGCGTCTACTCGAAGGAGAGTGAACACTATCTGTCACCCTTTCTGCTGCGCTTCTCTAAAGATTGAGTCTTTACCATGCCCATCAAGCAGACAAAAAAAAGACCTACCGCCATTGACGATAAGTCTCTATCTATCCGACCAGTAAATTGGTCGGGGCGAGAGGATTCGAACCTCCGACCCCCACAACCCCATTGTGGTGCGCTACCAGGCTGCGCTACGCCCCGAGATAACCCTTTACTACCCTACAACAGCTCTCCTTGGCGGTAATTTCCAAGGGAGGGCGCATACTAGGTGTTAAAAACTATGTTGTCAATGCAAAGCACTTCAGTGCTTTAGGATACTCAGAATCTCTTCCAACTCAGTGCGCAGTTGCTTGATAATCTGCTGGCTCTGAGTCTGATCATCCTTGGCCCCTTCACCGGAAAGCTGCTGTCGGGCGCCACCGATTGTGAAGCCTTGATCATACAGAAGGCTGCGTATCTGTCGGATCATGATTACATCATGACGTTGATAATATCGGCGATTGCCGCGGCGCTTGACCGGCTTGAGTTGGGGGAACTCCTGCTCCCAGTAACGCAGTACATGGGGCTTTACACCACAGAGTTCACTCACTTCACCAATGGTGAAGTACCGTTTGCCGGGAATCGGCGGCAGATCGACTGTACTACTGCTCGCTTCCAGCATAAGCCTCTACCCTTGCTTTTAGTTTTTGGCCGGGACGAAATGTGACGACCCTTCTTGCGGATATTGGAATCTCCTCGCCCGTCTTCGGATTACGTCCTGGGCGCTGCTTTTTTTCACGCAAATCGAAGTTACCAAACCCGGAGAGTTTCACCTGTGACCCCTCTTCCAGAGAGCCCCGGATTTTCTCAAAAAACATCTCAACCATCTCTTTGGCTTCACGTTTGTTAAGTCCGAGTTCATCGAACAGCTCTTCGGCCATGTCTGCCTTGGTCAATGCCATTGTCAGTCTCTCAATTTTGCGTTTAGTTCATCACCCAGCGCCTGGAGAATTTTATCCATGACGCTCTCCACTTCTTGATCCGTAAGAGTGTGGGAAGTTTCCTGTAAAATCAAGCCTAAAGCGAGGCTTTTTCGTCCAATATCTACTTTTTCACCAGTATAGACGTCAAACAGTATTATGTCTTGCAGGATTTCTCCTGCCGCCTGCCTGACACAGCGTCTGACAGTATCGAATTCGACGGTCTCATTCACCACCACCGCTATATCCCGCCTGATGGAGGGATACTTCGAAAGCGGCTGAAACGCAGGCAGTCTGCCATTGAGCAAATCGCCGATCCTGAGTTCGAACAGAAATGCCCTGCCCGCCAGATCCAGTTTGTGTTCCAACTCCGGGTGGAGCATGCCAATCCAGCCAATACGCTCGCCATCGACGACAATCTCTGCAGACTGCCCTGGATGCAGCGAGGGGTGCTCAGCCGCCTTGAAGGCAAAATCCTCAGATCTGCCAGTCAGGGCTAAAATCGCTTCCAGGTCACCCTTCAGATCAAAAAAATCCACATGTCTGACAGGGATTCCCCACTGCTCTGAGGTTACACCACTTGTCACCATGCCAGCAAGTATTAAATCTTGTTTAATTTAATTATCTTGTTGAATAAACCTCAAACCAGATTCAAATATTCTCAGGCGGTTCTGTTGGCGCGATTGATTGTAAATCACCGTCTGCAGCAAGCCTGGCCAGAGACTGGTGCGCATCACCGACATATCAGCGGAGATCGGATTGGCCAATACAACCGTGCCATGCCCCGGATCGAGCAGATCATGCATTTCCGGGCTGATGAAACTGTAGGTAATAACCTCCTGATAGTCCCGATCGACCAGAATCTCTTTTGCCCGGTGGAGATCGAAAGCCACTTCCGGCTCTCCCTGCATGACCGTTGCCGCGGCGGCGCGTTTGGCGGGAATCTCCGTGTAGCCGTATATCCGTCCGATCTCCTCGATCAGGTCCACCTCGATGCTGATATCAAAGCGGCTGCTCGGCGCGGTTACCAGCCAGCCTGAATCAGCCGGCGCCAGCTTCATCTCCAGGCGAGTGAGAATATCGACAATACTGTGGTCCTCGATCCGCACGCCGAGAATTTTCGCCACCCGCTCACGCCGCAGGAGAATCTCAGGTCGGCGTTCAATGAACGCCTCTTCTGCGACCTCCACCACCGGTCCAGGTTCGCCACCGGCAATCTCCAGCAGCAGTTGCGTGGCGCGCTCAAGGGCGGTGACCTGGCCAAAGGGGTCGACACCCCGCTCAAAACGGTGGGATGAGTCGGTGTGGAGCCCATAGCTGCGCGCCTTGCCACTGATTGCACGTGGTGCAAAAAAGGCGCTCTCGAACAGGATGTCGCTGGTATCATCAGCGACCCCGGAATGTTCACCGCCCATGATGCCCGCGATCGCCACCGCCTTGTCGGCATCGGCAATTACCAGGGTATCCTCGCGCAGTTCAATTTCCTGACCATCCAGCAGAGTCAGTTTTTCGCCGTTGGAGGCCATGCGCACCCGGATTTCACCCTGTAACTGGCGCAGGTCGAATCCATGCATCGGCTGTCCCAGTTCGAGCATGACGTAGTTGGTGATATCCACGACCGGGCTGATCGGACGCATATCACTACGTCTCAACCGCTCCTGCATCCACAACGGGGTTTCGGCATTGGGATCGATATTGCGCACCACCCGGCAGGCGTAGCGTGGACAGGCCTCGGGGGCCAGCAGTTTGACCGGGAAGGTTGCCGTACCCGTTGCAGGGACGGGTTCGATCAGCGGCCGGGTCACAGGCGTGCGATTGATGACCCCTACTTCGCGGGCAATCCCGGACAGCCCCAGACAGTCACCGCGATCCGGCGTCAGATCCACTTCAATCGCCTTGTCATTCAGGTTCAGAAAATCCCTGACATCCCCGCCTACCTGCGCCTCTGCAGGCAACACCAGTATGCCATCCGATGTCTCCGCCAGTCCCAACTCGGACGCAGAGCAGATCATGCCCTGGGATTCCACGCCCCTGAGTTTGGCCCGCTTGATCTTGAAATCACCGGGCAACACCGCGCCGATTACGGCAACCGGCACCTTTTGCCCGGCGGCGACATTGGGTGCGCCGCAGATAATTTGCAGATGATCACTTCCGCCGACATCAACGCTGCAGAGGCTGAGTTTGTCGGCATTGGGATGTTGTTCGCGGGTCAGCACCTCGCCGATCAGCACATCGCTGAACTCTCCCGCAACCGGGCTGACAGAGTCGACTTCCAACCCTGCCATGCTGAGTTGATCGGCCAACTCGTTGGTATCAACCGGTGGGTTTACCCATTCTCGCAACCAAGCTTCACTGAATCTCATCTTCTAATCCCGCACAATGCGTTGAACCAAGACTTGAATCACTAATTATATTATAATCAATAAATTAGTGATTATTTTTAAACTATATTATTAATAATAATTAATGCCAGAAATACCTTAGGCAAACTGGCGCAAGAAGCGCACATCATTTTCAAAAAAGAGCCGTAAGTCATTGACTCCATAGCGTAACATGGTCAGTCGCTCGACCCCCATGCCAAACGCGTAGCCGGTATATTTCTCGCTATTGATGCCTACATGCCGAAACACCTCGGGGTGGATCATGCCGCAGCCCAAAACCTCCAGCCAGCCGGTGTGACTGCACACCCGGCATCCCTTGCCGTTACACATGACACACTCGATGTCGGCCTCGGCCGATGGCTCGGTGAACGGAAAGTAGGAAGGACGAAAACGTACCTTAAGGTCACGCTCAAAGAAGCCCTGAAGAAAGTCATAGAGCACGCCCTTCAGGTCTGCGAAAGAGACATCCTGGTCAACCAGAAAACCCTCCACCTGATGGAACATGGGCGTATGGGTCAGGTCAGAGTCACAGCGGTAGACCCGTCCAGGGGCAATGATCTTAATCGGCGGTTCGGAATTCTCCATCACCCTGATCTGCACCGGCGAGGTGTGGGTGCGCAACAGCATATGCTCATCAAAGTAGAAGGTGTCATGCATGGCGCGCGCCGGATGGTGCTCGGGGATATTGAGCGCCTCGAAGTTGTGGTAATCATCCTCGATCTCCGGCCCCTCAACCACTTTGAAACCGGCATTGGCAAAAAGCCGGTCGATACGCTCAAGAGTCCGGGTGACCGGGTGAAAACCGCCCTGCCCAAGACCTCTCCCCGGCTGGGTCACATCAACTCGCTCAGATGCCAGGCGTTGGTTCAATGCCAGATGCTCGAGATCGGCTTTCCGGGTCTCGATCAGCACCTGCAGTTCCTGCTTGGCCTGATTTATCGCCTGCCCGGCGAGTGGACGCTCTTCAGGTGGCAGTTTGCCCAACTGCTTCAATTGAGCCGTCAACAGGCCGCTTTTCCCAAGATAGCGCACACGCACCTCGTCCAGGGCGTTGAGCTTGTCGGCCTGGTTAATCTGCGTGCTGGCTTCTGTTACAAGCTGCGCAATGTCGAGGTTGGATTCCGCACCCATAGTTCATCCCCTGTCAGGCATATATTCCGGTTTTCAAACAAAAAAGGGGAAAGACCGGATGGCCTTCCCCCTTATTCGATGTCATTTCAATTGCCGGCTGCGCGCCGGCAATGACAAGCTATCAGCTGGAGAGACTGGCCTTGGCCTTTTCCGCCAAGGCGCTAAAAGCTGGTTTATCAAAAATAGCCAGATCAGCCAGCATCTTGCGATCGATCTCAATGCTTGCCTTCTTCAGACCATTGATCATACGGCTGTATGACAGGCCATTGTTGCGGGCACCGGCATTGATACGCGCGATCCACAAGGCACGAAATTGACGTTTTTTCTGACGACGGTCGCGATAGGCATATTGCCCCGCCTTGATTACCGCCTGTTTGGCAACACGATAAACTTTACTACGGGCGCCGTAGTAACCCTTTGCTGCCTTCAGCACTTTTTTGTGTCTGGCGTGTGCTGTTACACCACGTTTTACTCGATGCATGGTTCAGTCTCCAATATTCTTTCTGAAAAACCTGGTGATCAGGCGTAGGGAATCATACGACGTGCTGATGCAACATCGGACCCGCACACTTGCATAGGCGAACGCAATTGACGCTTACGCTTGGTGCTTTTCTTGGTCAGAATATGGCGACGATGGGACTGGCCGCGCTTGAAAGCGCCAGTACCGGTTTTTTTGAACCGCTTTGCAGCGCCTCGGTTTGTCTTGATTTTTGGCATATTACTCAACTCGCATTTCTAAAGGTTAATTTACTTTTTGGGACGCAGAACCATGACCATCTGACGACCTTCCATCGCGGGTTGTTGCTCGACTTCGCCATACTCGGCCAAGTCGGATTCAATCCGCTTGAGAAGATCCAGACCCAACTCCCTGTGTGCATGCTCGCGACCGCGAAACCGCATGGTTATCTTGGTCTTGTCCCCATCTTCAAGGAAACGTATCAGGTTGCGCAGTTTTACCTGATAATCCCCTTCTCCCGTCCCTGGGCGAAACTTTATCTCTTTAATCTGAACCTGCTTCTGCTTTTTCTTGGCAGCCGCTTTCTGCTTCTTTGTCTCAAAAATGAATTTCCCGAAATCCATTACCCGGCATACGGGTGGCTCTGAATTCGGGACGATCTCAACCAGATCCAATCCCGCGTCTGCTGCGGCACTCAGTGCCTCTGCAATTGAGACAATTCCCACCTGATCCCCATCCACTCCGATCAAACGCACTTCATTGACCGTGATCTCTTCATTCAGGCGATTCTTTTTTGATGCAGCGATAGCCGGTTCCTCCAGAAAAATTATACCTGCCAAATACGAAAGCACCGACGACCGGTGCTTTCAGATGGGCAGGTCTCAATTAGAACGGCGGGCGACCTGATCCCGCAACCGGCTGGAGAGCTCATCAACAGTCAAACTGCCGAGATCTTCTCCACTACGGGTGCGCACTGCGACGCTGCCATTCTCCATCTCGCGGTCGCCCACTACCAACAGGTAGGGGACGCGCGTTAAAGTATGCTCGCGGATTTTAAAGCCGATCTTCTCGTTTCTCAAGTCCGATTCGACTCTAAATCCCTGTAATTTTAAGCTTTCGGCCACTTTTTTCGAATATTCGGCCTGTTTGTCGGTAATATTCATCACCACGGCCTGGGTCGGCGACAGCCACAACGGCATGGCCCCGGCATACTCTTCAATCAGAATCCCGATAAAGCGCTCAAGCGATCCAAGGATTGCCCGGTGTAACATGACGGGAATCTTTTTACTATTATCCTCGGCAATGTAATGGGCATCCAGCCGTCCCGGCATGGAGAAATCGACCTGCATGGTGCCGCACTGCCAGACACGGCCAAGACAATCGCGCAGGGAGAAGTCGATCTTCGGGCCGTAGAAGGCCCCTTCTCCCGGCTGTAATGTCCACTCCAGGCCTTTGGCATTGAGGGCATCTTCAAGCGCCTTCTCCGCCTTGTCCCAAACCTCATCCTCGCCTACACGCTGTTCAGGCCGGGTAGAGAGGGCGATCATCACATCCTGGAAGCCGAAATCACGATAGATTTCAAACAGCAGATCGACAAAACCGGACACCTCGCTCTGAATTTGGTCTTCGGTACAGAAGATGTGGGCATCGTCCTGGACGAAGTTGCGTACCCGCATCAATCCATGCAGTGTGCCGCTCGCCTCATTGCGATGACAGGAGCCGAATTCCGCCAGCCTCAGCGGCAGATCGCGATAACTCTTCAACCCCTGATTGAACACCTGCACATGACAGGGGCAGTTCATCGGCTTGATCGCGTAGTCGCGATTCTCGGACTGGGTTGTGAACATGTCGGCCCGGTATTTGCTCCAGTGCCCCGATTTTTCCCACAGCGTACGGTCAACGATTTGCGGAGTACGGATTTCACGGTAGCCTGCCGATTGGATCTTTTCGCGGATGTACTGCTCCACCAGGCGGTAAATGGTCCAACCCTTGTCGTGCCAGAAGATCATGCCCGGCGCCTCTTCCTGGGTGTGGAACAGGTCCAGGGCCTTACCGATTTTACGGTGATCGCGCTTTTCCGCCTCTTCCAGACGATGCAGGTAGGCCTTCAACTCCTTGGCATCCCGCCAGGCCGTGCCGTAAATGCGCTGCAGCATCTGGTTGTTGGAATCGCCGCGCCAGTAGGCGCCTGCGACCTTCATCAGTTTGAAACCCTTACCCAGTTTACTGGTGCTGGGCAGATGCGGGCCACGGCACACATCGAACCACTCACCCTGGCGATAGACTGAGACTTCTTCACCCTCGGGAATGATATCTTCGATGATCTCGACCTTGTACTTCTCGCCAATGCCGTCAAAGGTCTTGATCGCCTCGGAACGATCCCACACCTCGCGTGTGATCGGCAGATCGCGCTTGACGATCTCCTGCATGCGCGCTTCGATCTTCTCCAGGTCTTCGGGGGTGAAAGACTCTTCCCGGGCGAAGTCGTAGTAGAAACCGTTTTCAATGGCCGGACCGATCGTCACCTGGGTGCCAGGATAGAGTTCCTGCACAGCCTGGGCCATGACATGCGCGGCGTCATGGCGCACCAGTTCCAGGGCCTCGTCGTCTTTGAGGGTCACGATCGCCAGTTGCGCATCAGTATCGATGCTGTACGAGGTATCCACCAGTTTACCGTCCACCTTGCCAGCCAGGGCGGCCTTGGCCAGGCCCGGGCCGATAGAGGCCGCGACATCGTGAACAGAAACAGGTTTGTCGAAACTCTTCTGGGAGCCATCGGGAAGTGTTACTACAGGCATGCTTTCACCTTTCAGTGGTGACCCATACGAGAGGCCACATGAACAAAAAAACCGGGCCCTTGTGGGTCCGGTTATGACAGAATTTGACTACATTCTATTGATTCACAAGAGAAAGGCAACCTCTTACTGCCTTTTCAGGCGGCTCCGGAATAGACCTCCAACGCCTCTCTGACCTCGGTAAATCCATGATTCAAGGCCCGCTCCAGTTGCCGCGCCTGATCAATTCTTTGACCCGCGCCCTGCTCCAGTTGTTCGGCATACCTGGAAAGTGCGACTGCGCCTACATTCGCCGAAGCCGATTTGATGCTGTGGGCGAAACGCCTGATCTCTTCCACGGCGCCCTGCTCCAGGGAACTGTTCAAGTTAGCCAGAAGTTCAGTCATGCTATCTATATAGGCTGGTATCAGTTCCTGGAAATCCTCGCCCATCAGATCCTTCATCCTGTCCAGCACCAAGGTATCCAGATGACCGCTTCCTTGCCCCTCACCCAGACCGGAACCGGTTGATACTCTGGTCGGCATTTCTCCACTCTTCAGCCACTTGACCAACATACCAAGAAGGTCCTGACGTCTGAAGGGCTTTCCCAGAAAATCATCCATGCCGGCATCCAGGCAGCGCTGTTTATCACTCTCCCGGGCATTCGCGGTCAAGGCAATGATGGGGATATGCTCCCCCTCCTTCTCCCCGCTACGTATCTGCGCAGTGGCCTGATAACCGTCCATCGTCGGCATCTGGCAATCCATCAGAATCAGATCAAACTGTCCACCCTGAAGCAGCTCCAGAACCTCAAGGCCATTGGTTGCTTGATAGATATCGATACCGGTAGTCTTCAGCAGTGCGGACACCACCAGCCTGTTGACCTTCTCGTCTTCCGCAAGCAGTACCCGTCCGGATAATTGTCCGGCCTCCACCTCAGTCCCGTTTTTTTCCACCTCAGCGATACTGTAGCGTGTAATGATCGGGAGGTTATCCGGGGTTGTTTTGCCAAGACCCAGCACCATGGAAAGCGTGTCATGGAGGGTTCTTGAGAGTACCGGCTTGGTCAGATAGGCAGAAAAACCATGTCTGCCGGAAAGACTGGCGTCCCCTCGCTGTCCCAGGGAACTCAATAGGACCAGGGGAATACCTTGCAGCAGGGGTTCTTTTCTGATCATATCCGCCAGCGTCAATCCATCGATTTCCGGCATCTGATGATCAATCACTACCAGGTCCACAGGCTCCTGGCCAGATTGCTGGTCAATAAGCCGGGTGAGGGCCTCCTGTGCCGATTTTGAGCTCATCGCGTGAACGCCAAAATCACACAATTGCTGTGCCAACACGATGCGGTTGACCTCGGCATCATCAACCACCAGCACCCGTTTACCTTGCAGGCTCACACGGGAGAGCTCCCCCTGGGCAGGGGCAACAGGTAAGGTCAGATTCAACTGAAATGTTGAACCCTTGCCCTCCTCGCTCTCTAGACTGATTTCTCCTCCCATCAGCTCAACAAAACGTTTACTGATGGAGAGTCCCAGACCGGTCCCGCCGTACTTTCGGGTGGTCGAGGCATCCGCCTGGGTAAAGGCGTTGAACAGGTGCCGCTGTTTTTCCGGAGCTATACCTATACCTGTGTCGGACACCTTGATAGCGATACTGACCTTGTCACGCTCTCTGTGCGTTTCGCTCACTTCCACCAGCACATGACCCTGGTCGGTAAATTTTATTGCATTGCCGACGAGATTGATCAACACCTGGCGAATGCGGCCTGCATCTCCGGCAAACCAGTTGGCGCAATCCTGGGCATAGTAGAACTGCAGGGCGATTCCCTTCTCCTCCGCCTTGCTGTGCAACAGCTGGGTGACATCGAACACTGACGCCTCTAGATCGAAGGGGATAACTTCCAGTTCCAACTTGCCCGCCTCGACTTTGGAAAAGTCGAGGACATCATCGATGATGGTCAGCAGGGCCCGCCCGGAATTCTGGATGGTGGCCAGATATTCACGCTGGGCTGTAGTCAGATCGGTCCTGTCCAACACCTGGGCCATGCCCAGGATTCCATTCATCGGTGTGCGTATTTCATGGCTCATCGTCGACAGAAATTCGCTCTTGGCGGAATTTGCCGATTCAGCCTGGTCGCGCGCTTCCAGCAGCTCACGTTCGATTATTTTCTGTTCGGAGATATCACGCCAGATACAAAACAGGGCATCCTTGCCCGCCATGGGAATCTTGGTTAGGGAGACATCCACAGTGAAAAGTTCGCCGTTTTTCTTTTTATGCAACCACTCAAAACGGTGGTAGCCCCGCTGTGTTGCAATCGCCACCATAGCCAACGCTTTTTCCCGTGATGACTGGTTGTCGTTCTGGATAGGCGGAGAAACATCGGCAGGCTGCACGTTTCTCAAGTCGTCAGCCGAGGCATAACCCAGTATCTTCACGGCGGCATCATTCGCCATGGCAAATTGATTTCCTTGCAGAATCAACATCCCGTCCTCTGATTTCTCGAACAGACGACGGTACTTCTCCTCGCTTTCCTGGAGCTTGAGATTCAGGGTTTTGAAACGATTCTCGCTTTGCTGCGCATCCAGAGTCAGGCCGACATTCTGAATAATCGATTGCTGAAAACGTCGTGCGTTGGCAATCAACACAATGATGAACAGCAGAACCATGACACCCATGGCGCTGCCAACGAGGGTCTCGGTGAGAAAATAGCGTATGCCCACAGGAACCAGAATCAACAGCAGAAAGGCCCACTGCGACCTCATGTCTGGGGAGAGTGATGAGGTGGACCCGGCGGATATCCCGGCCAGCACCAGTGTGAGAAGCGCCTGGTGGAAGACCGATGTTTCAGAAAATATCACCCATGCCGTCATTCCCCAAACTGTACCGGCCAGGCAGGTTCCGATAAAAAACAGATATCGCCATCCGGGCGCTGAACGCCGTGACTCGCTACATTGGCTGAAGGATTTGACCAGTACGAGACGACCAAACTGAACCAGAAACATGGTGATGAACCAGGCCATCAGTATCGCAGGTTTGCCCAGCGGCCAGTGCACACCAACCAGAATTGCGGCGTTGATCATCGAAATCATCGCCGCCACAGGCAGCCCGGCATAAAGCAGCCTGTTCAGCTCTGCGTCTATTTTTTGTTGTTTGTTCAAGTGAAGCGATGAATGGCCCATGTATAACGGTATCGTGAAGAATCCCCTCTCACTGGTAGCGGCCGTATACAGCCGGGTCTTTAGTCAAAAGCGGCTGAACATACTGGCGAAAGGTATGAACACTCCACCGGCTAAAGCCGGTGGTTTCGGGTTACGGCTGAAAGCCGGATTGGTCGGCCATTCAGCCGACTAAAAAACCACGAACCGCAGCAAATGTGCAATCCGCATGAATCGGCATATAACTGCGAACTGGTGTTGCTTCGCAACGACTCATGTGCCGGCTAAAGCCGGGGGATTTACGGATCCCCTATTTGTGACTTTAAATTTGGACAGGGCGGGCAAGAAACTGCTATATTAGTATTTTAACAATTACGAATTGTTCATTTGAGGAAAACACGATGCGATGCCAGATCACTGCAATGGCGATGGCCATACTGAGTCTTTCTGTTTCACAATCATTTGCTCAAGAGAGTGTCCCTTCCCCTAACTACTCAGCAGCCAATGAGTGCAATGCAGGACCGGCATTCATGCACCCCTACCAGCGTCACCCATTTTCGCAAAACCGGGATAACCGCCCCATGCAGCAGCGCCAGATGCCGGAATGGATCACCGAGCAACGTCAAAAACGCGAGGAGATGCGCCAGAATCAGATGAAACTCTGGCAGGAGCGCGCGGCCCAGCCACGCCCGGAAAGACCGGAGATGCCCCAGTGGGTGAAAGAGCGCAGGGAATCCATTCAGGATCTGCCGGATTGGGCGCAAGAACGCAGAGAATCATTTGAGGAGCTGCCCGACTGGGTCAAGCAACAGCGCCAGCAGAGAAGGCAGCCGCAGTTCATGCCGCGCTTCCCCGGCCATCGCAACCAACCCATGCCGGGCTTTGATCGGCAGGAACGCACGATGCAGCCGCCTCGGCACGCTGCACCCCACCACTGGGGGAACCGTCCGTTCAATCATGCACCTTGGGGCAATCCTGGATATGGCTGGGGTCCGTTCAACCACAATGGACTGGGCGATCTGTTCAGTGACTTCGAATTCAACGTAAACTTCGGCACCGGCCTCAATGGATATGGCCTCAACCGACTCTATGGTCAGCGTGCGCCCTGGGGATACATGCCCCCACCGCCACCTCCGCAGATGCCACCCATGGAGACGGCAGAGCCCACCCCAGAACCTGCACCAGCCCCCATCCCGGCTCCTGTTGAAGAGCCAGAGGAAGACCTTGATCTGGACAAGGATGGCGTGATGAATCTTGGCGATCTCTGCCCAGACACCCTCGCCGGCGCCCAGGTTGACGCCTTCGGTTGCGAAGAGAACGCCGCCATTGTACTTCGCGGGGTCAACTTCAAAACCGACTCCGATGAGCTCACTGACGATTCCATCACCATTCTGGACCGAGTCGCCGGCACACTGGTTGAAAACCCCGATTTACGTGTCGAGGTGGCTGGCCATACCGACAGTGATGGTGATGACGCCTACAACAAGGACCTTTCCCAAAGGCGTTCGGAAACTGTCATGAGCTACCTGACAGACAAGGGCGTAAACAGCGAAAACATGACCGCGCAAGGCTATGGCGAGGAACAGCCGGTCGCCGGCAACGACACCGCTGAAGGCAAAGCGCTCAACAGACGCGTGGAACTGAAACGCATCTGAGTAGAACTCAAGACTCATCCAGAGCGGGGCTCCCTGCCCCGCTCTCCAAATCTCAAGATACTGAAACCTGAATCCATCGTGTATCCGGACATTCGGTGGCTGCCCGCTGGTAAAAAATTAAAAGATTTTATCTGCTGAAATTACAGGTATAATACTCCTGCAAAAACAAATACAAGCCGTTATTTTATCAGCAGTTTATTTGATATTACGGGTTCAACTAAGCAGTCACGATTCTAAAAAACAAAAGAATATCAGTCAGCTATGGATGCAACCCAATTCACCACTGCATTACGTTCCTACTATCTAAAAAGAGATGCCGCCAGCATCCTCAAACTCATCAACGGGTTTAAAAGTTCAGCTGCTTTCGGACAACTCTACCGAAGTCTGGTGAAGCGGAAAAAGATAGCGCCTTCATCCGGCAAGATAGAAACCATACTCCAGGCGCTGCTGAAAGAGATCGATGCTGACATCCTGGACAACCGACGACTGGTCATCGACGCCACTTTCTATGATATTGCTGAGCACTTTAAAAAGAAATTCAACGATCAGATCAGCGAAATTTTCATAGAGACCCAGATTCCCAGTGATTTCATTGCCAGTATACGTTCCAGCCACGAAACCGGCGATAACAGCAAACTGACAGAGAATCTGGTCAATAATTACAAGCGGGAACTGACACGGCTCGAACATGGCCGCAAGAGCGTCATGGAAGCGTTACAGGGCGCCAGTAATTTCCCCCTTGCCAACGCCTCAGAGATATGTCGCCTGCTGGACGAATTGCACCAGCAGTTGCGCACGGACTATAAATATCTGTCAATCAAACCCCATTTTCTGGCTATCGCCGCAGTTGGCCGTAGCATTGACTCAGATGTCGCTTCACAGGCTGATGACGAGATGGACAGCGATTCGCTCCTGCCCTTCAAACACTACCGCATCTTTGGTGAAGAGCCATCCATCATCAGCCAGATTGAGTTGCAGATTGCCATAAACCGCCTGTTTCAGTACCTCAAAAGCAACCAATTGATCAACGTGGATGAGCTCACTCACTACTGGACGAAAATTGCCGGGGCATTGAACCACAAAGGCGACAACAGCGTCAGTCCGAAAGAGTGGAAAACACTGGCTGATCTGTTGTATCAGATCAACAGTGACATTGACTCCATCTCGCGCAAACTGGCTGCGACCTTTATCGATGAATACCGATGCGCTGAAGAACAGATGCGCCTGCGCCATATCATCATTCAAAACGAACTGACCTACACCGAGGAATACCTCAACCAGGTCGCCAATTCCGAGCAACTGGCGAACCAGGCCGATCCTGAAAAGATTCAGGTGCTGATGGATAAACTGCTCTGTTTGCGGGAGACATTTCCGATCTCTGAACGCCAAAAGGAGGCCGCTGCAAAAAAATCCTTTGGCGATGTGGAGCGTTACGCACTGGGAGTATCCACTGTCATATCCCCTAACCAACTGACAGACTGGATCAAAATCTACTCGATTATTTTTTCGAATGTGGAATATCTGACCAGTATCGGCAAAAGCGTCAATTTCCTGGTCATGCGGCAATTGATCTCCAATCTGACGGCATTTCACCTCTACGACAACATTGCCCAGCTTAAAAATATCGTAGAGCGAAATCTCTCGACCTCGAGCGAGGAACGCAGCAACCAGTTCAAGCGTTTCAACGAGGCATTAAAGCAAAAACTGCTGGGTTTGATGGGAACAAATGTCGATCAGGAACTCTCCCTGAAACAGATGATTGATGAGCTCGGATTCCTTCAGAATAAATCCGTGCAATTTCTGATTGCTGAAACATTCAAGGGCTTCCAGCATATTGTCGATGCCTTTAACACCAGCACCACGGAATATTTTGTCCGTGACCAGGACGCCCTGATTAAAGAATCACGCACGCTCTATAACCAGATCTGCAATCAGACCATGCGAATGTTCCGGAATGACAACACGAAAAATAAGCTGCTCACCCGTTTTTCCGGAGAGGCCAAGAAAAAATCATGGCTTGCCCGGCTGTTTTCATAGAGCTTCCCTGCAAATTCCTTACACCCCTATAATTTCACACGTCTATGTCCACGTTTATCGATCAATACCATTCGCAAAAGGATGGAGCCATTTGTTTCAGCAGGGAGCAAGGGAGTCGTTTTGCCAAACAGGTTGCTGACGATTTCAATCCCCTGCATGACACCGACAACAAACTTTTCTGCATTCCGGGTGACTTGCTGTTTTCGATGGCGCTGACCATGTATGGATTGAGCAAAAAGATGAGATTCACCTTTACCGGCATGGTAGGTGCTGAAACCCCTCTGATTTTTCCTGATGACCAGGCGGAAAGCCTCGCTATAGTTGACGCAGATAACAAACAGTATCTAACGATTGAACGCTCTGGCCAGGCCATCCATGAACCGGAGCTGATTGAAAAGTTCGCGCGCAGTTATGTGGCCTTTTCCGGCCATAACTTTCCTGACCTGTTGATCCCGCTGATGACTGAAAAGCAGGTCATGATTAATCCGACGCGGCCCATTGCGATTTACGACAGCATGGCGATCGAATTGAATGATATCGATCAGCTTACCGCCCCCCGTCTCGAATACACCCGCGGAAGTCTTGAAGTCAACGGTAAAAAGGGCGATGTGCGCCTGGAATTTTCCATCAAGTCGGCAGACCTGATTGTTGGCCAGGGTACCAAATACATGTCCCTGCGGGGGCTAAAGCCCTTTGATCAGAAGCAGATTGATCAACTGGTTGCCAACTATAACAGCCACAAGGCTGAATATACTTCGAGATAACCCGGCTCGCCCGATCAGATATTGGCCTGCCGTTGGATCGCTCTGCGCAGCATGACATAACTGATAACCGTCAATCCTCCCATCATGGCGATCGCCAGCGCCATGTAAAATGGACTGCCATCGTGGAATTGGCCCACCAGAACACCGACCAGCGCAGCCAGTGTCATTTGAAAAAAACCGAGCAACGCCGAAGAGGTGCCAGCTATTTTCGGAAAGGGCGCCAAGGCACCCGCCATTGATTGCGGCACCACTATTCCCACTCCCACCATGTACAGCATGTGCGGCACCAGCACCGCGCTAATGTGGTCCACCTGCAAAAATGCCAGGATTCCCATGACAGAACCGCCCGTCAATGCGACAAAGGCACCCATTCCAATCAATGGATTGATCCCGACACGCCTGACCATTCCGCCACCGATCAACGTACCCACCATGAAACCGATAACCACCAGGGTAAAAAACAGCCCGAACTGCTGCTCTGAAAATCCAAAATAGTCAATCACCACAAATGGCGCCCCCGAAAGAAAGGCGAACAAACCAGCAAACACAAATCCGCCACTCAGAGAATACCAGCGCCAGGTCGGGTGCCTGAGCAACAGCAGATAGTTATCGAGCAACCGTCTGGAGGACATTGGGCCATGACTGGACGGCGGAGCCGTTTCTGGAACCTGGTAGGCCATCAGCAGCAAGCCAACCAGAGCATAGAAGGCCAGAAACAGGAAAATTGACTCCCAGCCAAACCACACCAGCATATAACCGCCCATGATCGGTGCTGCTGCCGGCGCCAGGGCCATGGCGGTACTGATATAGGACAACAGTCGCGCCGACTCATGCGGACCGTAGATATCCCTGACCATGGCGCGCCCCAGAACCGGACCGGCACTGCCGCCAATCGCCTGGGTGAATCTCAGGGCAATCAGCATCTCGATGGAACTCGAATAAGCAATGGCAATGCTCGACAGTAAAAACAGTACGAGCGCCACCATCAAAACCGGTTTACGTCCGAAACGGTCGGACAGCGGACCAGATATCAGTTGGGCCACGGCAAATCCCACCATGAACACGCTCAGGGTTATCTGCACCTGCCCGATATCGCTGGAAAATACCTCGATCAATGCAGGAAAGGCCGGCAGATACATATCAGTGGAAAGTGGCCCAATGGCCACCAGCGAAGCGATAATGATGGTGGTGGTGAGTGATCTGGCTGATGACATGGGTCTATGCTATCGCTACCCACTGACTTATTGTATTCTTCGACACTTGACGTACCTTCAGTTGATATTCAGTCTTCGTCCGTTTACTTGAGCGACCATGTTATCCGTATTCAACTCTCTAGTACCTGTTATTTTGATAATAACATTCGGCCAGGTGTTGAAACGTCTCGCCATTTTCAGTGAAGAGGGCTGGACCGGATTCGAAAATCTCTGCTACTTCGTGCTCTTCCCGGCGCTTTTGGTAAAGACGCTGGCAACGGCAAAAATCGGTACCAGCGAAATCCTGCTGTTCTCGGGCATGGTGCTGTTCGCGATCCTTGCGATGAGCCTGCTCATGCTGATCCTCTATCCGATACTGAAAAATCTATTCTCGGTTACACCGTCGGCGTTTACCAGCCTATTTCAGGGCGCTACCCGCTGGCATGGTTTTATCGCCCTCTCCATCGTCGGCTTTCTGTTCGGTGATGAAGGTGTCGCCTACATGGCTATCACCATGGCTGTCATCATTCCGCCGCTGAATATTATCAATGTCTCACTGATGGCGATTCTCACTGATAAAAAAGCAGGATTCGGCAACGTTGCCTATAAGCTGATCAGGAATCCCTTCATTCTGGCCTGTCTGATCGGCGCCTTTCTCAATCTCAGTGGCATCGGTCTTCCCACCCCGGTTTACTCGGTGTTCGATATCCTCGGCGGCGGCGCACTGGGACTGGGCCTGCTGACAGTTGGCGCCGGTCTGCACCTGGGTCTGATCCATAATCATCGTGTGTTGGTGACATTTGGCGCAGCGATACGCCTGCTGGGTATGCCACTGTTGATGTTTATCGGTGCATGGATTTTCGGTATCGAGGGTATGCCCAGAACAGTGGCCGTTATCGCCGGGGCCGTGCCCACTGCGTCATCATCCTATGTGCTGGCGAGACAGATGGGAGGCGATGCCCCACTGATGGCCAACCTGATCACCATCCAGGTAATTGCAGCCATAATCACCCTGCCGGCAATGATCTGGTTCTCTGGCGTAGCGGTCTGACGGCCACTAATCCAGAAAGAGCTGGCGTATCGACGATTTACCCAGATACACAACGGCCGACAGTAACATAGCCAAAAACAACAAGAAAAACAGCGACTCCGGATACCCTTCCGGGTGGGATATCCAGAGGGTAACCACAGCCACACCAAAGCCAATCAGCAGAACAAACAACAGCAGGATTAACGCCGCCCAGTAGGCATTACTGTAATAGCGGTATAGCCCGTAGGCGATAAGACCAAACAGCAGGATGGTGGCCAGCAGCAACGGCGGAGGCAGTCTCAAGCCGAAGCCAAGCATGGGCAGTAACAGAAATAAAAGAATAATCAGACGAAGACCCAGCGGTCTCTTGGTTGTGATCAATTTCATGGTCTGTTCATTCGACGCCAACCGGCTTTTATGCCCTGACTACTGTATGGGCGACTGCCCCACCGCCTCGGCAATTTCAATGTCCGAAAGATGCTCGGTAAAAATTTCGACATTTTCCGCAGCACCCCTGGAGGTTTGAAAGCGGGCAATGTGAAACAGGGCGTCACCCTCGTTAATCAGAGGCAGGCTGGTTTTGCCAATGACAATGCCCGAGACGGGGGAAACCACCTCCACCTCATTGTCACCATAGGGCGATGTGATCGCCCCCATCACGCTGCCCTTGCCTACTCTGGCGCCAAGCGCAGTGAAGGCCCTGAAGACGCCGCTTTCTGTCGCTCTCACCCAGGAAGAGGAACGTGCAACCAACGGCTCAATCTTGTGTCGGGCTGTGTATCGGGTCTTCGGCACCATGCCGAGTTCACGCATCACGTTGATAATGCCTTTGACGCCGGCGCGAATGGATAACTCATCAAAACGCAGGGCTTCACCGGCTTCATATAGCAGCATCGGCATGCCGCGCTCGGCAGCACACTCTCTGAGTGATCCATCACGGATATCCGAATTCAATATCACCGGCGCACCGAAAACCTTCGCCAGTTTTTTTGTTTCAGGATCATCCATATTGGCGCGCACCTGGGGCAGATTGGTTCGGTGCAGCGCTCCGGTATGCAGATCTATGCCATGCGTCGCATTGTCTACGATTTCGGTCATAAACAGATTGGCCAGACGCCCCGCCAGTGAACCGCGCTCCGACCCCGGAAAGCTTCGATTGAGATCCCGCCGGTCCGGCAGATAGCGCGAGTGATGAATCACCCCGAAGACATTGACAATCGGGATGGTGATCAGTGTGCCATGCAACCTCTTCAGCACCTTGTTCTGATGCAGTCGACGAATGATCTCGATCCCATTGAGTTCATCACCATGTATCGCTGCCGAAACAAACAGTCTCGGCCCATCTTTCAACCCACGAATTATCTGCACCGGCATGTTCAGTGGTGTCTGGGTATGCAACAGTGCGACAGGCAGATCTATATTGACCCGCTCCCCTGGCTCGATCAACCGTTCGCCAACAACCAACTTATCCATCTACCCTTTCCCTTTAGTCCGTGTTTTGTCCGGTTTGCAGTTTTTTTCTATGTTTTCGATGATCATGCTGGCGATATCCTTGCCCGTAGCATGTTCAATACCCTCCAGCCCCGGGGAAGAATTGACCTCCATGATCAAAGGACCACGCTCTGACCTGAGGATATCCACACCGGCAATATTCAGACCCATGGTCTTGGCAGCCTTGACTGCCGTCGCGCGTTCTTTGGGCGTAATCCTCACCAGATGCGCCGATCCACCCCGATGCAGGTTGGAGCGGAACTCGCCCTCCGGGGCTTGCCGTATCATCGCCGCAACCACGCGATTGCCGATCACGAAGCAGCGAATATCCGAACCATTTGCCTCTTTGACAAACTCCTGGACCAGAATATTAGTATGCATGCCCATGAAAGCCTCGATTACGCTCTCGGCTGCCTTACGGGTTTCAGCCAGAACCACGCCTATGCCCTGAGTACCTTCAAGGAGCTTGATTACCAGCGGTGCACCACCAACCATTTTGATCAAATCTTCAATATCACCGGGAGAGTTCGCAAAACCGGTTTTCGGCATCCCCAGCCCAACCCTGGATAGCAACTGCAAGGAACGCAATTTATCCCGTGAACGGCTGATCGCCACCGACTCATTGGCGGGGAACACCCCCATCATTTCGAATTGGCGCAATACCGCCGTCCCATAAAAAGTCACCGATGCGCCAATACGTGGAATGATCGCATCAAAACCCTCCAGCAATTCGCCCCCCAGGTGAAGCTCCGGCTTCTCCTGGCTTATATTCATGTAACAACGAACCACATCGAGAACCCTGACTTCGTGACCACGAGCGATGCAGGCCTCAACAAGTCTACGCGTAGAGTAGAGGCGTTTATTTCGTGAAAGAATGGCAATTTTCATATTGGAACATATCCTGTGTCATGATTTTGCTATCACTGGTTTTCCCAGTAGATACGATTTATCGGGTTCCACTAAGAAACGGCTACCCATCCCGGTACGGCCCAGCAACATACGAAAACGCATGGTATCCCTGTTGGTCAGTGTAATCTCGATCTGCCGCTGTTGCTCGCCGATCTGTAGCAAGGTACAGATAACGATACGCCTCTCCCTGTGCCCGCCCGAGTCTGAAACCATGCGCTCATCAACCACATCAGCAGTGCAGAAAATCTCCACATCACTGCGTTTCTGATAAGGGTTAATCCCGAAACGCACCTTCCTTGAACCCTTGTCTAAGTATGGCTCAACAGAAAAAGCGTGCAGAGCCGAGGTACGAGCACCGGTATCGACCTTCGCTTTGATGTGATGAATCCCCAGTTCAGGCAAACACACCCATTCACGCCAACCGACAATAATTCGTGCATTTTCCCTGCACTGATGAACCACCGGTTTATTATCATCAGTCATACATCACCAGCCTGTTTGATGCGTTTATTGTTCGTTATGAGGGGGGTTGAAGCAACAAAATAATCAATCATCTGAAATAAATTCCAGGGCCTTGCGCACAGATTGCCGGCTCAGATTTTCTGGTCGATAGACAACATAACCAAGACGTTTGATAACGGGTGACTGCTCAACATGAAACAAGCGTCCTTCAGCGATTCGTTGCCTAACCAACGCCTCCGGTAAATAGGCCCCTCCCCCTGCATCCTCAATCAGACCCAGAGCAATATCACCGGTATTGGTGCGCAACATCGGCGGCTGAAGGTCCGGAAAATGCTCGTCATGAACGGCATTGAAAGCGCTCCCCCAATCGACCATCACATAATTTTGGGACATCACCTGAGCACTTGTCTGGTCCGGATCGGTTGAAACCAGTATCAAGGGAACATCGGCAACCTTCTTGAGTTCGAGATCCGGTGTTTGCGGCGGGTCAAACATGAAGGCAAGATCAAGTATGCCAAGCGTCAAACGCTCGATCAGCGTCGTCGTCGAATGCATCTCGATCTGTAGCGCGATATCAGCATCCAGTTTCCGAAGACTGCTCGACCATTGTTGTACGAAAATTTTCCAGAAATCATGGACACACCCGACGGTGAGGGAAACCGAATGCCCGGCATCCAGAGCAATCGCGCGCCGCGCCCGTTCCCAGCCCTTGACGATATGTTCAGCATGCTGATGCAGGCGATAGCCCGCCGGTGTCAGTTGAATATCATTGCGCTTACGAATAAACAGCTCAACGCCCAAAATCTCTTCCAGCAACTTGATTCTCGCACTGACGGCCGACTGTGTGATGAACAGGGTATCGGATGCCCGCCCAAAATGTCTTGTTCTGGCGACTTCCAGGAATGTTTTGAGTAAGGAGATATCCATATTGAAACTGCTTCATGAAATAATAGGTTTTAATTATGATCAAGGCATTTTGCAAAGATCATGACTATCAGACTGTGGCTAGGTTATCTGCCATCTTGACCGTTGATTCCATCAATCTTACTTCACTTCATCCATTTTCGATAAACATTATTTGCCAAGACAATCATTTTTTTTTGATTCAAAAAACGTCCAAAGCGAGGTAATAAATGCGTATTTCCAGATGAGGTAGTTTATGAGTAACGATACACTCTTCGATAGTGATGATGACGATGATGCTGAAGATAGCGAAGAACTGGATACAGAGAATCTGGAGGAGATCGATCACAGCTTGAAAACGAAAAAGAACTACAACCTTGAAGCCCGCAGGAAAATCGAACAACTCATGGAATTGCGGCGACTCAAAGAGTACAGCGATGACATAGAATGGCAGGATCTGTATTAGGTCCCTGTCATTTTCGAAGTAGTTTTTAAACCGTGCCTGCTAAACAACAGGCACGGTTTTTTTATGTTATGTATCACTGCCTCAGATTGACGGCCCACTCACATTATTAGGTTCTACCCTGTACCGCCAAAGTCAGTACTGACCCAAGCCTGCAAGCAGTAGACATGAGTCAGCGCATATCGCCTTTCCAAGGCGCAAAGCTGCTCGAATCAGAAACAATGAATCTAGAGTTGATCGGTATTGATACGCTTACCTTTGCGTTTCTTCTTGGAATCGCCCGATTCGGAATCCCGTTGTAAAAACTCCCGGCGTTCACCTCTTTCTTTCTTTTGAGGCCGATTTCTGTGATGTAATAAGGAGCCCCAGTCCTCGTCATCATCATCAAAATCGTTTTTTTCTCTGCTATTCAAAATCTATCTCCCTTTGCATACGATGGAGCCAATGAAAATGGGTGATTTATAAGCCTTAAATCATAAAATGAAAATCAAATATTTTTATCATTTTCATGAAATATTTTTGACGAAACGCACATTATTCACTCAGGTAAATACCGGTGCGTTCTCTAATTTCAGTCCAATATTCAGAAAAAAGCAACGATTTATCCCTCAAATCCTCAACACAAAAAACAATTGATGTACAACAATCACTGCATGACCTATAAATCCGCCCGATCTTGCCCACCCAGGGATTAGCCATTTGTAGACGGCTAATCAACAGCTTACAAAGCAGACCCTGTGGACAAGTGAACCATCGATTATCTCATTGAGGAAATTGCAATGATAAGAATTGCTGCTCTGGCAATTGCAGGCCTTATCGCTGGCCTACCTGTTTTCACCATGGCGAATGAAAACGCGATGGACGTAGAAGAGCAATGCAAAAGCTACGCCAAGGAAGACGGTGTTCTGGAATCAGAAATGGAAACCTATCTGAAAGAGTGTATTGATAGCCTGTCTGCACCCGCTGCAGGCGAATCAGAGGCTCCCGCTGCTGACGCAGAAGCGCCCAAAAGCGAATAATCAATAGTTTTGAATTCAGCCTGAATACACCGCGTATTCAGGCTTTTTCTTGGCAGTTGACCATGCCAACGACTCTGCCACGCACCCCTGCGTACCCCCTCTCAACCATATAATTCCAAAACTGGCTTGCTAACCTACGAATCAGCTTATAAACTGCAGGTCGCTTAAGGTTTTCGCAGATATTTGCGAATGAAACGGGAAGTCGGTGCCCTCCGGAAGGAGCCATTCCGACACTGCCCCCGCAACGGTAGGCAAGGAAGATGTCGGTAATATGCCACTGTGCTCATGCATGGGAAGGCGCTGCATCACGGGATACATCCCACCTTGCGAGTCCGGAGACCGGCCTTGGGTATCAACCAGGGTGTTGCGGAGGGCTTTCACCGGTGAGCATATCCTTGGCGTTATTCAGCCCTGCCTGTTCACTCCCACCTCTCCATCTGCCCTGACATTCATCCTAAACAACGCGGGTGCGCGTTTAGCCAGGTATTGATATGCACAGGCCATGTACAGAACGACCCTTTCGGCGTTCGATATTTATTCAAACAGCCCTTACCTCACTACTCTTTCTCTCACCATTCCAGATAGCTGTTGCAGCCACCGAGGAACTGCCGGATGTGGTCTTCTCCGCTTCG
Source organism: Sedimenticola sp. (assembly GCA_002869585.1). Classification (GTDB taxonomy): domain Bacteria; phylum Pseudomonadota; class Gammaproteobacteria; order Chromatiales; family Chromatiaceae; genus BM503. Next base: position 42,653 of record PKUO01000059.1, read on the forward strand.
AGAATCGAGCAACCTATCCACCGGATCGGATCATCTGTAGCGGTACTCTCGTCTGATGAACTACGAGAAAGGGGGGTTGAATTTGTCGCCGATGCCCTGCTTGAAGTCCCTTCCCTGATCGTCAGCAGCCAAGGCCCCCGTGGCAGCATGACACAGGTTCGGGTCAGAGGTAATGAAGCCAACCATGCATTGATACTGATAGACGGCATGCGTGTCAGCAATGCGTCGACCGGAGAATATGACCTTGCCAACATGAACCTGGAGAGCGTCGAAAAGATTGAGGTGCTTCTCGGACCGCAAAGCACATTGTATGGCAGTGACGCCATCGCCGGCGTGATCAGCATCACCACCCGCAAAGGCCACGAGGGCTTCGAGGGTCTGGTGCGCGTTGGAATCGGTTCACAGAAGACACGCTCCGGTTCCGCCCAGATCAGAGGCGGGCAACAGGGTTGGCACTATAGTTTGACCACCAGCAAATACCTTACCGATGGCATTTCAGCCGCCAGCGAGGCAAACGGCAATTTTGAAAAGGATGACTACCAGTCCAAGTCACTCAATATCAAAGCCGGTTATGACCAAGACAGTTTTCAGACCTGGCTGGTCTTCAATCAAACTGACTCACGCTATGATTTCGACAGCGATGATTTTGTCAGCGGACTGGCGGTTGATGAAGAGTCGAATCGCCAATGGGGGAACACCCGATCCCTTGCCCTGGTAATGGCTGTCCCCCTGTTCGACGGACGCATGACCAACCAGCTGCAACTCTCGAAAATCGAAAATGACCTGGAACTCTACACAGTATTTTTCGGCTCCGGCTCCACCTACGAGACAAAAACCGACCGGAATGCCATTGAGTATCAGGGAAGTTTCAAACTAAACGAGGCGAACAGCCTGCAGTTCGGCGCTGAGCGCTTCGAGGAGGATTTGCTGGCCACCAGTTACTCGGTGTTTAACCGCTCGGTGGAACAAAAAGGCGCCTATCTGCAATGGCTGACCGCCGTTGGCGACCTGGATCTCTCATTGGGATCACGCTGGGACAAGCATGACACTTTCGGCACACAAAACACCTACCGTCTGACAGCAAGCTATCCTGTCAATGATCGGTTCAGACTGCGAGCCTCCCACAGCACCGGGTTCAAAGCCCCAAGTCTCCAGTAACTGTATGACACCAGCTTCGGCGGTAACCCTGAATTAAACCCGGAAGAATCAACCAGCAGTGAATTGGGCCTGGAATACCGCAGCGACGACTATCATGCCAGCCTTACCCTGTTCACCCAGGATACGGACAACCTGATTCGCTACGCCGGGGTCTACCCCACCGGGATCAACCAGAACGTGGACAGCGCCGAGAGCAAGGGTGCAGAGCTGGCCTTCGGTCTCTCCCGGGACGAATTCCAGCTGGACGCGGCGCTATCCAGGGTCAAGGCGACAGAGACCAAGGACGGCATCACCCTGGAGCGGATCAGGGTTCCAAAGTGGTCCGGTCATCTGCTCGCCAGCTATTATCTGACCAGCGGAAGGGTTTGGGCACAGGCACTCTATCGTGGAGAGCGACGCGACGTGAATTTCTCCACATCGGAAGATGTCCGCTTAAAAGGCTATTGGCTGATCAACCTGGGCGCCAGCCATGAACTGGCTGACAATCTTACCCTTTCCGGACGCATTGAAAACCTCGCTGATAAACAGTATGAAGAGATCTATAGTTACGGCACTCGTGGCCGTACTGGCATGCTTACCCTCGATTGGCGCTTCTGATCCGGGGATCCGGGTTTTATCCCTCGACCTGTGCACCGACTGGATGCTGGCAAGGCATGCAGATCGGTCACAGGTGGTGGGGCTGTCGCCCTATGTCGATCAATACCCGGTGGACTGGCTCGACCCGGCGTGGCCCAGGCACAATGGCACACTTGAGCAGATTCTCGAGCTCGATCCTGACCTGGTGCTTACCGGCCAGTACAATGCCCTGTTATTGCGTCAACGCCTCAAAGCCTTGGGCGTCCGGGTCGAGATCCTACCCTTGCCGGAAAATCTTGCCGAGATCGCCGATTATGAACAGCGGTTTCTTCGGTTGCTGGACATGACACCCGACAGCAGTAGTCAGGAGATAATGGCCGACAATTACCCAGCTACCGGAAAACGTCTGCTGCTGCTCGGCGCCAATGGTATCGGCACAGGCCGGCAGACCTTCGAGCAGGACATCATTGCACACGCCGGCTGGGAGAACTATCTACAGGATACCGGCCACCTAAACCTGGACATGGAACAGCTTATCGATAACCCACCCGATGCGATACTCTCGGCGGCCCCCCGGAGCGAGGCCCTGGCCAATCGGTTTGCCCAGCATCCTGCCTTGAAACAACTGATACCCGGTGATCGCTGGATCACCAGCGATTCCTGGCGCTGGCAGTGTCCGGGCCCCTGGAGCCGAGAACTGGTCAGGCAGTTGCACCAATGAGCAGACTGATTACCCCTGGACTGATCCTGTGTCTGCTTGCGGTGATGCTGATATCCCTGCATGTCGGTTCGGCGCAGGTAGAGGTGTTCACAGGGCTGTACGACTGGCTACAGGGAACGAGCAACCGTGCCGCCATAATTATCGGCGATATCCGTCTGCCAAGAACCCTGCTGGCAGTGGCAGTCGGCGCAGCCTTGGGAATGAGCGGTGCGGCCCTGCAGGGACTGTTGCGCAACCCGCTGGCCGACCCGAGCTTAGTGGGGGCCAGCCAGGGCGCGGCGCTGGGAGCCGCCACCATTTTTTATTTCGGCCTATTTTCCAGCTCGGGCGGCCTGGCCACCGCGTTCGCAGGCCTGTTGGGGGCCGGCATTGCCCTACTCCTGATGCTTGGCCTGGCCGGTTCGGCGAGACCCTCTCTGGTCATTATGGCGGGACTCGCCATTTCCACCCTGACCAGCGCGGCGCTGGCCATGGTCCTTAATTTTGCGCCCAACCCCTACGCAATGCAGGAACTGGTCTTCTGGCTATTGGGTTCCGTTGCTGACCGTGGACTGGATAGCCTGACCATTTTGCTACCCGCGCTGATCATCGGTGCTGCACTGATCTGGCAACAGCGACGTTTGCTCGCTGGCCTGAGCCTCGGTGAGCAGGTAGCAGAAAGCATGGGGCTGGCGGTTGGCAAAGGCAGCCGTATCATAGTACTGGGCGCGGCACTCCTGGTCGGTTCGGCGGTATCGGTAGCGGGAAATATCGGCTTCGTGGGACTGCTCGTGCCCCATCTGATGCGGCCACTGGTTGGCCATCGTCCCGACCGTCTGCTGATTCCCTCGGCCCTGGCAGGCGCTTTCCTGGTATGTCTGGCAGACATTGCAGTGCGCATGCTCCCCCCCGGGCGGGAACTGAAACTCGGCGTGTTGACCTCACTGATCGGCGCCCCGGTGTTTATCTGGCTGGTGTGGAGGGATCGCAAGCGATGGCTCTGATAGAGGTCAGAAATCTGCATGTCGAGAACCGTATCGCCGATATCTCGTTCGCCCTGGAACAAGGTGAAATACTCGGGTTGATCGGTCCCAACGGCTCGGGAAAATCCACCCTTCTCAACAGCCTGGCGGGCATTACCGAGGCGCAAGGGGAAATTATTCTCGACGAACAGTTGTTGAAGGATATACCGCCGAGAATAAGGGCGCAGAGAATTGGCCTGTTACCCCAGGCGACCCAAAGTGCCTGGTCATTGAGTGTCGACGACGTGGTTGCACTGGGTAGACTGCCCTGGAATGACAACGACATGGCTGCTATCCGACTCGCCATGGAGCAGGCCGGCGTCAGCGATCTCAGCGGGCGGAAAATCGACCAGCTCTCCGGTGGTGAGCGGGCGCGTGTCTGGCTGGCCCGAGTGCTGGCGGGACAACCTCGATTACTGCTGGTGGATGAACCGATTGCCAGCCTGGATCTTCATTACCAGTGTACGGTGATGGATGTCCTTAGGGCCTACGCCCATCAGGGTCACGGCGTGATCATTGCCATCCATGATCTCAGTCTGGCCGCGCGTTATTGCGACAGTCTCTGTCTGTTGCATCAAGGTCGAATTCAGTCACAGGGAAGCGCATCGGCGGTTCTTACCGAGGCAACCCTATCCACTGTGTTCGATATTGCGATACATGTCGACATGCAGTCCGACCCGCCGATCATCCTGCCCAAATAACTGGGCAGAACGCGGTTTATCTATTTTGCCGGCAGATATTCGTTGAGTTTTTCCACTACCTGGTCGGCAGTCAGGCCGTATGCCAGCTTGGTGATGAAGGTTCCATCGGGCGCAACCAGATAGAAACTCGCCGTATGATCCATCAGATACTCGTCCGGATCACGTCCCTCTTCCAGCACCTTCTCATAGCGTACCCGGTACTGCTCGGTGACCCGCTGAATCATACTGGGGGTTCCGGTCAGGCCGATCAGGTTATTGCCAAAATAGCTCACGTACTGGTTAATCACTTCCAGTGTGTCGCGTTCCGGGTCAACCGATATGAAATAGGGTTGTATGAGCGACGCCCGTTCGCCCATCTTCTGCAGCGCAGCCGACATGACCTGCAGGGATGTCGGACAGACATCGGGACAATACGTATAACCAAAATAGATCAGCTGATATTTACCCAGCAGATCCTTCTCCGTGACCAGCTTGCTGTTGTGGTCAACGAGTAAAAACTTGCCCTCGATAGGCGCATACGCGGGGTAGAGTTCGTCATCTTCCAATACGGCATGTTTTTTTTTCGTGTTGGCCTGGGAATTCAGACACCCTTTAATGGTGTTGGTGTTGTATTCCATCAACTCGAAATAGAGTTCTGTACCGGGCGTGAACTGGGTGCCAAAGGTATCCAGTTCTGCGCTCGGGACATTGCTGTCAGCGCTCAGCAGCAGGGGCAGTTCCTTGGCCTCCACCTCTCGTTCCAGCAACAGGCAGGCAAACTCCCCGTTGTTGAGTTTTGCCCGGTTGGTCAGCAAAGCTGTACCGGATACGCCGGGATGCTGCAGGGATGTGACGGTATTGCCCACCTTCAGGGCATAGGCCTGCTCGAAATACTGCAGGGTATCAAAATAGGCCAGTCCGACACCGCCCTTGAAACCGCGATAGCCATACTCGAAGCGGCGGTCCAGTTCAGCCACCCGGCCCAGCAGCTTTTTCCTGTTCCGGGAGTAGAGATGCGCATGGGCCGGATCGTCCGCCATTAACCGCTTGGCTATTTCATCCACCAGAATGATGGCATTGCGTGTATCCAGCCAGAAAAACGGATCACGCTCCTCCTCGCTCCAGCGCGCCGGGAGTATTTTCAACTCCATGCTATCCAGCAGCGTCTCAACCGTGGTGTCACTCCCCAGCCGGCTGAGCGGCTCGATCAGAAAACCTTCCAGTTCAGGACCCGCCCAAAACACCAGGTCGGCCTGCTGGAGATCGGCCAGTTGTGCTTCGGTCAACTGATAGTCGAACGGAATCCTGCCCTGAGGCACGATCAGTTGCAGGCCATCCAATCCCTCCATCAATCCCGCTACCAGGGAATGGATCGGCTTGATGCTGGCAACGACCCGAAACTGATCTTTCGACCAGGCAACAGATGACCCTGCCAGCAAAATCAGGGCAAAGATGCAGAACGCAACGCGTGTAACTGTTTTCATTTCAAATCCCGTTTGCCTGCGGTCTTAGCGAAAGACCTGTTGCAACACTTTGATTGCCTGATCGACCTGCGCAGTAAACGTCTCTGCGGCAGGGCATTCTGACTGCTCGGCGATGAACTTCAAATATGAGTCATTGGTTGCGATATCGAAGGCCTCGCCCAACTGTCTGCGCTTTGGCAACGCATTGATCAACGAGCCTTTCATGCGCCGGGTTTCATCCAGAAACTGGCAATGCAGCGCTATTCCATTGAGTTCGCCAAGGGCGACAATGGAGTTGTACTGTTCATCACTGATCGCGTAAGCCAGATGCGATGTGGCAACTGACAGGGCAAATATCCAGATTCTCAAACCATGCTTAATCATCAAATTCAACCTGATCTCATCAATTCGGCACGAAGATTATATGACTGCAGACAGCCTGTAACTGCCCAATATCAAATCGGGATAGCAATACCCTGCATCACAGCAATGACAGATACAGCCCGACAGAAAGAGCCAAAGTAAGCAGCAACTGCGCCCGCACTGTTCTCACCAACAGCCTGTTCATTTCAGGTCCAGGCATTGTTCGCCAGAACAGCAGTGCATTGCCCATAAACCAGGGAAGAGTGACCAGCCCAAGCAATGACCCCAGAGGATAAGAAGCCAGCGTACTGGCCAACACTATCAGCACAAAGGGCAGTAACATAAACAGTGCGTAAACCACGCGCACATGCGTTAGATCAAGCAATATGGCTAAAGTTCGACGGCCGGCGCGGGTATCGCCCTCAACATCGCGGGTATTGTTCACCAGCAGAACGGCCGCGGCCGGAAGGCCGATTGCCACGCCCCACAACAGCAGTCCGGGATTGAAATTCCGGGTATGGAGATAATAGGTACCTGCAACTGCGGCAATGCCGAAAAACAGAATGACGAACAATTCACCCAGGGGGGTTCTTGAAATGGGCCAGGGACCGTGAGAATAGGCAAACCCGGCGGTAAGCGACAGAATCCCCAGCAGCAGTATCGGCAATCCGCCCACCCAGACCAGATAAATACCGATCATTCCGGCCAGCAAGAACATCAGATACCCTGCCCTGGTCACCTCGGCAGGCGTGGCCTGGCCTGTTGCCGTAATACGCTCCGGGCCGATTCTCTGCTGATCATCGGTACCGTTGATATAGTCTGCTGAATCATTGAACAGATTGGTACCTGCCTGTATCGCCACTGCAGCGAGAATCACCAGCCCTGGCAGCAACCAGTTGGCCGATTCCGGTTTCTCGACCAAGGCCAGAACTGTACCCAGCACAACGGGAGAAAAAGACAACGCAAGGGTTCGCGGCCGAATCGCCATGAACCAGAGAACAGCCTGTCGCTTGATTTCGTCGCTATTCATGGGCGCCGGTAGGCATCAGCCACTAGGGCAAATCACTGCGGCGAAACAGAAAATACCCTACCGAGGCACAGATCACACCGACAACAATCGGATAGATCAACGCATAGGTGATATAACCGGCCTGTCCAAAGGTATCCAGAATCACGTAGGCCGAGGGGCCAAGCAATACCAGTTGCGGATCAAACAACATCATGGTGGCGGTGCGGAACACCTGCATCGGGTTGATCAGCGCAATCATCACCGCGGTCTCTGCGGGCAGATGCTCCTGAATAAGTACGCCGAGCAGAATCAGATCGAGAAACAACAGCAGGGTCAGCCAGACCACAAAAGCAGCGCCCTGGGCCACATCCGAGCTTCTCGCCAGGGTGGAGATAAGCATGCCGATACCGAGAAAACACCAGGCCAGAGCCATCAGCAACGCAGAATAGTAGATCAGCAGATCCCAGGGAATTTCGCCCCCTTTGATCAGGCCCCAGATGGTAGCGCCTACCAGAGCAAGAAAAACCGGCATGAAAACCACGAAAAAGCGTCCGAAGATCTTGCCCCAGAACCAGGCCGACAGGGGAATCGGCAAGGAGAGCAGATATTCAAAGACTCCGGCCTCCCGGTCACCCGCCACCGAGCGTACCGTGGTGATCAGCACAAACACCGGCAGGATGGCCATGGCGAGCTGGATATAGGTCAGCAGCAACCTGGACAGCCCGGTAAAGCCCATGATTCTTGACTCGGCCAGGCCATAGGCGAACAGCACCACGACCAGTCCACCAAACACCAGGGTATAGATCAGAAACCAGCGCGCCCTGAGTGATTCCACAATATCCGTCAATGCGGTCAGCCAAAGATATCTCATTGTTCGTTTTGACCCTTGTTTTCAGACTGGTTGATTTCCCTGCGTTGTTCCGCCTGTTCCCTGAGCTTGTCCACCAGGTGGGTGGAGTGCGCATTGAATCGCTCTTCGATATCAAAAATGTGTTGCTTGGCTGCCGCGAAGTCCAGACCATCGGCGGCAGCCTCTGACTGTGCGCCCAGACCATACTCCATGGGTGTGATCTGGCCCTGTACATAGGTTGCCGTTCTGGCGTCAATCCATTTTCCGGTACGGTGATCGTTCACCCAGATTTCCGTTTTCGGATCATCCCGCCAAGGCTTGTCTTCCAGCCACAACAGGGCACAGCCAATATCATCGAACATCAGAACCTGGGAGCGTTTCTTGTCTTCTGGTTGATAACGAACCTGGGCCGAGTGATTGCGATCACTCAACACCATTCGACAGCGCTCGCAGGCATCGCGATCCCATTTCACCTCCAGCGGGCCATTTTCCGGAGGACCTGAACAGGCACCCAGAAAAGCAGACAGCATAACAAGCAGCAGGATCGAAACGGGCTTGAGCCGGCGTATGGCGATAAACCCCTCTGGCACGGCTATTCCCCTGTTTCCGACAACTGGATGTTGGCAAGCAGCGCGGCATAACGGGACAGAACGCCAAGAAAGCGCAAACGGTCAGGTCCGGCGATCTCTCCCTGCCAGGTCCGATCGCCGTCCGACCCGACAAATCCCCACTCCCGGATTGTTTTCGCGAAGGCATCCTCTTTGCGGATAAGCCCGACCCTGCATTTCAGCTTGCTGGCCATCTCGACCAGATCAGCGACCCGGTCATCGAGCACGATCTTGCCCTGATCCATCTCGACCACCCGGTTTACCAGCGCCACCACTTCATCCAGACGATGGCTGGAGATAATCATCGCCGCCTGATGCTTTTTCTCGGCCAGCAACCCAAAGAAGATATGGCGCGCCTCGGGGTCCAGGTTGGCCGCGGGTTCGTCCAGCACCAATAATTCACTGTCTCGGCCCAGGGCTACTGCAATCAGCAACTTCTGCTTTTGCCCGCCGGAGAGCTTAACGAACGGCTGCTTCATGAAACGGCCAATATCCAGCCCCAGTTTGGTAGCGACATCAATCATGCGCTCCGGGTCGGTATCACAAACCGTGGCGGCAAAGCGGATCAACTGGCCCACCGGCATTTTCAGCGGTGGCGGCAATTGCGGCACGAAACCCACCTTGGAAAGCACAGCCTGACGATTGGCCCGCGGTTCCAGACTATCGATTGTGACGCGCCCATCGTAGGTGTATTCACCCAGCAGGCATCTGATTAAAGTGGTTTTACCGGCCCCGTTGGAGCCAACCAAGGCCACACGGTGCCCTCTGGCGATATCCAGATCGATACCCTTGAGCACTTCATTGCGACGGAATTTTTTGACAACACCCTGAAACTCAATCATTCAGAAACCTTAAACCAGATAGACACACGCACAAGGATCAGCCCGGTTTTTCCGGGCTGATCCTTAGTGACAATGACAGGTATTCTACTTTGTGGTGGAGCAAAGCACACCCTCAAAGATGCTTGCCAATCCCCTTCATTTCGAAATTCAAACTATTGGTCGGGCAGACATCCACGCACATGCCACACCGGGTGCAATCGGCACTGACATCGACGTTGACATCCGAGGCACGCCCCTTGATGGTCATATCGAGCACATGGGGGACCAGACAGACACTACGGCAATCACCTTCGTGATGACAATCCTTGACGTTATATTTGACCCGCAGCGGCGAGATTGCCCCAACCACCCCGTAGGTGATACCGATGGGACAGACATAACGACACCAGGCGCGGCGGGAATAGAACACCTCGAACAGCAGCACCAGTCCTACCCAGATCAGCGCAATACCGGGACCATAGATCAGTGCCCGACTGACGATGCCGGTCACCGAAATGGTTTCAAACACGGTATAACCGGAAATCAGCGCCATGAGTGCAAACAGGACATAAAAAACCGTGCGCACGCGGCGGTCGAAAGTGCGGTTCTTGACCCAGTTTTTCTTCACCAGATAAAGGTGCAGGGATTCCGCCCACTCCGACAACAGGTGATAAGGGCATACCCAGGAGCAAAAGGTTCGCCCGCCGAGGAGTATCCAGATGATGAACACGGTAACCGTGCCGATCACCAGGTTGAGCACCATATGCTTGAAGGCCAGTGTAACCTGTAGCGCCGAATTGAGATCGGCCATGTGAAAACCGACAAACCGGGAGGCCGTCAACGCGCCTTCCAGAATCTGCACATCAAAATAATAGGAGACGACAAACAGCAGGTTAATGAAAATCAAGGTCGCCCAACGACGATTTCGCCACTTGGTCGAAGCGGGACCATGCTCTTCCTGCAGTTGTTGAAAGTCCGCCTTGGTAAAGGGGTTTTCTTTCTTGTACAGATGTATCTCTTTAACTTCAACAGACATCTGCTCTTTGCTGGGCCGGGTGGGTGCAGCGCCAAACAGCTGTTTCAGGGACTCAGTGATGTAGCTCATAGATACCTCACGCCATATCCGTAAACTTTTCGATGTTGATGACGATGGCCGGCGGCTCAGGTGGACAGACCATTTCACAAACACCACAACCGACGCAGCCTTCCTTTATCACCGGAACCATCGCGCCATTGGTCGCTCCATCGACCGGCTCCAGGGCGATAGCGTGTTGCGGGGGACACTGATTCTGGTCGCCGGATGGCGGCTTGCCTTCGGCACACTGAGAAATACGGATCTCAATCGGACACTGCCTGACACAGAGGTCACAGAGTTCCAGATCATAGGGATGATCGGCGACCTGGATCGGATTCCAGCGATCGATTTCGTCATACCGGAGCTTACCTTTGTAGTCTGCACCCCTGGCCAGCCCCTTGAAACCTTTGCCCTGTATCGCCAGGCAGGCTTTCGGACGCGACAGCTCTGCAAACCCCATACGGGACTCTGCAGGGTAGTTCAAATCATGGGTCAGAGCGCCGGTGGGACAGGCCAGTACACACTGAAGACCATCACAGGAGAAATCGCAGGCCTGGTCGCGTGCATTGATGTAGGGCGTGCCCACGCCAACACCGCTCTGCAGATCATCGAGAATGATCGCCTCTACCGGACAAACCTGGACGCATTGACCACATTTGATACAAGAGGCTAGATACTCCTGCTCATCATTGGGTGTTTTCAGGGCGCCGGGTGGACGCAAACGCAATACATCACCCCGTGCCGCCGGGATCAGACCGAGCAGAGAAAAACCGGTAACACCGGCCGCCAGCACAGCGGTGCGGAGGAACTCTCTGCGTTCCTGCTCGCGCCTGCGGCCCGCCGGTTTTATCTTCTTCGCCTTGCCGACAACTTTGTCGTTCATTTGCTTGGTTACCTTTTGCTATATCCTGCCAATCAATTCTGCAGGGATTCCCGCAATGCCTTTAGAGCATCGAAAGAACCTGCCCCTTCGCTGCCTGACTGGTCAGGTTGGGATTGCTCCCCTATATCACTTCCCTCTGTTTTTGTTTTATCTGCCCCTGCAAAATCCCTTGAGACAGTTGCAACCATTAATGGTTTTTTATCACGTACCAGCATGTTCGGATCGGAAAACGGCGCCAGTCTTTCCAGAAAATCAAGCACTTCCATAACTGGAGAACCCTTGAAGAAACGTGCCGAGGGAACATCCATCCACAGACGATCCGCGTAGCTATAGAGTTCGTAAGGATTATCGCCGACCATATCGGCATCCTGGTCAAAACCTTCAAAATCGTCCCAGTAATTGCCTTCCCAGGTGTTTCGATTTGCAGTCTTACCGCCACTGACAACCACTTGGGTAATGTTGCCTTTAAAGGCATTACCCTGAAAAACATTGCCAATCCAGTCGTTGAGAAACAGAACTCCCACACCGCTGTAGGCAATCAGATTATCGGTGATTCTATTGGTTGTATCCGGCTGAAAAGGCGACACGTCAAGATAGAGGCCGGTGGCGCAATAGAGCACCTTGTTACCCGTGACCACCACATCTGAGGTCTCTTTGAATCCAATGCCCATCCCGGTGGCGCCTATGGCGTGAGCGATATAGTTATCTTTGAGGACCACACCATCGCTGTACATGACGAAGATTCCCACCGAGTTGTCTTCGTAGTGATTACCGATAACCTCGTTGTATTGCGAGTACATGAAATGCAGCGAATAACGCCCGCCCCTGGCGTCATTACGCGCAATCAGATTATCCCGCGAATACCAGACCACCATATCCCTGGAGTTCCGGATGATATTATCGGTGATCTTGTTATTAAACGAATACCAAAGCCTGATTGCATCACCCCTGACACCCAGGTCAAAGTCTTTCGATGAAATCCGGTTACCCCGGACAATATTGTTCTCCGACTGCTGCAGATCAATACCGAACAAGGAGTTGTCGATGACGTTGTCGCGGATGACATTGAAATTACCCCGAACCTGCACACCCGAATCAATATCGTTATGGGATTCGCCAGAGTTGGTCAGGTGCAAATTCTTCAGCGTGGCGCCGTCAGTATCGAGTATGAATACCGATCCCTTGCCACCAGAATCGATTGTCACTTTATTCTGTCCATCGATAACCATGGGTTTATCGACAATCACCGGTCCGGCATAGGTGCCGGGAGGGGGTATCAGGGTGCTGTTGGGCTCTGCTGCATCGACAAGTTGTTGGAACGGGATAAGTTCTCCCTCTTCAGCCACTGACTGAAGAGGGAGAATAAACATGCCAACCAATACACATAATAAAGTGAGCAGAGTTACTTGAATCGGAGATCTGCTTTCGCGGTGAATCCAGTATTTAAAATTGAAACCCACAAAAGATCTCCAGATTGCCTCATCAAACAGTATTGGCGGACATCCATACTAAGCGGCACTTGATGACTTGAACTGTTTCCACCTGACCAGTGCAGCTACGGCCAGAACCAGGGAAGAGATCATCATTATGCCGAACCCGATATAAGGGTATGAATGGGTGGTAAACTGGGCCACTTTACCCTGACCAAAGACCGTGGGCATGAACGGTTTGACCGAAAAGGCGCCCATATCGTTCAAGGTATGGCCATACCACCAGAGCCAGGCCGAGTAATCGATTATAAAAAACAGCGGCAATCCCAGTGGCACAAGCACCAGCAGCCAATAAAAGATCCCGCCATTTTTGCGTGCCCCGTAGACTAGCAGCACCATGGCAATAATCAACCCGACAAAAACTACATTTAAGGCGATTTTAAGATTGGCCACCATCGGCACAATCTCTTCCTGATTGTTGAAATAACGGCCCAGGCTCTTGCCATAGTGCCATGCCATGACCTGGAAGCTACTGCCATCCCATGCCTCTTTGACCCGACCCTTCTGGAAGTCTTTGTCATAGGTGGCTTTCAACTGCTCGATCAGATTCTGTTTTACCGAGGTTTCGGCTTTCTCGGAAGTCTTTGGGGCCGTGCTCTCTACAACCACACCGGAATCTTCCAGGGATTTACGCAGGCGCGCTACGATCGGGTTGACCGATTCGGTCGGCTCAGCCGCCTTATCACCTGTAGCCTCCTGGTCAAGTGAGGTGATCAACGCCTCCACATAACCTTCGTTTTGCAGATTGAACCCACCTTCGCTGTACATGGTTAGATACATCCAGCCAATCAGACCGGCAAAGCCAACGCCCAGAATACCCACGCGAACCTTGGGTTTGGTGCACATGAAGCCAATCAGCATGATGCCCAGCATAATCATGAGAAACTGGCCAAAGCCACGCTCCACCGGGCCACCCGCGGCGATCGGATACATGCCCACGTAGTGGTTGATGGTGTCCATCTCATGCACGCAATCCAGTGCCTCGTCCTCGAAAATCTCTTCCTTCTCGACCTTTTTACAGCCATTGAATACGCCATTCATATGAAAATGAATACGTACACCATCCGGGAATGCCTCTTCCGGATAGTTAGGTGCGGTTAAGGAAACCCACCAAATGGGTGAATAGAAGATTACCGCAAACAGCCCAACGGCAATCAGAGAAAGTAACCCGACAACGAGAGTCTGCTTGGATTGATTCACTGCATTCATTGGTAAAAACCATTAATAAGCGGGTGACCCACCTATTGGGTCACCCTTAACATCGAGAATAATAAAGACTGGAAGGCATGTATTGCATTGATAATTAACAACCCATTACCTTCTGTTTTCGAAAGTAACAGTGATTTAAGTCACCACACACTCTCTGATCAATCGTAATCCGGGTTCTGATAGTCTTTGGAAGGCGCTAGCAGCTCTTTCCGGGGCATGTGACGTGAGGTGTAGTTGATCACCATCTGCATGTCCTTGTCGCTGAAACCCTTGATCTGCTTCACCATATCTGGATTGGCATTACGACGTTTACCGTCACGTATCCACTCGAACTGGCGCAGCATGTAGTTGTAATGCTGACCATTGATGCGCGGGTAGAACTTGTCATTACTGCCCTCGCCGTCATCGCCGTGGCACTGGGTACAGTTGTCCGCGTAGAGCTTTTTGCCCTGCTCAAACTCCGGTGTCCCCTCGTCCCAGGGACCCTGACCCGGCTCCGGATTCATAGGAAGCTTGGAGATGTAGTCGGTGACGTCTGCGATCAGCTGGGCGGGATTGATCTCACCCTCGTGGAAACCGGCTACCGCCATGATCTGCTCGTCCAGCGCAAAGGGATACATGGTCGGGTTGTCGCGGTTCTTGGCACGGATATCCGCCAACTGCTTGATCAGTACATTTCGATGCTGGCCGGCCAACTGTGGAAAGGTGCCGTCATCCAAACCCCAGCCCTCCAGCAGGTGACAGGCCGAGCAGACCTCGTAAACCGCGATGCCGCGCTCACGATCCGGCTCGAGCAGCATGGCCTCGGTTTTCTCACCACCCTCTTGATTCCAGTCCTTTACATCCGTGACCTGGGCATCGCCCTCGCCGGCAAAGCTGCTGGCGCAGAGAACCAGGCCCACGACGGTGGCAGTGATCTTCAGTGCAGACTTAACTTTCATTTCACTCTCCTAAACCAGCGTTACTGGTTGGCACTACGTAAAAAAATAAACGCCGGAATTCCAGCGGGATATCAGTGATACAGGGATACAGTTCTGTATTGGGGCGGAAGTGTGTCACAGAGGATATTAGCGATCTTTGATAAACATCAACTATATCCTCTGTGGGTAGCTTCGGAGATACTACCTTTTGCTTATTGAGTAGCCAGCCAGTCGGCAATCGCGCGCATTTCCTCTTCAGAAACCAGACCCATAACCCCTTTCATGGCAGCAGTCTGGCCATTGTTACGTGCACCTGACTTGATATCCTTCATCTGATTGAAGGCGTAGTCAGCATTCTGGCCGGCCAGCTTGGGATACATAGGCATGATCGGTGTATTGGCATCTTTACCGTGACATGACCAGCAGGTTTTAGCTTTGAACAGTTCAGCGCCATCTGCCGCGATGGCATTAACACTCAGTCCAGTGCTGGCTAAAAGTGATAAGCCGAGTAATGAGACCTTCAACTTCATTTTCTTTGTCCTCTCAATTAAAAGATTTAATCAACCTTATTGCAAAGAGGGGGCATTAGCCCCCTCTCGTTCCTCAGATCAATAACTTCAGTAGAAGTTATTTAACCTTTTTCGCACCGTTCTCTTCCAGATGAGTCTTGGCGCGCAGACCGAGATCGGCGGTCTTAACCTGATACTGCCACCATTGGCCGGCCCAGAGTGTTGCATTCTGGTAGTCGCCTTTGGCTGCATACTCTTCGGCTTTGGTTTTCGCTTCGGTAGCGAAGCCCAGCTGATCGGTCGCATCTTCAACCAGTGCAACAACTGTCGGAAAGTCCTTGTAGTTGTGGCTGGTGATGAAGGCTACAACTGAATCGATGACACCCTGGGTTTCGACGTTGGTCTTGACCTGTTTGTCATAATCAGCCTGAGTATACTGCTCGCCTTCCTGCATTTCAGTGGCCTTGGCCTGGTAACCTTTCGGTTTGACCAGCAGATAGCCCTGCATTTCCAGATGGAGAGCGGAACAGAACTCTGTACAGTAGTAAGGATACACGCCTGCCTTCTCAGCGGTAAAGCTGGCAGTCGCGGTTTTGCCGGGCTCGATGGAGAGCTGTACGTTCTGGCTGTACATGGCAAAACCGTGTACTTCGTCCTGCGCACGTTCGAGGTTAGTCAAATGGATGGAAACCTCGTCACCCTCTTCCACTTCGATGATTTCAGGGGTGATGTGTGAACGAATTACAGTACCGTAGACATGAACCCTGTTACCGTCACGTTCCACTTTCTCACGACCAGCGCGAGTTGCGTACTCAGACTTGGTGTCAGTACGGCTGTTCCAACCGGATTTGTAACGAACGGCCGGCTGCAGCTTGTCTGCCTTGATAGCTACAACATAGTGTGGTTCGCCCAAAGGCAGTGGCATGTCGTACAACAGTTGCATTTTATCGCCACTGATATCGATCAGCTGATGGTTCTGCGGATGCAGCGGACCAACAGGATTGAAACGGTCGATAGACAGTTTATTCAATGAAACCAGGTACTTACCGTCAGGTGTAACGGAATCGCCTTCCATTGCAAGAAGGTGACCGATGTTGTAATGGATATTCAGTTGATCCAGCACCTTGCCTTCACAGTAGTCCCACTTGGTAACCATGGAATCCACATAGATGGAGGTGTAGACCACACACTCTTTCGCGTCATACTGAGTATGTAGCGGACCCAGACCAACCTGCACCTGGGTATGCAGCGCATCTTTCAGAGCAATGATTGGAATACCGTAGGGGTCTTTGCCTTCGAACTTGCCGTTCTTGATGGCGTCCTGGATTTTTGGCCAGCTATAAACCCAAGCATGGCTATCCAGCTTACCGGAAACGATGATGTGATCACCCTTCGGGTTAACGTCAACACCATGCGGGCTCTTTGGCTCTGGAACCAGATACAACAGACCTTCCTTGACGGCCTGATCCATGGTGATCAGGTAGGAACCGTTGACCTTGTTGACCTTGCCAGCAGCAACCAGCTCGGCAGCCTTTTTCCAGTTGGTGATATGCAGGAAGTCGGTATCTTTCTGTGAACAGCCTGCCTCGAAGGGAGGACGTCCGCGCTCGATACCACCGACATAACGCTCAGAACAGAAGGAGTTGGTGAAACCCCAGCCGTAGGAGGCGTTCTTACCAGCGTCGGAGAGATCCTGGCTGTAAGGTGGCAATTCGAAAGTGAAAGACTCTTCGGGCTTCAAACGGCCCTCTTTATTATCGAATTTCCAATAGGTTACACCACCGCGATATTTATCATTGAACTCTTCCAGTGGCACGAAGTCGCTGGAATAGGGAGCGGCGTACTGTGAGGCTTCCATCACGTATTCAGTGTTTGGGGTTGCGAATGCGCCACCGTGATCGGACTTGAAGAAGGGGTTGACCACGATCTGCTTGGTTTCAAAGTCATGCAGGTCGATAACCGCCAAACGGGGGTTGGCCTTGTCATTGATGAACAAATAACGGCCATCATATTCGCCATCTTTCTCGGAGAAGGCGGGATGGTGGGTATCACCATACACGATGTCTTTGCCCATAATACGGCCCTGAGCCAATACAGCCTTTGATTCATCATCAAAGCCATAGCCCTGCCATGGTTCCGGGGTAAATACACCGATGTATTTGAGAATACGCATTGATGGAATGCCGTAAACGATAACATGGCCGCTCTGTCCACCAGAGCTGAATGCCATGTATTCATCACGTCCACCGGTCGGGGTATAGGTCTTTGCTGCAGCCAACAGGTCTTTCTGCGTCAAACCCCTTGCCTTCATGACATCCTCGAGCGATTCTTGCGAATACGCGCTCGAAGCTGCACCAAGGCCGAGAGTAAGCCCCATTAGCAGCGATATGGTTCTTGTTTTGAACATTTTCATCAGGACTCCTAGTTCATTATGAATGCCAAGCAAATAGCCATGCCTGAATAAGTTGAGCATTGCACGGTCGAATTTTCATAAATATTCGTTTTTCGCACATTGATTTGCATCAAACTTACCACGAATTATGGCACAGGAATTGTGGCATATCACCCAACTTCCCCATCTCCCCACAAAGAAATATCCTGATATATATCAAATACACAAAACATGGCATGTTTTATGTATTGCGGCTGATTTTTTTAGCCTGTTATGATTTTTAAAATTCGAACTTTGCCATTGTAAACGACTCTCAAATGAAGATGCTTCAAACATATCTGACAAAAGTCAAAGACGAATAAAACCACAGAGCTTTTAATCCACCACCCCAGCGTTTTTGACGGAAGCGACATGACGAGTAAACAACACCTGACCCTGCTAACCCGTACCCTGTGTATTTTCACGCTCGCCACGCCATTGAGCCTGCTTGCCTACGAGTACGATCCCTACAACGGTGAAGAGATCAACGAGGTTTGTGCGGGTTGTCATGGCGAGTACGGCCAGGGAGGAAAGGAAGGAGAATACCCCCGACTGGCCGGCCAGCCGATTGAGTTTACCGCCAGGCAGCTGCATCTTTTCCGGGACAGAAAACGCCCTAATCTGGCGATGGTGGAATATATCGATGAACGTCAGATGCCGGACAGCGACATCCTTGATATCTCGCGCTATCTGGCGGAGATCGTATTAAAAACCAAGCTGCCGCCCGCCGATGAAAACGCCCCCGGTTTCAATGCCTATGAGCGGTTGCTGGAGTCAAAGAAAATGATGCAGATCCCCCGCGCGGAAGGGGATGTGGCCAATGGTAAAAAGCTCTACAAGAAGGAGTGCGACACCTGTCATGGCGATGAGGGCTGGGGTGACGAGAAAAAAGCCGTACCCATGATCGCCGGCCAATACACCAACTATCTTTGGCGTCAGATCGATAAATACCGGAAGAAACTGCGCATCCACGACGAAGAATCACCGGAAGATGAGCTGCTGGACGATTTCGATGACGAACAACTGAAAGATATCTTCGCCTACCTGTCGACGGTGGACGACTAGTCGCCCCTGGGATCAGTTACCGAACTGCACGTTCATCTGATTCCCCGGCCCCAGCCTCTGACCGCAGATACCGGCAGATTCGGCGTGCTTACGCAGGCCATCGGCATTCAGGACTTCGATGTGCCCGCCTTTCACGCTTACCAGCCCTTCATCGATGAATCCGTGGAGAATTCGCGAGAAGGTCTCGGGTTTTACTGAAAGGCGAGATGCCAGAACACCCTTTGGCGTCTCCAGGTTGAACCTCTCCTGCCCCTTGAACAACAGCATGCCGCAGAGATAGCCGGCCACACGGCCAGTGGCGCTCTGCAGAGTCAGGTCATCGATCTCTTTAATCAGATGGCGCAGACGCAGGCTCATGTCACCCATCACGCGAAAACAGGTCTCGGTCGACTCGTGCAGGAGTTTCAGAAACACCTCGTTATCAAAGGCGATCAGCGCGGTTTTACCCAAAGCCACGCATCTGACGGGATAACTCGGCTGCTCCAGAAACATCAGGGCCTCGGCGAACGTGTGCCCAGGGGACACCACCTCGATAACCTTCTCGTTGCCGTTCAGGGAGAGCCTGGACAGTTTGATCTGCCCTTCCAGAACCAGAAAAAAGCGGGCAGCCTTGTTGCCCACCTCAAACAAGACATCCCCATCTTCCATGTGGATGCCGGTACTGACTTTCTTTATCCGATCGATCTGCTCATCATTGAGTTGCGAAAAAAGATAGGTCTTTCGCAAATCGATGGAATCAACAAGACTTCTGTCAGATGTAATACGGTACTGCCCCATGAATTAGATTTAGAGACATGCAGAATTGATATTTATCAATTCCTATCTCTCAATGATAATAGATTTACCCTTTCGATCAAGCATTACTATCTCCATCCACTCACATAAAGTGGCACGAATCGGCAATGCACCTACCTATTTAGGGATAGAAAAGGCTAAACAATGTTATGTTCATTAAGAAAGGGACCGTATTGCTTGTCGGTGCCATTTATGTGATTGATCAACCAGCCCTCGAGATAGGCGGCGACACCTTCAAGAGATTCATGACCGCGCCGCTCATAGTCCTCCAGGAAATCCTCAACCTGCTTGATCATGGCGCGATGCTGCTCCTTGTGGCCATCCAGTTGCGGATAACCGGTTTTTTCCAGTAATTTTTCTTCTTTTTCAAAGTGATAGCGCGTGTAGCTGACCAAATCATTTAGCGCCTGCTTTTCAAAACTCTCGCTGGTGCTGTAGACATAGGCAACTCGAAACTGGTTGAGCAGTTCAATCAGTTTTTTATGATCATCATCCAATTCCTTGACGCCAACGCTATAGCTCTCTTTCCATTTCAGCTGTTTTTCCTCGGAGACCTTCCTATAGATGAAGGGGATCAATAGGACCACAGCGATCAACACCCAGGAGACCGGGTTATCCAGACCAAATAAAAAACTCAAACCGATAGCTACGATTAATAAACCGATAGAACCCACAACAAATAGATTGAAAGACTGTTTTTTCATTTTTCTGCCCACTGTAATGCTATTTCGACACCTGATCTGGCGTTCGCTACTAGTGCAAACCACAACCTGCACTAGTAATCATATCCTGAAATATACAAAAATGCGGTGCAATTTTATATCTGTTTGTTCAATGCGATATACGCAGGTTACCCTCGAGCGAGTTTGAAAAAGTCTATCATCTGCTCCATTTCACTTGCCTTGTCGCTCATGGAGGCAGCGGCGGCGGACGTCTGCTCGGCCAATGCCGCATTCTGCTGCGTCATCTCATCCATGCTGGTGACCGCGATATTCACCTGGTCGATTCCGGCCGCCTGTTCCTGACTGGAAGCGGCGATTTCAGAGATGATATCACTCACCTTTTTCACGCTGACGATGATTTCGTCCAGTGTCTTTCCCGACTCATTGACCAAGGCGCTGCCATCCTGGACCTTCTCCACGCTATCCTGAATCAGCACCCGTATCTCTTTTGCAGCTGTCGCACTGCGGCCAGCGAGATTACGCACCTCGTTGGCTACCACGGCAAAACCCCTGCCCTGCTCCCCAGCCCTGGCGGCCTCTACAGAAGCATTCAGCGCGAGGAGATTGGTTTGGAAGGCGATCTCATTGATCACGCCGATAATCTCGGAGATTTTACTGCTGGCGGTGTTGATCGAATCCATGGCGACCACCGCCTTGTGTACGATCTGACCACCCTGCTCGGCATTACTCTGGGCGCCCGTCGCCAGTTGCTTGGCCTGCTGTGCATTGTCGGCGTTGTTACGTACCGTGCTGGTGAGTTCCTCCATGCTGGATGCCGTCTCTTCCAGACTGCTCGCCTGCTGTTCCGTGCGGGCCGAGAGATTGTTATTGCCGCTGGCGATCTCACCGGCGCCGGTGCTGATCACATCCGCTGAGTCACGCAGCCGGGTGACGATGTTGGCCAGATTGGCAATCGACTCATTGACGCTGTTCTTCACATCACCGAAAGAGCCGCTGTATTCACTGGTAATCGGCGCTGTCAGGTCACCCTCGGCGACATGCTTCATGGCGGTGGCGATGTCGGCGAACACGCTGTCGATGACATCGATCAGCTCATTGATTCCATTCCCCAACTGGGCGAAGAAGCCACTCTTATCGCTCAGTTCAATCCGTTTTCCCAGATTACCCTGCTTGGCAGCCGCAACAATGCTGTCGATCTCGTTCTCTACCGCCACCTCGGTGGTTCTGTTGAGCCACTCAACAACCGTACCCAGGCGATTGCCCTGAGCATCGCGAACCGGATTGGCGGTGATGCTCAGAGTCAGCCCACCGACCTTGAACTCGCTGTGCATCAGCGATTTCATGCCATCCAGCATTTTTCGCTGATGGGATGGATTCTTGTGGAAGACGTCGATATTCGCGCCGATCAGCTCCTTGGCCTTGAAATTTGGCAGATCCTGACGGATTGCCTGCTCGGCATTGTAGAACATTTCCTGGACTGCAGGATTGAGATAGATGATGTTGTAGTCGGTATCGGTCATGATGACATTGGTGCTGACCGAATCCAGAGCGGTTTTCAGGCGCGCGGTCTCTGCTGCCTCTTTTCTGTCGCGCTCGATGCGTGCCTTCAGCTTCTGCTGCATCTCAACCATGGCGGCATACACGCCGGTATCGCGCTTACCCTCTCTGTTGAGCTGAATATCCAGGTTACCCTTGGCAATCTGTTCGGCAATATTCGCGATACTGGCCGGTTCATCACCCAGCTGGTGGTAAATGCTGCGGGCCAGAAAAAAGCCCATACCGATCGAAAGCAGCAGGCCCAGCGCCACGATAAAACCCAACCACAGCAGTTGACTACAGGCGTTATGGGCGTTTTTATCGGTATTGGCGATTAGAGACTCGGCCAGACCGTCCTCAACTTTCTTCAGCAGATTGATTTTGCCGGTCTGCATCTCGAACCAGTGCACCGGATCGATCCCAAAGCCACCAACCTCACCGATACGCAGGGCCTTGGCGCGCATCTCCTGGGTCTTCTCGACGAATTCTCCTGTGACAGTCTGCTGATACAAATCCAGCGCCTGCTCATCAGCCAGAGACTGGAAAACCTGGGTATAGGTGTCCTGAATGGTGATCAGTGAAATCAGTCGATGCAGCAGGCCGGGCGAAAAGTAATCCTGGGCAAAGACATTCGACAAAACCGCCCGTTCGATACCAGCACGCTCTTTTCCCAGCAGGAAATTGGCATAGGCAGCTGTCATTAGCGACAGGTCTTTGTCCGAGGTGAGTTTTGCCTGTGTGGATACGATATCCAACAAACTGGCATTCAGATTAGTGTAGTAACCGAGGGCATCCTTTAATTCGATCCGAAGATTATCTGTCTGCTCACGAATCGAACTCTTGGCATCCAACTGCTGAAGAATCTGCCCGGTCACGACAGATAGTTCTGCTGCAATATCATTCAGTACAACATCATTATTGATGTAATTTCTGAAGGCCTCTTCGGCCTTATCCGTATCACTGTGCTGGGCGGTGAGTTCCTGGCGAAACTTATCGCCATGGCTGCAGATGAAGCCGGCCGTTGCGCCCCGTTCTTTCTGCAGTTCATGCACCAGTTTACTGGCAAGGACACCCACTTTTGACAGCTCAATCAACCTGCCCGACTCAGAATAGACACCCGTGGTGGCGATAAACCGCTCTGCGGCGAAATAGAGAATCACCACAATAGGGACCAGGAGCAGCACCGACAATCTCATTGATAGCGTCATTTTCTCGATAAACTTCATCATCTCTGCCTCTACGTCTGTCAATATCTGGAAATCGAAACAAGGGCTAAAGAAGAACAAAGGACTTCCCGCGCAAGCCAACCTGACTCAATTACAATTGATTACCCTCTATCGGCATGGCTGGAAAAAGCTTGAGGTGTGTTGAGTGCGAGAGGTTAAATTGCATTCTCAGCAGGACAGATAATCCGGCAACCAGGCTGACCTACACCTATTAATATCTACCCACAGCAGACCTATCCGAAGGCAGGGTATATGCAGAAATACTGATATACGCTAAAAAGCTGTTATGACTAAAAAACAAATTGATGACGCTGGTCAATAAAAAATCATCAGAAGGGTTCTCTTGACCAAAGTCAAAGATAAATCCCACAATCTGTAAGACCTTATGCACCGGGTAAATGCATAACCACTGACGCTACTGCCTGTAAACTCACTCACAATGACTATGCGATGGGGATTGAGTCAAATGAATAAAATGAAATTCTGTCTATCCGCTGTAAGCTTGGCCGTTGGAATCGCCACTTGCGGCATTTCAATTAACGCTGCTGCGGCAAATCCAACTCTTTCCGAGGCGGACTTCGAAAGTTCAAAAATGACCTACTTCCAGCGTTGCGCTGGTTGTCACGGTACATTGCGTAAAGGCGCAACAGGCAAAAGCCTGGAGCCCAAAAACACCCTGAAACTGGGTCAGGAACGTCTGGAAAAGATCATCTCCTACGGTACTGAAGGCGGCATGAACAACTTTTCCGACATTATGACGCCGGAAGAGATCACAAAAATGGCTACCTACATTCAGATGGAACCACCAATTCCGCCTGAAATGTCTCTGGCACTCATGAAAGAGCGTTGGCATACTTTCGTTGAGCCGAAAGACTATCCCACCAAACCGCTGCACGGCCGCAACTGGGAGAACTTCTTCCTGGTTATCGAGCGTGACGTCGGTTCGGTTGCGGTTGTCGATGGCGACACTAAGGAAGTTGTTGCACATGTACCCACCGGCTACGCAGTACACGTACTGAAGGCCGCTGAGCATCACAAGAAACTGCACGCCAAAGACGCCGGTCGTTTCTGGTACACCCAGGGCCGTGACGGCAAGCTGACCAAGATCGACCTCTGGCAGACCCCAGACAAGATGAAGGTTGCTGAAGTACAGATCGCCTATGACGCACGTGACGTCGCCGTTTCTGGTGATGGAAAATACGTTGTTGGCGGCGGTTACTGGCCACCTCACTTCGTAATTGCCGATGCCGAAACCATGGAACCTCTGAAAGTGGTCTCCGCACGCGGCGTGAATGTTGACGGCGAATACGTCAACGAGTCCCGTGTAGCTGCAATCTACGACACCCCCAACCAATCCAGCTGGCTGGTCTCTATGAAAGAGCTGGGTCAGATGTGGCAGGTTCATTACGACGATATCGATAACCTGAAGATAACCAAAATGAATACTTCCAAGTTCCTTCATGATGGTTTCTACGATCCAACCGGTCGTTACTTTCAGATCGCTGCCAACGCATCCAATCAGATGGTTGTTGTGGATACCGAAACCGAGAAACTCGAAGCCCGTATCGACGTAGACAAACTGCCTCATCCTGGTCCTGGTGCAAACTGGAATGACCCGAAATGCGGTCCTGTCGGCGGTACCACTCACTTGGGCGTAGGTAAAGTCACCGTTTGGGGCAACGATCCAGCCGGTAACAAAGATGCAGCATGGAAAGTCTGCTACGAAGTGGAAACAGACGGCGCTGGCTTGTTCATTCGCACCCATCCGAAGAGCGACTACTTCTGGGCTGACCAGACCAAGCATCCCGAGCCGGAAGTACAGCAGTCCATTCAGGTCATCTCCAAAGAGACCCGTGAAATCGTCAAAACCATTCGTCTGACCGAAACACCCGGATACGCCGCGGTCCATATCGAGTTCAACAACGATGGTTCTGAGGTTTGGACCTCTGTCTGGAACCGTAAGGATAGTAAAGAGCCAAACGGCGAAATCATCATCTTCGATGCTAAAACCCTCGAAGAGAAAGGTCGCGTCAAAGGCCTGTTCGGTCCTACCGGCAAGTTCAACGTCCACAACCGTATCAATCACGTAACCTGATTGTAGGTTCTGGCTTGAGCTGAACAGAAGCGGGCATGGACTCCATTCATGCCCGCTTTTTTATTACTGCTAATTAACCCTCGTCCTGATCAAGGCTTTCGAAAATGGCGGAAAAGACATTCAAAAAACCGGGCTTAATGTCACGGCGCTTTATAGTGGGCACCACCATTGGTGGAGCTATCCTCTTTTTTATCGTGGGTATCATTTTCTGGTGCGGATTCAATACCGCTATGGAAGCTACCAATAATATGGATTTCTGTATCAGTTGCCACGAGATGGAAGAGAATGTTTACGAAGAGTATAAACCGACCATTCATTACTCCAACCGCACCGGCGTAAGAGCTACCTGCCCCGACTGTCATGTCCCTGATCCCTGGATACATAAAATGGTCCGTAAGATTCAGGCTAGCAACGAGGTGTATCACAAGATTCTGGGAACTGTGGATACCCCTGAAAAATTCGACGAGCATCGCCTGACCATGGCCAAACGGGTCTGGAACGCGATGAAAAACACTGATTCCCGCGAGTGCCGTAACTGCCACAATTTCGAGTCCATGAACCCGGAATTCCAAAAGCCGCGCGCCCGCAAACAGCACCTGAATGCCTTCGAAACAGGCCAGACCTGTATCGACTGTCATAAGGGCATTGCCCACAAGGATGTACGCAAGTTGCTAACCGATGAAGAGCTCGAAGCGCTTGAAAAGCCTGATCCCCGCTACGTGCGTGAAGTGCCTGAAATGTACCAGGAAGGTCTGAAACGCATCGAAGCCAAGGAAGCCGAAATGGCCGCCCTGGAACAGGAAGAGAGGGAAAAGGAGCGTCAGGCGAAACTGGCCGCCAAAGAGGCCGAAAAGGCCCGCATTCAAAAGGCAGTGGATGCCGCCCTGGCAAATTACACGGCCCAGATGTCTGGCGGTGCGGTTGCAGCAGTTGCAGCCGGCGCGGCAGCCAGCGGTTTTGGCATCGACTGGAGTGATGTGCCGGTGCGTGATATTACCATTTTCTACCCTGGCGAAACCTCCATGGAGTGGGTTTTGACCGGTAAGGATCATGGCGGCGCACGTCCTTTGACCATTGGCGGCGACCGTTGTACCACCTGCCACGATAAAGAGACCGCGGCCATGGGCAAGAAGATGGTTACCGGTGAAAAGGCCGAAACCAAGCCGATGCCAGACAAACGCCCGGCCATTCCGGTCAGTGTCCAGGCAGCCCATGACAGCAGTAATCTCTATCTGCGTTTTGAATGGGATGCCGCAGATCATGTACCAGTACCCTTCGTTGACGGTGGCAAGATGGACCCGGACAACGCCATGAAACTGGCGGTCATGTTCTCTACCGACGATGTCGAGTACGCCGACCGGTCGGGCTGCTGGCAGACCTGTCATCACGATGCCCGCAACATGCCGGACAACCCGGAAGCGAATGAGGTAGCGGCCAGCGATGCGGCGAAACGCCTGGATCTGGCCAACGGCATCACCAAGTACCTGAAGGAGAGCCGCACCAAGATCGAAGAGAAAGGCAAACGCGGCAAGAAACGCGGCGGCTGGGATCAGCTTAAATCCGAGGACGAAATCAAGGCCGCCCTGGCAGCCAATCAGTTCATGGATCTGCTGCGCTACAAATCCGGCAAGGGTGAAACCGAAGACGGCTACATTCTGGACCAGCGCTACATGAGTGGCGGCCAGGGCTTTGAAGTGGATGCCAGGGAAGAAGGTGGCAAATGGGTTGTTGTGATGAAGCGTACGCTGAAATCCGACAAACCCGGTGATATCAATATCGAGGCCGGCAAACTCTACAACTTCGGCTTCGCCATCCATGATGATTTCACTAACGCCCGCTTCCACCATGTCAGCCTGGGATACAAACTGGGCCTGGACAGCGACACCGCAGAAATCAACGCAGTCAAGCGTGAGGCATCTGCCGCCAGCGCAGCGCCAGCGGCCACTGCCGCCCCTGCAGCTACAGGCGGCAGCGCTGCAGGTGCAGCAATCAATGTCGACTGGAGCAAGGCTGGCAGCCGCGATATCACTATTTTCTATCCGGGAGAGACCTCCATGGAGAGGGTGTTGACCGGTAAGGATCATGGCGGTGCCCGTCCCTTGACCATTGGCGGCGACCGTTGTACCACCTGCCACGACAAAGAGACCGCGGCCATGGGCAAGAAGATGGTCACCGGAGAGAAGGCCGAGTCCACGCCGATAGAAGGCAAACGCGCTGCAATCCCCGTTACCGTCGAATCAACCCATGATGCGGAGAATCTCTACCTGCGCTTTACCTGGCCCGAGGGTGATCATGCGCCGGTACCTTTCGCCGAAGGTGGCAAAATGGACCCGGACAACGCCATGAAACTGGCGGTCATGCTCTCTACCGACGATGTCGAATACGCCGACCGTTCCGGTTGCTGGCAGACCTGTCATCACGACGCCCGCACCATGCCGGACAACCCGGAAGCGGATGCGGTAGCAGCCAGCGATGCGGCGAAACGCCTGGATCTGACCAACGGCATCACCAAGTACCTGAAGGAGAGCCGCACCAAGATCGAAGAGAAAGGCAAACGCGGCAAGAAACGCGGCGGCTGGGATCAGCTCAAATCCGAGGACGAAATCAAGGCCGCACTGGCAGCCAATCAGTTCATTGATCTGCTGCGCTACAAATCTGGCAAGGGCGAAACCGAAGATGGCTACATCCTGGATCAGCGCTACGTGAGTGGCTGCCAGGGATTCGAGGTTAACGCAGTGCAAGAGGCCGGAAACTGGGTGGTTACCATGAAGCGTAAGTTGCAGTCAGATAAACCCGGTGACATCAGTGTCGAGGCCGGTAAACTCTACAACTTCGGCTTCGCCATCCATGATGACTACAGCAATGCGCGTTTTCATCACGTCAGCCTGGGCTACAAGCTTGGTCTCGACAACGCCGATGCGGAAGTCAACGCCGCGGCACAATGAATCATCCTTGTTCAGGCAGGTCTAAAACAATCCCCAGTGATCATCCGATCACTGGGGATAAGTGCAACGACCGACCAGACAAGGAACGCTTACCATGCTGCTGAAAGCTCTATCATCACTCACTCCCCTGCTGGCGGCCGGGATACTCGCCTCGGCTGGCGCGTTTGCCAACGGTCAGCCTGCAGTTGAAGTGGAGATCATCAAGTTTAAGTTTATCCCCCAGGAAGTGACGGTAAAGGTCGGAGATACCGTTCGCTGGACCAACGCCGAGAAACGTCAGTATCACAGCGTCTGGTTTGAGCAGGCAGGTGATCCGGAAGCGCCCTATATCTTTCCCGGCGAAACCACGACACGAGCCTTCGATAAACCCGGGACTTTTCCCTACCGCTGCGGCCCACACCCGGAAATGACAGGTGTGGTGCATGTAGAATAATAACAATATGCGTAGTTCTTAAGTTGAGGAAGGGTATGGGGACAACCTCATACCCTCTTTTTTTACCCTCAAAATCACGCATAACCCTCAGAATTCCAATGTTTTTTATTTGACCGAGGTCAATGTCCCTGACCTACCCCATTGTTAGATTCCAAAACAAATCCAGTATGGCTAAACTTATCGCAGATCAAGGAAAATCCAGCCACCGGACCGGAAAATAGACACATCGGAAAGTCAGATTCCGAAGACATTTTCGATCAATTTTGGGATGTTTGATGCACAGACTGTTGTTTCTTCCCATCGTTGGAGCCGCGCTAAGCCTCGGCCCTGTCTCCAGTGTGGCCAGCCCGGAAGTTCCACCCCAGCGCCAGGCAGAGCTCATTCATCTGCTCAAGCATGATTGCGGCTCCTGCCATGGTATGCGGCTAGAGGGAGGACTGGGTCCGGCGCTGAAGCCCAATCGTCTGCAAAACTGGAGCCCTGAACAATTGGCTGTCACCATCCTATATGGCCGTCCCGGAACACCGATGCCGCCCTGGCGCCCATTTTTAACTGACTCAGAGGCTTTCTGGTTAGCCCAACAATTGAAACAGGGATTACAATGATGAAAGGTCTGTCACTTCTGCTCTCACTGTTACTGCTCCCGGTAGCGGCTTCAGCGGCTGAGTGTCTGACCCGGGGAACCGGCGATATGGGCATTGTCGTCGAACGGGCTGCCGGCAGCCTGAAGGTGATGGATACCAGCGCCCATGCGGAGCTGTTTAGGGTTGAGGGGCTTGGTGATCTGTCCCATGCCTCGGCGGTCTACTCCAGGGACGCGCGTTACGCCTATGTCTTCGGCCGTGATGGTGGATTGACCAAAGTCGATATTCTCTGCGGCACTATTGCGAAACGCATTGTCCAGGGGGGCAACAGCATTGGCGGCGCAATCTCCCAGGATGGCTCTCTGATCGCAGTTTCCAACTACGAACCGGGCGGCGTGAAAATTTTCTCCGCCGAGGACCTTTCCCTGGTGGCAGACATCCCGGCCACTCGGGTCGACCAGGAAAAGCTCTCGAAAACCGTTGGCCTGGTGGATGCGCCTGACCAGAAATTTGTCGTCAGCCTGTTCGATACCGGCGAGAGCTGGATCATCGATATGAGCAACCCCCAAAATCCCGCGATCCAGCGTTTCACCAATATCGGCAAACTGCCCTACGATGCGCTGATCACCGGTGATGGAAGATATTACATCGCCGGTCTGTTCGGGCAGGACGGCCTCTCCCTGATAGATCTCTGGCACCCGGAAAAAGGGGCCCGGCTGATTCTCAAGGATTACGGCAAAGGCGACCAGAAACTGCCTGTCTACAAGATGCCTCACCTGGAAGGCTGGGCAATGGCCGGTGATCAGGCCTTTCTGCCCGCGGTTGGGCAGCATCAGGTACTGGTGGTGGATCATCGTGACTGGCAGGAGAAAGGCCGGATTGCGGTGCACGGACAGCCGGTGTTTGTCATGGCCCGTCCCGACGGTCGGCAGGTTTGGGTCAACTTCGCCTTCCCCGACAATGACACCATCCAGGTGATCGATACCGAAACCCTGCAGGTGATCAAAAGCTTCAAACCAGGAAAAGGTGCCCTGCATATGGAATTTTCGCCCAGGGGCGAAGAGGTGTGGATATCCATCCGCGATCAGGATGAGGTTCAGATTTACAGCACCCGCACCATGGAACTGATCAAAACGCTCCCCGTGGACAAACCCAGCGGAATCTTTTTCACCGCCCGCGCCCATCAGACAGGATTGTGATATGGCAGCCACCCCAAAGCATGTCCTCAAGCAGATGAGAGCCGAAACCCAGCCCTGCCAGCCGGTGCATCTGAACGACCTTGAAAAAAGGTTGCTGAATGAATTTCAGAAGGGACTGCCTGTCTCCCCGCAGCCGTTTGCCGACATAGCTGCCAAACTGGGGACTCATGAGGCCCTGGTCATCGAAATTCTCAATCGCCTGCAGGATACCGGTGTTGTCAGCCGGGTTGGCCCGGTATTCAAGCCTTTAAAAATAGGCACTAGCACCCTGGCTGCGCTCGCGGTCCCAGAGGAGCGGCTGGAAGAGATTGCCCATATCGTCAACACCTACCCGGAAGTGAACCACAACTATGAGCGTGAAAATCGCTACAATCTGTGGTTCGTGGTAACGGCCCCATCCGAGCAACACCTGGAGGCAGTGCTACAGTCGATTGAGCTGAAAACCGGCTTTCCGGTGCTCAAGCTGCCACTGGTAAAACAGTTTCATATTGATCTTGGATTCCCGCTGTGGTGCTAGATGATCTCGATTACAGACTGATTGCCGAGATCCAGGGTGGCCTGCCGATTTGCAGCCACCCCTACGCCGAGATCGGTGAGCGTATCGGTCTGGATGAGCAGGAGGTGATCGGTCGCATCGAACAGATGCAGGAAAATGGCATCATCAAACGCATGGGCATAGTTGTCCGGCATCACGAACTGGGCTACACCGCAAACGCCATGGTGGTCTGGGACGTGCCGGATGAGCAGCTCGACGAGATCGGCGACAAGCTCGGCTCTCAGGAGTGCATCACTCTCTGTTACCAACGCCCACGCCGTCTGCCTGACTGGCCGTACAACCTGTTCTGCATGATCCACGGCAAACAGAAGACCCCGGTTCTGGAATATATCTACAGCCTGGTCGAGCAACTCAATCTTGGGCATATACCGCACAAGGTGCTGTTCAGTGGGCAGCGTTTCAAACAACGCGGCGCCAAGTATCAATAGACTGTCTATGGATAGTATCGATCGCGCCATCATCAACCAGTTACAGGACGAATTCCCGATCTGCGACCGACCATTCCAGGCGGTTGCTGAAGGGCTGGGTATTTCCGAGGATGACCTGATAACCCGTATCCGTCAGATGCTGGAAAACAAGCAGCTCTCTCGCTTCGGCCCGATGTACCATGCAGAGCGCATGGGCGGTGGCCTGAGCCTGTGCGCCATGCATCTACCAGAGGCGGAATTCGACGCAATCACTGAACAAGTCAACCAGTTTCCCGAGGTTGCCCACAATTACGCACGCGACCACCATTTCAACATGTGGTTTGTACTGGCCACCGAAACCCCTGAACGGATTGAAAAGGTTTTGCAGGAAATCGAACAGGTAACAGGTTATCCTGTGTACAACATGCCGAAAAAAGAAGAGTTCTTTGTCGGCCTGAAATTCGAGCTTTGACCAATAGCGAGACCAAATGACTGAAATCAACCGCAAAACAGAAACCAAACCAGCGCAAAAGGTATCCCTGGTTATTGCCTATATCAGCTACTTTGCAGCCATAATGATGCTGCTTCTGGCAATCTATAATGGCTTTACAATCGGCACCGATAATCCGATATTCGCCAGCTTCGCCGCTTCCGTGGTGTTCTTTGTTGGCGCCGGGGTGGTGCTGCATGTGATTGGCGCGGTCAATCTTCCGAATCTTAAAATAGATAAAAACAACTGAACCCACTGTATAGACGATGAGCCCAGCAGAAACCGCGATCCAGCCCCTGACATTCGGTTCTATCGGTAGATGGATCGCCTTGGGTTGGCAGTGCCTGAGCAAATCCCCGGCAGTCAGCCTGTTCTACGCCTCCCTGTATGTAATCCTCGGCATGGCTTTTCAATGGGGGCTGCACGCTACCGGCTATACCCTGCTCCACTATCTGTTCGCAGGCGGTTTTCTCCTGCTACTGCCCCCGCTGCTGGTTGTCTATTACCAGATCATCGACAACCAGACCGAAGGCAAAAAGGTCTCCATGGCCACCCTGGGCCAGGCCTTTCGCAACACACCGAAAACCGTGTTCGGGCTCGCGGTGATTACCGGCATCCTCTATTTCATCTGGATCACCGATGCACTGATCATCTACACGGTCTACTTTGCGCTGGACCCTATCCATTTCGGCAGCTATGCCCAGGACCTGCAGTTGCGCCTGGATACCCAGGAGTTTCTCTTCCATGTCAGCCTGCTCGGCCTGCTGCTGGCGCTGATCGCCTTTTTCATCACCGCATTTGCCGTCCCTAAGGCGTTCTACGAAAAAAGCAGTTTTGTCGATGCGATTGTCTACAGCATCAAAACCATCATCCATAATTTCAAGGTGATGATCCTGTGGGCGGCCATTGTCGGCGGTGTGCAGCTCTTCGCCCTGCTGTTCTTTCCGCCTCTTGAGCTGGTGTTGCTGCCGCTGTTTGCCTATGCAAACTATTACGCCTTCCAGGACACACTCACCGCCTGAACATGAGCCTGCAGACAATGAGTGACAACCAACAAGGGCTGGATGATCTCGACAGAAAAATCATCCTGGCCACCCAATCCGGGCTGCCCCTGTCACCGCAACCCTATGTGGAGGTAGCAGACCAGGTCGGCTGCTCCAGTGACGAGGTGATGCAGCGTATGCAGCGCATGCTGGAGTCCGGGGTGATACGCCGCATCGGCGCTGTACCCAATCACTACACGCTGGGCTTCAAGGGTAACGGCATGACGGTATGGGACGTACCGGACGAAAAAATTCGTGAGTATGGAACAAAGATCGGCGCGCTGGACTACGTCAGCCACGCCTATCACCGGCCACGCCATCCGCCACAGTGGAACTACAACCTGTTCGCCATGGTCCACGGTAGGGACAGAGAGGAAGTGCTGAAAAAGGTGGCCAGAATCGCCGAAATACTTGGCGATGACAATCGCGGACATGAGGTCCTGTTCAGTTCCAGAATCCTGAAGAAGACAGGATTGCGTCTGGGTTAATCGAAGATAGAGAGACCGGGAATAATCATGTTTCGAATTTCACAATTCATGCGGGAAGTACTCAATCCAACCCCGATTGGGCCCAAGCGCAATCCACCTGGCCCGGTCGTCATCTGGAACCTGGTGCGCCGCTGCAACCTGACCTGCAAACACTGCTATTCGATTTCGGCTGACACCGATTTCCCCAATGAGCTCAATACCGATCAGGTATTCCACGTAATGGATGACCTGAAACAGTTTCGTGTACCCGTGCTGATTTTATCAGGCGGCGAACCCCTGCTGCGTCCCGATATATTCGATATTGCCCACCGTGCCAAAGAGATGGGGTTCTATACCGCCCTGTCCACCAACGGCACCCTGATCGACGAAAAAAATATCGACAAGATTGCCGCCGTGGGTTTTGACTATCTCGGTATCAGTATCGATGGCATTGCCGAGACCCATGACAAGTTCCGCCGCAAGGATGGGGCATTCGATGCCTCCATGACCGGGCTGCGCCTGTGCCGCGACCGGGACATCAAGGTTGGCCTGCGCTTCACAATGACCCAGGATAACTCTCACGAACTGCCGCAGTTGATCGAACTGATGGAACGGGAGCGCATCGACAAGTTCTATTTTTCCCACTTGAACTACGCGGGCCGTGGCAACAAGAACAAAAAGGATGATGTCTTCCTGAATACCACCCGCTGGGCGATGGACCTGCTGTTCGACCATGCCATGAATGAAGCCAGGCAGGGAAAATCCACCGAGTTCGTTACCGGCAACAACGATGCCGATGGGGTTTACCTGCTGCATTGGGTGGAGCGCTACTTCCCTGAAAAGGCTGAGCATATCCGCGCAAAACTGGTCCAATGGGGCGGTAACAGCTCGGGCGTCAACATATCCAACATCGACAACCAGGGCTATGTACACCCGGACACCATGTGGTGGCACTACAATCTCGGCAATGTAAAGGAGAGACCCTTCTCCGAGATCTGGATGGACACCAGCGATCCGATCATGGCCGGACTCAAGGCATCGCCCCGTAAAATCAGCGGGCGTTGCGGTCAGTGCCAGTTTTTTGATATCTGCGGTGGTAACACCCGGGTCAGAGCCCTGCAGGTTACAGACGACCCCTGGTCCGAAGATCCGGCCTGCTACCTGACCGATCAGGAGATTGGCCTGAGCGACAACACCGAAACCCCGCAACCTACCGTTGTCAAAGCGGGATAAACCGAGCCAAGCATGAACACCCGAAGTTTAGCCCGAAGTGCAGTAAGCCGCGCCGTAAGTCGACTCTCTCTCCTCTGCCTTATCGCCCTGGGAGGGTTATCCGCTACGGGCAGCACCTACGCCGATGACACCCAGGCGATTTACAAGCAGCATTGCGCAGAATGCCACGGTGAAGACCGCCTGGGACTGATGGGCCCTGCCCTGCTCCCGGAGAACCTGAAGCGGCTGAAAAAGAAAGCGGCTTTCGATGTGATCAAAAATGGCCGCGTCGCCACCCAGATGCTGCCCTTCAGCGACAAGCTGAATGATGAGCAGATCCAGGCGCTTGCCGATTTTGTCTATACCCCGCTGGCGGAGATTCCGAAATGGGGCATGGAGCAGATACGCAACAGCCAGATCGTCTATAGCAAGCAGGGGGAGTTGCCGGACCAACCCCGCTTCGAGGCCGACATCTGGAACCTGTTCGTGGTTGTCGAACTGGGTGACCATCATGCCACACTGCTCAATGGCGACACCTTCGAACCGATCTTCCGCTTCCCAACGCGCTTCGCCCTGCATGGTGGACCCAAGTGGTCAGACAATGGCCGCTACATCTATTTCGCCTCGCGAGATGGCTGGATCAGTAAATTCGACGTATTCAATCTGCAATACGTGGCCGAGGTTCGGGCCGGTATCAACACACGCAATCTCGCCGTCTCCCATGACGGCCGCTACGTGATCGCCGCCAATTACCTGCCGCACAGCCTGACCGTGCTCGACGCCCGCGACCTGACCCCGATCAAAGTGATCGAGGCAATCGGCGAGAATGGCGTCAGCTCGCGGGTCAGCGCAGTGTATACCGCTGATCCACGCGAGACCTTCATCGCGGCACTGAAGGATGTCAAAGAGGTGTGGGAGATCAGTTATGCCGATGAGCCACCGGCGGGTTTCTCCGGCTGGATTCACGACTACAACAAGGAATCCGGCGATGCCAAGAAGGAGCAACCGTTTGCGGTGAAACGCATCGGCACCCAGGATTATCTCGACGACTTCTTCCTGACACAGAACTACGAACAGATCATCGGAACCACCCGTGGGGGACTCAGCCAGGTGGTCGATCTCGACCTGAAACGCGCCGTGGCCGATGTCGAACTACCGGGCATGCCCCATCTCAGCTCAGGTATCACCTGGAAGTATGGAGACACCGTTGTCCTGGCCACCCCGAATATCAAGGAGGGGGAAGTCACTATCATCGATACCGGCAACTGGAAGGTGATCAAACAGATCAAAACCCAAGGGCCGGGGTTTTTCATGCGCAGCCATGAAAACAGCCCCTATGCCTGGGTGGATGTCTTTTTTGGCCCAAACAGCGACCTGATGCATGTCATCGATAAGCAGACCCTGGAAATCGTCAAAACACTGAAGCCCGCCCCCGGCAAAACCTCCGCGCATGTTGAATTCACCCAGGACGGAAAATATGCCCTGGTCAGCATCTGGGACGATGACGGCGCCCTGGTTATCTATGATGCAACGACTCTGGAAGAGATCAAGCGCTTACCAATGAAAAAGCCTTCGGGCAAGTACAACGTGCATAACAAACTGACACGCTCTTCGGGCACCAGTCACTAGGGGAAATATCACAGTGAAAGAGGTAGACTGCCTCTATTGCGGTAATCGGATACCGAATGACAGCGCCCACTGCCCTCACTGTGGTGCGGTATCGCATTTCCAGGAGCGCGGCTACCGTTCCGGTGTACGCAAACGATTTATCATCTTTTTCATTGGGTTAGTGCTTTTTTGCCTGTTTTTCGCCTTTTATCTGCCACGCTAACTCAAACCAGATGCCTTAGAGCCCGGTATCATCCCTCAGGACAAGGTTCATGAAAGCCAGAGATGCACTTTTTTTACTCTTCCTCCTCCAGCCCGCGATACTGCCCGCCGAGGAGGCCAACTTCACCCTGCTGGGTATCGAAGACGGCGACACCCTGATCATTTCGATTGATAATCAGAGTGAAAAGATCCAGTTGCTGGGCATAGATGCACCCGAGGACGTGGATAACGCCAAACTCAAGCACGATGTCCAGCGCACTGGGGCGGAAGCGGGCGAGCTGCTGGTGCTGGGGAACCAGGCGACTCAATTCCTGAAGACACTCCTGCCCGTTAATACCGCTGTGAAGATGGATAACGTGCTACAGCCACGCGATAGATATGGCCGCATTCCGGCCGATGTCAGGCTGGCCGATGGTCAGTCGATCCGTGATCTTATGTTAAGTGAGGGCTATGCCATCGTGCTTCGACGCCCCCCGCTGGATGACGCGCTGAAGGGACAGCTGATGCCGCTGGAACAGAACGCCATCGAACAAAAGCGCGGACTTTGGGGCTCACAGCCACAGCTGATGCGCGCCTGGAGTGGTCTGGAAACCCGCTAACCGAACCTGCTGGCAGTGCGCAGAACGATGTATCAACTGAAGTCGATCACCTGTTTGATCCTGTGCTGTATCTGGCCGTGGACAGCCCATAGCCACCCGCCCCTGCAGCTGTTTGTCGACCTGACGCCGCCGGGCGGTACACTCAGGCCCCCTCCAGGCATCTACTCCGGGCCGGTAGTAATCAAATTCCCCATCACCCTTGATGGCGAGCAGCAGGTTACTATCGATGGCGGTGGCGAGGGTACGGTGGTTCACGTCAAAGCAGACGATGTCACCGTCCGGAATCTGCATATCACCCACTCCGGTAATTCCCATGACAAGGTGGACGCGGGGATATTGCTGACTGCCGATAATGCGACCATCGAAAACAACACCATCGATGATGTGCTGTTCGGCATCCATCTGCAGCAATCCAACGACAATCGCATTAAGCATAATCAGATCTCATCTCGGCCGACCACCTCATCACTACGCGGCGAGAGTATTCGCCTCTGGTACAGCACTGGAAACCTGATCAAGGAGAACACAATCAGCGGGGCGCGGGATGTACTGCTGACTAATTCATCCGAAAACCGCATCATCGGCAACTACATCGAGAAAAGCCGGATCGGTATGGAGCTGATTTATTCACACGACAACGAGCTGGCAGACAACACCATCAGTAATACCGACACCGGGCTGGTGCTTATCTATTCCGACAATGTGGATATCCATGACAATGAGATCAGACATCTGCGGGAGATCGGCAGCTCAGCACTCGCCATCAAGGAGAGCTCCGAGGTGCGGGTCGAAAATAACAAGATCCTTCACTGCCGTACCGGCCTGATCGCCAACACCCCTACCCACCCTGAAAACATCCTCCATCTGCAAGGCAACCAGTTTCTGTATAACGATATCGCCATGTATTTTTACGGTGACAAAGGCGGGCATATCCTGCACAATAATCTCTTTAAAAACAATGTGATGGAAGTTGCAGTCAGCGCTCCGATGAGCGCCCGCGACAATGACTGGCAAGGCAATATCTGGCAAAACTACGAGGGATTCGACCTGGACAAAGATGGCAGCGGTGACACCCCCTACGAGTTGTACCTCTATTCCGACCGGCTGTGGATGGATCGACCGATGATCCAGTTTTTTCGCAGTTCACCGGTACTGGAGGTGATCGATTTTATCGAGCGGCTAGCCCCCTTTTCCAATCCGGAACTGATTCTGAGCGATCCCCGTCCGAAGATGAACTGAAGCCCCGGTTTAATCGATAAAGCCCTTCAAATCCATCAATGACCGATGCACGCTGTGGCAGCGGGCACAGGAGTATACCGCGACACCACCCAGGGAGCGGCCGGTCAGTTTCTGGTCTTCTGACTCCAGCCCGGCCTGCAGTTCTTCCATGGCACCGTAGGTGCGCTGTCCCAGAAACCGCTCTTTGGCCTCAGGTTCCCCCTGGTGGCATGAGTCACAGGTTTCACCCAGAGAACCCAGATTGGCCCGCAGTTCTACCAGCGCATCCTTCGCCTCGGTATAGAAACCGTCTTCAGAGGCGATTTTGATCTGGTTGATCAACGTCGACAGCCTTTCCATGGTGTCAGGGTAGCTCTGCTCTCCCTGCGCGCTTTTTACCTGTATCCCGCTGAAATCCGGGGCACGGTAGCTAGCGGCAACGATCACGCGGAACTCCCCGTGGCAGGATTTGCAGGTCTGTTTGAGTTTACCCAGGGGACGCTTGATCTCGTCGAATGCGCCAAGCGCTACCGACTGCTTTAATAAACCGAGCTGCTCCAGGTCCAGTTCATCAGACCATTCTGGCACCATTTTCTGAATACTTTCATAATGTTGCGAGAATTGATCGGACCACTTCTGCAGATGCGCCTGATCCCGCGCCTCGGCGTAGCGTTCAATGGCCTGAAGTTCCCGGCGCAGGTTGAACATGGTGTGCAGCCACACCTGGCGCTTGTTGGCTGGTTTATACCACTGCGCCAGAGAAGCCGGGGGGAGACTGATACTCTTTTCATTGGCGTGCACAGGCCAGATCAGCACACAGAGAC
Organism: Sedimenticola sp.; assembly: GCA_002869585.1. Taxonomy (GTDB): domain Bacteria; phylum Pseudomonadota; class Gammaproteobacteria; order Chromatiales; family Chromatiaceae; genus BM503. The sequence goes on from PKUO01000059.1 coordinate 81,627, forward strand.
AGATGATGAAAGTACTGGCGACAAGTTTTTTGAGCATAATTACAGACCCGTGCTGTGCAGAATGGTATTCGACCTAAAGTATCACTCTCCTGGCCCTGAACAAAACCCTATCCTTGTGACTTGTCAGAGACTGACCATCCCCAGTCCACCCCAATATTTTGCAGCGCACCATCATGTTTTGTTTATTGATGATTTGGAACTGTTCTACCAATCGTTATAAATAATCGAATTTTAAGGCAATCCGGCATGCGATTCCGCCCCTGTTTTCAGACAAAAATCAGGCATATTTTTGGCTCCCCTCAATTTTACTTATCATCTTGTTTTATATTATATTTTTTCGTTATTTTGTTATGCCGGATTCTGATTTGACCAAGGTCAATGCCCTTACCCCGCGGATTATCATTAAATTCACGTTGCTAATTCGCACGGTAGAGGAGTTACACCAATGGCCCAGGCCTTTACAAAAACAATGGCGCGCAACATCTTTTATGGTGGCACCGCGTTTTTCTTCCTACTCTTCCTCGCACTCACTTTTGACTCGATGGGGCAATTGCCCAACCGCGACAATCGGGCTGCTCTGGAAGGGGAATTCGGACCAAAGATTGCAATGGGGAAAATACTTTGGGAAGAGAATGACTGCATAGGCTGTCATACACTGCTCGGCGAGGGGGCATACTTTGCACCCGAACTGGGAAATGTCTACACACGCTTCGGCAACTCGACTGATGCTATCAAGGGATTTATCCAGAGCCGCCCGGCCGATGGTATTCCTGGTCGTCGCAGCATGCCTCAGTTCAACTTCAGTGCAGAAGAGCTGGATGCTCTGGCTGAATTCCTGAAGTATGTATCTGAAATCAATACGGCTGGCTGGCCGCCAAATACTCAGGGTTAAGGGGGGAGAAGCTGTTATGACTTACAAATCTCAATCGGTTGCAAAACTCTACTTTATTGCAGCCATCGCACTATTCGCAGCTCAGATCCTGTTTGGTCTGATCCTGGGCCTGCAATATGTGATGGGGGACTTTTTGTTTCCCCACATTCCATTTAACGCCGCACGCATGGTGCACACCAATGCCCTTATCGTATGGCTGCTAATGGCGTTCATGGGTGCCGCCTACTACCTGGTACCCGAAGAGTCTGAGACTGAGCTGTTCAGCCCACTGCTGGCCATCCTCATGTTCTGGATCTTCCTGGTAGCGGCCGGCCTGACTGTTGCAGGTTACCTGTTGGTGCCCTATTCTACTCTGGCTGAACTGACCGGTAATGATCTACTGCCGACAATGGGTAGGGAGTTCCTGGAGCAACCGACCATTACCAAGCTGGGTATTGTGGTTGTCGCACTGGCATTTCTGTTCAACATCGGCATGACCATCCTGAAAGGCCGCAAAACCGTTATCAACCTGGTGCTGTTGCTGGGTCTGACCGGTCTTGCCGTGTTCTTCCTGTTCGCTTTCTACAACCCAACCAACGTGGTACTGGACAAGTACTTCTGGTGGTGGGTAGTACATCTGTGGGTAGAAGGTGTATGGGAACTGATCCTCGGCTCAATTCTGGCCTTCGTTCTGATCAAAGTTACCGGTGTTGACCGCGAAGTAATCGAAAAATGGCTTTACATCATTATCGCCATGACCCTGATCACCGGCATCATCGGTACAGGTCACCATTACTTCTGGATCGGTACTCCTGAGTACTGGCAGTGGTGGGGTTCCATCTTCTCCGCCATGGAGCCAATCCCCTTCTTCATGATGACAGTGTTTGCCTTCAACATGGTTAACAAGCGTCGTCGTGAACATCCCAACAGGGCAGCGACTCTGTGGGCATTGGGTACGGCAGTCATGGCATTCCTCGGTGCGGGCGTATGGGGCTTCCTCCACACCCTGTCTCCGGTGAACTACTACACCCATGGTTCTCAGATCACTGCAGCGCATGGCCACATGGCCTTCTACGGCGCCTATGTGATGATCAACCTGACCATCATCTCCTATGCAATGCCTCTGTTGCGTGGCCGCAATGCAGCCAACTCCAACAAGTCACAGATCTGGGAAATGTGGTCTTTCTGGTTGATGACCATCGCGATGGTTTTCATCACCCTGTTCCTGACAGGTGCCGGTATCCTGCAGGTCTATCTGCAGCGTGTTGCAGAAAATCCACAGCCATTCATGGTTGTTCAGGATCAGATTGCACTGTTCTACTGGCTGCGTGAGATCGCTGGTCTGATGTTCTTCGGAGGCCTGGTGGTCTACATCGCCAGCTTCTTCGTCGGACAAGATGAGCCAGAGGCGACTGTCGCTCAAAGCTAAAGCAAACCCGAAGGTTTTCCTTCGAAACTGGGCCGGCATTATTTGCCGGCCTTTTTTTTGCCTTTTTCTCTGTTTTACCCCGTTCAAATTAACATTTATCAACGAGGAAAAATCTCAATACTGATATTTTTACCCAATAGAGTCAGATATTATTTTTTCATTAACAAACATATGGTTATCACATGCAGGAACAAGTGATCGATACTAGCGACGTTCTTCATGACCGTCACCCACCGGGCGATCTGGCAATCTGGATTTTTATCCTCGCCGAACTGTCTGTGTTCGCGGTTTTCTTTGCCGCCTACGCGTTTACCCGCATGAACAATGTCGAGTTGTTCAATGAGTTTCAGCAACACCTCGACCGGCAATCCGCGCTGCTGAACACCCTGACCCTGATTACCAGCTCATACTTTGTTGTACGTGCTGTTGCCGCCATCAAGGAGAACAACCATAAGCTGTGCGTCAACTGGCTGCTGGCAGCCATCAGCATGGGCTTCCTGTTCGTGGTGATTAAATCAGCCGAGTACGCCCATCATTTCGGTGAAGGCATCAATTTGAGCACCAACACCTTCTATATGTTTTACCTGTCACTGACCTTTTTCCATTTCATGCATGTCATCATGGGCATGGTCATTTTGGGTGCGGTCGCCATCAAGGCGAAGAATGGCGGATACAGCGACATTGAGCACACCGGTGTTGAAACAGGGGCTTCCTATTGGCACATGGTGGATCTGGTGTGGCTGATACTCTTCCCTCTCGTATATGTGATGAGGTAACGAAATGAACAACAAAGTCATGGGCGTACGCCGCTGCACCTGGGTATACCTGGTGCTGATGTTCTTCTCCTTTATCACCTATTTCGTGGGCAGACTGGAACTGAGTGGTCTGACCATATCGCTGTTTGTGCTGTTGCTTGCCCTGATCAAGGGCCAGCTGGTGGGCGCCTATTTCATGGGCCTGGGAAGGTTGAGAGGTCTGTGGCGCTGGCCTGTCTTTATCTGGCTGTTCATCCCTGGTACTTTAATCAGTATTGCCTTTTATCTTTCCGCATAGGAATCCTTAATGAGCACAGCTACAGCATCAGAGACGGCCAGCCCGGACCTGCCCTTTTATAAGCCCCAGGGCGATGAGATCGCCCTCTTCGAGCACGCCTATAAACATCAGTTGCCGATGCTGATCAAGGGACCCACCGGCTGCGGAAAGACACGTTTCATCAACTACATGGCCGCCCGCCTCAACCGGCCGGTGTACACTGTTTCCTGCCACGACGACCTGACAGCGGCTGACCTGGTGGGACGACACCTGATCCGTGAGGAAGGCACCTTCTGGAGTGACGGGCCACTGACCCGTGCAGTTCGTGAGGGGGCGATCTGTTACCTGGACGAGGTGGTCGAGGCACGCAAGGACACCACGGTGGTTCTTCATCCGCTGACCGACGATCGGCGCATCCTGCCGTTGGAACGTACCGGCGAAATACTGCATGCCTCTCCAGAATTCATGCTGGTGGTCTCCTACAACCCTGGTTATCAAAACCTTCTGAAAGGGATGAAACCCAGCACCCGTCAGCGTTTTGTAGCGGCCCGCTTTGATTTTCCGTCCTCTGAGCTTGAACAGGAGATTGTGATCGGAGAGACCGGCGTGGACGCCACACTTGCCAGACGCCTGGTGAATCTGGCCAATGCCCTGCGTTCGCTGAAGGATCACGATCTCGAAGAGGCCGCCTCCACCCGCCTGCTGGTCTACACGGCCATGTTGATCAAGGGGGGATACGATCCCCTCAAGGCGTGTCGCGCCGCGCTGGTGGAACCGCTCACGGATGACGAGGAAACCACCAATGCACTCATGGAAGTCGTCGATGTAACCTTTGGCATCTGATGCGGTCATAGGCTACATGGCACGCACCAAACTGCAACACCGGCGATTCTGGTTCCAGGGGGGCTTCTTTCTGCTCTTTATCCTGGCACCACCACTCGATCTCCTGCGCTACGACCTGACCCAGGGTCACTTCTTCTTTCTCGGCATGAACTGGACGCTGGGAATAGATGCACTGATCAATGGCGAGATTTCGGCGCTGCACGCCGCGCTGAATATCATCCTCCGGGGTTTTGTCCCGCTCGCTCTGGTAGTTGGTGGTCTGATCTGGACTGCCTGGCGATTTGGCCGGCTCTATTGCGGATGGCTCTGCCCACACTTCTCCGTTGTCGAGATGATCAACAAACTGATGCAGCGCGCCAGCGGAAAACCCAGCATCTGGGAGAAAAATCCACTGCCTGAGCTGCAACCGGACGGCCGAATCATGGCACCCGACAAGCGCCTCTGGCCGGTAACCTGGCTCGCCGCCCTGTTCTTTGCCTTTGTCTGGGCACTCTCGCTGCTGACCTACCTGCTGCCACCCTTCGAGATCTACAGCAATCTGATTCACGGTACGCTGACCGGCAATCAGTTCCGCTTTCTCGCCGTCGGCACCGGCCTGCTGTTTATCGAATTCATGTTCGCGCGCCACCTCTTCTGCCGTTTCGGCTGCGCGGTCGGCCTGTTTCAAAGCCTGGCCTGGATGGCCAACAACAAGGCGCTGGTCGTTGGCTTCAATAAAAATCAGGCACGGCTTTGCAGCAGTTGCAATAACGCCTGTGATAATGTCTGCCCGATGCGCCTCAAGCCACGCACCCTGAAACGCAAAATGTTCACCTGTACCGAGTGCGCCCAGTGCATCTCGGCCTGTGAGCAGGTCCAGCTCAACCATCCGGGCAAAGCCCCGTTGTCATGGGTTACCGATGCCGAGGCAGTCAGCGTCGCCACTGGACGTCCAGTGACTCCAACTAACTCCAAGAGGGTATGTGACTCATCCTCTCCTTGCCAGGAAGCTGGCAGCTAATGGAAGAGAAAGTCGGAGAACTCTGGCATCGGCTGATCACCCGGATTGCAGACACCCACTATCCAGAGGCAGCAGTCTCTCTGAAGCAGGTCAGCACCACCGTCGGGGTGATGTTTCGCGCCCTGGGGGGCGATGGTGGCCTGGAAGTCGAAGCTACCAACGCCACCGAATATGGTGCCCGGCGCAGCATCCTGCAGCGCATCGCGGGCAGCAATCGTCAGATTGAACTCGCCTGGCGGGACGATCAGGCGCTCAGACTTCCGGAGAAAATCGACATCTTTCCCGAGCGCGAACTCAACCGCGATCTCTACATATGGCTCGCCGCTCTGGCAGTTGGCGATCACCAGGAGCAGGAACCCTGGTTCAGTAAAAACCAGCGACTGACCAGCCAGACTCTGGAGCAGTATCCCGGAATCAGGAAAAGATATCAGCGTCTGGCAGAGGCCCACCTGCAACAGCGACCATCCCTGGACAATCTGCCTGCTGATGAACAAGCCCAGGAGCAGGCGATTCGTCAGGCGCTGGGCAACCCCGGCAGCATCGACAAACTGCCAGCAGCCAAACGTCCTCCGGTCCCTGTTACCCTGTGGCTGCACCCTTTCCCTCCGATTCCGTCATCGGCCATCAACAGCGGCGACAGCGATGGCGGCAAGAATAGTGGTCCGACCAAGGAGTTGGCAGAGCAACAACGGCGTAAGGCTGAAAATGCCCAAAAGCCGAAAAGCCAGGACAAGGGACTGATTACCATCCGGATGGAGAACATCTTCTCCTGGAGCCAGTTCCTCAATCTGGATCGCGGCTCAGAGGAAAACGAGGATCTCGAAAGCGCCGCCGATGCGGTCAAGGATCAAGACACCCTGAGCGTAACCCGCGATAACCAGGCATCGGCGGGCACACTGCGTTTCGACCTCGACCTCCCGGCCGAGGCAAACGATGATTTAGTCCTGAGTGAAGGCATCCTGCTGCCAGAGTGGGATTACAAAAAGCAGCAACTGCAGGAAAACCATTGCAGACTGGTGCCTATGCTGGCCAAGGACGCCACACCCAGCGATCTCCCCGAGCATCTGCGCAAGACCGCGAAAAAACTGCGCGCCCAGTTTCAGTACCTGGCGCCTGCGCGCATGTGGCACCGTGGGCAGAGTGACGGCTGTGAGATCGATATTGACGCCTTCCTGCGCTATAAAACCGACCGAGCCGTTGGTGGCATGGCCAGCGCCGACGGCCTGTTCCGTGATTTGCGGGCCGGTTCCCGGGATCTCGCCTGCCTGATGCTGGCGGATCTGTCACTCTCCACCGATACCTGGGTCAATGACCATCTGCGGGTGATCGATGTGGTGCGCGACAGTCTGCTGCTGTTCGCAGAGAGCCTGGCAGCCAGCGGTGATCGCTTCGCCATGTACGGTTTCTCGTCACGCAAACGCGATCCGGTGCGTTTTCATCACCTTAAAACCTTCGACGAACACTATTCAAGACTGATTCGCGGTCGCATCAATGCCATCAAACCCGGCTACTATACGCGTATGGGCGCGGCGATTCGCCACAGCAGCAACCTGCTGAAAAAAGAGCATGCCGAGCGGCGGCTGCTGTTAATCGTCACCGACGGCAAACCCAATGATCTGGATAAATATGAAGGCCGCTACGGCATCGAAGACACCCGCCAGGCAATTCACGAGGCCCGTTCTCTGGGGCTGCAACCATTCTGCGTGACTATCGACACCAAGGGCAATGACTACCTGCCCCACCTCTTCGGAACCGGCGGTTATGTGGTCATCCACAAACCCTCGCAATTACCCAAAGAGTTACCGTTACTCTATACCCGCCTGACAACCTGACAACTGCACTTATCCCCCGGGACAATATTTTGGCGGATTATCCGATTGTTCACCCCCGTCTCCTTGGTCACTCTGTGACTGTCTCTAAATGCTTCTCTACCAGCGGGCAAAGTTCATCCCCTAATTCCTCTTGAACAAAATGGCCTACATTACTGTATTCATGCACCACGGTGTCCTGGAATAAATCTTTCCACTGATTTAGCTCTATGTCACGGAAGGCTATGTCTTTCTTCCCCCAGACAATCAGTGATGGCTTTTTTGCAATTGCCTCTCGTTTTTTCCAAATAGATAGCAACCAGTCACTCGAACCAATAATCTGTTTAGGGAACACCCAGCATCCTTTCCTTTCTCCGGGTGTTTTTAATGGCTCAAGATAATGTTGATGGATATGAGGAGACAATTCCGTGCCAAACATTTTTCTCATTAGCACTGTTACGAAAAAATTATATTTCCGTATCAAAACCCTACCTATGATTGCACCCATGAATCTGCTGAATATCTCATAATGAAAAACACCTTTTACCGGCCACATCCAAGTATTTGTGATAATAATTGATCTGATTTTATCGGGATGATTAACGGCGTACGACATGCCTATCGGACCTCCCCAGTCACCAACAACCAATGTGATTGACTTCAGATCAAGATGATCAAGAAGGCGCTCAAAGTTCAATGCATGGCTTTCCGGTAAATAATCCCATTTTTCCGGTTTGTCAGATAACCCGAAGCCAATATGATCAGGTGCAATACATCGAAACCTTTTAGACAAGCACTTTATCAATTTACGATAAGTAAATGACCATGCCGGATTCCCATGAACCATAACAACGGCATGGTCTGAATCACCTTCGTCAACATAATGCATTCGACCCATTGGGAGATCATAATACTTTGGGCTGAATGGATATTCGCTCTTATCTATCCAATCTTTCATTCAACACCCCCCTGCTCCTCAATATAATAGCGCACTGTCGGAAATGCTTTAGCTTCGACCCCATCGCGCCTGAAGACGCTCCTACAATCGGGAGATTCATCGACACACCCGACTTCTCAATTCGATAGCGATCTGTAGTAGATGCTTTAGCTTCGACACCTCGCTTGGGACTGAGCCATTGCCCGATCACACCTTGCCATTAATCATGCTCGAAAGCGTTTTCCGGCTAACACCAAGTGCCTTAGCAGCTTCAGTGACCGAAAGACCTAAAGGCACAATGCAAAGTTCCTTGATGTTTTTTCCAAATGCAACTCTCATCCCAACACCCTAGACACCTCTGACGTCAAACGCATCCCTCCTATGAAATAACAGTCTCTTCTTGATTCTCGTCAATGAGAATAGATCCTGTTTAGTGCGAAATACGCACCAGAGGTAAATACACTATGTCGTTTCATAATTTAAACGAAAAGCCGGATTTCGACCCCAAAAAGTGGGTGCCCTTTGCCCTTGGATTTCGACCCTTTTTCATCTTCGCCGGATTCTTCGGTTTTCTACTGCTGCTTATCTGGCTGATGGTCTGGCATGTAGAGTTCAGCGCGGGAGATTACTACGGCCGCATCGGCTGGCACAGCCATGAGATGCTGTTTGGTTACACCCTGGCGGTGATCAGCGGTTTCCTGCTGACTGCCGTGCGCAACTGGACCGGTGTCGATACCATCATCAACCGCCCCCTGGCGCTGTTGGCACTGCTCTGGTTGCTGGGCCGGATAATGCCCTGGATAACTGGCGTTCCCGACTGGCTGATTATGCTCACCGACCTGGCCTTCATACCCTTGCTGGCCATTGCCCTGATTCCCCCACTCTGGCAGGGAAAAAGCAAGATCAACCGTATGTTCGTTCCTATTCTTCTGGTGTTTTTCATCGCCAATCTTCTGGTCCACCTGGAGGCCATGGGCTGGACCAGCACGGCGCTGAAGGGAACGGATCTGATGCTGCACATGATATTGCTGCTGATTGTCATGGTCGGCGGACGAGTATTGCCGTTTTTCACCCAGAATGTGATTCCGGGATTCACCTCAACCAGCCGCAAATGGGTGGAGATGGGCTCCATCGGACTGATCGCCCTGATTGCCGCAACTGGGCTGGTTACCCAAGGCGGGCCGATCATCGGCGTGCTCTTTTTTGCCTTTGCCCTACTCCAGGCAATCCGCCTGCAAGGCTGGTACCACAACGATATCTGGGATAAGCCGGTACTCTGGGTGCTGCACACCGGGTTTGGCTGGTTGATCGTCGGCAGTCTACTGATGGGTCTGGCATCGTTCGGCATGTTCATGCCCTCGGCGGCGAAACACGCCCTGACCGCAGGCGCTATCGGTGTCACCACGATCGGCATGATGGCGCGCGTGGCACGCGGACATAGCGGACGCACCATCGATGTCACCAAGCCGATTGCCTGGGTATTTGTGCTGATCAATCTCGCGGTGATTCTGCGCGTCTTTGGCCCGCAACTCCTGCCCCAGCAGTACCTGATCTGGATTATGAGTTCCGGCACCTTGTGGCTGGTCGGTTTCGGCATTTTTACCGTCAGCTATCTGCCGATTCTGCTCTATCCGCGTATTGACGGCCGGCCTGGTTGAGCATCAGGCGGGGGAACTTTTCCACTGCCTCTTGTCAGCGACCGTAGTGACAAGGGGCAGCATGACAAACAACGGTCGTCAGTTTGCCAGACCACGCATGATATCGTAGAAAAACCACCCTTCGTACAAGGTCCAGCCACCCATCAACATAACCACCACCCCGGTCAGGGTAGCCAGCAGACCACGGACCTTTTCACCGACAGCGGCGCCCAGTGTCGTAACGATCAACATGGTGGGCACAGTGCCCAGACCAAAGGACAGCATGATCAATCCGGAATATAGCGGGTCGGCACTGGCGACTGCCTTGAGCGTCACCGAGAACACCAGACTACAGGGCACCAAGCCGTTGAGCAGACCCGCAACTACCGGCAACATGGGTGCCAGACGCGGATACTGATCAAAGTGAACGATCCCACAGCCGTCACCAGTACAAGGTTGATTCAGCCTGCGCAGACTATTCACAAACAGCCATGCGCCAATCAGAATTATCAGCCCGCCAGTGACAATCAGCAATAAACCCTGGGTTTTGCCAACAATCCCGGTCTGCACCAGCACCCGCCCGGTGATACCACCCACGACGCCGAACATGACATAGACGCTGATCCGACTGACATGGTAGGCGATTTGCGGACGCACTTTCTGTTGCCAGCCATGGCCAGCAAAATATCCGGATGCCATGCCGCCACACATGCCAAGGCAGTGGAAGGCCCCGGCAATGCCGGTCAGAAACGCCAGTGTGTAATTGAAATCAGCATTCATGGTGGTTAAGGATTACAACATCTCCAGAATTATTTTTTCAAAGGTCTCCGGCGTTGACTCCCCCAGTATGCGCGATTTGAGAACACCATCCCTGGAAACAAAGAAGGTGGTCGGCAGACCCATCACCCCGTACTGGCGTGCAACACCACCTTCACGATCGAGCAGCGAATCATAGGAGACATTAAGCTTGGCGAGAAAGCTTTCGACCGTATCAGGCGTTTGCCGAACATTTACTGCAAGTATCACCAGTCCTTTATTCCGATATTGCTGATAGACCGGTTCGAGCAGCTTCATCTCCGACTCGCAAAAGGGGCACCAGTCTGCCCAGAACCTGATGGCGACAACCTTGCCCTCCAGGTCTGCGGGAAAACTGACCGGCTCAGATCCCAGGGTGTTCAGCGTAAATGGTGGCGCTGGTTCCCCATTTTTAAGCTGAGGCGTCTCCTCGCTGCATCCAACCAGGAGTACTGACGCCAACAGCATGAGCGCGAAAAGCAGAGGTATTCTGTTCATTGGGTGTTATCAGGTGTCACCACCAGACCTCCATCATGGTTAGGCTTGAAGTGCCGACGGCAAAACCGGCAACTAGATAAAAACAGAGCATCAACATCAACGCAGCGGTGACATAGCGGCGACTATCCGCCTTGATGATCTGTTGCAGGCTGGGGTACTTGGCAAAAGGGGCAATCACCCCTGCACCCAAGCCAAAGGCCGTAGACAGAAACAGGGGGATATACAGGTAGTAGCCGATAAACTCATGCCCGCCTTTCAGAATACAGAAGGGGCAGTGATGATGGGGATGCTCATAGACATACAGCGCAATCATGGAAACGATTGCGATCAGCGCCACAAAGAAACCGATGCTATTCAAGGCAGCGAAAGCCACGGCGCCACGCCCTCTAACCAGAAACCAGCCCCCGGTGATGAGGATAGACACCCCGCTGCCTGCCAGGGCATACAGAGCTGTGGCGGGTTCTACACCAGAGACTTCCGCCGCGACACCCTCCCCTTCAGGGGTGAACAGGCTACCGCAACAGGAGGTGATGATATCCGGATCAAGGGCGCTGAAATAACTGACCTGGACCAACAACTCCGCAACGACCAGCGGTGCGATCAACAGCAACAGTCCGTACTTGATTTTTATCAGGGGATAATCGTAGGCCCGGTTATCGGCGTAATTCAGCATCAGCCAGACGGCGCCCGCAAAAAAGACAGCCATTTTCAGATAGAGCGTAGGCCAGCCAAATTCATTAATATTCAGTACACCTGTAGCGCACATCGCCCCGACAAACTGCGAGGACATCTGCTCGGCGTTGTAGATGAACAGCAACAGCGCCACCAGTTCGGCGGTAAAGCTGTAGGCGACAATAGTTGAAATGAGGTAGGTTCTGCGCTCCAGTTGCAATTGCCGTTCACTGCCACTGTGGATATCCCAACGCAGAGTCACCTGGAGTGCGAAGGCAGCGGCCATCAGTATCAGCAGACTCACGGTAGCTGAAACCAGCACCAGGGCCATGATTGACGGACTGAACAACATGATCAGAGCGACTCCAGCAGACCGTCGCGCATCTCCACTACCCGATCGATTACCGGTGATTCATACACCTCCGGATCATGGCTGGTGAGAATCACTGTGGTCCCCTGGTCTACCAGTTGCTGAATCAGCGCCATGAACTCCCGTGACAGCTTGGTATCGAGGTTTGCCGTGGGCTCATCGGCTATCAGAATCTCAGGATCATTGATCATCGCCCGGCAGATCGCCGTGCGTTGCGCCTCGCCGCCGGACAGGAACTCAACATTAAGCGTGGCCTTCGAGACCAGCCCGAACTGATCGAGTAGTTGCAGTGCGTGCTGTTTCAGGGCCGCATGGTTTGGCGCCAGCGGATAGGCGGGCAGCATCACATTTTCCAATACAGTCAGACCCTTTATCAGGTTGAACTGCTTAAAGATGAAGCCGAAGGTTTTGCGGCGAATCTCGGTCATGAATCGCTCCGGCAGGCCGGAGAGCATATCGCCACCAATGGTGATGCGCCCCGAAGTCGGTCGTGACAGGCAGCCGATCATCGATAGCAGCGTGGTCTTTCCCGATCCGCTCGGGCCTTTGAGTACCGTGGTGTAGTGCGGTTCGATGGTCAGATCGATACCGTGGATAGCACAGAATTCATTCGGCCTGCCCTGATGAAAGATCTTTTTTACCTGTTCCAGTTTGATTGTCTGCATTGCCTGGACCTCAGCGCATCACTGTATCGGGGTCGGTGATCGCGGCCCGCCAGATGGGAATAATGGTGGCTACCGTGTAGGGAAAAACCGTGAAAAAAAACAGTGTGGCAACCTGTAGACCATCGATATAGGGGATCGGCTGAAATTCAGGATAGAGTACCGCCCAGCCCTTGAGTACCGACTCAAACAGCCCTGCAGAGGCGTAAAAGACATGCAGATAGGCCAAAAGATAGCCGAGCAAAAACGCCGAAATCGATATGATGAAGCCCTCCCAGAATTTCATGCGAATAACATCCGCAGTCTCCCAGCCGATTGCCTTGAGAATACCGATCTCCTTACGCTCCTCGGCACTCAGGCCAGAGGCCTTGTCCCAGGCGAAGATGACGAACGCCAGTATCGCACCGGCCATCAGAATGAAGACAATCCCCTGCCGCCAGGAGAAGATCGAGTCGTAGGTCCGCATGATCTCATCACGCAGAATCGGCCGTGTATCCGGCAGTTTCAGCGTCAGCTTTTCGGCGATAGTGCGTAACTCCTTGGGATTGCGCACACGCAACACCAGATCCGTGTAAAAGCCCTCGGGTATGCCGAAGAAATCCCTGAACTGCGCTTCTGACAGCAGGATCAGATCGCTGCTGACCAACTCGGAGTCGGATTGGAGAATATCCATCACCCTGAACGAGAAGGTACGGCTGTCCGCCGACCTGAAACTGAGGATGTCACCGATACCGACACCACGGGTTCTGGCAATCCCCGCCCCAACCACAATTTCCCCCTCTCCAAGGGAACGATCCCGGGGAACCATCAGGGTGTAATTGGCCTTTATCGCCGGATCAAAAAAATAACCCCAAAGACGGCCATGCTTCTCCATCACGCCGCGCACCTGACCGATCTTCTCCAGATACCCGCCCGGTATCAGATCATGCCGCCCTGCAATCATCCGCTGGAGAATGATTTCCGGTGACTCGGCCAGTACATGACCGGCCTCGTTACGCAGCGCATGGGTAAACAGCATCACCGACGCCAGCATGAAGACGATCAGCGTGTAAACCAGCAGCAGGCCGATATTTTTGCCACTCCGTCTCAGCAGGGAAGAGAGCGTGAAATCAATCAGGTAGCGCTGTTTCAGGAAAAATGACTTCATCTGTGCCCTGGAGTAATTGCGGTGGATGGATCAGTGAGCCGCTTGGAAAATGTTCAATCGCCAGCGGATGATCCTGGAAGGCGGTGTGGTAGTCAGCCTGCGAAAGATGCCGGGTATAGCGTGCCTCGGTAAACAGGCTGAGATCGGTCAGTTCCAACTGGCGGACCATCTGCGCCATACCGTCAAGATGCGATCCAGCGTTCAGAACACGCCAATGTGCATCCACGAATGTCACAGCCACCAAGATGCAGGCAAACACCAAACTGATAAGAAACAGATCGGATTTCCGCATGTGCATCACGGCAAGGTTATTCGAAAACGCCTTTGTCGAGCTCTGGCGGCAGATTCTGATCAACCTGATCGAATGTCAGGATGCGCCGGCCTGCATGATCCTTGAGAAACTCCTCTGCATCCTCCCGGGTTGCCAGTGGTACAAGCTCATGCCCCATCGGACCCAGAATATCCGAGCCGATCACATAGAATGCCTCATGGGCATCAATCCGGGATAATCCATAATATTCGGTCACACCAATGGCTGCGATATCCTCTGCGTCATGCCCCGGCGCCCATCTGGGCATATCGAACAGATACTTGAACATATCCTTGGCGCCATCGAAATGATGGGCATGGCCATCCTTGTAGAGCACGGTGGCAATCCATTCGGGATACTTGGCCACGAACATCCCGCAAACCGGGCAGGTATCCTTGGGGCCTGGAGCAGGCATATCCATATGACCACCCGCCTGTACAGCGGTCAGGCCGGTCAGCATCAGCAGAAGATACAACAGTGTGCGCATTAGTTTGAGCATAGCTTGATGGTTTTCCAAAAATGGCGGGGATGCCAGGTTTCGCTGCCTGGAGGAGGATTTTCGTGCTACCGCGACACCCCCGCACAACTGATCATCCCTTGTTCTTCATCTCCATCATTTTTTTACGTCGTTCAAGACGACGCGCGCGTATGCCCTTGGTATCTGTCGCCATACCGAGATAGGCGGCAGTCAGAGCCTCATCAAAACCGGCCAGGTCACCACCCTCTGATGCCTGCGCCGTTTTGGCAGCGTCTTCGGAAGCGAATGCCATTTTACTCTTTGCAGTCATGGTCCCTGGCAGCTTGGAACCGATCAGATATGTCGCCTTTTCGACCTCAACCAGGGGTTTGATCTCCGCGCTGGCGGCAAAATCCGCGGCATAAATCACTTTCGGGCCACGATCGAGGTTCAGCGAGAGGCTGATGGCCAGACAATGAATGGAACAGGTACCATCGACCAGTCCATCGTCATACTGAACCAGATGTCTGCTGTGATGCCACTTTGTGCGGTTCATTCCGCAATAGGGACAGCTCGGGTATTTTTCGAGTTCGTTCTCCAGCGGCGTTTCATCCGGAGGATTTTTGGGCATGAACTGAAGTGGCGTGCCATCATGCTCGCACTTTTCATTCGAAGCAGTTACCCAACCCACACCAGGAACCATCGCCCCTATGCTCTTATTGGGTGAAGCGAAACTGAATCCTGAAAATCCTGCAATTCCAGTGGCTGCCAACATTTTCATAACCTGGCGGCGGTCCAGCTTTTTCTCTTTGCTCATTGTCATCTCCATCAATTATCTGCTACATCGCGCGATCAGTTGAGCCCGGCATATATTCTCCAGGACTAGGATCTGTGGCTGATTTTCTATCCACACATTGGGCATTGCCATTGCGAATTCTCAATTTTGTCTTGGATTACTCTCACTCCAGCGAAAAAGTGTGTGATATCACCCATTCCCTTTACTATCTTGTCCCGGCAACTGAAAATAGTGTCTGACCATCAATTGCCATCGGCATTGAACAGGTCGCTTTTTCAGGAGTCGTAGAGTCCATGACAGTTTTTTCCCCAAGGATCGATTTCAGACTGCTCGTGCTGATATTCGTGTGCAGCGTGGCGCTTGCTAACGGCGACGGTAACGGCGTCGGCAAGGCAGAACTGAAAATCGAGGGGGTGAAAGGCGAACTGCTGGACAATCTGCATGCTGGACTGTCTCTGACCCGGGAAACCTGCGAAACACCGGGCTGGCGCGTCAAGCGGCTGTTCAAGCAGAGTAACAAGGAACTTGTTAATGCCGCCCGCGCACTGGGCTACTACCGGATAAAAATAGAGAAAAAACTGACCTTCGAGAAACAGTGCTGGCAAGCCCGCTTCACCATCGATCCCGGCGAAGCGCAAACCATCACCAGCACCGATATCCGGGTTACCGGCGACGGCAACTCAGATCCCGATTTTTTTGCTCTTATCGCCAAGTCTCCGGTCCAGGTCGGTGCCATCGTGCACCATGGCCAGTATGAAAACCTGAAGCGTGACATGGAGATTATCGCCGCAGAGAAGGGTTACTTCGACGCAGCTTTCACCGATAAACAGTTGCAGGTAGACACCAGGCAAGGAACCACAAAAGTCATCCTCCACTTTGCCAGCGGCGTCCGTTATCAAGTCGGGCAACTGCGACTGCACCAGGATGTCTATGAAGAGAAACTGCTCAAACGCTATATCAAATTTGCTCACGGCGATCCCTACCAAACCAGCCAACTGGTGGAGTTGCAGAAGGCCCTGACAGACAGCGGTTATTTCGACAGCGTCAGCGTACGGCCGGATCTCAAGGCGGCGGAGCAGGGGGTTGTTGATATCGATGTCAATCTCACGCCCCGCAAACGCAAAGCCTATCAGCTGGGCATAGGTGCTGCTACCGATACCGGGCCGCGAGTGGTGCTCGGCTATGAGCGTCGCCGCATCAACCGGCTGGGTCACAGTTTTGAGGCGAAGGCGACCCTTTCCCCGGTGGATACGATGCTCAGCGCCGAATATATCATCCCCTTAAGTCGTCCCAATTCATACCGGCTTGGATTCCGCAGTGGTTATCGCCACCAGGAGACGGACGCTTCAACGACCACTACCACGTCGATTGGTGCAAATCTGCTCGGCAGACGGAACGGATGGCGGGAAACAATCGCGATTGACTGGGTGTCCGAGGAATACATCATCGGCGATGAAACAACCGATGGCTCACTGCTGATTCCCAGCATTGCCTGGAGCCGTACCGTCGCCGACGATCAGATAAAAACCCGCAAGGGATACCGGCTCAACCTGGAACTGCGTGGAACGCATTCCGCGCTGTTATCCGATGCCAGTTTTTTTCAGGCGACCCTCGACACCAAATGGATCATGCCCCTGTGGAAAGGACGTCTGCTGCTCCGTGGTGAGGCCGGCGCCATGTTAATCGACTCATTCGAGAAGCTGCCCGCATCCTACCGTTATTATGCCGGTGGCGACCAGAGCGTTCGTGGTTATGAATACCGCTCACTGGGACCGACCAATAGCGATGGCGAGGTGATTGGCGGACCCTATCTGCTCACCTCCAGCATCGAATATGAGCACCCGATCAACGACCGTTGGGCGGTGGCCTTGTTCGCCGATGCCGGCAATGCCTTTGAAGACTGGAATGAGAGTATAAAAACCTCTATCGGACCTGGATTACGCTGGCAATCTCCAGTGGGTCCGGTGCGGATTGACCTCGCCTTCCCACTGGATAACCCCGACGAAAGCTTCCGCATTCACTTCTC
>PKUO01000071.1 GCA_002869585.1 Sedimenticola sp.
GCCAGCAGCAGGAACCCACCGAAGCGACTCGGGAGTGGTTCAATGCCACGCCTGAGCGCCGTAGGAATCCCTGGGCTTCAGGCCGGGGAGGATGTCAATCGTCTGCTACGGGTGGCAGACAAGGTTTGAAATAGTCACTGTTTTTCACCCCTTCAAGGCACTGCAGTGAACTATGGCTCAGGCGTCCCCGGTGGCGCGACAGTTTTCTCTCTTCCAATTCCATGGACTGCAACTGACGCGCGGCCTCACACGCCTCACTGTCGGCGCACTGGTCTTTGAATCCGCAGACATGCGCGGTCAGTTGACTGCAGGGTGTTTGCAGTGCAGAGGGTGTGGTTGTCTGACAGATTGCAAAGGTCTCATGATCGGTTAGTGCCTCGCGGCATTGATCCGTGGTACTCACGCCAATGTCGATCACGCCGCGAAGTTTCTCTTCCAGTTCCAGATTGACCAGCTGCCTGGCGGTCAGGCAGGCGGTGGAGTCCTTGCATTCGCCATTGAAGCCGCAACTGTTGATCGACAGCTGAATGCAGGGGGAGATCTTGTACTCATCCTCTGACGCCGTAACTATCTCGGTCTGCTCGGTGGGGGTCTCCTGCATTGTGCCGCCGCTGATGACCACGCCGTCCCGGACGATCATCACCGAGCCGTCATTCAGGCGATGCACGCCATCCCACAGGGGCGTGCCCGGTTCATCCAGCCGGATGGCCTTTTGGGTGACAGGATCGACAGAAAACGAGCTGCCATCCTGCAACATGAGTGCCTGGTCGTCTGCCAAGGCAAGTGTGTTTGTAATAACCAGCAGCGAGAAGAACGCCACAATCAATGTCGAATGCATGTGCCTGTCCCTGAAAATACCCTGCCCCCAGAGTAGCAAAGATCCGCTTGATAACATAGAAGATGCCACTAGTGTTTGAATCGGTCGACAATCCCTTTCAGTTCGTAGGCCTGGGCTTTGAGCCTATTGCTGGTTTCGGCGGTCTGCTGGGCGCTGTCTGCCGCTGAATGACTGGCGCTTGAGATCCCGGACATATGTTCGGACATACCATTGATCACCTGGTTCTGGGTGCCTGCGGTTTCAGCAAATTGCCGGCTCATCTCGGAGATGGAACGGATGGTGCCGGATATCTCCGCCAGTAACTCCGCGGCCTGCTCAAAGCGGTTTTCCGTGCTCTCGGCCTGGGTCATGGCGTTCTGCATGGCGGATACGGCCGACTGGGAGTCGAGTTGCAGCTCCGAGATGATGTTTTCAATCTCTTCGGTTGACTGCTGGGTGCGTGTTGCCAGCGTTCGCACCTCATCGGCGACAACCGCGAACCCGCGTCCCTGTTCACCGGCACGGGCCGCTTCGATCGCCGCGTTCAGCGCCAGCAGATTGGTCTGTTCGGCTATGCCGCGTATCACATCCATCACCACGCCGATCTGCTCACTCTTCTTGTCGAGATGACGGATGATGGTGCCAGCCTTGGTGAGGTCTCCCGACAGACGGGTAATCGAGCTGATTGCCTCGGTTGCGATCAATGCGCCCTGTTGCGATTTGTCGTTGGCCTGCCCGGTGGACTCAGCCGCCTTGCAGGCCATGTCATTGATTGTCCGGACGCTATCACTGATCTGGTTCATGCCGTCCACGGCGTGATTGGTCTGATGCAGTTGCTGGGTTGAAATCTTGCTGCTTTCGTCGGCAATCGCGGCCAGTTGCTGGGTCTGATTCTCGAGATTGTTGGCGGAGGCGCTGATCTGGCCGATGATGCTTCTCAGGTTGCTGGCCATGCGGTTGAAACTGTCGATGATTTCACCGATCAGATCATGGCTTTCCATCTTGCAGTTGAGTGACAGGTCGTTATTGCTGATTGCATGGGCGACGACTGAAATGCGACTGAGTCGCCGCAACAGCACCAGCTTGCAGACCCAGTAGTTGGCAACCCCGATGGTCAGGCCGGCGGCGATGCAGCCGAGACCGAACCAGAGCCGCATGCCCTCCTTCCACTCCACGAAAAACTGGGCGTAAAAGGGAAAGGCTATTCCCATGACGGTGCCAAACGCCAGAAATGAGAGAAATAAATTCCTTAATATACTGGGCTTCATGTAAAGACCTCCATCTTCCGATTTCTGAATTATCGGTAGGTTAGATCGAATCTTTAGGGTGGGCGGGCGATTTATCCGCTCGGGTTATTATTAGTAATGCGTGCCCTAATCAGTTCGGCCATGAGGTCTATATGTTCTTCTTCATCATTGAGGGCGGGGATATAGTGGTAAGTCTTACCGCCGGCGCCAAGAAAATAGTCGCGGTTCTCTTCGTCTATCTCTTCGATGGTCTCCAGGCAGTCTGCCGAAAAGCCGGGGCAGATGACATGAACACCTGCAACACCCTCGGCGCCCCACTGCTTCAGGGTGCTGTCCGTGTAAGGTTTGATCCACTCCTTGGTACCGACCCGTGACTGGAAACTGCAGAACCACTCGCTGTCGGCCAGACCGAGTTGTTGGGCCAGTTGCTGTGCTGTTTCAAGACATTGCTGATAATACGGGTCGCCCGCATCGATATAGTCCTTGGGAATGCCGTGGAAGGAGAGCAGCAGTTTTTCCGGTTTCGGCTGGGATTGCCAGAATCGCTCAACCGAGTTCTTCAATGCGGCAATATATTTCGGATGATCGTGATAGTGGGTGATGAAATTAAGTTCGGGCAGCCAGCGCCAGCGATTGAAAACCGCGGCAATGGCATCGAAAGTGGATGCGGTGGTAGTTGCCGAATACTGCGGATAGAGGGGCAGTACGATGATGCGTTGGGCATTCGCCTCGCGCAGGGTCTCAAGTCCCTGTTCGATGGACGGATTGCCATAGCGCATCGCCAGCACAACCTTGACCGGTGTATCGCTCTGCTCATCCAGCCTGCTCTGTAGCGCCGCCGCCTGTTTCTTCGATATCGCCAGCAGGGGTGATCCCTCATCGGTCCAGACCTGTTGATAGGCCTTGGCCGAGCGCTTAGGCCGGGTGTTGAGAATCACCCCGTTCAGAATCAGCCACCAGAGAAGCCTGGGGATTTCAACGACCCGTGGATCGCCCAGAAACTCTTTCAGATAACGCCGCACATCACCGGTTGCCGGTGAGTCGGGTGTGCCAAGATTGGTCAATAACACCCCGGTACATTCGGGTTTATCGGACTGTGGGGCTGGGCCTTGATAGCGCATTATGTATCTCTGTATTGTTATTTCAGCTCAGAAGGTGGAGTCATTATCCCTGTTTCTCAATGGTATGGGAAAAATCTCTGAAGCTGTAGCCATTGCTGTGTAATATGAATAATCAACCTATCAGTCCAAGAGTTGCCCGAGTGTCGACCGGTTACCGTATGCAAATCGTCCCTATTCGCACCCCCCTGGGTCAGTTGCACGCCACATTTGAGGACGGTGTTCTCTGTTCCATCGACCTGGATGTCCCGCAAAGCAACAAAAAAGCAGTGTTCAATCCGGCGGCCGAGCAGCTGCAGCAGCAACTCGATGGCTATTTTGCCGATGCCAATTTTATCTTCGATCTGCCAGTACGTCTGTCTGGAACAGCGTTTCAGCAGCGTGTCTGGACTGCGCTGCGCGAGATCCCTTCAGGCGGTTTCTGCACCTATGGAGAACTGGCGGCACGGTTGCAGACCAGCGCACGCGCCATCGGCAATGCCTGTCGCTGCAATCCCGTGCCCATTGTCATCCCCTGTCATCGGGTTGTGGCGGCCAGTGGGATCGGTGGCTATTCCGGTGAAACCGGGGGAGACAAACTGGCTATCAAACGCCTATTGCTGGCGCATGAAGGCGTGCAGTTTTGAGCCACGCCGATACAGTGTCGATTGAGCAGTTCGCCGATACGCTGTGGATGGAGCGGGGTCTGAGCCGGAATACGCTGTCTGCCTACCAGAGCGATCTGCAGCAGTTCAGCGCTTGGCTGACCGACCAGCGTGGCAGGTCGCTGCTGCAGGCCGAGCGCGCGGATTTACTGGAGTATCTGGCCTTTCTATCGAAACAGGGCAAAAAGCCGCGTTCCTCCGCACGGGTGCTCTCCTGTCTGCGGCAGTTCTATCAACATGCGCTGCGGGAGAACTGGCTCAAGGTCGATCCCAGTTCCCGCATCGATGCCCCGAAACTGGGCCGGCCCCTGCCCAAGTCAATTACCGAGGCTGAGGTCGAGGGCCTGCTCGAAGCGCCGGAGATCGGTGATCCCGAGGGGTTTCGTGATCGTGCCATGCTGGAGCTGCTCTATGCCACCGGGCTACGGGTATCGGAACTGGTGGGGCTGCGTATGGAGCAGGTGAGCCTCAATCAGGGGGTGGTGCGGGTGGTCGGCAAGGGCGGCAAGGAGCGTCTGGTTCCTCTTGGGGAAGAGGCGCTAAGCTGGCTGGAACGCTTTGTCAGAGGACCGAGGCACGACATACTGGGGGAGCAGTTGTGTGCCGAGATATTTCCGACTCGCCGCGGTGGCGGCATGACCCGCCAGGCATTCTGGTACCGGATCAAAAAGCACGCCCTGAGCGCCGGTATCAACAAGCATCTGTCGCCGCACACCCTGCGTCACGCCTTCGCCACCCACCTGCTGAATCACGGCGCCGATCTGCGTGTGGTGCAGATGTTGCTTGGTCACAGTGACCTCTCCACCACCCAGATATACACCCACGTGGCACGCGAGCGGTTGAAATCCATCCATGCCCAGCATCACCCCCGTGGATAATGGGTGTGCATGATCTTGTGGTAACCTTTGCCCAATCGTTAAACAGACAGAGTGAGAATCAGCCATGCCCTCTTTTGATGTAGTTTCCGAAGTGGATATCCAGGAAGTGCGCAACGCCGTCGATCAGGCCAACCGTGAAATAGGCACCCGATTTGATTTCAAGGGTGTGGACGCAAAGTTTGAACAGGGTGACTCGGATATCACCCTGCGTGCCGAGCAGGAGTTCCAGCTCAGCCAGATGATGGATATTCTGCGCCAGAAACTGGCCAAGCGCAGCGTGGATGTGGGCTGTATGGAGGTCAAGGACCCCGAGACCACCCTCAATGCCGCGCGGCAGACCGTGGTTATCAAGCAGGGTATCGAGAGCGATCTTGCCAAGAAGATCGTGAAGGGGATCAAGGCCTCGAAAATCAAGGTGCAGGCGCAGATTCAGGGTGAGCAGATTCGCGTTACCGGCAAAAAGCGGGATGATCTCCAGCAGGTGATGGCCCTGTTGCGCGAAACCGACTACGAACTGCCCTTGCAATTCACCAATTTCCGGGACTGATCAAAGACAGGCTGCCCTCGGATAGAACGCGCCCTGCCAGAGTCGAGAACCTCTTTTTTCAGAATTTCCCTCGGTATTTGCTGCCAGTTGGTGAAAGTGTGCAGTCGATTACAGTTTGAACAGCCAACCTGGATGATGATTCAGGTTAGGGAAATATAGGCCGATAGTACGGGTTTTAAAGGAAAAAGGTTCATATTGTACCGATGCAGGCAAGCAATCAGATGTCGATCCAGGTTGAATCCAGAACTGACAAGGGACTGGTCAGAACGATCAATGAGGACTGCATAGCCACCCTGCCGGAGCAGGGGCTTGTGGTGCTTGCCGATGGCATGGGTGGCTACAGCGCCGGTGAGGTTGCCAGCCAACTGGCGGTGGAAACCATCTCCAGCCACCTTTTGCCGTATGCCGCACCGGACGCCGCCGCGATTGTGACGGCAGTTGAGCAGGCGAACAGCGCGATCATCTCCGCCATTAAAAACAAGGCGGAATATGAGGGCATGGCTACCACTGTCGCCCTGGCCCATTTTGGCCAGAAAACGGCCTGTTTTGCGCATGTTGGCGATTCCCGCATCTACCGTTTTCGGGATGGCCGGATTACCCAGCTGACTGTCGACCATTCCATGGTTCAGGAGCTGGTCAATCAGGGCATGTTTGCCAATATCCAGGAGGCGATGGATGCCGGAGTCAAAAAAAATGTCCTGATCCGCGGGGTCGGGATAGACAACCAGGTGGAGGTGGCGATTCTGGAGCAGGAGTTGCAGAATGGTGATCTCTATCTATTTTGCTCGGATGGTCTCTCTGATATGGTCTCTGATGAAGAGATCGGCCTGGTCATGCAGGATACATCGGTGGGCATGTCAGGGATGGCTGATCGGTTGCTTGACCTCGCTTTGCAGCATGGGGGCAAGGACAACGTCTCGGTGATTTTGGTAGCTATTGATAGTAGAAAATGAAATCAAAAACAGTTGTATGGTGTGTCGTGCGTGGGCCGGAATCAGGGTTTTTCAGGGGGTAGTACGGTGGAGAAACTCATAATACTCAAAGGCAATGAGGTGATTAAGGAATTTCCTCTGACCCTGCAGAAGGTCTCAATCGGTCGCGACCCCGAATCTGATTTACCGCTGAACGACCCTGCCATCAGCCGCAATCACTGCCAACTGCTGAAGATTTTCAATAACTACTTTATCGAGGATCTGAAGAGCACCAACGGTACCCTGCATAACAGCCGAGCCATCAGCAAGCACATCTTGAAGCATGACGATACGATTCAGGTGGGTGCCTATACCCTGCGTTACCAGAACCCGGAAGCACAAGCTGCAGCGATTGAGGAGGATGATATGGATAAAACGGTGATCATCAAAACGCCCGTCAAGCCTTCACCTACCGCAGTCGCTGCTGGTAAACCGCTGAGAAAAATCGCGCCAAAGACCGCAATGGTGCGTTTTTTCAAGGGACCCAAACAGGGAAAATCGGACCGGATAGAGCGTTCGCTATATACCATTGGCCGTCCGGGAGGACAGGTGGCGGCAATCGCCCGGCGCCCCCAGGGATTCTATCTGCTGCATATCGGCGGGGACGATTACCCGAAAATCAACAACAAGGCGGTCGATTCAACAGCCGGCGTGCAGCTGCACGAAGGCGATGTGGTTGAAGTCGGAGAGAATCTCATGGAGATCTCTTTCTGAACGGCCCTGCCATCGGTCGTCACTCTTTTTCGAGCAGTCTCTGCAGGCGATAGAGTTCATCCAGCGCCTGTTTTGGGCTTAGTTCATCCGGATTGATCTTCTCCAGTTCCTGCACCACGAGGGATGGCGGCGGTTCGGCCGTCGCTTGGGATGGCGCGAACAGGGATAGCTGGCTGATCTGCTGATCGGCATGGCGTTGCGCCGACTGCTCCAGTTCACGAAGACGTATTCGCGCCCGGTCGATGATCGGTCTCGGAACCCCCGCCAGCGAGGCCACCTGCAGGCCATAGCTCTGATTCGCCGGTCCTTCGCGTACCGCGTGCAGAAACACGATACTGTCGCCATGTTCAACCGCTGTCAGGTGGACATTGGCCACACCGGGATACTCCTCTGGCAGTGTGGTCAGCTCGAAATAGTGGGTGGCGAACAGGGTGAAGGCGCGCAGCCGCGTGGCCAGTTCGACCGCGCAGGACCAGGCCAGTGACAGGCCGTCGAAGGTGCTGGTACCGCGGCCGATCTCATCCATCAGCACCAGGCTCTGCGCCGTGGCGTTATGCAGGATGTTGGCGGTCTCTTCCATCTCCACCATGAAGGTCGAACGCCCGCCTGCCAGATCATCGGATGCGCCGATGCGGGTAAATATGCGGTCAATCGGGCCGATTTTTGCAGCAGCAGCCGGCACGAAACTGCCCACATAGGCCAACAGCACGATCAACGCGGTTTGCCGCATATAGGTGGATTTACCCCCCATGTTCGGTCCGGTGATGATCAGCATGCGCTGCTGGTCGTTGAACAGCGTGTCGTTGGCCACAAAGGGCTCGCTGCTGACCTGTTCGACCACCGGGTGGCGGCCATCGCCAATGACGATTTCGGGTCGGTCGGACAACTCAGGGGCATGCAATCGGAGTCGTTCCGCGCGTTCGGCAAAATTGTTGATCACATCCAGCGCGGCAAGCCCTTCGGCACAAGCCTGCAGGGCAGGAATGAATGCCTGCAGCTGGTCCAGGAGTGCATCATAGAGCGCCTTTTCAAGACCCAGGGAACGCTCCTTGGCCGACAGCACCTGATCCTCGAACTTCTTCAATTCCGGGGTGATAAAACGCTCCGCCCCTTTCAACGTCTGCCGGCGGATATAGTCTGCCGGTGCCGCATCCGCCTGGGATCGGCTGATTTCAATATAGTAGCCATGCACCCGGTTGTAGCTGACCTTCAGGTTGGAGAGTCCGGTTCTCTCCCTTTCTCGCGCCTCGAGATCGAGCAGGAACTGATCGGCGTTTTGGGACAGGTGGCGCAACTGGTCCAGTTCGCTGTCGTAGCCCTCGGCCAACACCCCGCCATCACGAATCAGCATCGGCGGGTTTTCGATAATCGCCCGCTGCAGCAGTTCCACCACTTGCGGATGGGTGCTGATCTGCCGGCCAAGTTGCACCAGCATCGGGGCGTCGAACGTCTGGATCATCACCTGGATCTGCGGTAGCTGTTCCAGTGAGGCGCGCAGGGTGGCCAGGTCTCGGGGGCGCGCGGACTTCAGCGCTACCCGTGCCAGAATCCGCTCGATATCACCGATGCTCTGCAATGTGGCCTGCAGTTCGGGGTGGGCCTGCCGCTCCAGCAGTTGGGCCACCGAGCCATGCCGTTGGCGTACCGTATTCAGATCCCGCAGTGGACGGTTGAGCCAGCGGCGCAGCATGCGGCTGCCCATCGGGGTGGCGGTGCGATCGAGAATCCCGGCCAGGGTGTGCTGGTGCTGGCCGCTCAGGCTGTGGTCGATCTCCAGATTGCGGCGGGTTGAGGCATCGAGAATGATGGCATCCTCGCGGCGCTCCACGGCAAGGCCGCGGATGTGTGGCAGGGCGCTGCGCTGGGTCTCGCCGACATACTGCAGCAACGCGCCAGCGGCTATGATCGCCAGGGGCAGATCACTGCAGCCAAAACCGCCCAGATCCTTGGTGGTGAACTGTCGGGTCAGTAGACGCATGGCCGTATCCCGGTCGAAATGCCAGACGGGTCGGTGGGTAATGCCGCTGTTCCTGGGGAAGGTGATATCGATAGAACACTCTTCGGATATCAACAACTCGGCGGGCTTGAGGCGCTCCAATTCACCGGCAACCCCTTCCAGAGTGCTCAGTTGCTGGACCACGAACCGGCCGCTGCCAAGATCCAGGGTGGCGAGACCGTAATGGTCACCAAGCCCATGCAGGCTGGCGAGAAGGTTGTCCTTGCGCTCCTCCAGCAGGGCTTCATCGGTGACTGTCCCCGGGGTGACGACGCGTACCACCTTGCGCTCGACAGGACCCTTGCTGGCCGCCGGATCGCCAACCTGCTCGCAGATTGCCACCGACTCCCCCTGCCGGACCAGTTTCGCCAGATACCCCTCGGCGGCGTGATAGGGGACGCCTGCCATCGGGATGGGTTGT
The DNA here is from genome assembly GCA_002869585.1 of Sedimenticola sp. Classification (GTDB taxonomy): domain Bacteria; phylum Pseudomonadota; class Gammaproteobacteria; order Chromatiales; family Chromatiaceae; genus BM503. Next base: position 9,354 of record PKUO01000071.1, read on the forward strand.
CCGGCGGATTTGCCACGTTTGGTGAGAGTGATGTCGAGTAGTCGCGCTGCCTTTTCGGCATCGCTGTAGAACAGCTCATAGAAATCGCCCATGCGGTAGAACACCAGCATGTTCGGGTATTCCGCCTTGATGCCAAGATATTGCTGCATCATTGGAGTATGTTGCTCTTTTTTTTCTAATGGACTCATGCCGTTACGCTGCGCTACTTATTGATTTATATATATTTATTGTTTTTCCGTCGTCTCTTGCAGTCTAATCGAGTCTCACGAAATATCATCCAATCTCAGGAATAAAGTGTAACTTTCCTTGAAATTCAAAAGTTACACTTTTTTCCGTTGTGTCGGACAAACTGAAACCAATTCAAGAGGATGCCAATGCCAACAGTGCAGGGTACCAAACCTCTATCTTCCAGAACAGGGGAGACGATGACAGCTCCAGTTTTCTGCCTTGATATACATGGGTGATAGCGGCTATTCTCCTTATACCTCGCACGGGCGACGCCGCCTGCAATATCGATCTTGCGCAGAACCGAGCTTAGGTAATTGCCGCTTACCTGAAATACCCGTGTGCTGACGCTTCCAATCGCGCATACTGGCAAGCTGGTTTTTTCACGGGTCAAATCACCGGGAGATAGTGCGATGCGTTGGTACACAGTGATCTATGTGATCGGTATCGTTTTGGCCGGGTGCCCGCTGTCGGCCAGCGCACAGGATTGGGGGCCGGCGAAAATAGAAATACGCTGCGACTCCCTGGAATGTTTGTCGGATGAAAAACGCGACCAGCTCGAGGGATACGCCAATGAGATTCTGGCCTATTTGCAAGCGATGGGCTTCACATCGCCTGCAGTCACACAGGACGGGAACCGTCTAGGCAATTTTGCGGTGGGGCGTTCCGGTGAACAGGTCATTGAGTTTGTATACGATGGCACTATGGTCGGCGGCTTTGCCAGTTCGCTGACGCCCTGCAACAGTGCTGGAGAGTTTACGGCAAAAAATGGGGTGATTACCCTGGGGCCAAAAATCGCGACATTCCCCCCGCAGGTGGTGTATTGGTTTATCGCCCACGAAATGGTCCACGCCCTGCAGCAGAGCCAGCCGTTTTACATCGGTGCACAGGCGTGTGGTTTGCCGGAATGGCTGGGCGAGGGCACAGCCAATGCGATTAGCATTTGGCTGATGGAAAAACATTTTGGCAAGACGAGCTACCAACCGCCATTGAGTGCCAAGGCGGCAAGTTCGTTTTATGGCTTGCGCCCTTACTATGTTGGCTTTGCCACCGATAAAGGGCACCACAAGCGGGTCATCGCGCCGCACCAGCATGAGTGGGGCACAGTGCAGGCCCTGGGTTATTACACCACGTCTTTTTGGCGCTATCTCGCCGACCGCTACTACGACGGGAGCATGGACTATGTGGTGCAATGGTTCCAACGGCCCGCTGCGGGCAACAACGATGACTGGCTGGCTTGGCTTGACAAGCGCCTACGCATGGACGGCAATATCGCCGCGCCAATGTACGTGGTATTTCCGGACTTCCAGGCCAATTTTGCCAATTGGGCACCGGCCAAGTACCCGCACCTGGCCCGGGATGAATGGCTGGAGCGGGCATTTTATGGTTGCGAGCAAGTGGTGCTGTCGCCGCAACAGCCGGTGCGCGGTTTAACCCTGGAGGTAGAGCCCGTTGCGGCGCGCTGTGTGCAGGTAAAAGTGGGCGGTCTGACGCCGGGCAAGGCGGTCAAGGTGTCGATGATGGCTACCGATACCGACGCGGCACCACTGGATAACCTGCACATTGGGGTGGCGGCGCTAAGCGCCACCGTGCGCGAGTTCAATGGCGATTTTAACTGTTATCACGATGGGCCAAAGCGCGGCAAAACGGCGTTTTGCGTCGACAAGCCATTTGTTGGCCAGCAACCTGCCGGCCCACAGGTGCGGGAAAATGGCGGCTTTGCCAAAACCTGGCTAAGCGAATACCAGACCAGCGACACGGGCAAGTTGGACAACATCTATTTGCTGACACATTCGCCGCTCAAGCCCAGCGATGCCCTGCATGCTGATCGGCAGGTGCAAAAGGTGTACCTGCGTATCGGCTTGCGCGATGATGAGGTTAAGACCAGCGAAAAAGGCAGGGCGAAGCAGAGTGAGGGGATTATCAATGGCTCGAAAACCGAGCCCATCCCCATGCGTGGCAGTGAAAACCTGGCACCGGGCAATGCCTCGGTGCAGGGTATATCCAAACACGCCTTTGGTCTTGGTAAAAGCCCAACGGATACGCTTGAAATGTACGCCAGCGGGATTGCCTCGCTCGGTTTTTTCGATCGCTCCGCTGATGATATCGACGATGATGAATACGCCGGCGCGCTGTTGTTTACGGTGCAACCGGTGGATGGTCCTATCAGGTTTGGTACACAGGGCAGGGTTGCGGCAAAGTTACTCACCGGACTGGAGATGACCGACACCCTGGCTACCGACAATATTATTATGATGGTGCCGGCCGAGCAGAAGGTGGGCAACATCGAAGTGATTGCATTTAATGACGATCTACTCCATTTGGAAGTGACCGGTTATTACTGCCGTATGCGCAATGTGGATATGCAAAACAATCGCTGTCGCAAGGTTGAGACATTTAATGCCGCAGTGATCCGACCTTTTGGCTGGGCCTATGACGGTGACCAGACCTTTGTCAGTATCGACACACCCGGCATTGCCGAGTACCGCAAACTGCTTGGCAGCAGCTTGTTCGGCGACGGTGCCGGCGAGCCTGGTTTTTCCGGCATGCCGAATATGGGTATGCCCGGGGGCATGGCGATGCCAGGCGTGGGTGCGACCGCCAACGGTAGGCCTTGCATTATGCTGCCGCCCGGAATGACTGCGGCAGATATGGATGAAGATGTGCCCCTGTGTCCCGGGGCAGCTGCGCCACCGACTGTGCAGGCGCAGAGCCCGGAAGCCACGTCGGGCGCCTGTGACTGTACCTGCGCTGAATTTCGCGCTATCCAGGCGGCGGCCGATGAGCTTTCCCGAAGAGCGGATGACTCGGGTGGGATGCCCGATTTTAGCGGTGTGGATATGGGCAAATTGGCGTGTGCATTCCAGTGTGCGACACGCTATGCAGGCTGTGATGAATAGACTGCGCTGGTGGTTGAAATGTGCCCGGGCGTTCAGCCGCCCGCATCGCATTGCAACCAACTGTAAAGCGCATAGCCTTTACTTCCAGCCCATTTCCCATTTGGCGGTGTCATTGAGGCTGCGCCAGTCGATGGTGTATTCGCGATGATCGATTATCGCCTCCAGCACGCAAAGCGTTACCGCACCATCCTCGTCGTACTTCACTTTGGTGACCATAAAATGGCGCTCTTTGTTGACAGGGTTGAGCCGCGTCCACTTGCTGTGCAGCAATTTTGCCGGATTGATCATAGGCTCACATGCTGTTTCTGGATGGTGTTTACACCACCACACCCTGTGGTAAAAGTCGCTTACATCGTACCAATGCACCGAATAGGCAAGAATTGACGGAGCTGGTGCATACGATCAGCCACCGCGCGGCTGGGTTTTTTGAACACGAAGACTGGACCGGCTTGTCACGCCTGCTATGCCCTAATGAAGTGGCCGAAACGGTATTGGGGTATTCACGTAAGGGGATTGAAGGAACCTACGATTTGCATCGGTACGAGGCGAAGTGTAGGCAGTGGTTACAGAAGTGGGCGGATCATATGGACTCGCTCATTGGAACGGGTTGAGGCTGCATCGGCTTCTATTCAATTACCACTTTCGCAATCATTTTCGCATCGATTTCCAGTCGCTCAGCCTGTTGCAGGGCCAGGTCCGAGATCTTCTGCAGCATGGCGCGCTCTTCCTCAATGTAATTGGGCAGAGACAGTAATGTCGGCAGCTGGATTCTGAGCGCTTTGATCATCCGGTTCATCTCACGCACCAGCAGGCGGCGTTCTATGCTACAGCGGTCGGAAAAGTCTGCCCAATCAAAGGCGCGGACTTTAGTCATGTCGAACTCGTCACCAATGGCCAAGGCAAATTCGTGTTCGATATCCGGGTAGATGCACACCGAAACCAAGTCGTAAGCAGGGGCGAGGCGCAGGCCGCCCGGCTCGACCAGAAACGAGATATTTTTGCCATGGGCATCACTATTGCCGATCAGGTATTGCAGAATCGCCCAACGGATCAGCGCCATGCGCGTGGCCGCTTGAGACTGGGTGAGCGGAGCGATGGAGAAGAGCCTCTCGAAACTGACGCCGTCCCGAATATTGGCGACATCACGCCCACTGCCGAAATTGTGTTCATACTTGTGGTTGACGCTGAGATTGAGCGCTTGGCAGCTATCCACCGCATGTAAACGCTCGACATGGCGGGTGTGTTTGATGCGGTCGAAGCGTTTGACCATCAGTACCGGCTCCGGTACGCGTAGAATCTCTACCTCGGCCGAGGGTATACCGAGCGCGGCAGCTAGCTTCAGGCAAAAGTGCTCATTGGCCACCAGCCTGGATAGCTTCGGGTTCATCGGCTCCGGCTTGAGGATATGCGTCGAAACCAGCTGGCCTTCCACCAGGAACAGCTTTCCTTCCTCATCAACATAGACCGCCAGTTTATCCTGGTAACCGGCAATGGACATGCGTACCCGACCGTCCCATACAGTGAAGGGACGATTGGCCCGGTCTTGGATGCGCTCGGAGAGCTCTTCAAAGGTGATTTCATGCACGATCGGTTCAACCCGGGACGGCAGGGTGCCTTCAGGCAACAGAGCAAGCGCACCGGTACTCTCCTGGCCCAGCCAGCGTAGCAGACCAAACAGGTTGCCTTTTGCGACCCTGTGCGCAGCCGCCGCATCCTCCAGGGCTCTGCCCTCGGGTAGCAGATTCTCAAAGAAGCGGCGTACATTGACCGAGTGCAGTTCATCGGTTTGGTTTTCCGGACGCCGAAACGGGAGGGCGGGGGAGATTGGATAAGCGCCGCTATTCGTCATCCAGCTCTGTTCGTAATCAAACGAGAAGCGCCCGGTATCGTCGTGATAGCTCAGGGTGCCAACCGGTTGTTCACCAATCCAGGCCGAAAGGCTGTGGGTTGTCATGATGGCTGACGATTGATGGCGGCAATCGTCTGGGGTTGTGCTGATTTTGGTACCGCCAGCAGGGTGAGCCCCAGTTGCTGTGCAACTGCCAGGGCCTTGTCCAGGCCGACGGAACGGTTGCCATTCTCAAGATCCGAGAGCAGCTGAACCGAAACACAGCACAGTGCAGCGGCATCATCGATGCGCAGTTGTTGTTGCGTACGCAGGCTGCGTACAAACGCGCCAAACGCCTCAACCGAATCGACGACTGGGGAGGCGGGTAGGGGTAAGGGCGTAATTTTTCTGGCCATAAAGTTTCTCCAATACAAGAAACTATAGGTCGATGCTAGGCAATAAGTCAATAATTACTTATAAATAAGAAATATATGTTGCGTGGCGTGTAATGTGCAAGATATTTATTAAATGCGAGAAATAAAAGTGGCCGAAGCGGGTTATAGGCGGTGAATGGAGGTTATTGTCCCAAGTTAACTCCAGCCGCTAATTCGAAGGGGGGAATCGCTCAATCAAGTGACCGGATTCTGCCGCTTTTCTAAGAGAAGTTTTCCCACGGCTTGAAGTTCCTACGTCGTTTTTCCCGAGGCATATGCACTTAATACCGTATCCACGGCGTATTATTCCGGGCGACCTGCCATCCACCCTTCGGGCCAGCTTAAAGCTGTTCAAAATCGCTCCTGGCGATTTTGTCGCGCCCAACAGCAAACACCGGGTAGATGTGACGCTGGCCAAACGCGGCAAGAACCGTCCCCACGAGGAACACGAAGACAAAACACCCGAACAGCGCTACCAGTCCATGACCTGGGCACAGCGCCTGAAACGGGTATTTAACATCAATGTCTCGGTCTGTCCAAAGTGTGGAGGTGAAGCCAGGGTGATCGCTAGCATCGAGGATCAGCAAATCTATCGATAAGATACTGGCTCACCTCATGAAGAAAGGCGCATTACCGCCACCACCCGAGTTGTTGCCGGCAACGCGGGCCTCACCAGACTCAGACTGGTTTGCATAGCGCTGGGTTTTCACACTTCTCTACACGGTACGGCAACAGAAGAATAGGCCGCCTGGCGGGCTGTTGCCTGAATTAAGCCTGTACGTCAGGAAGGCATTGGAAGTGGGTGGATTATTCCGGACTTCCTGTCCTCCACCACTTCGTGGTCAGCTAAAGCTGTTCAAAATCGTTCCTGACGATTTTGTCAGTCGGAAATCCAGTAGATTGAATAGATTGAGGCCGGATAGACGGATGATTCAGGCATATCCAGGCTCCAGTTTTCTGCCCTGTTTTCTGCCTTGATAAACATGGGTGATAGCGGTTATTGTCCTTATACCTAACAGCGGGTAGCAGCCGAAGCCGACTGTTACCCGCCGCTCGCTTTAATCTTTACTATCCCCCCTGGGACGTTTTGCACTTTATCCTACTGATCCAGGAAGTTTGCTATGGCTTGATAGAGCGCCGTGTTGCCTTTTTCGTATTGAATCATATGGCCGGCCCGCTCGATTTCAACATAACGTTTTTCTTTGCTGCCCAGATCCGCCACCAGCTTTTGATTATCTTCACGACTACCCACCGTGTCGGAGTCACCGCGTATCACCAGCGTGGGCACTGTGATTTTGCTAGCATCAAAATGGGGCTCCGGCCAGCCAATAAAACGTCCCCACGGCGCACGCACTTTGCCGCCGAGTTCTGCCGATTTTGGATCAGATGCCAGATGCGCTTGCCGGTAGGCTTCGAAAGCGCCGGGTATCAGGTACTCTTCCTTGGTGCCCAACTTGGCCCAGCGTTTCATGTTGGCAGGATCGCCTAAACGATTCTTTTCCATATTATGTTTGGCATCGTCTTGTTGGCGCTGTTCTGCATTCTTACCTTTGCCCAAATAGTTGGTCGCATACAGAATCAGTTTGGCCACTTTATCAGGCTGCTGAATGGTGTACCGCGGGGCTTCCGCCATGCTGCCAGCAGACCAACCAAGCAGATGCACCTTTTCGACTCCACGCAGGACGCGGATGAAATCTACCGCGTGTCCAACATCGTCGACGGTGACCTCCGGATTGATGGGTGCTTTGCTGCTCGGGTACATGTCCGGCTTATCCATGATCGGTGGGCGGGTTGATTGACCATAGCCTTCCAGATCCAGTGCAAAGGTATCCCAACCGAGTTTGGCGAAGTGGCGCATCATGGAAACGTTCTTATAATCCAGGTCGAAGGCCACGCTTGCCGGGAATGTTGCACCATGTATGAACAGTAAGACCTTGTTGTCTTTGCCCGATGTGTGTTCGGTTCCAGCGGTCACAACCTCCCGTAAATGAAGCAGGATGTGAGGGGAGAGATTTTGCTGGCGATAGAACGGCTCCTTGCTTTCGTGACTCAGGTAATAGTCTGTGGTTCTCAGACCGATGCTTGTTCCGGTATCTGCTGCCGCTGTCCCTGCTTGCAGGCTGGCAAGCAGACAGATCAAAGGTAACGCAAAAATTGAAGTCTTCATGGTTTTCTCCTTCCATTGCTGCACGGTAATGCGAAGAGCACTCCATACGGGGTTTAGGTACCTAGGAGATGTTGATCTCCGGTATCCTCGTACTAAACTCTATGTACGCTTCGCGCTCGTGTCCCAAACGAAAAATGGAGAAAAGACAACGGAAAAGAGAAGAAGAAATATTGCCAACTATTCAATGGGTTGCGCGTCGAAAAGTGCCGTTGCTTTAGATCTGACTACGGAAGGTGACGTATGAATTCACTTGAAAGCCCTGCAGTTGAAGACCGTTCTCAGTCGTTCAAGGTTGGCGATTTGATCGTTGATCCAGCCGCGGGTCAGATCTCCAGGGACGGTGTCGCGGTCAAACTTGAACCCAAAGTCATGGAGGTTCTCAGCTACCTGGCTTCACGGCAGGGTGAACTGATCACACGGGAAAATCTTGAGCGTGATGTCTGGAAGGGGGCAGTCATCAGTTACGACTCGATTACAACTGCGGTGCTTAAACTAAGGAAGGCGCTAGCCGACGATGCCCGGCAGCCAAAGTATATCGTAACCGTCCCTAAGCGCGGGTACCGCCTGATTGCCGTGGTAAAAAGCCTTGATGTTGGAGATGAGGATGAGCTAACCAGAGAATCTGCGGATCTGATTTCGGGTAGCAAAGCGGCACACGCCAATATGTCCAGGCTGCTCCTCTCGGCTGCTTTTCTGTTACTGGTGCTCGGGGTGGCACTGTTTTTCTATCAGGATAAGCAAGCACAAGATGGTCGTGTCTTAGACTCATCACCACCATCTATAATTGTTCTTCCGTTCTCGAATCTTAGCGGTGATGCAACGCAGGAACATTTAGCCGACGGGATGACGGATGACATCATCACCGATCTTTCGCGGTTGTCGAATCTGCTGGTTTTCTCTGGCAGCACCTCATTCACCTATAAAGAACGTAAAGTTCAGCCTCAGGAAATTGGGGTAGAGCTGAGCGTCGATTATGTTCTGGATGGAAGTATCCGGCGCAACGGTGATGAGATCAGAATCAATGTGCAACTGGCCGATACGAAAACAGGACTTCAAAAATGGGCTTCCCGTTATGATAGGTCTCTGGTCGAGCTTTTTGCTGTTCAGGATGAGGTGACTGCCAGCATCGTCAAAGCGCTTGCGGTGCAACAGACCGGTCAGGAGAAACGACGCCTGGAAACTCCAAATACTGACAACCTGAAAGCCTATGAAGTTTTTCAGGAAGGGCAGAAACTCTCCAGAACGGGTAGTAAAGAGACCAACGAGCAGGCTCAAGCTGCTTATCGGCAGGTTATTCGCTTGGACCCAGGTTATGGTCGTGCATACGGTGCGCTGGCTTATAACCTGGCATACAGTTATCTGCGCGGATGGTCGGATTCCCCGGTAGCGACGCTTGACCGGGCGCTGGAACTTGCGAAGAATGGCATTGTGCTCAATGATTCCATTCCGCAAACTTATTGGTCGCTCGGCTATGTGTATCTCATGCGCAAGGAATATGTCTATGCGCAGAAAGCTGTCGCGCAGGCTATTAATATCGCACCCAATTATGCCGACGGCTATGGCCTGCTTGCACTTATCAACAATAGCTTGGGAGAACCCGAGCAGGCAATCCAATTCGCCATCAAAGGCATGCAGCTCAATCCCTACTATACGTGGGATTACCCCTACAATCTCGGAAGGGCTTCCTATACGCTTGGCCGTTATGACGATGCAATAGCGTCGCTTTCAAGTGCGCTGGAACGTAATGAAAATGCGGTGCCCGTCAGGCTGTTTCTAGCCGCAAGTTATGTGCACGTTGATCGCCAAGACGACGCCGAATGGGAAATTGAGCAAGTAAAGTTGCTGACTCCATCCGCAACGATTTCACACACTAAGAATACAATACCCATCCAAATACCGGAGCAAATGGAATCCTTTCTGGCGGATCTTCGTCTTGCCGGAATGCCGGAGTGATGCCCTTTTTACACGTTGCTGAAATGGTTACCTGGCTCCGATTACACTGCAACCCTGAAGAATGTTCTTCGATTCACCCTCTGGACAGGGTGTCGTACCGGAAAGGTCTGCAATGCGGCGTGGAAGGATATCGACTTGAAGAAACGGATATTCCACATAAGGGAGAGCAAGACGGAGGTCGAGCGCTATGTGCAATTGCCCCGCCAAGCGGTGGAGTTCCTGAAAACACTTCGCCTGACCACTGGAGACTACCCGTTCCCATCCCAGAAAACGCGGCTGTGTTCTGGTTGACCTCGATGATCCGGTTTGGCCACTCTGAGTTTAGCCCTTGCTCAAAGTCAGAATTCCACAGCAAGTTTAGTCGTCACTGTGTCGGCGCTGTTGCCGCTTCCACCGTCTGCTATGCCGTAGTCTTTGTCGCGCATCCACTCCAGGGAGAGGGTAGTGCTGTCAAAAATGCCGACGGACAAAGCTGCGCCATAACGCCTTTCAGGCAATTCGAGGGCGAGCGCCTCGTCGGTGTTGTTGTAGCTGGCTGCGACGGTTGCATCCTTGCTCATCAAATTGAAGTTATACCCCAGTTCCAGATGCCAGGCGGAGGGTTTAGCGCCGGATCCATTGAAAGCCACTTCTGATGCTGCAAAACTGTCCTGAGCGGTGACATATTCCCCAATGAGAGTGAACGGTCCTGCACTCAACAGGCCATGGAGATTGAACCCGCCGACGTAATCAGTCAGAACCGTACCGGAGCCGAGGAGATCTCCGAGGGCATCAGAATCCCCGATGTTGTTGATATAACCCGCCCCGATACCGAACTCCATGTCATCGGTACTCTGGCTGAACCCAACGGAAAGGCCGAATTGATCAATGTGGTCGCTGCCACCTTTCTGAGTGTCCCCGTTGAAGAGGTAGACAGAGCCGTGAAGTTGCTCGCCCTCGTAGCGCAGTTGGATTGCAGTTTCGCGGGTTTCGCCCAGACCGAGTGTCAGTGGGTCAGACACCATGTTCGAGTCGTAACTGCCAAAGGGGAGGTACATACGGCCGGCGGAAAAAAAGAAGGGTGACTGATCGGGATTGGCCAGGGTGATAATGGCCTCATCCACCTCAAGATCGGATCCGTCCTCTTCGTGGAGCAGCAGCACATGGGCATTCACCCAGTCTGTGACCTGGGCATCTATACCCAACTCCACGGTGGCTACGGTGATATCGCTGGATTTAACACCGTCATAGTCCTCGCTACGGCTGGCTTCCACCTCGATGGCGCCGCTGATGGTGATGCCATTGGACAGACTGTCAGCAATAGATGATGTACTGCCATTTTCGTTTGACGGTTCCTGTTGCTCCTGTTTTTCCAGTCGTTGTTCCAGTTGCATCAGACGCTCTTTGAGCATCCGTACCTCATCGCGCAGAGCCTGATCATCAGCCATGGCCGGTGCGGTGCAGAGGGCCAGCGCGATGCTCAAGGCGGAGAGAGGAAATTGGAATCTTTTTATTTTCATGCAGAGCATCCTTTTATTAATCAGGTCAATTCGAGTTGAAGGATATGACCATCGTTGGAGCCGAGAAACAGTCTTTGTGGATTATGCTCATCAATGCTGACAAAGGGTCGCACTCTCTCGGGCAGTTCAAGAGACGCCCGTTCATCGCCTGTGTTCAGATCCAGAACGTGGAGTATATGATCCATAGCCAGGATATATAGTAGGTTATCCTGTGCGACCAGTTCGGCCATCACCGGCGACCAGTTCTGCGCTCTACCCCTGTTTTTATAGTCTATGGTCTGATGGCGCCAAAGCACCGATCCGGTGTTGGCATCTAGGGCGTAGATCCAGCCTGTCGGTGACCAGAAGCAGACCTTGCCATCCGTCACCAGTTGCGAATTGATGAAGTTTCCGGCGTAGAAGCGCCAGACAATGGAACCGTCCTGCATGTTGATGCCAAACAGCTCATCATGGTAGCCACCTGCGATAAGCAGATCATTGTGGATGCCGAGTTGCCGCAGGTACTGCCAGTCGGCTTCACGATCTACTTTCCACAACAGCTCGCCTTTGTCAGCCGACAGGGCATAGAGACAGCCATCGCCCGGTCCGATGAGGATCTTATTCCCCACTCCGATCGGTGCGTATGCAATACGTGCGCTGGCGATGGTATCGAATGACCAGATCTTTTCCCCACTGGATGCATCCAGGGTGATGATGCTGTGTCGATCACCAAAGTGGATTCGATTGTTATGGACCAGCGGAACGGCGAGTTCATCATTCGGTGCATAGCGCCATCTGTCTGTTCCATTCTCCTTGTCCCATGCGGCCAGGTGATGCCGTCCACTGGTTATCAGCACATCCTCTGACAATCTTGGTCTGAATCCGGCATGATTCTCCAGTGGGCGCTGCCAGAGCATCTGCGCTTTGTCCTTGTCCCATGCCTCAACCGTTGAGTCACCATTCAGATAGAGTGCGTTCCCCTGAAGCGTAAACGGGCTGAGAAGGCGGTTCCCCGTCTTCAGCTGCTGGAGAACCTTAATTCCAGTTGATGGCTGGGACGCTGCTGAACCTATCCAGGGTAAAACTGCAAGCGCAGCACCACAGCCGATCAGTTGTCGTCTGGAAAGCAGAACAGTCATTGGTCTCTCTCCGTTTACTTACAGCGCGCGCCCTGCTTGATCCATTGCATCAGAAGCTGCATGTTGGGGTGGTCGCGGTCTTCGGCCGGACTGATGCCTGCGGGCATGCGGTTTTCCACCAGCCGTTGGTACAGCTTGCTTTCAGCCGAGTTTCCCGGCTTGACAATCTTGACTGGCGGTTTGCCCTCTTTTGCCTTGGCGATGGCGTCAGCACCCAGCATGATGCCTTCATAGCTGGTCATGTCCAGTTCGTGAAAGCTGGGCGGTTCCTGATTGGACATGTGGCAGTCGGTGCATGACAGTGGCGAACCAAAGGCATTTCTTTGTGCGAATAACGGAAGCACAGTGGTGTTGAAGAAATCGTCGTTGTTGGCACCGTCATCCAGCCATTTTTTAACACTGAGTATGTTTGGGGTGTCGGTGGGGTAATCGAACGCCACGCCCAGAGGCATACGGTTGTTTCGCAGATGGCGCTTAAGCAGGCCGCCGCCATTCTCATCGCCAGGATGTATGATAGGACGTGCTGGTGGCTCCATGGAGCCCTTGAGTATGCCTTCGCAACTGGTAAGGTCCAGTCCGCGATAGCTGACCTTGGGATCATTAGAACTGTGGCAGATGATACAGGCTGCGCCCTCGCCAAATGCGTTGGGCAGTCGCATCAGTGTCTCTATGTAATCGTATGTGATGGGGATATCGCGAGCCATTACAAGATTGATCACGGCATCTTGATGGTTCATGGACCGGGTTGCAATTTCTACAGCCTCCCTGGCATGCACCTCCGCTTCACTTTCATGCGACTTCTCTTTGTGTGACTCTTTTCTTTCGTCAGAATCCGCGCTGATGCTTGCAGCAAAACCGACTCCCGCAACCAATAACGCCGCCACAAGCAGCTTGCGCATGGGGAATTTTTTGGTATTAACTGTACCCGCTGACCCAAGAAATGTTGTAACTATTCAGCACAGTTGCCTGCACTGCTCCCATCGCTTTCCATAAAATCTGGATTCCTGCCCTGAAAAAGCAGATCCAAAGCCTGCGTAGCGGT
>PKUO01000057.1 GCA_002869585.1 Sedimenticola sp.
ATGAAGCCCGTCCCCGCAAGGACAACGGCCCGCGCCAGCCCAGATACTAAATTACAGACAATTTGGTGAAAAAGGCCGCTACCGTTACCGGTGCGGCCTAATGGAATGGTCTGCCCCTCCTAGATATCCTACTGTTTTAATCAAAAATGGAGACCATTCAATGACTGACAAAATCACCGTGCTGGGAATCGACCTTGGCAAGAACTGGTTTCATCTGACAGGCCTCAATGAACACGGGAAGTCGGTCTTTCGAAAGCGAGTGAATCGGCAACAGCTCGCTGAACTTGCTGTAACCCTCCCCAATTGCATTGTGGCCATGGAGTCTTGTCCTGGCTCTCAGTATTGGGGACGTCGATTTGACGAGGCAGGCCATGATCTTCGAATTATTCCCGCCCAATTTGTCAAACCGTTTCTGAAGTCCAACAAGAATGATTTCAATGATGCGCTTGCCATTGCAGAAGCAGCAAATCGTCCCGGTATGCGCTGCGTTCCCTTGAAAAGTCAGGAGCAACTTGAACTGCAAGCGATCCACCGAGTCCGAGNTCCGAGATCGGCTCATTACAGAGCGAACAGCGATTGTCAATCAGATGCGCGCATTACTGCTCGAAAATGGCATTGTTATTCCTGTCGGTCGTAAACTGTTTTCCCGGAAATTTCCCGATATCCTGGAAGATGCCGAAAATGGATTGTCGTTCGGGCTGCGGGCTCTTCTCGATCGCTTACGAGAGCGCTGGCGTCGGCTCGATGTAGAGATTGATGAGGTTACCGAGCTTCTCACGAATTACGCGAAGCAGTCTGAACTATGCAAACGAGCGAGTACCGTTCCTGGCATCGGGCCCATAGTGTCTACCGCTATGGTTGCGGCAGTCGGTAATGCACAGGCATTCCAGCGCAGTCGTGATATGGCAGCCTGGCTGGGCCTCGTGCCCAGGCAGTACACCACGGGAGGTAGGCAACGGCTGGGGCCCATTAGTAAACGTGGTAATCGACAGCTGCGGACGTTATTGATCCAAGGTGCCAATGCATTGTTGATCCACATGAAGAGAGATCAGTCGGCGATGGGTGAATGGTTACGTCAACTGGAGGTTCGCAGTCATCGTCATGTCGCGATTGTGGCCTTGGCCAACAAAATAGTACGCATCTGCTGGAAGGTATTGACATCAGGTGAGACTTATCGTCCGTATCCAGCAAATGTCTGATTGAAACTGCTGAAACAAACTAACACATACCATGTTTTGCGGAAGTTGAAACATCAGATGGCACAATCGTCAACCCGGTGCATCATCAGCCTGGCTAAAAAAGCGGCTTTCGTAGCCGAACGCTTTATGAGGAATGATGTACGCGGATTCCATCAAGGCCAGGGTAATCAATACCCATCAATAGGCCGGATACATTGACGCAAACGATTTGATGCCATGTTGATTTTCATCTTGCGCAATCGGGGCAGACCATACATTTTTTAAGATTTCTTTCTCCATCTCCAGGCGTTTGACTTGTGCCTTGAGTTTTTTGATCTCTTCCTGCTCAGGGGTTAGCTTTCCATTTCCACGGAAGGCCTGTCCACTATCATCTGCCTGATGTTCTCTTACCCAGCGCCCTACCAGGTCAGGTGTGATACCCAGACTCCTGGCTGCCTCTGATCTTTTATAACCTTGCTCAAGTACCAGACTGACGGCATCTAATTTGAATTCCTTCGAATACTGCTTTCTGACTTTCATTATCACTTACCTCAGTTAAGGGGAATTATGCTTAACTGGGTTGTACAAATCCATTAGACCACCTCAGCCAGATGCCACCTGTTCTTATCAAGATACAAGCTATAACCCTATTCAGGGTTCCGAATTTAACTGCGAAGGCAGCGAACTGGCCCATCTGTTCAATGTCACCCTGAGCAATCTGAATTTTTTGGATGATGCATGTTTCGGAACCTGCTTGGTCAATACCGGGCCTTTCAGCAATTTCCAGGATTACGCGTATTGGTCGGGTACGGAGTATGCGCCCGACCCTACCCAAGCGTGGGCCTTAGATGTCCTCTTTGGCGGCCAGGGCTTCGGCAGTAAAACCACCAACAACATCTCTGTCTGGCCTGTACGTCCCGGCAATGTCGCGGCTACGCCAGCCACCGCGCCTCAGGCGGTACCTGCAATGGGCATTTGGGGTTTGGGTCTGTTAGGTCTACTCTTGACATATCTGGCGCGCCGTCGGCTTGGGTGATTCGGTCATTCGGGTGATTGGATCAATTCAAGGGCTTCGTCAAAAGCGATGACCTGTCCCCCTGAGCTTTGGGACGCAACTATCGCCCATCGTGGATAAAGCCGCTCCTATACAAGGCAAAGATGGTGATTTCTATTGTAGGAGCGCGTTCACGCGCGATTACCGTGGGTATTTAGCTGCTTGGAAGCTTGCGGTGATGTCGATTATTGGTGCTCTTTCAGGTTGAAACGTTTTATCATTCGATAAACGCTACGCTCGCTGATTTTCATGACATCGGCAACCTGAGAACGTCGGCCGGAGTATTTTTTCAACTGATGCTCTAGATATTGGGCCGTTATCTCATCCAGACTGGGTTCATGATCAAAGGTGAGATTGAGAACCGTACTCTGAGTCGTGTGTGATGAGCCGAAGGCAAGGTGATTCGGTTCGATTTTCCGCTTGTCGCGCGAGAGAATGATGGCTCTTTCAACCACATTCTTAAGTTCACGGATGTTTCCAGGCCAGTCATAGGCGATCAGTTTGCGGATAGCTGCAGGGGTTAGCTGTTTGTCGATACGTCTTGAGAAACTGTGGTTGTTGATGAAGTGTTCGGCCAGTTCAGGGATATCTACCCGCCGGTTTCTAAGAGGCGGTACGGTCAGGTCGAATCCATTCAGACGATAGAATAGGTCTGGACGAAAAGCCCCTTCACTGGCCATTTTTTCCAGATTTCGGTTGGTAGCGGCGAGGATACGTATGTTGGCGTAGAGATCTTTTGTTCCCCCCAGTCTTCGGAAGATGCCAGTTTCCAGAATACGCAATAGTTTGGCCTGAATTGATGGCTCGATTTCACCAATTTCGTCGAGAAACAGTGTTCCGCCTTCTGCACCTTCGATTAATCCTTTTTTCTGTCGGTCTGCGCCGGTGAAAGCCCCTTTTTCATGACCGAACAGTTCTGACTCAAACAGTTTTTCCTGCAAGGTACAGCAATCAACAGCAACGAAGTTACGTGTCGAGCGTGGGCTGCAATCATGAATGGCACGCGCAACAAGTTCTTTACCAGTACCGCTTTCTCCCTGGATCAATACAGTGATGTAATCCTGAGCAACAGCTTCGATAAGACGGTGTATCTCTTCTAACGTAGCGCTTTGTCCGATAAGTGTGCGATCACGATAAATGGTTTGTTTGAGTTGTCTTTTGCAGAATTGATGGTCACTCCGAAGCGCTGCAGTGGATAAGGTTCGTTGTACCGTCAATAGTAGTTCATCCAGGCTGACAGGTTTTAATAGATAGTCTTCCGCGCCATTTTTCATGGCATCTACAGCGCTTTTAACTGAGCCGTACGCGGTAAGAATAATGACTGGATACTCTTCGACGAGTTCCGGTAATTGTGCCAAACTGTCACCATCGGGTAGTCGACCATCCATGATGATGAGTGAGGGCTCATTTTTTTCTAGATGTTTTTTAGTCTCTCGCCAGCTAACTGCACCGAGTGCACGATATCCGGCACCAATCAGCTGATCAATAATGAGTTTGTTCAGTGTGACATCGTCTTCGATGACAAGTATTAACTCACTCATGAAATACAACCTGGCGGCTTATCTGGATTAGGCAGTTGGATAGTAAATGTGCTTCCTTCTCCAACCTTACTGATTGCTGAGATTTTACCTCCATGGTTCTTGATGATACTGCGTGCAATTGAGAGTCCAAGGCCCGTTCCATTTGAACCATCGGCACGGCGGCTGAAGAATGGATCGAAAATACTCTTAAAATCAACTGGATCAATACCCATGCCGTCATCTTGTATATTGATTTGGATGCACTGATCATCACCTGAAGTGCTGATGAGGAGGTTTCCGCCATGGGGCATGGCGTGGAAGGCATTTTGAATAAGATTAAGTGCCGCCATGCGCAGATCGTTGTCTGTCGCTAACACACGAAGTCCGTTCTCATAATTCTCGATTATGTTGATGTGGCTATTTTGTGCCTCCCAATGCAACAGGCTGATTGTTTCGTGTATTAGGGGTTCCAACTCGACCAACATCGGAGGTGCTCCTGGAGGCGCACCAAGCTTCAATAGTCGTTCTGTTACTTCGATGCAGTTGTCTACCTCTTTGTCCAAAATCTCTAGATAGTTGTTGATATCGTTCGTTGGTGTGGAGATTTTCGCCAGTGCGTTTTGCGATGCATGTAAGGCAATGCGCACTGAAGAGAGGGGGTTGTATATCTCATGAGCGACGCCTGTAGCGAGACGTCCCAGTTCGGTTAGCTTCTGTTCTTGTGAGTATTTAATTGTTTTTTCAAGATCACGGATTGACTCAACGATTAGCAACTGTTCTTTGCCGTCAGTGTAGGTAATCAATGGAGCTGCGTATATTTCCACTTCTCTCGGACTGCCGTCGGAATGATAGTGGTGATGTAAAACCTTTAAGGGCTGCCTGTTTTTGACAATCTCGTATACCGGACAGGTAATCAATGTCGGCACACAGGGTTCAGTCCGATTATAACTGCATTCATAGCAGTATTTCTGCACGCTAGACTCATCAATACAAAACTGTTCCCTGAAGCTGTTATTGACCAACAGAACACGGAAGTCAGTGTCAATAATGCGTACTCCATCCGGAATTGCATCCACCAGCGATTGCAGAAATTTCTCTTTTTCGCTCAACTCGCGGATTTTCCCCTGAAGGTTCTCAGCCATACGGTTGAAGGTGTGACCGAGCAGTGTGAGTTCATTTTGTCCCGGAAGGTTGACTCGCGTATCCAAGTTGCCTTGGCTTAATGCGTTGCTGGCAGTAGATAGGGTGGCGATTGGTTTGAGAACAAAACGGCGTATGAACCACCATCCACCAATAATATTGACGACAACAATAAGCGCACCGGAACCCATGAGTACCAGAGTGGTTGCACTGGCCCGTCGACGAAGAGATGCAGCGTCATAGTCAACGTAGAGAATGCCGTTGATCGGGTTTTTATCTGTAGGACCATGGCATTGAATACAGGGTGACTTGTTACGAACCGGATTGATACTTCGTAACACCTCGACCCCATTATGATTAGTAATGAATCCAGTGGTTGCCTCGGGACTCGATGGGTCAAAAGCCAAGTGCTTTCCAAGCAGATCTGATGAATCTGAAAAACGAATCTCCCCATGCGGATTTGTGATGATAACGTTGACAATATTCTGCTGTTGCCCCAAACCACTGACGATATTACGCAATCCATCAAGATCGCGTTTCAGCATGGCATTTTCCAGCGAGGTACGTAAAAGTTGGTTGACCTGTGATACAGCCTCTTTTCGTTCCCGACTGATTTCGGTCTCGTACATTGCGAGAAAGATTAGTAAGAAAATGACAGTACTCATCAGCAACCCCGCAGCAGTTGCTGCTAAAAAACTGCGGTTTAAGCGCGATGTCATCCACTTGAACATCTGTGAGC
This sequence comes from Sedimenticola sp., assembly GCA_002869585.1. Taxonomy (GTDB): domain Bacteria; phylum Pseudomonadota; class Gammaproteobacteria; order Chromatiales; family Chromatiaceae; genus BM503. The sequence goes on from PKUO01000057.1 coordinate 5,632, forward strand.
CTGTTAATTGTATGAAGGATTGGGCTCGAACTTTTAATCTTCTACGAATGATTTTATCGTTATTTACAGAAATTTCCCTGACAAATTGTCAGATAGCATATGGCGGTATTCGGTTTCTGGGTCAACCAGAGAATCAGGTTGAGGGTGAGAATGGGATGATTTGAAAACAGTGTGTCATCATTTGCATTGCTTGTATTCCTCCTTTACTTGTTCAGTGCAACTGATTGTTCTATCAGTGAAAATATCAAATCTCTACTGATTAATTCTGCGTGTTTTCAGTTGTCTGTAACACTTCTTCTCAGGATAGTCTGACAAATTGGCATTTATCAAAACAGCTGGTTTATGTGAATGTCAAAATATTTCTTTTAAAACAAGAAGATGATGTATTGGCATCCTCTTTGCTGTTATTGGTAAATGTTGAGACAACAAGCGCTTTCCAGGGGAGTGACGATTTGGCTGGTGTAGTGGGTGCATGCAGCGCAAGCGTTGAATGGGGTATTTGAGTTTGTGTGGGTATGGGGTGGTTTAATTTTGGCGGGAGTAATCAAAAGTGAATAAAAATGAGATAGTTGGGTGTCATGCTTTTTTTAGACGACTTGGACTGTTAGTCACACTTTTTCCTTTAGTCTGTTTTGGGCAGGTCGATGGCCATTTGGCAGATAGTCTGAAAGAGGCACTGAAAGAGCAGGGTTGGCAGGAATTAGTTGCTGATGACGGGAGCGTGATTTTCCATCAAGTAAAAGATAGTGACGTATCTGCTAGCCAACAGGTTTCAGCTGAAACTATCCCTGTGCAGTCACTTGATGAAATGTTGCAGCAGAGGAATTGGCAAGCGACATGGAAGCCAGATGGCAGCCTGCTTTTGATACCGAGAGTCCCATTAGACGAGCAGACAGTATCATCCCCTGGCAATCCACCTGCAACAGATCAGTCTTCATCTGATGTAGCGCCGGATATGGCAGGATTTGAATATTGGCGAATAGAGCGCGGGATGGATGGATCTATGCTATTCCACACATTGTCAGAAGGGGAAAGGACCAACACGAAAGAAACGGTTGGTTCTCCTATGGGGGCTTGTGATGGCCAGCAGTTTTTTTCGGAAAATGTATTACTACCCGTTGATGAATGGTCCGAAGTAAATGTTTTAGCACAGCTATGGATCGAGGCCTCTGGCAGTGAAGGCATTCAAGTAGGCAGAATCCGTAAACTGTTCCGCGTCTATATCGTCAGTTTGGTTTCCGATCAAGCCCCATTCTCATTGGTGCATCAATTGGCAATCCGTTCATCGGACGGTGGTGTGATTTTTCTCGAATAATATGCTCCTTTAAGTAAGCAGCGACTTAATGGGCGTAGCGGAATTCGTGATTTGAATTCCGCTTTTTTGTAGGCCATATCTAACCCTACAACTCTCCGTCAATGTCCCCTCAAAAATTTTCATCTGATTATTGCCCATTTTTTACAAGCCTGACGGATTGTCAGATTTTTATTTTCTCGATTCATGGCAATGATAAGGGGCTGTTCAAACACCATAACTAATTGTAATAAAAGGATAATGCCTTTTATCGTTGATTGGTTTGAATCAGTTGCAATGGCGTGTTGTACAAATATGGCCTGACAAATCGGCAGATTCTTATTATTAGTGCCCAATTTTTCTTCAGTATTTACAGAAAAAATAACTAACAAAATCAATGGGTAATAAGGTATCCAGCTCCCCTGGCACAACAGTTGCTCTGTTAGAGACTGCGTAGGCCCGAATCGAACAATAGAAAGATAAGGAGGGTGTGATGCGGGTTATTTCAATTGCCTGGGGAGGCATGTTGTTGGCAGCAAGTTGCAGTGCATATGCAGAGTACCCTATAGCGGGACTCAATCCTTCCCAAAGACCTGTTGGAGCACCAGTTATTGAGTGGGTGAACCATGATAACAACTGGTATCAGCACGCCTTGACAGGCGTTCAGCAACCCTATCCTCGCAGCCTCTATTTCCTCGAAAACCAGGGAGATTGGCACATCCCCTTCAATCAACCCGGAATGCAAGGGCGTTACGACATTCGTGGATGGCACCAGAAATAAGTTTCTGGCCCATGCACTCTTTGTTTCATCTGTTTCCCAGCCTGCTGAACTAAGTCGGCTAAACAAAAGTGCGATCTCCCGTGTGATGAGAGACCGTAATCCAACCTTAATGGAGGAATCCAAAATGAAAAAAATTCGAATGCCAAGCCTGAAAGGAATAATCAAAGCGTTGGGTTTTGCAACAGCGCTCGCGGTTACCCCTTTCGCATCAGCCAGCATGTACGGTATGTCTGGTATGGATGGTATGAGCGGCATGGGCGGCATGGGCGGCATGTCCGGAATGAATGGCATGTCAGGTATGGGCGGAATGTCTGGAATGAGCGGCATGGGTGGCATGTCCGGTATGTCAGGCATGGGTGGTATGTCAGGCATGGGCGGCATGTCTGGAATGAGTGGCATGGGTGGCATGTCCGGTTATTTCCAAATCACACCTCAAGGCCAAATTTTCTTCTATCCAGCTAGTGGAATGTCAGGCATGGGCGGCATGTCTGGTATGTCAGGCATGGGCGGTATGTCCGGAATGTCAGGCATGGGCGGCATGTCCGGAATGTCAGGCATGGGCGGCATGTCCGGAATGTCAGGCATGGGCGGTATGAATGGCATGTCTGGCATGTCAGGTCAGTGGGTTTGGATGCCTAGCGGTATGTCAGGCATGGGTGGTATGTCTGGCATGGGTGGCATGGGCGGTATGTCTGGCATGGGCGGTATGTCTGGTATGGGCGGTATGTCTGGTATGGGCGGTATGTCTGGCATGGGCGGTATGTCTGGCATGGGTGGTATGTCTGGCATGGGTGGTATGTCTGGCATGGGTGGTATGTCTGGCATGGGTGGTATGTCTGGCATGGGCGGCATGTCTGGCATGGGTGGCATGGGCGGCATGTCTGGGATGAGTGGCATGGGCGGCATGTCTGGAATGAGTGGCATGGGTGGTATGTCCGGTTATTTCCAAATCACACCTCAAGGCCAAATTTTCTTCTATCCAGCTAGTGGAATGTCAGGCATGGGCGGAATGTCTGGAATGTCAGGCATGGGTGGTATGTCTGGAATGTCAGGCATGGGCGGAATGTCTGGAATGTCCGGATGGAAGTAATCGCCAGCCGATAGGTTTGCTGTGCTAAGCAGGGATGCATAAGGGTGCATGGAAGCACCCTATATACGGGATATTTCCAAAAGATGAAGTGCGATTTGAATCGCGTCGGGCGAGGGTTTACCCATGAAGCTGGAAACACAATTCACATTTGTCACTCTGCTCTTCTTGGCGATGCTGATGCTAGGTACTGGGTCTTTTGCGGCTGAGGACGTTAAAAGTGATTATGAACGTGCTCGTTGGCATCCTATACACTTTAAACCGGCCATAGATAGCGCAACTGATGAACAGTGTATCAATTGTCATCAGGAAATTCTGAATAGAAAGGTGCGGGAACAGTCGCCCGCTGGGGTTAAAGCGACAGATGTTTTGGCCTGGTATCAGACATTGACGACTTATGAAGGTGAGCAGGAGACATTTCATCGCCGTCATATAGTCACCCCCCTGGCAAAGCAACTCATGGATATGAAATGCACGACTTGTCACCAGGGCAATGATCCACGTGAAGAAGCAATAATTCCACCGGATCATGACAACAAGAATTTAACGCTGCGTAAATCGGTTAATCCTGAGATCTGCTTGATGTGTCATGGCTCCAATCCTTACCAGATGATGGGGTTGCCCAGTCCATGGTCTGAGTCGCGCAGCATGTTTCAGGAAAATTGTCTCTTATGTCACGTGAGCATTCGTATGACACGTCATCAGGTGAATTTCCTTAAAGCGGGTGCTATTGAAGAAGCTGCTAAAAAGGATTCCGATGTCTGCTATGGATGTCATGGTGGACGTCAGTGGTATCGCATTCCCTTCCCATATCCTCGTCATGCCTGGTCAGGAATGGCGAAAGATTTGCCTGATTGGGCCAAAGATCGGCCTACAGAATCAGAGCCGAGATTTCAGATTAAAACCCCAAAAGCCGCGAAGTAGCCTTCTGCTGACGGAGAGGTACGGATGAGCACCAAGACAACAAATGATGAATTATTGAAGCGTCTAAATGTATCCAGACGCCAATTTCTCAAGACCACCGCACTAGGTGGCGTATCCATGGCCACTGGAGGTTTGGTTGAGCTGAAGACGGCGAAAGAGGCCAAGGCCTTTGCCTATGAACCATATCCTAAGGACGATGAACTGCAAACCATAGTAACAAGTTGCGCTCACAACTGTGGTTCCCGTCATATGCTGGTGGCGCACAAATGGAAGGATGTCATCGTACGCCTCTCGACGGATGATGGTCGCTATCAGCGTGGTGGATATTTTGGCAAGGATAGCAATGAAGAGCCGCAGCTGAGAGCCTGCTTGCGGGGGCGCTCTTATCGCCAAAGACTCTACTCTGCAGAACGTTTGCTCTATCCGATGATAAGAGTAGGTGATCGTGGCGAAGGCAAATTCAAACGTGCAAGCTGGGATGAGGCACTAGATTATGTTGTGAACAAGATGGTCCATATCAAGGAAACCTACGGACCGACTGCTCTGCTTGATCAGAGTTATGCCGGTGCCTCTTATGGAGTGTTGCATAAGTCCGATCAAATCGAAGGTTTGCTGGGTCGTTTCCTAGGGATGTTCGGTAGTCGCACTAGCTCATGGTCGGTTCCGTCCTATCAAGGCACCACATTCAGTTCTCGAATGACCTTCGGCACTATCGAAGATGGCAATGAAGATGATGCCTTTGCTTATTCCAAGTTGATCATAATGTGGGGCTGGAATCCTGCCTATACCTTCCATGGCGGTAACACCTTCATGTACATGCGCATGGCGAAACAGCGAGGCTGCAAGTTCGTGCTGATCGATCCCCAATATACCGATTCAGCCTCTGCCTACGATGCTTGGTGGATTCCCATTCGGCCCAATACCGATGCAGCGATGATGGCTGGAATGGCGCATTACATCTTCACCAACAATCTGCATGATCAGGCGTTCATCGATAAGTTCTGTCAGGGAATGGATGCAGGCACCATGCCTGAATGGGCCAAGGATAAGGAGAACTTCAAGGATTACATTCTCGGCACATATGACGGTGAGCCAAAAACACCGGAGTGGGCAGAGAAAATCTGCGGTGTTTCGGCAAAGGACATCATTAAACTTGCCGATATGTATGCCAAAACCAAGCCTGCAGCATTGAAGGCATCCTGGGCGCCAGGGCGTAATGCCTATGGTGAACAGTACAACCGTATGGCTGCGGCATTGCAAGCGATGACCGGCAACATCGGCATACTCGGTGGGTGTGCAGAAGGCGTCGGCAAGGCCTGGCATGCGGAGGCAGTTGCCTATCCCTATGACCAGTATGCAAACATATGGTTTCAGGCGATCAAGTCTGATCGTTGGGCACACTGCGTGCTCAACTATCCCAATGTTCCGCGCGAAGAGATCGGACTCTGGCCACGTCAGGATGAGTCAGACGGCCAGATTCCCAACATCAAGGGCATATTCTGGCAGGGTTCCGACTGGTTCAATCAGCTCACCAATATCAACAAAGAGATCGAGGCGATCAATAAACTCGAGCTGGTGGTCTGTATGGATTCCACGATCACTCCCTCCGGTCTTTATGCGGATGTACTTTTCCCCATTGCGACACACTTTGAACGGCATGATGTCGCTTTGCCCTGGTATAAGGGCCATTACTACATCCATCGTCCAAAGGTCATCGAGCCTATGGGCGAATCAAAAACCGATCTCCAGGTATTCACTGAACTGGCCTATCGCATCGGTGGCGATGTCTTCGGGGAGGCCTACAACCCGAAAGCGAACCGAGACTACTTTCATGTCAATGACAATGTTGATGAGGCCTATCTTCGTGACTGGTGGGAGAACAAGGTAATACCTCACCAGCATGTGGATATGTCCTGGGATGAGTTCAAACAGCGGGGTGTCTACAAATTCATGTTTGATCAGCCCCACGTCGCGTTTCGTGATCAGATCGAAAATGGTGCACCTTTCCTGACACCGTCTGGGAAGATAGAGATTCTTTCCTCTCAGTTGGCACAGATCACTGACTGGAAGAAGACCATGTACGGTTACGAGATCCCCTATATTCCCAAGTGGATCGAGCCTTGGGAGTCGTTGAACAGTCCAAAGACCAAAGACTTTCCTTTTCATCTCATATCGCCTCATCCGCGTTGGCGCACGCATTCCATTTTTAACAACTGCAGTTGGTTGCGTGAAACCTATGAACAGGAGGTGACCATCAACGCATCAGATGCCAGGAAACTGGGCATCCAGACCGGCGATACGGTGGAAGTCTGGAATGACCGTGGAAAGTGCGTGGTACCGGCATACGTTACCGAGCGTTGTATGCCGGGTGTCGCGGTACTGCATGAAGGGGCCTGGATCGACTTGGATGAGAACGGTGTTGATCGGGCCGGTAATCCAGACATGTTGACTTTGGACGAACCCAGTCCGGCTGGGGCGTTTGCCTATAACACAGTGTTATGCGACATAAAGAAAACCGACCTTGAGCATCGTCCAGGCTGGGACAAATTGGCCACATCCCGTGCACATGTATTTCGGCGTGATCTTTAATCTTGGAGGAGAGTGAAATGGCAGAACCAACAGACAAAGCCAAGATCAAGGATGCCATCAAGCGCCGTAAACGGGAAACCTACACGCCGATCAAACCTGATCTGCAGCTTGGCTTCGTGCACAATAACGTCGACTGCATCGGTTGTCGTGCCTGCGAAATGGCATGCAAGGATAAGAATGGATTGCCTCCAGGCCCACGTTTTCGTCGGGTGCAATATATAGAAGGTGGAACCTATCCGGATGTGTTTGCCTACAAGGTCAACATGTCATGCAATCATTGCGAATCGCCGGCGTGCCTGCCGACCTGTCCGACAGGGGCAATTTTCAAGCGTAAACTGGACGGAATTGTCGATATCGACTCCACGCTGTGCATTGGTTGCCGACGCTGTGAAGCGGCCTGTCCTTTTGGTGCCCCCCAGTTCGATCCATACGACGGTATCATGAAGAAATGCAATATGTGTGTGGATGAGATTGAGGCAGGGCGAAAACCCTATTGTGTCATGGCCTGCATGATGCGCGTGCTCGATATCGGGCCGGTGGAAAAGATTTGGAGCGGTGAGCTGGAAACCGTGGCGGTTGGGCCCAATGATGAAATCTCCAGGCAGGTCAAGAATATGTCCGATATTGAGCTTACCAAACCTTCCATCGGCTTTGTGGCCCATAGCAAAGGTAAGGTCAAATGATTGGGCTCAACACAGAAAAACTGATCGATCGTCTCGACACTCTTCTCAAACCGCTCTGTGAACTGGTTGCCGAGGATCTGTCACTGCTTGCGCATCTGAATGATAAAGAACCGGATGCGGAATTACTGAATCGCCTACGTGACAATGGGTTTCCTGATGGGCTTGGGCTGGTGTTGGTTGGTGATTCGGTGCCGCAGGTAATCGACCTGATCACAGGGTCGCTTGACTCGTTGCCAGAGACAATCGATGAGCATATTCTTGATGAGTTGGCAGCAGACTATGCCGATATTTACCTGAACTATGGTTTACAGGCCTCTCCTGAAGAGTCGGTGTGGGTCGATGATGAAAATCTCACCTGTCAGGACAGCATGTTTCAGGTCAGAGTCTGGTATGAGCAGTTAGATCTGATGGCAGAGAATTGGCGTATCAGGCCCGATGATCACCTGGTTTTACAACTTAAGTTTTTGTCCCATCTGTTCGCAACTGAAGCTAGTGAGTCCCGCTTGCGCCAGGCAGCTCAGTTTATGGATGAGCATCTGCTTCGCTGGTTATTGGATTTCTCTCAGCGTGTAGCCAATCGATGTGCAACAGCCTATTTCGCAGGCATTTGTATGCTGACGGCAATCTATTGCGAAGAGTTGCGGGATCTCATTGCCGAAATTCTTGATGAGCCGAAACCCAGCGTAGAAGAGATTGAAGAACGAATGAAACCCAAACGTCGGACTGAAGAAATACCGGTTAGTTTTATGCCGGGAATAGGACCGGCAGTTTAAACCAAGGAGAATAGATGATGAATAGAGTACAACGCGCCGCGGTGGGGCTATCTGCATTAGGATTACTTGCTGTCTTACCCTTAACCGTTATGGCCGATGCAGCCGCAGGTAAAGCTGTTTATGATGGTATAGGTGCCTGTGCCGGTTGTCACGGATCCGATGGTAAAGGTGACGGAGCCGCAGCTGCTGCATTGGACCCTAAACCACGTAATTTTGCTGAAGCGACGTTTGCCTATGATACGGATGGTGATGGCGCAACTGGGACAGATGTGGACCTGTTCAATGTGATCAAAAATGGATCTGCTGTATATGGTGGAGCTCCTACCATGCCTGGACGCGCGGATATACCGGATGCCGACATTCAGGCGATGGTTGAATATATACGTTCCCTGGCTATGTGATCAATCGTGATTCGGCGATGGTTGGATTCAGCAATTTCAGAGTTGCGGTTGCCTGAAATTATTGCCGAACGATGTGTGCACGCGCATGCCGAAGTGGCAAGTTGCCGTGCCTGTTTGGATGCCTGTCCCCATGAAGCCTGGGTTATCGATGATGATGCCTTGGGAATAGACAGCTCTCTATGTGATGGTTGTGGACTCTGTTCGGCTGCCTGTCCACAGGCAGCCATAGTTTCTGACGGTGAGCCTGCTGTCATGCGCTACAAGGAGAGCATGGTGGCATTGGCGCGTTGTGAACAGACAAATGGAGAAGTTGAGCAACTGCCTAGCGACCGAAAGATCAGCTGCATCCATTCGCTGGGTTTTCGAGACTTGGCCCGCATGGCGGCTGAAGATGTTTTTGCACTCTATTTCTACACCGGAGACTGTGATCATTGTCAGCGTGGTGAGGCGCTGAGGCTGGAGCAGCGTTTATTGCAAATCAACTACCTGTTAAACGCCTCAGAGCGCCCAGTAGTGTCGCTCTACCGGTTGAATCAGCGGCAGTGGAGCAACCTGTTGAGTAGCTTGCAGTCAGCGGAGCAGGGTAAGAAATCCACCCGTCGGCTTTTTATGCGTCAGGGGTTGGCGCAAATGGCGACTCAACTGTTGCCTGACTTGCAATTGTCGGATCACGAACGTGGTGCGATACAGACCCCAACTCAAATACTGTCGATTGACAAGCAGAAGAGCAGGGCACTTCATTCCCCGGCCATTGATTCACGATTATGCGATGGCTGTGATGCCTGTGTGCGCTTATGTCCGCAGTCGGCCATTCAGCTGATGATCGATGATCAGTTGACTCAATATACAATCAATTCACATGGCTGCACCGGTTGCCGACTTTGTGTGGATATCTGTGAAAACAGGGCGCTAAGTCTACAGTCTCCCAGCGTCTCAGGTGGAACAACCACCTTGTTGTTATATAGTGCAAGATGCAGAATATGCGGCGTTCCTTTTCATCGGCCTGCCATTCAGGACGTGGAATCCAACCTCTGCCATGTCTGTCGTAAAGTCAATCATAAACGGAATCTTTTTAAGGTTCTGCCATAATTCCACTCAACTGTGTTGGTCTGATTGGGAATCACCCATGTTTTATTATCCCTGCAGCTAGTTATTTCCCATCCAGAAAATTTTTCAACAGATCATGGCCGTGTTCGGTAAGGATTGACTCGGGGTGGTATTGCACACCCTGAACATCCAGGTTGCGGTGACGCACGCCCATGATTTCATCCATATTGCCATCGGCTGTCTGGGTCCAGGCTGTGATCTCGAGACACTCCGGCAGGCTCTCTTTCTCAATTACCAGCGAGTGGTAGCGGGTTGCCTGGTAGGGGTTCTTCAGTCCGCTGAAGATGCCGGTGTCTGCATGGTAGATGGGCGATGTTTTGCCATGCATCACCTCGCGCGCATGCACAATCTTCGCACCAAAAGCCTGGCCGATGGATTGATGGCCAAGGCAGACGCCGAGAATCGGAATCTTTCCGGCAAAGGTTTTTATCGCTTCCACAGAGATGCCTGCCTCGTTCGGTGTGCAGGGACCGGGGGAGATAACCAACTGATCCGGCTGCATAGTGTCGATCTGTTCGAGGCTGATTTCGTCATTGCGGTAGACGCGCACATCTGCGCCGAGTTCGCCAAAATACTGCACCAGGTTGTAGGTGAAGGAGTCGTAGTTATCGATCATCAGTAACATGGTTACGCCTCCATCTCGCAGCTGTTGGTGTCCAGGCCCGCCTCTGCAAGGGCCACGGCCCGGAATATGGCGCGACCCTTGTTCATGGTCTCTTCCCATTCCAGTTCCGGTTTCGAGTCGGCAACTATGCCGGCCCCGGCCTGGATATGCAGGGTGTTGTTCTTGATGACGGCGGTGCGAATGGCAATAGCGGTGTCCATGTTGCCGTTCCAGGAGAGGTAGCCGACTGCACCGGCATACACGCCGCGTTTTACCGGCTCGAATTCATCGATGATCTCCATGGCGCGGATTTTCGGTGCGCCGCTGACGGTGCCGGCCGGGAAGGTGGCGCGCAGCACATCAATGGCGCTCATCCCCTCTTTCAGCTGGCCGGTGACATTGGAGACGATATGCATTACATGTGAATAGCGCTCGATGACCATTTTGTCGGTCAGTGTTACCGTGCCGATCTTGGCTACACGGCCAGTATCGTTGCGTCCCAGGTCAATCAGCATCAGATGTTCTGCGATCTCCTTTGGGTCAGCCAGGAGTTCGGCCTCCAGCGCCTTGTCTTCCTCTTCGTTGCGCCCGCGGCGACGGGTGCCGGCGATGGGGCGCACCGTGATCTCGCCATCCTCGAGATGGGTGAGAATTTCCGGGGAGGAGCCGACGATGTGAAAATCCCCGAGATTCAGAAAATACATATAGGGACTGGGGTTCAATCCGCGCAGGGCTCGATACAGATCCAGGGGTGGTGCGTGAAACGGAATCGACAGGCGCTGCGACAGCACCACCTGCATACAGTCACCATCCAGGATATAGTTTTTGGTTTTATCAACCGCCTGCTTGAAGGCGTGCTCGGTGAAGCCCGAGACAAAATCCGATTCGTCGATACTGTGGGACTCACGGCTGGGGAAATCAGGCAGGCATTCGCGCATACGATCAACAATGACGCGCAGGCGTTTTCTCCCTGATTCCAGCGTGCCGCCCGTGGTCGGGTCGACGTGGACAATGACATAGAGGCGTCCGCGCAGGTTGTCGAACACCACCACTTCGTCGGAGACCATCAGTAGTATATCGGGATTGTCGATGGGGTCGGGGTTGGGGCAGTTCGCCAGCTTGGGTTCGATATAACGAATCGTGTCGTAGCCGAAATAGCCAACCAGACCGCCCGTGAAGCGGGGCAGCTTATCGTGGACCGCAACCCGGTAACGCGACTGGAAATCCTCAATGAACGCCAGGGGATCGCTGGTCTCTATCGATTCGGTGATCTCGCCATCGGCTTCGATGGTGACGCGATGTCCACGCACGCGCAGAAGGGTGCGACAGGGCAGGCCAATGACCGAGTAGCGACCCCACTTCTCGCCGCCTTCAACAGATTCCAGCAGGTAGGAGTTTGCCCCATCGGCGAGCTTCATGTAGACGCTGAGTGGCGTGTCGAGGTCCGCGAGGACTTCGCACATCAGGGGGATACGGTTGTGTCCTTGCGCCGAGAGCGCATCAAATTGTTCGGGGGTCATGTTCCTCTCCACAAAAAACGATCAGACAAACGAAAGCAGGGCGATCCATTCACCCGCGCCATCGCGTTCCAGTCTTCAGCGTTTTATTGTGCTCGATGAGGTACATGGTTTGATCCTTGATTTGAAGACTCAAAGATAGAGCATTTTTACAGAACTATCCAGTGCAGGGGCCGGTGTGTCTGGATCGGCCACGTTCCCCAGCCCTTAGTTGGGTAACAGGCCGCTGATTTCAGTCATGGAATCCATCACCGCATCCGGCTCAGCCTCGCGAATGTCCACCCCATGATTGTAGCCGTAACTCATGCAGAAGATGCTGAAGCCGGCGGCGCGCGCCGCCTTCACGTCGCTGATCGAGTCGCCCAGCATCAGCGCCTCTGAAGGCTGGATGCCGAAGTGCTTTGCGGCGTGCAGCAAGGGGAGCGGGTCGGGCTTCTTTTTCGGCAGGGTGTCGCCACTGATGACGATTTCGAAGTCGTCGTAGATACCCAGCGCCTTGAGCAGGGGTACGGTAAATTGCTCGGCCTTGTTGGTGACGCAGCCAAGATGAATGCCGGTGGTTTTCAGGTAGTCGATGCCTTCACGCACGCCGGGGTAGAGTCTGGATTTTTCGCCGTTGTGTCTATCATAAAGTTCGAGAAAAATCGGGTAGGCGCGATCGAAATCTTTATCGGTTGGTTCGCCGTCGAGCTTTCCGATGAGTGCGCGGCGCACCAGTCGTTCGACGCCGTTGCCGACCCAGTTGCGTACTTCGGTTTCACCATGGTCGGGGCGGTCGATCTGTTTCATCATCTCATCAACGCAGTAGGCGAGATCAGGGACGCTGTCGACCAGGGTGCCGTCGAGGTCGATGAGTATCAGTTTGGGTCTGTTCATAGTAGGTATACTGCAGGTACTAAGAGGGCTGGAATCGTGGTGACTCCAGCCCGGGTTTCATAAGGTGGGGGTATTAAACCTTGGCGAGTTCGTCACGCATCTGTTTGATGATGGTGTTGTAACGATTGGGGTCGTTGGCGCCAGGTTTGCCAAAGATGCCGGAGCCGGAAACAAAGGTGTCGATACCGGCCGCGGCCACTTCCGCGATATTGTCGGCTTTGACGCCGCCATCGATCTCCAGGCGGCAGTCGAGACCACGCTCATCGATCATCTGCCGCACCTTGCGCGCTTTGTCGAGAACGTAAGGAATAAACGCCTGACCACCAAATCCCGGGTTGACGGACATCAGCAGGATCATGTCGCAGTTCGGCAGGGCATATTCGAGTATATCCAGTGGCGTGGCCGGGTTGAATACCAGGCCTGCCTTGCAGCCTTCTCCCTTGATCAACTGCAGGGTGCGGTCAACGTGTTCGGAGGCCTCCGGATGGAAAGTGATGTAAGTGGCGCCAGCCGCGGCAAAGTCAGGAATGATGCGATCAACGGGCTTGACCATCAGGTGAACATCGATAGGCGCGGTGACGCCATGCTTGCGCAGGGCTTCGCAGACCAGGGGGCCGATCGTCAGATTGGGGACATAGTGGTTGTCCATGACGTCGAAATGGACAATATCAGCACCCGCGGCAAGAACGTTATCCACCTCTTCGCCCAGTTTGGCGAAATCAGCAGACAGGATGGACGGGGCAATTTGGTAATCTGACATGTTTTACTCCTCAGTCTGAATTCCGGCGGTGGCCAGAGGTGACCAATCAGTGATTAGTGATGTAATCGGATACTTTAACCGATAAAGTTTCCTGTTGCATCCTAACCTATTTATAAGGTATTGAATGACAAGAGTAATTTATGGCTTGTATAAAGAATTCTTAAGACAGGCGCTATTTTTCCTAGGGCCCTGAATTTTCGCCTGATTTTGTCGGATAATTTTTTTGGAGTGGCTGCCATGTGGTATCGAGTTACCGTGGGTGTGTTGTTTTGTCTGTTGGGTTATTCCGTGCTTGCGGCGGATCTCATTCGCGAACAGCGGATGGCCGCCGAGATCGAAGAGGCCATCCTGGTAGGTGAGCCGGTCTACCTGAAAGACGGTGACCATGAGTTTCTGGCTATCCATGCAGAATCCGAACTGGATCAGTTGTATGGTGGGGTGATCGTGGTGCATGGGCGCGGCGCGCATCCGGATTGGACTGAAGTGGTCAATCCCATGCGGTCCAATCTTCCGGGGCAGGGCTGGGAAACCCTCTCATTGCAGATGCCGGTAGCCGAGGCCGATGCGCCTGGTTCGGTCTATCAGGCACTGATTCCGGAGTCATTTCCTCGAATCGCCGCCGGTGTAGCGTTTTTCAAGGAGCGCGGTATCGAGAATATCGTCATCATTGCGCACAGTCTTGGTGCGCGTATGACGGCCGCCTATCTTGGAGAAAATGCCACAAATCCCGATGTGAAAGCGTTTGTGGCCGTCTCCTTGCCCGTAGGTGATGCAGAACAGGGGGAATTGGCGCTTGAGGCGCTGGAAAGGATCAAGATTCCTGTGCTGGATATCTACGGTAGCCGGGATATCGATGCGGTTTTGACCAGCGTGAAGCAGCGGGCGGCGGCTGGCCGCAAGGCGCAGAACCCGCAATATTCCCAGGTGGAAATTACCGGTGCCGATCATTTTTTTGTGGGTCTGGCGCCGACCCTGGTGAGCCGTGTCCACGCCTGGTTGCGCCGGGTGAGTGGGTCCTAAGTAAAAGCTACTCTGATCATTGCGGATTTTTCTGGAACGGCAGGAACAGCATGCCTATCAGGTTGGTTGTGGTTCTTGGGTTGCTGATGCCTTTGACGCCGAGGATCATGGCCAACTGGCCGCTGTCCGGCGAGGGTTTGTAGCTGGCGAACAGCCTGTCCCACCAGGAGAGGTTGAATCCATAGTTCGAATTGGTTTCCCGCCACTCCACTGAGTGGTGCACCCGGTGCATGTCCGGTGTTACCAGCAATACGCGAAGCCAACGGTCAAGCCGTTCCGGTATGTTGACATTACTGTGATTAAACATCGCCATGCTGCTGAGTATGGCTTCGAATATCAGGGCGGCTATTGGCGGCACCCCAAGCAACAGGATGGCGGTGACCTTGATCAGCATGGAGAAGAGTATCTCAACGGGGTGAAAGCGCGAACCTGAGGTGATGTCCAGATCCGGATCGACATGGTGTACACGGTGAAAGCGCCAGAACAGGGGGACGACATGTACCAGCCGATGTTGCCAGTAGATCAGCAGGTCGAGCAGCAGAATAGAAAGCACAGTGGCAATAATCGCGGGCGTTGCCGAGATATTGAAAATCCCCCAGTTCTGCTCCTGGGCATAGAGCGCGGCTCCCAGGGTGGCTGTGGGAAACAGCAGTCGCAGGACAATGGTGTTGATAATGACCAGGCTGATATTGCTGAACCAGCGCCTGCTTTTTGATTGAGTCAGCGGTCGGCGTGGATTGAACACTTCCCAAAGCGCCATGAGCACGAAAACACTGAGGAAGAGTGTCAGGCGTAGTATTGGTTCATGCTCCACGGCAAGTTTCCTGCAAAGTGATTTGATAATACAGACAGGTAATCTGTCCTACGGTTGCATCTATTCTAACCGACAAGTGGCGATCGGCCGTCATTCAGGAAAACCCCGAGGCGATGCAAGGTCAGTTGGGATGGGTTTTATGGAATATTTTCCGCAGAATGGTGCACTCATAACAAGACATTTAAGGATATGCCATGAAAGTCTGGACAGCGTTGTTGGTTTTTCTAGCCGTCTCCATTCCCTGCAGCGCGAGTGATTATCCGCCAGCTACCGTGGGTATGGCACTGGAGCGCATCTCGGAGCATGTCTACTATGTAAAGGGTGAGGCAGGTATCGCCACAGACAATCAGGGCTTTATCTCCAACGCGGCTGCGGTAATCACCCCGGAAGGTATAGTCGTTATCGATGCCCTCGGGTCACCCTCGCTGGCGACCCGCTTTCTTGGGCTGATCCGCGAAGTAAGCGACCTGCCTGTCAAGAAGCTGATCCTCACCCATTATCATGCCGATCACATCTATGGGATTCAGGTGTTCAAAGCGCTGGGCGCCGAGATCATTGCCCCCGCCGGCTATGAAGAGTATTTCTACTCGGCCAATGCCAAGGAGCGCCTTGAGGAGCGTCGCGTTTCACTGGCGCCCTGGGTGAATGAAAACACCCGTCTGGTCGCCCCCGACAAGGTGGTCGGAGAAGATTATCCATTCACATTTGGGGGTTTGGATTTTGTCATCAACTATTTTGGCTCGGCCCATTCTGAGGGGGATCTGGCCGTGCTGGTCCGGGACGATGGCGTTTTGATTTCTGGCGACATCATCTTCGAGGGACGTGTGCCTTTTACCGGTAATGCCAATACTGAGCATTGGCTGGCGGTGCTCAGAACACTCAATGATGTTGAACTGAAAGGGTTGATTCCCGGTCACGGCCCTGCCGCAAAAGAGCCTCAGGAAGCGGTAGCAATGACATTGGACTATCTGCAATATGTGAGGGATAAGATGGCCGAGGCCGTTGAGGAGATGACGCCCTTTGCTGATGCCTATGATGCGACCGATTGGTCAAGGTTTTCTCATTTGCCGGCGTTCGATGCAACCCATAGGCGCAACGCCTATGGCGTCTATCTGTCGTTGGAGGCGGATCAGTTCAAGTAACGCTGCATGTAGAAGGATCGCCACTCTGCCACAAAACAGAGCGCGAATGTCTGGTGCTGCGATGCAGTACCCGATGTGGACATGCGCCATGCTGTCCTTATCGAAATTTGATACTCGGAATTAAGATGGCACGAAATTGGCGATATAAAAGCACGGTAATAAAATAAGATTTTTTTCATTAATATATAGTTGATGTTGAAGCGGGTATCAGGGCTGAAGTCTGTTGCGGATACATTAGATATGACTAATTCGCTAATTGCTTATATGAGTTACTGTCTTTTCCTAATTTCTGAACTTGGGCTTGCACAGTGATGATTTGAGGGCTAGAGTCTAAGTCGTTTGCGGTGAAATCAGATATCTCACTCTGCGCTGTATAATGACCGCAGTCGCAGTTGGGTAACAAATCAGGTAAACCGACTGACCGATGACACTGGAGAGTGGCGGATAGAAATCTCTTTCAAAGAATGAAAGGTGCTATCAGTTGGCTTGGAGTTATCCAGATACAAAACAATTTTTAAATTACGAGAGAGGAATATGGCACCATGAATAAGTTTCATGTTATCGCTACTTCCGTCGCACTGGCTGCGGCATTCACCACCAGTGCATACGCTGGCGCTAGATTTGATGCAATCAAGGCAAAGGGTTTTGTTCAGTGTGGCGTGTCCACAGGTCTGCCAGGCTTTTCCATGGCGGATGATAAGGGTTCTTGGTCTGGTCTCGATGTTGACGTCTGTCGTGCCGCTGCGGCCGCCATGTTTGGTGATGCTTCAAAAGTGAAATATAGCCCGTTGACGGCTAAAGAGAGATTCACGGCGTTGCAGTCTGGCGAGATTGATATCCTTTCACGCAACACCACCTGGACTTTGACCCGTGACTCTTCCCTGGGTCTCAACTTCGCTGGCGTCAACTACTATGATGGCCAGGGTTTCATGGTCACCAAGAAACTGGGTGTGAAAAGTGCGCTTGAACTGGACGGCGCTTCGTTCTGTATCCAGGCGGGAACCACCACCGAGTTGAATCTGGCGGATTACTTCCGTGCGAATAAGATGTCTTACACGCCGATCACTTACGATTCCTCTGATGAAACCGCCAAGGCCTTCGATGCTGGTCGTTGTGATGCACTGACCTCTGACCAATCGCAGCTCTATGCATTGCGTATCAAACTGGGTAATCCTGACGGTGCCGTGGTGCTGCCGGAGATTATTTCCAAAGAACCATTGGGTCCGGTGGTCGCGCAGGGTGATGATGAGTGGTTTAACCTGGTCAAATGGTCCCTGTATGCCATGCTGAATGCCGAGGAACTTGGAATCACTTCCGCCAATGTCGATGAGATGAAAAGCAGCAAGGATCCAAACGTCCTGCGTCTGCTGGGTGCAGAAGGCATTAAAGGCAAAGGGCTGGGTGTCGCTGATGAATGGGCTTATAGCATCGTCAAGCAGGTAGGCAACTATGGCGAGGCCTTCGAGCGCAATGTAGGCATGGGCAGTCCGCTTAAAATTGCCCGTGGCCAGAATGCCCTCTGGAACAAAGGTGGTATTCAGTACGCGCCACCGATTCGCTAAAACAGATCAGCTGTAGCATCTGCTGTCAGCCACAGTGGCGTTAAGCCGCTGTGGTTGACTGGTAGGCCATCTTCAGTTTAGAGAAGAATAAATTATGGCAGTTGATCAAAACACAGATGCGGTACCAGCCAAGGCTGCGTTGTGGCGGAGACCTGCTTTCCGTGCAACGGTATTTCAGATTCTGCTGGTGCTGGGACTGGTTGCTTTCGGTTACTACCTGTTTCAGAATACCCTGCATAACCTTCAGCTTCGTGGTATCAGCACCGGATTCGGGTTTCTCTCCTATGAAGCGGGTTTTGGGATTCTCCAGTCACTGATCGAGTTTGACGAAACCCACACCTACGGTCGGACCTTCCTGGTCGGTCTTCTCAATACCCTTCTGATCGCAGGCCTGGGTATCTTTTTCGCCACCATTATCGGTTTTGTGATGGGTGTGGCGAGGCTCTCCAAGAACTGGCTGATTGCCAAAATAGCGACTGTCTATATCGAGACATTCCGTAATATCCCCCTGCTGCTGCAGATCATGTTTTGGTACTTTGCCATTCTGCAACCGCTGCCTGGACCGCGTCAGAGTCTCAGTTTTAATGATTCGGTTTTTTTGAACAATAGAGGGTTTTATCTCCCTGGTCCGGTTTTTGGAGAGGGATTCAATATTGTCTTTGCCGCAATTGTAATTGCAATTGTCGCAGTCATCTTTCTGGCAAGGTGGGCGCGCAAGCGACAGGAAGATACCGGTCAGCAGTTTCATACGGTCTATGCGTCCCTGGCCATTCTGTTTGGTTTGCCGCTGATTGTTTTTTTCATCATGGGGTCTCCGCTCAGCTGGGAATACCCGGCGCTGAAAGGCTTCAACTTCAAGGGCGGGATCGTTGTTATTCCTGAATTGATTGCACTGCTGGTGGCTCTCAGTATCTATACCGGCGCATTTATCGCCGAGGCGGTCCGGTCGGGTATTCTTGCGGTCAGTCATGGACAGACCGAAGCGGCCTATGCCCTGGGTATTCGGCCAGGTGTGACCCTGCGCATGGTGATCATTCCCCAGGCGTTGCGAGTGATCATTCCCCAGCTCACCAGCCAGTATCTCAACCTGACCAAAAACTCGTCACTGGCAACGGCCGTGGGTTATCCCGACCTGGTGGCGGTATTCGCCGGAACCACACTCAATCAGACCGGACAGGCGGTTGAGGTGATTGCTATGACCATGGGCGTCTACCTGACCATCAGTTTGACGATTTCGATGTTTATGAACTGGTACAACAAACGCAAGCAATTGGTGGAGAGATAGACGACGATGAGCATACACACGCCACATCCTGATCTTCCGCCGCCAGTGACCAGTGTCGGTGCTATCGGCTGGCTCAGAAACAACCTGTTCTCATCGCCACTGAATACAGCGTTTACACTTTTTGCGCTCTATCTACTCTATGAAACAGTGCCGCCACTGATCGACTGGGCTTTTATCAGCGCCAACTGGTCGGGCGATACCCGGGAGGTGTGCGACGCTAACCCGTCCGGTGCCTGCTGGGCCTTTGTCCGGGTGCGTTTTGATCAGTTCATGTACGGGTTTTACCCGGAGAGCGAGTACTGGCGAATCAACCTGGCGATTGGTCTCCTGGTCGCACTGATGGTGCCCCTGTTTATTCAAAAATTTACCCGGAAAGGGTTGCTGGCGGCCTTCATTCTCATCGCCTACCCGATCATTGCCCTGCAGCTGTTTGCCGGTGGCAATTTTGGTTTGGAGTCAGTCGAAACCAGTAAGTGGGGCGGTCTGACGCTGACCTTGATTCTCTCTGCGGTGGGCATTGTCGCATCACTGCCGCTGGGTATCGTCCTGGCGCTGGGTCGGCGCTCGAACATGCCGATCGTGAAATCGGTCAGCGTAGTGTTTATCGAATTCTGGCGCGGCGTGCCACTGATTACAGTGCTGTTCATGGCCTCGGTGATGCTGCCCCTGTTCCTGCCGGAAGGCACGCATTTCGACAAACTGTTGCGCGCCATGATCGGTATTGCCCTGTTTCAATCGGCGTATATGGCCGAGGTGGTACGGGGTGGCCTGCAGGCGATCCCCAAGGGGCAGTATGAGGCCGCAGAAGCGCTGGGTTTGAGTTACTGGAAGAGCATGGGTCTGATAATCCTGCCCCAGGCGCTGAAGATGGTTATTCCGGGTATTGTGAATACCTTTATTGCGCTGTTCAAGGATACCACCCTGGTATTGATCATCGGCCTGTTTGACCTGTTGGCCATGATTCAGACGGCCTTCAATGATACCAACTGGCTGGGCTTCTCTATCGAGGGCTATGTGTTTGCTGCGTTGATCTTCTGGGTCTTCTGTTTCAGCATGTCCCGCTACAGCCAGGCGCTTGAGAGAAAATTACATACGGGTCATGCCCGTTGATGGAATCGAAACTGGAGAGGCAAAATGTCTGAACCCACTTCCCCAAAAATGGCCGTCTCAGATGACGTCATGATTGAGCTGAAGGCTGTGCACAAGTGGTATGGTCAGTTTCATGTGCTCAAGGACATTAATCTGCGGGTGCAGAAAGGTGAGCGTATTGTCATCTGCGGACCTTCCGGGTCAGGCAAGTCCACCATGATTCGCTGCATCAACCGGCTGGAAGAGCATCAAAAGGGTCAGATCATTGTCGATGGCACGGAATTGACGGACGACGTCAAGCATATCGATCAGATCCGCAAGGAAGTGGGCATGGTGTTCCAGCATTTCAATCTGTTCCCTCATCTGACCGTCCTGGAGAACTGTGCGTTGGCGCCCATCTGGGTACGCAAAATGCCGCGTAGGAAGGCCGAGGCGATGGCCATGGAGTACCTTGAAAAGGTCAAGATTCCCGAGCAGGCGAAAAAATACCCTGGACAGCTTTCAGGTGGGCAACAGCAGCGCGTGGCAATCGCCCGCAGCCTGTGCATGAATCCCAGCATCATGCTGTTTGACGAGCCGACATCGGCCCTTGATCCAGAGATGATCAAGGAGGTGCTGGATACCATGATCGAACTGGCAGAGAGTGGTATGACCATGCTCTGCGTCACCCACGAAATGGGTTTCGCCAAGACTGTGGCGAATCGTGTGATTTTCATGGATGGTGGTGAGATCATCGAGGAGAACGAGCCGGAAGAGTTCTTCACCAATCCGCAGTCGGATCGTACCAAGCTGTTCCTCAGTCAGATCCTTCAACACTGATCAGTTTCGACGGTGGAGTTGCAGTCGGCGACTCCACCGCTCCATTCTAACTCAGTGCCCCAGCTCGGCGAGCAATTGCTCTGTCATCCTCAAAGCCTGTTCTGCATAGCCACCACCAAACAGGTTGAGGTGGTTGGTGATGTGGTAGAGGTTATACAGCGTCTTGCGCACCGCATAGCCCGCTTCCAAAGGCCAAGCCTCGTTGTAGGCATGATAGAAGGGTTGGCCGAAACCGCCAAACAGTTCGGTCATGGCCAGGTCCGCCTCGCGGTCGCCATAATAGGTGGCCGGATCAAATATCACCGGGTTGCCGGTACGATCATATCCCAGGTTGCCTCCCCAGAGATCACCGTGCAACAGAGAGGGTTGCGGGTTGTGGTCGATCAGGGCGGGAAAGAGGGATAGCAGCAGTTCGCCGCGCTCGATCAATGGACCCCCGAGTCCACTGTTTGCTGCCAATTCCAGTTGCAAGCCGAGACGCTCATCCCGCCAGAAGGTTACCCAGTCAGCGTGCCGGGCGTTCGATTGGGGTGTGGAGCCAATGGTATTATCGCGATGCCAGCCGAATTGCTCCTGGCGTGTGCGGTGCATGGCCGCCAGTTCCCGTCCCGCCCTGGCGCTGTCCCCACTGGTGCCGAACTGTATGTGCTCCATGACCAGGTAGGCCTCATTGGCTGTTGTGCCACAGCAGATTGGTTGCGGTACGCGGATGGCGTGACTCGCGGCGAGCTCCAGCAGACCGGCCATCTCGGCCTCGAACATGGCGCGCATCGAGGTCTGGTTGAATTTGACGAAGTAGCTGGCCACTCCGTCACTCAGGCGGATCGCGTTGTTGATGCAGCCGCCGGAGATCTGCCGGGGGGTGTCGGGTGAAAAGGTACTGCCCGTGGCCTTGCTGATCTGCCTCGCAATCTCTCTCCAGTCAGGCATGTCAGATCTGGTTCAGTCGTTCGTGGAGCGGACTGCTGCGGGGAAAGTGCGCGCGCAGAAACTCCATCTGATCGGCGAGTATGTGGCGTCCCTGGAGATAGATATACTCCGCGTGGGTTGGGGTGAAGGGGATCGCCAGCAGTTCCATGCCTGCCGCTTCCGGTGTGCGTCCGGACTTGTGGTTGTTGCAGCGGATGCAGGCGGTCACCACGTTGTTCCAGTGGTCTGGGCCGTTCTGGCTGACTGGACGAATGTGGTCCCTGGAGAGGAAGCGTCTGTGGAGGTGTTGTCCGCAATAGAGGCAGATGTAGCCGTCGCGCTGAAACAGGGTATGGTTGTTGAGCGGCGGGGTGTAATCCTTGCGCATCTTCTCCATCACGCGGCTATTGCCGTAGGTGGCGATGATGGTGTTGAGATCGATGGCGCTTTGCTGGTGGGTGATGGCGTTGATACCACCGTGGATGCGATAGAGCACGCTGCCGCAGCTGTAGGCGACCAGTCCCAGGGCATAGAGGCGCACGGCATCGCGGAAATCGATCCACTCAAGGGGCATTCCTGCGACATCTGTTCGGAGAATCTGGTGTTTCAAGCCTTCCACGTTTCCTGACTCCATCAAATCCTGTGCTTAACTGAATCATCGTGAGAAACTGGTTGTGCTACAGCGATCATACACAGTTAGAGATAGTGTGAATACAGGGGCTTATACACAACACTTAGAACCTGTTTCAAATTGTTTCCATTTTGTTGCACTGCGCAGATTAGAGAGTGCTGAAATACTCTAACTTATTGATTTTATGTGGAACAGCTGATCTGTATAGTTTTTTGCCAATTTAACAACAATGTAATATTTTTGCCTCACCGGGAGGTATTCCTGGGTTTTTTCCACAAAGTTATCCACAGGTTTTGTGGATAAAAAGAGTTATTCCATAACGTTCCGATAGTTAGGTGGTTATTGTCAGTTTTACTCTTAATGATTTGCTGTAACTCAGGTAGAGTGACGCCATGCCACAATTACTGATTCTCCGGGTTGCCGTGCCCGCGCCACTTTACCGGCTGTTTGACTATCTGCCGCCCAAGGAGAGTGGGGAAGGTGCGCTTGAGCCTGGGGTCAGGGTGCTGGTCCCCTTCGGGCGGGGGCGGTGCTGCGGTGTGGTGATGCAGATTGCCGATCACTCAGATTTTGACCTGGCCAAACTCAAGCGTGCCAGCGCCATCCTGGATCAATCACCGCTGTTCAGCGGAGAGGATCTGGCCTTCCTGCTGTGGTCTGCCAGTTACTACCAGCACCCGATCGGCGAAGTGGTGACCAATGCCCTGCCGGTTCGGCTTCGGACCGGAGAAGAGACACTGGACAACCGGCAGCAGGGCTGGTGTCTGACGCGAGAGGGCGAGCTGTTAGACATCGATCTGCTGGGACGGGCACCGAGACAGCGAGCATTGATGGAGTTCTTCAAGACCCATAAAGGTTGTCATGCCCGTGAGGGTATTGTTGAGTTCTGTGGCGAATGCCGCTCGATTCTCGCCATTCTGCTGGAGAAGGGTTGGCTCAGCACCTGTCAGGTGGCCGATCAGCCCCCTGCAACCGATCACCACCGACATATCCCAGGGCCGGAGCTGAACCGGGATCAGCAATCGGCGCTGAGCGCCATCCTGGAGGGCGGGGAGGGCTTTGGTGTCCATCTGCTGGATGGGGTCACCGGCAGTGGCAAGACCGAAGTCTATCTGAAGCTGATCGAGGATGCCCTGGCCAGGCACAAGCAGGTTCTGGTTCTGGTGCCGGAGATCGGTTTGACGCCACAACTGCTACGCCGCTTTGCCCGCAGAATCCCCGGTCGCATATCCCTGCTCCACTCTGCGCTGTCGAAGGGCGAACGCGAACGCGCCTGGCATGATGCCCGTCTCGGGCGTTCCCGGGTGATTCTGGGAACCCGTTCGGCACTCTTCACGCCGATCCCTGATCTCGGGCTGATCATCGTCGATGAGGAGCATGATCTCTCCTTCAAGCAGCAGGATGGCTTTCGCTACTCGGCCAGGGATCTGGCGGTGGTCAAGGGACATAGAATCAACTGCCCGGTGGTGCTGGGTTCTGCCACGCCGTCACTGGAAAGTCTGGGAAATGCCTTGCGCGGGCGTTATCGGCATCTTCGTCTGCAAGAACGTGCCGGAGGGGCGGAAAAGCCAAGGATCGACCTGCTGGATATCCGCTCGGTCCGACTCGATGCCGGTGTGTCACCGACCATGTTGCATCTGATCCAGGACGAGCTGATGGCGGGTAATCAGGTGCTGTTGTTTCTCAATCGTCGCGGGTATGCACCAGTAGTCACCTGCCACGACTGTGGCTGGATCTCGGTGTGCCGGCGCTGTGATGCGCGCATGACCCTGCACCTGACCAGCCAGATACTCTGGTGTCACCACTGCGGGGCCCAGCGTCGGCTCGATCCGGCCTGCCCGGAGTGTGGCAAGAGCGATCTGCGACCCCTGGGACAGGGTACCGAACGGCTTGAGGAGATGCTGGCGCAAAGACTGCCAGAGGTGGCGATAGCCCGTATCGACCGGGATTCCACCCGGCGCAAGGGCAGTCTGGAACGACTGCTGAAGGATATCTCTGCAGGTAAGCACTCACTCCTGCTTGGAACCCAGATGCTGGCCAAGGGCCACCATTTTCCCAATGTCACGCTGGTGGGCATTCTGGACGTCGATCAGGGTCTGTTTGGCGCAGACTACCGCGCGGCGGAGCGCATGGCGCAACTGATCATCCAGGTGGCGGGTCGCGCCGGACGCGCCGAGAAGCCAGGGCGGGTGGTGATTCAGACCCGGCATCCGGACCATCCGTTGCTGCAGACCCTGATTCATCGGGGTTACGATGCCTTCGCCGAGGAGGCGCTGCAGGAGCGCCGGGATGTGGGTTATCCCCCGTACAGCTATCAGGTACTGTTGCGCGCCGAGGCGGCCAAGGAGCCATATCCCCGCCAGTTTCTCGAGCAGGCGGTTGCGCTGCTTGGAAAGGATTCGCTCCAGGGACTCGAGGTGTGGGGGCCGGTGCCTGCGCCGATGGAGAGGCGCGCGGGTAAGTACCGGGCGCATCTGCTGCTCCAGTCTGCGGATCGCGCCCTGTTGCATCAACGACTCGCCCGCTGGGTCTGTGGCCTGCATGAGTTGCCCTCGTCCAGGCGGGTGCGCTGGTCGATCGATGTCGATCCCCAGGAGATGTACTGATCCCCCGGCGGTCACCCGCAGAAGCCCTGTTCTCCAGATCCGCCGAATGGTGAAAAAACGTCCCCAGACTCCTAACGGCAGGGATTTCCTGATATCCTTACGCGCTTCCCGTTTTAGCGCGTTCGTTCAGGTAGAAGATGAAAATCCAGATTCAGCAGCTGATTGCCCAGGCATTGGAAAGCATCGCCTCTCAGGGTGTGGTTCCTGTCGACCAGATTCCCGAGCCGGTCATTGAGCGAACCCGGGACAATCGCCACGGCGATTTCGCCTGTAACATAGCGATGGTTCTGGCCAAGATCGCGCGCAGCAAGCCCCGCGACCTGGCCGAGAAGATCATTGCCGCGTTGCCGCCCAGCGAACTGGTCGCCAAGGTGGAGATTGCCGGTCCGGGATTCATCAACTTCTATCTGGGCGAATCCGCCTATCATTCGCTGATCCCCCAGATTATTGCCAAGGGCCATGATTTTGGCCGCAGTGAGCTGGGCAAGGGCAAGCGGGTACAGGTGGAGTTCGTCTCGGCCAACCCCACCGGACCGCTGCATGTCGGACATGGTCGTGGCGCGGCCTATGGCGCAGTGGTGGCCGATCTGCTCCAGGCGGTGGGCTTCGATGTGCATCGCGAATACTACGTGAATGACGCCGGCCGACAGATGGATATCCTCGCCACCAGCGTCTGGCTGCGCTATCTGGAACTCTGTGACGAGACCCTGACGTTTCCTGTCAACGGCTACAAGGGTGACTACGTGTGGGACATCGCCGCAACCCTGCATCGCGAAAATGGCGAGGCCTACAAGCACAGCAGCGAAGAGGTGTTCAGGGATGTGCCGGCCGACGAACCCGCCGGCGGTGACAAGGAAAAACACATCGACGGTCTGATCAACAGCGCCAAGCACCTGCTGGGCGATAACCGCTATCGGTTTGTCTTCGAGCTTGGGCTGAATACCATTCTGGATGACATACGCGACGACCTGTCGCTGTTCGGTGTCAATTATGAGGAGTGGTATTCCGAGCGTAGCCTGACGGAATCAGGCGCGGTCAACCGGACCATTGAACGGCTGCGCGCCTCGGGTCATCTATACGAGAACGAGGGCGCGCTCTGGTTCCGCTCCACCGACTTTGGTGACGAAAAGGATCGCGTGGTGGTGCGCGACAATGGCCAGTCCACCTATTTCGCCTCGGATATCGCCTATCACATGGATAAGCTGGAGCGCGGCTTCGAACGGGTGATCGATGTCTGGGGCGCGGATCATCACGGTTATGTACCACGCGTCAAGGCGGCGCTGCAGGCGCTTGGGGATGACCCATCCAAGATGGACGTGCTGCTGGTGCAGTTCGCCATTCTCTACCGTGGCGGCGAGAAGGTGCAGATGTCCACCCGCTCCGGCGAGTTTGTCACCCTGCGGGAGCTGCGCAAGGAGGTCGGCGCCGATGCGGCACGCTTCTTCTACGTGATGCGCAAGTGTGAGCAGCACATGGATTTCGACCTGGATCTGGCCAAGTCCCAATCCAGCGACAACCCGGTCTATTATGTCCAGTATGCCCATGCGCGGGTGTGCAGCGTACTGGCTCAGGCGGCGGAAAAGGGTATCAATATCGATATCAGTGAAGGCGCCGCCAACCTGGAACGGCTCAGCGAGGCCCATGAGTTGGCGCTGTTGACCTCCCTGTCGCGCTATCCGGAGGTGGTCGAGTCATCGGCCATGAACGAGGAGCCACACCAGTTGACCCAGTATCTGCGTGAGCTGGCCAACGAGTTTCACACCTACTACAATGCCCACCAGTTTCTGGTGGACGATGATGCCCTGCGTGATGCGCGCATCAAGCTGATTCTGGCAGTGCGCCAGGTACTGCGTAACGGCCTGGGCCTGGTCGGGGTATCGGCGCCGGAGCGGATGTAGATGGCCAGGGATTACAAGCCTCGGGCGGCGCCAGCCAAGAAGAAGCAGAACAAGGCGGTGCCGGGATGGGTCTGGTTCATCGGCGGTCTGCTGGTGGGTCTGTTTTTCAGCGGACTCGCCTGGCTGAAACTGATGCCGCCTGCGGGCCAGCAGGTCACCGTGATTCAGCAGGCGCCTGCCAGTCCGGCAAAACAGGCCAAGGCCAGTGAGCCGGCAAAGCCGACCGAGCAGGAGAGCGAGCCGGAGTCAGCCAAGCCGCGTTTCGATTTCTACACCATTCTGCCGGAGATGGAGGTGGTGGTGCCGGATCCCGAACCCGAGGTGAAACCACAGCCCAAGCCCCAGGTCCAGGAGACACGGGACAATGCCTCGCAGATCGCCACCCAGATGACACCGGCGGCGGTTACCACGGCGGATGGTTATATGCTGCAGATGGGGTCGTTCCGAAAATATAACGATGCGGATCGTCTCAAGGCCAGCCTGGCGTTGATCGGCATGCAGGCCGAGATACAGAAGGTAACGGTGAATGGTGGCGAGGTGTTTCACCGGGTTCGCTCGGGTCCCTATTCGCGCGATCAGGTCAACAAACTGCGCGGTAAGCTGAAAGAGAACAACATCAGCAGTCTTGTGATCAAGATGAAGCAGTAGGCCAGATACAGGTTAGACCTTATCGCAGCCGACCGGAGTGATCGGGATATTCCTGAAGTGGCTTTCCGCCTCCATCCATTGATAGATCTCGGTAGTGCTGCTGTCGCACTGATGGCAGCTGTCTCCGCATGAGCTGGTTACCGGCCGCATGCGTACCTTGCCCTTGCGTATCCATATCTCCAGCATGCCTCTGACGGCATCGGGATTGCTGTCGAAATGGATGGCGATATCGGCGAGAGTCGCCTGACCACGCTCCTGCAGATAGCGTTTGATATCGGCCAGAATCATGCCTTGGCAGCTTCCGAGGCTATGGTTTTTTTACCACCGCTCTGACTCCAGATGCGCAGTCCGATGACCACCAGTGCCAGCATGATCAGCAGCCCCACTATCCAGGCCATGGCACTATCCGGATGCTTGGCATAAGTGGCCGCCTGGTAGTAGACGGTGGATACGGTGAAGGCGATGCCGGTGGTCCAGGCGGCGACAAAGGCGGTCCAGGCCCCGCCCGCCTCGCGCATGATCGCGCCCATGGTGGCGACACAGGGGGAGTAGAGCAGGATAAACAGCAGGTAGGCAAAGGCCCCGGCCTGCCCATCGAAGCGGGTCGCCATGGCACCGAAGATACCGCTGCTGACCTCCTGCTGCGCCGCTGCCGCATCGGCTGAGCTGATATCGCCGACATCCAGGCTCAGTGGGTCGAGGATGTTGTCCTTCACCGCCGATAGGTTTTCCGGAATGGTGGCCGCGGCCTCCGCCAGCCGTTGCAGCAGATTGAACGGTTGTTCCTCGGTGGCGGGCGCCTCCTGCTCGGCCAGCTGGCTGTAGATCGAATCCAGGGTACCGACCACCACCTCTTTCGCCAGCACGCCGGTGAAGATGCCGACAGTGGCGGGCCAGTTATCTTCCTTGATGCCCAGGGGTGAGAGCACCGGCGTCAGGGTCTTGGCCACCGAGCTGAGGATCGACTTCTCGCTATCCTGATTGCCGAACGAACCGTCGTTGCCGATTGAGTTCAGCACATTCAGCGCCAGCACCATGATAATGATGATCTTGCCGGCATCGTGGATGAACAGCTTGACGCGATCCCAGGTGCGCAGGGTAACCCCCTTGATGGTCGGCAGATGATAGGGCGGCAGCTCCATCATGAAGCCCGAACTCTGTCCGCTGAGCAGGGTGCGGCGCATGATCAGCCCGGTGAGAACCGCCACGGCAATGCCGATCAGGTAGAGAAGAAACACCAGGTTCTGACCGTTGCTGGGAAAGAAGGCTGCGGCAAACAGGGCATACACCGGCAGTCTGGCGCCGCAGGACATGAACGGATTCATCAATATGGTCAGTTTGCGTTCGCGCTCGTTTTCCAGGGTGCGAGTAGCCATCACCGCCGGGACGTTGCAGCCGAAACCGACAATCAGTGGCACAAATGCCTTGCCCGGCAAGCCGATGGCGCGCATCGCCCGGTCCATCACGAAGGCGGCCCGCGCCATGTAGCCGGTATCTTCCAGCACCGACAGAAACAGGTAGAGACAGGCGATGATCGGGATGAAGGTGGAGACCACCTGCACGCCGCCACCCGCACCCTCGGCAATGAACAGTGTCAGCCACTCCGGTGAGCCGATGCCGCGCAGCCACTCGCCCAGTCCCTCGACCACGAAGGCGCCCACGGCGATGTCGAAAAAGTCGATGAAGGCGCCACCGATATTGATGGTGAACATGAACATCAGGTACATCACCACCATGAAGATGGGGATGCCAATGATGCGGTTCAGTACCACCTTGTCGATGCGATCAGAGAGGGTGCGTCCCACCCGTCCCTGCTCCTTGATCGACTTCTGCGCCAGCGCATGGGCATGGCCATAGCGGGCGTCGGCGATATAGATATCCGCCTCTTCGCCGGTACGGGATTCGATGGTCTGCTGCCAATGCGCCACCAGCGGCCGGATGTTATCGCCGGCAAGCTTTATTGCATGGTTATCACCCTCCAACAGCTTGAGCGACAGCCAGCGCAGGTTGGCGTCATCGGTGAGTCCCTGCAGTTGCGGTTCGAGATCGGCAATCGCCTGTTCCACTACATCGTCATGGGCAACTTGGAAGCGTCCATCCGTGGCGGTGTTGGCAATCAGCCGGATCTGCTGTTTCAGCTCGCGGATTCCCTCGCCGGTCACGGCGACAATCGGCACCACCGGGCAGCCCAGTTCCTTGCTGAGGGTGTCTGTGTCCACCAGAATGCCGCGCTTGCGGGCAACGTCCATCATGTTCAGGGCAACCACCATGGGGATGCCCATTTCCCGCAACTGAACGCTGAAATAGAGGTTTCGCTCGAGATTGGAGGCGTCGATGACATTAACGATCATGCTGGCATCGCGTGACAGCAGGTAGTCGCGCGTTACCTGTTCGTCGATGGAGGAGGCATCCAGTGAGTAGATGCCGGGGAGGTCGATAACCTGGACCTCTTCGCTATCCAGCGTGAAGCGCCCCTCCTTGCGATCCACGGTCACCCCAGGCCAGTTCCCCGTCTTCTGCCGGATTCCGGTGAAGGCGTTGAAGAGCGCGGATTTACCGCAGTTGGGATTGCCGCCGAGGGCGATTGTCAGCACCGTTTTCTCCAGGAATCAGTTGAGGTTGTCGATCAGTTGCAGGATCAGCTGCGAGGCAATGCTGCCTCCCAGGGCAACGCGGGTGCCGGCGCTGGCAACCACGACCCCTTGTCCGCGGTGTTGCAGGACGCTGATCTCCGAGCCGACCCGCAAGCCAAGGCTTAGCAGGCGGCGCGCCACTGCACGGTCGCCTTTGATCATCTTGATGCGCGCTCTCTGACCGATGGGGAGATTGTTCAGGGAGATGTCGCTGGTCTCTTGTAATGCCTTGGGTATCACGTTCGTCCAACCAACAATAAGAATCATTCTCGTTTATATTTTAGCAGCAGGGTATATCAGTTACAACTAATTTAGTGGGGTTTAGTTAAAAAATATATCTGGATAGCTGAATAATGCCGGGTTTTTTCCAGGCAAAAAAATACCGCCCGCGAGCGGGCGGCTTAAAAAGGAGGAGATGCGATATATACATAACGCATGTGGCGGAATTGCTGCTGCATAATTCCGCACGGAGTGGTCGGGCGAACCTGACCTGCCCTTGCATCCGTGTAAGGGGCTGGCCACATGGAGTGGTTGCACTCTGAATTGCATATGCTGTGCCAAGTTGTCCTGGTGCTGAGGGAGTCGTTTCGTTCTCTAGGAACTTATTGATTTTATTGAATTAGTATAAAAATAGATACTGATAATCAGTAATTGGTCATGTTATAATATGCCTCGAACTGCCAATCTCGGCAGTTCAGATGTACTGTTATGCCGCTTATGGCATAGAGGAGATGTTGTGGCCTCGGTTTGTGAGAATCTTAAAGACGGTGAGTTGCGGGCCATTTTCGATGGCATCCAGGAACCGGCTATTCTGCTTTCGCGGGATTACCGCGTGCTGATGGCCAATCAGGCCTATCAAAAGATCCATCAGCAGGATGAGAGTCTGATCAATCGCAAGTGCCATGAGATCTCCCATGGCAATTCAGTGCCCTGCTGGCAGGCCGGTGAGTCCTGCCAGATGGTCGAGGCCAAGGCAACGGGCCAGCCCCAGCGTGTTCTGCATATCCATCACTCCCCGCATGGCGATGAGCATGTGGAGGTGGAGGGTCGTCCGGTTTTCGATAAGCACAATGAGCTGACCTGCTTTGTGGAGATCATCCGGCAGTCGAGGGCGGCCAGCCCGAGAGCCGGCGGTCAGGGTATGGTGGGTCGGTCCCGTGCCTTCAACCAGATGCTTGGCCTGGTACAGCGGGTTGCCCCCAGTGAATCCACGGCGCTATTGCTGGGAGAGTCGGGGACCGGTAAAGAGCTGGTGGCCCAGGCGGTTCATGATCTGAGCCCCAGAAGGGACAAGCTGTTCGTGCCGGTGGAGTGTTCAGGCCTTACCGAGACACTGTTCGAGAGTGAACTGTTCGGGCATGCGAAAGGGGCGTTTACCGGCGCCACGGTGGCCAAGCCCGGCCTGGTGGAGCTGGCTCAGGGGGGAACCCTGTTTCTTGATGAGATCGGTGATATTCCGCTCTCCATGCAGGTCAAACTGCTGCGACTGCTGGAGACAGGCACCTATCGGCGGGTTGGGGGAGTGGAGCCCCGACAGGCCGATTTTCGCTTGATCTGCGCGACCCACAGGGATCTCGGGGAGATGGTGGCCGAGGGCCTGTTTCGCCAGGATCTCTACTATCGGATCAGCGTTTTCCCCATCGTCCTGCCGTCACTGAAAGAGCGTCGCGAGGACCTTGCCCTGCTGGTGGAGACGCTGTTGCAAAGGATCAAGGGTGGTGAGAACAAGCGCCTGTCCACGGAGGCCCTGGCGTGTTTGCAGCGTTACCCCTTTCCCGGGAATATACGTGAGCTGCGTAACATTCTGGAGCGTGCCTGCCTGTTGAGCGATGGCGAGGTCATACAGATCAGCAGTCTGCCGGATGTCTGTATCGATCCGCAGCAAAAGGTTACCGCTGCCGAGACCCGGGTATTGACACTTGATGAGGTCGAGCGGCGCTATCTCGAAGAGGTGAGTCGTTCATTTCAGGGCGATCGCCGGGAACTGGCGCGGCAGTTGGGTATCAGCGAACGCACGCTGTTTCGCAAGCTGCAGCAGGTGGGAAAAGAAGCGCTGTCCGACTAGGGTTTGCGCAGCAGATCGACCCGCGATGGCTTCATGAAGTGGGCGCCCTGATCGGTCATGTGCTGCATGAAGGCGGCCTTGATCCGCCCATACAACACCTCGTCGATATTATGCTCGGTGTGGGTGACGTTGAGCATCCGCGCCTCGAAATCATCAAAATCCTTATAGTGGCCGGGTGAGTTGAAAAAGATCTGTTCGACCAGTTGCAGCCGTTTCTCCTGCACGGACGTTTGCAACGCCTGGAAGGCGGCCTTGCGCACCGCCTGCTCGTCATGGAACAGGCGCAGTATCTCGTTGAAATCACCACGATAGACCGGCTCCGAGATGTAGGCCAGTCCACCCGGCCTCAGCACCCTTGCGATCTCCTTCAGCGCAGGGTCCATTTTATCCAGGGGCACATGGTGGAGCGACTTGAGCATCAGCACGATGTCAACGCTGGCATCGGGCAGATCGATCGCCTCCGCGCCGCCATAGATGAAGCGGACACCAGGTAGATCGGTGATGGCCAGATTCTTCTCGTGCTGAATGCGATCGACCTCCGCGGCGGTGATCTGTCCGGGGTGAAACTGCTCGGCAATCTTGCGCGTCATCCAGGCGCTGCCGCATCCCAGTTCCAGGACATTGGCGTCGCGCAGGGGCAGGGTCCGCTGAATGATATCCAGTTCGGTGGCAGTCTGGTAGGCGTCAGGGCGATCTATCTTCATGGTCAACTCTTTGGGTACCGTACATCGGTCGGATAGGTTAATGTTGATTATCTTGATTGCACAGGCTTGAGGCAAATCCAGCCCAGATAAGTTCCGGGGATGATGACGAAAAGGACAAAGACAGACAAACGGTTTGCCGAACGCCTGGATCGGTTGCGCATGCATCTGTCGCGACCGGATGCCCTGCTTCAGCTCTCGGCGCTGGGTTTGTTGAGCGGCGTTTTCGCCGGCGCGGTGATCGTGCTGTTCCGTATCCTGGTGGAGGGTTCGCAGCGGGGGTTGCTGCCGGCCGGACTGGCTGAAAACTACGAGGCGCTGCCGCTGACAGCCAGGGTGCTGTTGCCTGTTGCCGGTGGGCTGTTCATCGGCCTGATGTTCCACTTTAGCGCCCGGGGTGTGTATGTGCTGGGCGTCGCCAAGGTGCTGGAACGCATGGCCTACCACCAGGGCTATCTCTCCGTGCGGGGGTTTATCCTGCAGTTCTTCGGGGCGGCGATTGCCATCATCAGCGGCCACTCGGTGGGCAGGGAGGGGCCGCATATCTATCTCGGGGCGGCAACCGGCAGCCTGCTGGGTCAATACCTGACGCTGCCCAATAACAGCATCCGCACCCTGGTCGGCTGTGGTGCGGCGGCGGGTATCGCGGCATCCTTCAACACCCCGCTGGCCGGGGTGATCTTTGCCCTGGAAGTGGTGATGATGGAGTACACCCTGGCGAGTTTCATTCCGGTGATGCTGGCCGCGGTCGGCGCCACGGCGGTCTCCTATCTGGCGTTCGGCTCGGAGCCGGCCTTTCTGGTGCCGGCGCATCAATTCAATTCCCTGGGCGAGATCCCGCTGGTTGTGCTGCTGGGTGTGACCGCCGGTGCTGTGGCCGCACTGTTCATCCATTTGCTGCAACAGGTGGCGAAAAACGCCAGTCGGTTCCCCTTCTGGCAGCGCACCACACTGGCCGGGTTGGTGGTCGGTGTGCTCGGTCTGTGGGTGCCCCAGGTGATGGGTATAGGTTATGACTCGGTAAACAGCGCCCTGCTGGGGGAGTTGGGCCTGCTGCTTCTGGTGTCAGTTCTGTTCGCCAAACTGCTGGCGACGGTGGCCTGTGTGGGTCTGGGGGTGCCGGGTGGGATGATCGGCCCGGTGCTGTTTATCGGCGCCATGCTGGGAAGCTCCCTGGCACAGGGGGTTCAGCGACTGCTGCCGGATAGTGGTGTGGATGTCGGCCTGTATGCGCTGTTGGGGATGGGGGCGATGATGGGTAGCAGTCTGCAGGCGCCGCTGGCCGCCCTGACCGCGATGATGGAGCTGACCCATACCCCGCAGATCATCATGCCTGGCATGCTGGTCATCGTCATTGCCAGCCTCACCGCCAGTGAGCTGTTTCGCAAGGAATCCCTGTTTATCACCATGCTCAAGGCAAGCGGCATGGACTACAGCGCCAACCCGGTGTTACAGACGCTGCGCCGCATCGGGGTGGCGAGCGTGATGCGTGAGCGTTTTCAGCGGCCAGAGCGGGTGATGGACCGGGATGCGGTCGATGCGCTGCTGAAGAAGGAGCCGGAATGGCTGTTGATCCAGGGGGAGGAGCGCCCGATAGCACTGCTGCGTGCCCTGGATCTGGCGCGCCATGTGCAGGCCCTGAAAGAGGGTCAGGAAGATGTGCAATTGATCGATCTGATGGAGATCCCCGGACAGCGCTACGAGGTGGCGCCGGTGCATCTGCAGGCCACCCTGCAGGAGGCGCTGGACATACTCAAGGACAAGGGCGTGGACGCCCTGTTTGTGGAGAGGATGACGGCACCGGGGATCAAGCGGATCTATGGC
Source organism: Sedimenticola sp. (assembly GCA_002869585.1). Classification (GTDB taxonomy): domain Bacteria; phylum Pseudomonadota; class Gammaproteobacteria; order Chromatiales; family Chromatiaceae; genus BM503. The sequence continues at coordinate 40,671 of PKUO01000057.1, forward strand.
GTTCTGACCCGGGATCAGATTGAGTCTGCTTATCATTACTGACCGGTTTTCTGTTCTGCGTCAATGCACTCAGGACTGAAAACGGCTAGGATGAAAATTGATAAATCTCATCTCTTCGTGCTTGCTATTAAGCGCGATGTGTAACTACTGCTTTCAGGATCGAAACTATGACTGTGGGAAGTAAATCAAAACCGGCGGGCGAGGCCGGTGCGAAGACAACGACTCAAGCCCAACAAATTGAAATCGAGGGCCAGCCGATGGATGTCGATGAACTGGCCAACGAATGGCAGGTGCTGAAGAAAGAGGTTGCCAATCTAAAAGCGGATAGCCGCCAGGCGATCAGACGTTATCGCCGTGAAGAGGAGCTCAAGCCTTACCAGGCCGAGCTGATCAAGATGCAGCAGTATCTGGAAAAGACCGGTACGCGCATGATTATCCTGTTTGAAGGGCGTGATGCCGCTGGCAAGGGCGGAACCATTCGCCGTGTCACCCGCTACATGAACGAGAAGCACTATCGTGTGGTCGCCATGGGTAAACCGTCGGACCGGGAAAAATCCCAGTGGTTTTTTCAGAAGTACATCACCCAGTTTCCACGAGGTGGCGAGGTAGTGCTGTTTGACCGCAGCTGGTACAACCGCGCCATGGTGGAGCCGGTGTTTGGGTTCTGTTCCGAGCATGAATATAAAAACTTTATGCTCGGTGTGAGTGGCTTTGAGAAAGACCTGGTGCGCCAGGGGACAGTCCTTATCAAGCTCTATTTCAGCGTCACCAAGGACGAACAGGCGCGGCGTTTTGAACGTCGCAAGAATGACCCGTTGCGCCAATGGAAATTGAGCGAGGTGGACGTCCAGGCACAGGAGCGCTGGGACGAATTCACCAACGTCAAATATGAGATGCTGAAACGGACACATACCACCCATGCGCCCTGGACCATGATCCGCTCCAACGACAAGCACAAGGCGCGTCTCAACGCCATGAAGGTGATACTCAACTCCGTGCCCTATGAGCGCCTCAATCCTGAGCTCGATTTTGTGCCCGATCCCCAGGTGATGGTGTCCGGGTCACGTGAACTGGAGCTGATGGAAGCGCAACGGTTGCGCAGCGGCAAGTTCCAGGCCTGATTGTCAGTGTCGATATCAAGCCAGTCTCTGATGCTGATTGGGGGCTGGCTTCTCTATTTTCTGCTGCACTCACTGCTCGCTTCGTTGACAGTCAAATACTGGGTCGCGCAGCGCTGGCCCGCCCTGCTGCCGGCCTACAGATTGATGTTCAATGCCATTTCCCTGCTGAGCCTGTTGCCCCTCCTGTATCTGCTCTATACCTTCCCCGGACCTGAAATATGGGCCTGGCGGGGGGTCGGCTGGGTGTTGGTCAATCTGCTTGCGCTGGCGTCGGTGGCAGGCTTTGTCTGGTCCATGCGTTACTACGATAGCAAGGAGTTCATCGGCCTGCGCCAGTGGCGGCAAGGGGTGCGCAGCGTCGAAGATCAGGAGCACCTGCATATCTCGCCTCTGCACCGCTATGTGCGTCATCCCTGGTATTTTCTCGGACTGGTCCTGGTCTGGACCCGGGATATGTCCCAGGCGTTCCTGATATCAGCCCTGATGATTACCCTCTATTTCATCGTCGGTTCCTGGCTCGAGGAACGCAAGCTCATGGTCTATCACGGTGAGCGTTACCGCCGTTACCGCGAGAAGGTGCCGGGGCTGATCCCGTTGCCCTGGAAACACCTGTCCAGGGAGCAGGCTGGGGATATTCTCAAGGGTTTGTGAACGCAGATCCGCAAATGCAGGCGATTAGTCGGCGTCTACAGCCAAATCGACCAAATTTACTTAAGAAAATTGTGTTGTTGCCGATGCGTTAGTAACAGGCTCTGGCGTGCAGGGCCCGGAGCCGTTTGTCTTAACTAACTCAACTGATCCAGGAGCAACGACAGATGCTGGACTATTCGGAAAAGCGGGATTACCCGCGTATGTCAGTAGATTGCGCCGCGCGTTTCAGGGCCAACGGCGCTGATGCTGTGCGAAACGCCATTGTCAAAGACCTCAGCGGGGGCGGCATGCTGATTTGGACGGATGAACCGGTGGAGGCAGGTTCACGGCTGTCGATCGTGGTGGTGCCGGGTAAAAATATAACTCCGCCCCTGCATGCCGAGTTGGAAGTGGTGCGTTGCGCCCCCCTGGAGATGGATACGGATCCGACCTTCTCCATTGCCTGTACCATCAGCAAGCTTTTCGCTGAGTCCGAGGTGGGGGACAATTTCCCATAGCTGTATGGTTTTTGCTTCAATCAGACGGTGATCAGGTTGCGCGGCTCACCGCGCAGATAGGCGTTGATGTTCTGGGCCACTTCGTTGATCAGGCGCTGCCGGGATTCCAGGCTGGCCCAGGCGATATGCGGCGTCAGCAGCAGGTTGGGTATGGCGCTGTCGAGCAGTGGATTGCCCTCTGAAGGCGGCTCCTGGCTGAGTACGTCGATGGCCGCGCCTCCCAGTCTGCCGGCCAACAGCGCCTCCCGCAGGGCGGTCTCATCCACAATCCCTCCTCTTGCCGTATTGATCAGCAGTGCTGTCGGTTTCATCAGCGCCAGGGCTTCGGCATCGATCAGGTTTCGGGTGTTTTCGCTGAGTGGGCAGTGCAGGCTCAGAATATCCACCTGGGGTAGTAGCTCTTTCAGGGGCAGGCGTTCATCGTCACCTGGTCCGCCGGGCCGCTGGGCGATCATCACGCGCATGCCAAAGGCTTTGGCAACCCGTGCAACGGCCCTGCCCAGCTCGCCATATCCCACGATTCCCAGGCACTTGCCGGCGATCTCAGTGATCGGAAAATCCAGCAGACAGAATTGCTGGCTCTTTTGCCAGGCGCCCGCTTTCACTGCCTGCTGATAGGCCGGTAGTTGTGTGGTCAGGGTCAGGATCAGGGCAAACACATGCTGCACCACGGAGGGCGTTGCGTAGCCGGTGACATTGCAGACGCTGATACCCTGTCTGGCCGCCGCCGTGATATCAACATTGTTGGTGCCGGTGGCGGCGATGCAGATCAGTTTCAGAGGGTTGCACTGGGCAATGATTTCCCGGGTCAGCACTACCTTGTTGCTCACCACCACCTCGGCGTTGGCGATACGCTGCGCAACCTGCCCGGGTTCGCTGTTCAGATAGTAGTTCCAGTCATAGGGCGTCTGGTTCAGATGGGAGAGGTCCAGGTCGTCGCGGCAGACGGTATTGAGGTCGAGAAAAACGGCTTGGGGCATGGGCTTGCTGCTTAGCTGATCACTGCATTGAGTATAGGACGGATGGACAGGAAATAGCGAAAGGGGACGGAATCGCAGCGGGCGATTCCGTCCAGAGGCAGGCTACTCCTTGTAGGCCTTGTGACACTCCTTGCAGCTGTTGGCGGTATCGCCAAACGCAGGGCGTATCGCATCCAGATTACCGCTGGCCGCGGCGCTGACCAGGGCCTCGGACTTTGTCTGCAGCGCCTGGTATTTCTCCTTGAAGTCGTCGGGGGTCATCCACACCTCGGCCTTGGCGCCAGTCTCCCCCTCGTCGGAACCCTCGGGAAAGCCGGCCAGCAGGTTGAGGCGGGCAGCGGCAGCCAGATCTGCCGCATGCTGGGCGAAGGCCGCCTGGTCATAGGCGGATTCACCCTTGACCACGCTACCCATGGCCTTCAGGTTCCAGCTGAAGATGTTCATGATCGATTCACGGTACTCGATGGCGCGTTCTGCTGAGGATTTCTCAGCCGCCAGTGCCTGGGAGCCGGATGCGATCAGTGCGGGCAGTGTCAAGGCGATCAGGGAATGTGTTACCAGTTTCTTCACTGTAATAGTCTCCATGAAATAAGGTTTTTACTCCGATCAGATACCTCGTGCCAATCAAGGTACAGTCGTTGCTATATTTAGGCTAGAATATTGCGATGCACAAGCCCGGATAGCCCCGCCGGGCATTTTTCATTTATGTCTGTAAATTCCAAATCCTAATGAGCGTATTAGAAGCACAGCGTATCCGAGAGATACCATACAACTATACATCCTTCTCTGACCGCGAAATTGTCATCCGGTTTCTTGGCGAGGAGATGTGGCAGGTGATTGAACAGCTGCGCGGTACCCGGCGTACCGGGCGTTCGGCGAGAATGCTGTTCGAGGTGCTTGGTGATATGTGGGTGGTGGCGAGAAACCCCTACCTGCAGGAGGATTTGCAGACCGACCCCGGGCGGCGTACGGCGCTGATCAATGCCCTCAAGCACCGCCTGGACCAGTTCGAGTCGCGGGCCAACGGCAACCAGCAGGCCCTGCTGTTGCTGGATGCCGCGCGCCAGGCGGTGGACAAGTTTGCCACCTGCTTCGAGCAGAACAATGAGCTGCGCCGCCGGGTCAGTCGGGCGCTGGCCAAAATCACCCGTGCGGATAATATCGATTACGGCGGTCTGGCCAGGGTCTCGCATGCCACCGACGCCACCGACTGGCGTGTGGAAGTGCCGTTTGTGGTGATCAGTCCAGACACAGAGGACGAGGTGGCGCCGATGGTCAGGGCCTGTATTGAATGCGGGCTGACCATCATTCCGCGCGGCGGCGGCACCGGTTATACCGGCTCGGCAGTCCCGCTGGATGCCCACACCGCGGTGATCAACACCGAGAAGCTGGAGCGGCTCGGGGCGGTCGAATACCGGCAATTGCCAGGGGTCGAGGGTGAAGTGGCCACGGTCTACACCGGGGCCGGCGTGGTGACCAAGCGTGTTTCCGATCTGGCCAGTGAACATGGGCTGGCGTTTGCCGTTGATCCGACCTCGCAGAACGCCTCGACCATCGGCGGCAATATCGCCATGAATGCCGGCGGCAAGAAGGCGGTACTCTGGGGCACCACACTGGATAATCTGGTCTCCTGGCGCATGGTGATGCCGGATGCCTCCTGGCTGGAGGTGGAGCGGCTGAATCACAACCTGGGCAAGATTCACGAACAGCAACAGGTTGCATTCCGGATCAGTAAATACGATATCGACGGCAGAACATTATTGGGCGAGCCGCGTCTGCTGGAGATGGCCGGGTCGGTATTTCGCAAGACCGGCCTGGGCAAGGATGTCACCGACAAGTTTCTCTCCGGCCTGCCCGGGGTGCAGAAAGAGGGTTGTGACGGGCTGATCACCTCGGCGCGTTTTCTGCTGCACCGCATGCCGGCGCATGTGCGCACGGTCTGCCTGGAATTTTTTGGCACCGACCTGGCCACCGCCGTGCCGGCGATTGTCGAGATCAAATCCGCCATTGAAAACAGCGATGGCGTGCAGATGTCCGGTCTGGAGCATCTGGATGAGCGCTACATCAAGGCGGTCAAGTACACCACCAAGGCGGCGCGGCGCGAACGCCCGAAGATGGTGCTGATCGCCGATCTGGTGTCCGACGATGAGGATGCGGTATCCAAAGCGGCCTCGCAGGTGGTGCGTCTCGCCAATGCCCGCGAGGCGGAGGGTTTTATCGCCGTCAGCCCGGAGGCGCAGCGCCGTTTCTGGCTGGATCGGGCGCGCACCGCGGCCATCTCCGCCCACACCAACGCCTTTAAAATCAATGAAGATGTGGTGATCCCCATCGAGCGCCTGGCGGAATATAACCGCGGCATCGAGCGGATCAATATCGAACAGTCGATCAGCAACAAGCTGGAGATCATGGATGCGGTGCTTGCGTATCTTCAGGGTGATCTGCGTGAATTGAGGCAGGCCGAGGATTACGAGGATTCCCAGGAGAATACCGCCATCCTCGAATCGAAACGGGATGCCGCGAGTGGCCTGGTGCGCGAGGCCCGTGACCGCTGGAGCCGGGTGCTGGCCAATCTCGATGCCCCGGCCGCAGCCCATAGCCACCTGTTACGCGAGAAAGAGAGCGCGCGGCTGCGGGAAGGGGACAGCCTGCTGGATATGATGCTGCGCCGCGATCTGGTTCACTCCTATCGCAAGGAGGTGGCGGCACGCCTCAACGAGGTGTTTGATGGCCAGGATATGGGGGCGGTCAGAAGCCGGTTGGAGAAGATCCATGCGGAGATCCGCGACAGCCGTCTGTTTGTCGCCCTGCATATGCACGCCGGTGATGGCAATGTGCATACCAACATTCCGGTGCACTCCCACAACTACCAGATGTTGCACGAGGCGGATCGGGTGGTGGAGCGCATCATGGCGCTGGCCCAGTCCCTCGACGGGGTGATTTCCGGCGAACACGGTATCGGGCTGACCAAGATCCAGTATCTTGAAACGGAAAAACAGCAGGCCTTTGTCGACTATAAAACCGAGGTCGATCCCCAGGGGCATTTCAATCGCGGCAAGCTGATGCCGGGTTCCGGGCTGGAGGGGGCCTATACCCCGTCTCTGCGCCTGGTACAGCAGGAAGCGATCATCCTCGAGGCAAGCGAGCTGGGGCAGTTGAATGACGACATCAAACACTGCCTGCGTTGCGGCAAATGCAAGCCGGTGTGTCAGACCCATGTGCCACGCGCCAATCTGCTCTATTCACCGCGCAACAAGATTCTCGGCACCGGCCTCATGATCGAGGCCTTTCTCTACGAGGAGCAGACCCGGCGCGGCATTTCGTTGCGCCACTTCGAGGAGATGAACGATGTGGCCGACCACTGCACCGTCTGCCACAAATGCCTCAATCCCTGCCCGGTGAATATCGATTTTGGCGACGTTACCATTCGCATGCGCAAAATCCTCACCGAAGGCGGGCACAAGCGTAAAAACCCGGGTACCTGGGCGGCGATGGCGTTTCTCAATGCCACCGATCCGCGCACGGTACGCGCCCTTCGCAAGGGCATGCTGGAGTGGGGTTTCAAGGGACTGACCCTGGGCCATGACCTGTTCAAAAAGGCGGGTCTGCTGGGACGGGAGGATCGTCTGCCGGCCCGGACCACCGGCAAGCCGGCGATGAAGCAGCAGGTGGTTGATCTGGTGCGCCGTCCGCTACGGGTGGAACTGCCGAAACAGACCACCCGCGCCATGCTGGGGCTGGAAGATGCCAGTACCGTGCCGATCATCCGTGACCCGGCCAAGGTCACGGACGAGTCCGATGCGATCTTCTACTTCCCTGGCTGCGGTTCCGAGCGGCTGTTCAGTGATGTCGGCCTGGCGACCATTGCCATGCTCTATGAACTGGGCGCCGAGGTGGTGTTGCCGCCCGGCTATCTCTGCTGCGGCTATCCCCAGACCTCGGCCGGTATGCATGAACAGGGACAGCGCATCACCACCGAGAACCGGGTACTGTTTCACCGGGTCGCCAATACCCTGAACTACATGGACATCCGTACCGTCATCGTCTCCTGCGGTACCTGCATGGACCAGTTGCTGAAGTATGAGTTCGAGAAGATCTTTCCGGGCTGCCGCCTGCTGGATATCCACGAGTATCTGCTGGAGAAGGGCGTGGCCCTTGAAGAGAAGTCGGAGACCAAGTACCTCTATCATGATCCCTGCCATACCCCGATCAAGCACTATGCCCCATTGGAGGTGGTCTCCACGCTGATGGATCAGAAGGTGCTTCTCTCCGACCGTTGCTGCGGCGAGGCGGGCACCCTTGGGGTATCCCGGCCGGATATCGCCAGCCAGCTGCGTTTTCGCAAGGAGGAGGAGCTGCTCTCAGGCATCGGGCAGCTCAGCGGCGAGCAGGGAGCGACCCAGGGCAAGGTTAAAATGCTCACCACCTGCCCGGCATGCACCCAGGGCCTGAACCGCTATCAGGATAGCACCGGGCTGCAGGTCAGTTACATCGTCGAAGAGCTGGTGCGCGACCGGCTGGGGCCGCAATGGCAGCAGCAGTTTGTCGAGAGGGTGCGGCGCGGGGGTATCGAGCGGGTGTTGCTGTAGACGGGGATAGGCAAGGCTCAGGGAGGCGCTGCTACTCCCTGGGTAATGGTGCTGGATTTAGCGCTAGCCATTTGAAATTAGGAAATATTTCCCCGGTTAATGCAGGTTTTTTTGCATGCTGGTCTTTTATGATCCATAGTTAAACTTCAACCTGAAAAATGTCTGGCTTCCACATGAGGAAAGGATGACGCCGGTAGAACCCAAACCCCCTATTGGCCGGAGCGCCGCGGAATCCCTCGCCCACTTTAACCTGCGTTATCTGGCCATTGTTTTCTGTTTTGTCGCACTGGCCAGCGCCATTCTGTTTTCCGTCAGCCGTTATTATCTGAATGCAGGTCGTGAAGACGAGGTCTCCAGGCAGCGCCTGCTGATTGCCCAGGATATTGGTCATCTTCTGCGCTTTTATACCGATACCGTCGAGAATATTGCCAACCAGACACTGGTCTCTGATCTACTGGTCTTTGGCGATAGAGCGCTTGCCCACACCTGGGCCTTGCAGACCAGCAATCTGCTCCCGAAAAGCCTGGGATTGGCCCTGGTCATGGAGGATGGGACGGTCATGGGCGACCCCATACAGCTGAATCTTGGCCAGCAGTGCAGGCACTATATTTCCGACACCCTGCGGGGTGGCAATCTGAATGTTCCACCGGTGCATGCTGATGTCGAGGGGCTGGAACATTTCGATATTGCCAAAAAGGTTTTTGCGGAGGGTGAACAGGTTGGAATGGTGTTCGCCAGTTTCAGTCTGGAACTGCTGCAGCAGCGCATCGATTCTTTGGTGATGAACGGGGAGTCGATTCTGATCAAAGACGGTGAAGGTGGTGTTATTGCGCACACCGGCACGGGGTCACCCGCCGAAACGCTCCTCAATCAGGAGGCCATCACTATTCCAGGAAGCGGCTGGAAACTCTACATGCAGAGCGCTCTACCCAGCGCCACAGGGTTCTCCTATGTCCTGGCCATCGTTGGTGTTCTCGTGTTCAGTGGTCTGGGCTATGTGATTGTCTTGATGTCGCGACGCCTGGGGCGGGTCTTCCAGCAGGATATCAACCTGATTCATGACCGGCTCTCCGCCCTCAAGCTGGGATTCCGGATGAATGCCGCAGAATCGGGTTCCGGCTTTAAGGAGACGCAACAGATCGTCGAGCAGATCGGAACCCTGGTTGATGAAATCGACCACTATCAGGTTGAATTGAAGAATCTCAGTGCCACCGATGATCTCACCGGGCTTTTCAATCGGCGTGGTTTTTTCGAGCGCGCCAGTTACGTGACCCAGGTGGCCAATCGCGGTGTTCCCTGCGCGCTGGTACTGTTTGATCTTGACCACTTCAAGGCCTGCAACGACCGGTACGGGCATGAATGCGGCGATCAGGTGCTGAAACTGTTTGCCGATACCCTGAAGCGCAGAGTCCGCGGCAGCGATGTCTGCGCCCGTTTTGGTGGCGATGAATTTGCCGTGATTCTGGTCAATCTCGATCAGGAGGCGGTGATTCCCTGGTATCACCAGGTCGCCGAGGCCTTTGTAGAGGAGCAGAAGGTGCTGATGGGGCAATATGGCATATCAGAGCCCTGCACCCTCAGCTCCGGCGCCATTTCCATGGTCAATCTCCACTGCCGGATCGAGAATCTGATGCGTTTTGCCGCTGAGCAACTGTATAAGGTGAAGCAGTCGGGGCGTGGTGATATCAGCCTGCGCAACCGCACAATGTCTTGTGATGACTGCGATGACCACTCGCTGCAGCGATGCAGGGAGACGGCGCTCTGACCGGCCTCAGCCTGTCTCTCCGGTATAGGCCTTGAGCAGGGTATTCAGGTCTATCAGACGCTTTTCAGCAGTTGCCAGATCCACGCCGGTCCCTCTCCAGGCATCGATCATCTGGTCCGCCTCGCTGCACAGCATTTCGAGCTGAGACTGGTCGAACAGGCTGATGGCCGCGCCGAACTCTTCATCGCTGACGGAAAACAGTGTTGCCACCAGCTCGTTATCGCCGATGAGCTTTTCCGGATAGAGCAGGTCGGCGACCAAGGGTTGTTCGAGGAGGGCGAAGTGGGTGTCGCGCGCAATGCGCTCCTGCTCCAGTTCATCGAGGGCGACCGGGTCGTTTTTCGCCCCGCCCTCAACTGATTTCATGATCACCGCCAGCAGTTTTATGATCGCGGTTTTCGTCTCGCTCTGATCATCCGCCAGCCCACAGGCCTGTTCATAGCTCTTGTCGAAATCCTCTTTCAGCTTGAGGATCACCTCGCTCTGTTCATTCGGCTGGAGCGCGACCGCCTGCTGGATCAGCTTGCGGAAGCCGGGGATGAACTCGACGATCTCTTCATGATCGAGGCGTTGGGCCTCGGTCAACGCCTGCGGGCTGATCGCGCGTTCGCTTTCCGGGAACAGCGGGTTGTTGTGCTTGCGCATCAGGTGGCGTTCACGCCGCCCTGGCTTGAGACTGAATTTCAACATGGGGTTACTGCTCGGAGTCGGTATTATCGGATGATTTTTTCGGGAACCACTTTAACATATTCGCCTGGCGGGTGGGCCGATCGGTCTCTGTTTCATCGATTTCCGGGCCGAGAAGCACCGCCAGCCAGCGGGTATCCTCACGGCTGTCGAGGGCGATTTTGATGGTCATGGTCAGCGGTACCGAGAGAAACATTCCTACAGTACCGAGCACCCAGCCCCAGAACACCAGGGAGAGGAAGACCACCAGGCTGGAGAGGCCGAGCCCCTTGCCCATGAAGCGCGGTTCAATCACATTGCCGACCAGGTTGTTGGCCACCAGAAAGCCCGCCAGAGTCCAGAGGGCGCCGCCGGTACCCAGTTGCACTATGGCCAGCAGAATCGCCGGAATGGCGGCGATGATCGAGCCGATGTTGGGTACGTAGTTGAGAAAGAACGCCAGCACGCCCCAGAGAATCGGGTAGTCGATACCCACCAGTGTCAGCCAGACGGCGATGATCACCCCGGTCAGCAGGCTGGTGGCGCTCTTGATCGCCATGTAGCGTTTGATGTTGTCGACAAAGCTGTCGAAATGGGCGTAATCGTTATCCGGATCGGGGAGTATCCGGCGCAGTTTCGCCGGGAAGCTTGAGGCTTCAAACAGGATGAAAATCACCGTCAGCAGGATCAGAAAGGTGTTGGTCAGCAGATTGCCGAAACTGCTCAAGCCCTGGGCCGCCAGTTTCATCGCCTTGGCCGGATCGAAGAACTTGGAAAAGATCTCCTCCGAGACCGGAATGCCGAAGGAGGTCAGCCATTGCAGGAGCAGGGCGGTCTGCTCCCGGAGCTTTGCCTGGTAGGTCGGCAGTTGTGCCGAGAAATCATCCACCGAGGTGCCGATCAGAATTCCCAGCAGTGAGCCGGTGCCGACCAGGGCTATGATTACCAGCACTATCGCAATCCCGGTGTGAATGCCGTGATTCTTCAGAAACAGCATGCTTGGCGCGGCAATGATGGCGATAAACCCGGAGAGCAGAAAGGGCACCAGCATCGACTGGGCTTCCCGCATCCCCGCGACCACGATCACGAAGGCCGCTGCCGTGAGCATTAACTGGCCGGTCGGAACGATATTCTTTCTCGCTTCCATGTCGCCCATCGCGATTACTCAAACACCGGAATGGCGTTGAAGCGGGTCCACTTTTGGGTCTCTTTTTCGTATTTCCAGACCTGGTTGTCGATCAGGGTTTTCTCAACCTGTTCATCCACCAGTACGTACTGGATGGCCACCGATTGCTGCGCCTTGTCCTCGGCCGTCTGGGCCGGTTGCTGAAACACCTTGTAGTTGGTCACCCGGATGTTATTCAGCGCCTCCTGGTTGGCCGTGTTCTGTTCGAGCGAGGGGTCCAGGAAACTGTAGGCCTGTGCCGGATGTCCCCAGCGCATCGCAGCCGCATAGGCGGCCAGGGCCGAGTCGAGCGAGACCTGGAAATCCCGCTTCTCCAGCGTCTGGCAGCCCGGCATGAGGAGGCTGCTCAGAAGGAGTGTGGTGATCAGGAGTATTGATTTTGTCATGGGTAGCTCAAATAACGCCTTTTTTCAGTGTCGGAGGATCGGCCGGTGTGCCGCCAGTCCCAACGGTTAAAGGGCATGTTAAGCGACTCACATCCGACAAGCCAGTCTCTGAACTGGTATTATGCACTGCTGGCGTCTGATGTCGATGCGCGCCTTTGGAGAGATGGAATGACAGAAAACCCCGAACAGGAGCCGATCGCGACTATACGGATCGGCGACAGCAGTATCACCCTGCTGGGAACGGCGCATGTGTCCCGCGCCAGCGCCGACAAGGTCGAGCAGATGCTCACCGAGGGCGAGTTTGATGCGGTTGCAGTAGAGCTCTGCCCAAGCCGCTATAACGCGGTTATAGACCCGGATGCGCTCGCGCGCATGGATCTGTTCAAGGTGATCAGGGAGGGCAAGGCGAGCATGGTGGCGGCCAGTCTGGCATTGGGCGCCTATCAGCAGCGGATCGCCGATCAGTTCGGCATCGAGCCGGGTGCCGAGCAGCGGGCGGCGATCAGGCACGGCCAGGAGCATCACAAGCCGGTGCTGCTCATCGACCGCGAGATCGGCATCACCCTCAAGCGCGTGTTGCACAATGTCCCCTGGTGGAAACGCATGGGGCTGTTTGCGGGACTGCTGGCCAGCGTGATCTCCAAGGAAGAGGTGACCGAGGAGCAGATCGAGGGGCTCAAGGAGGGCGATATGCTGGAGACCACCTTCGCCGAGTTTGCCGAGGATCGCAAGGATCTGTTTCAGCCGCTGATCGATGAGCGCGATGAGTACATGGCGGCCAGGCTGCTCCAGGAGGTGCAGGCCCACCAGCATGAAAATGTTCTGGCGGTGATCGGTGCAGGTCATCTCAAGGGGATACAGCGTTATCTGCAGCAGGGGCAGGAACGGCCCGATCAGCGCATCATTGAGCTGGATCGACTACCACGGCCCAAGCGCTGGCCAAAACTGATTCCCTGGGCAATCGTCGCCCTGGTGTTGATCGGTTTCGGCATCGGTTTTTCGCGCAGCCCCTCCCTCGGCTGGGAGCTGGTGGCCGACTGGGTGCTGATCAACGGCGGGCTCTCTGCCCTGGGGGCGTTGCTGGCTGCGGCGCATCCCCTGACCGTGATCACGGCCTTTCTCGCGGCCCCGCTCACCTCCCTGAATCCTACTGTCGGCGCCGGCATGGTGACCGGTGCGGTGGAGGTCTACCTGCGCAAGCCGCGGGTCGGGGATTTCAGCGAGCTGCGCCACGACACCACCACCTGGAAAGGCTGGTGGCGCAACCGTGTCAGCCGCACGCTGCTGGTGTTCCTGTTCAGCACCCTGGGATCAGCGGCAGGTACCTATCTGGCCGGGTTCAGGATTTTCGATAAACTGGCGGGCTGAGCTTCAAAGGGTCGGAGTCATGCACGACTCCGACCCTCTACCCAATCATTCCGAGGCGCGGATCAGGTCCACCCGATTCTGCATCGCCGCATAGTAGACCACTGGGATCACCACCAGGGTCAGCACGGTCGAGACGAACAGGCCGAAGATCAGCGAGACCGCAAGGCCGCTGAAGATGGGGTCGTCGAGGATGAAGAAGGCCCCGAGCATGGCCGCCAGTGCGGTCAGCGCGATAGGCTTGGAGCGCACCACCGCCGAGTGAATCACCGCAGTCTCGAAGGCGACGCCGCTGCGCACCTGCTGATTGATAAAGTCCACCAGCAGTATCGAGTTGCGCACGATGATGCCCGCCAGGGCGATCATGCCGATCATCGATGTAGCGGTGAACTGGGCATTCAATAAGGCGTGTCCCGGCATGATGCCGATAATGGTCAGGGGGATCGGCGCCATGATCACCAGCGGCACCAGGTAGGAGCGGAACTGGGCCACCACCAGCAGGTAGATCATGATCAGTCCAACGCCATAGGCGAGTCCCATGTCGCGGAAGGTCTCATAGGTAACCTGCCACTCGCCGTCCCACTTCAGGCTGTACTCGTAGGGGTTGTCCGGCTGGCTGAAAAACCATTGCTCGGGTCCGCCGCTCTCTTTCAGCGAAGCCGATATGTCAAACATGCCATACAGGGGGCTGTCTTTTTCGCCGGTCATGTCGCCGGTGACATAGACCAGTGGCAGTAGGTCCTTGTGGTAGATGGAGTGTTCGCGCTGGCTCTCGATCAGCTCGACAATCTCTGACAGTGGTACTAGGTCACCGCTCTGGCTGCGTACCTTGAGCGACAACACCTGATCCAGATCGGCCTTGTCGGCATCGGACAATTCCATGCGGATCGGTACGGCGTATTTGATGCTCTCACCGTGCAGATAGCTGACATCCTGGCCGCCGAGCACGGTCGCCAGCGCGCTGGAAACCGTGGCCTGATCAACCCCAAGGCGGGCCGCCTTGGTCCGGTCGACCTTGAAGATGAATTTGTCAGAAGGGTGTTCCACCGAATCATCGACATCGACGATATCGGCCGTCTGTTCGAACATCGTCCTGACATCCTTGGCTACCTGGATCTGGCCTTCGTAGTTGATGCCGTAGATCTCTGCGACCAGAGGCGACAGCACCGGCGGGCCGGGTGGCACCTCGACAATCTTGGCGTTGCCGCTGTATTGTTTCGCAATGGCCTGGATCGGATCACGTACGGCCAGGGCAATTTCGTGACTCTTGCGGTCACGTAGGTGCTTTTCCACCAGGTTGACCTGGATATCGCCGAGATTGGCGCCCTCTCGCAGATAATACTGGCGCACCAGGCCATTGAAACTGATCGGGGCCGAGGTGCCGGCGTAGACCTCGTAGTCGGTCACCTCTTCCACCTGGGATAGGTATTCGCCAATCTCTGCCAGCACCCGGGTGGTCTGCTCCAGGCTGGTGCCCTCCGGCATATCCAGTACCACCTGGAACTCCGACTTGTTATCGAAGGGGAGCATCTTCATCACCACGCTTCCGGTGCTGACCAGCAACATCGAGCCGGCGATCAGCCCCATCACTGCGGCAAACATGATCCAGCGTCTCAGACGTCCCTTCTGTCTGTCGAGGAAGGGCGCGATGATGCGCTGAAAGAATCGCGCGAGAGCGCCTTCACTGTGCTCCTCGCTGGCGTGAGCAGCCAGATGTGCGGCGGTATTGGCCAGGGCGCGATTGGTCAGCCAGGGGGTGAAGATGAAGGCGACCGCGAGCGAGATCAGCATGCCCATGCTGGCATTGATTGGGATCGGGCTCATATAGGGGCCCATCAGACCGCTGACAAACGCCATCGGCAACAGGGCTGCGATTACCGTGAAGGTGGCCAGAATGGTCGGTCCACCGACCTCGTCTACCGCTTTGGGTATGGCGTCCAGCAGGTGTTTTGCCCCCAGCGCAAGATGCCGGTGGATGTTCTCCACCACCACGATGGCGTCATCCACCAGAATGCCGATGGAGAAGATCAGGGCGAACAGTGAGACCCGGTTGAGGGTGAAGCCCCAGGCCCAGGAGGCGAACAGGGTGATCGCCAGGGTGACAATCACCGCTGCGCCGACGATCAGCGCCTCGCGCCAGCCCAGGGCGATCAGCACCAGCAGGATCACCGATGCGGTGGCGAAAAACAGCTTGCTGATCAGTTTCTTGGCCTTGGCATCAGCGGTTTCGCCGTAGTTGCGGGTGATGGTCGTCTCTATGCCATCCGGGATGAAGGTGCCCTGCAGCTGTTCGAAACGCTGGATCACTGCATTGGAGATGTCCACCGCATTGGTGCCCGGCTTTTTGGCGATGGCGATGGTGACCGCCGGGGTTGTGCCGGAAAAATTCAGTCCCTTTACCTCGCCTTGGGGGCCGCTGCCCACCCAGACGTACTGATCTGGCTGGTCGTAGCCGTGGCTGATGCTGGCCACATCGCGCAGATAGATCGGTTTGCTGTCACGACTGCCGATTACCAGGTCGCCGATCTCGTCGGCCGAGGTCAGAAAGGTTCCGGCCTGGACCAGAATCTCACGGTTGTCAGTGGTGATATTGAGATTGTCCCGGGCCGTGTTGCCGGACTCGAGGGCAAGGCGCAGGCCATTCAGGTCAATGCCGTAGCCGGATAGGGCCTGGGGATCGAGATGGACCGCAACTACCCGCTTGGGTTCGCCGATGGTATAGATGTCACGGGTGCCGGGTACACGCTTCAGCTCAGCCTCGATGGCATGGGCCACCTGTCCCAGTTCGTAGGCACCGACGGATTCGTCCTTCGACCAGAGTGTGGCGGTGACGATCGGCACATCGTCAATCCCTTTGGGTTTGATGATCGGTTGCCCAACGCCGAGATTCTGCGGCAGCCAATCCTGGTTGGAAAACACCTTGTTGTAGAGCCTGACGATGGCGTCGGTGCGGTTTTCCCCCACCTTGTACTGGATGGTCAGCACCGCCATGCCGGGTTGCGAGATGGAGTAGACGTGCTTGATGCCTTCGATCTCCGAAAGCACCTGTTCCGCCGGGGTGGCCACCAGGTTTTCGATTTCGCTGGCGGTGGCCCCCGGAAAGGGGATGAACACATTGGCGAAGGTGACATTGATCTGCGGCTCCTCTTCACGTGGCGTGATGAGCACTGCAAATACCCCGAGCAGCAGGCCAACCAGGGCCAGCAGGGGGGTGATCTCGGTGTTCAGGAAGCGCTCCGCGATGCGCCCGGATATGCCCAGCTTAGCCATTGTCTGGTTCCTTGTTCTGGGTCTTCAGGAGCGCGCCCGCCTGAATCGGATCGAGCGCCACCTGTTCTCCGGCATCCAGCCCGGACAGCACGATGATCTCATCATTGGCGGTCTTGTTTCCTGTGCGAATGTGCCGCAAGGCGACTTTCCCGGAGGGGGCGACCACATAGACCCCGGTCACCTCGCTGCGGTAAACCACTGCTTGCGCGGGTATCAGCAGTCGGCTCTGCCGGCCCACCACGAAGGCGGTTTTGACATACATGCCGGGGAACATATGCTTACTTCCTGCCGGCAGGTCAAGCCGCACCTTTAAGGTGTTGCTGCCGGAGTGGGCGTAGGGGAATATGGTGAGTTTTTCAGCCTTGATATAACCGTTTCCCGGCTGCTGGACCCGGGCCTCACCGACGCTGCGAATCGCCGGAATCAGGCTCTGTGGCACATCGACATTCACCCGCAACTGATCGAGAGAGATACCACTGATCAGCCTCTGTCCAGGGCTGGCGATTTCACCAACCTCGACGTGGCGCTGGGTGACGATGCCGGAATAAGGGGCGCGCACCAGGGTATATTCGAGTTGCTCCTGGGCCTGGTTTCGTCCAGCCTGGGCTGAATCGCGCTGGGCCCGGGCCTGTTGCAGGGCGGTGCTAGCTTTGTCCATCGCCGACTGGGAGACCAGGCTTTTCTCGTAAACGCCCTTGATGCGGGTGAACTCATCCTGGGCCTCCTGCAGTCTGGCGTTGGCGGCCTTGAGTTCAGCATCCGCCTGGGCCAGGCTGGATCGCTGCTGGGTGTCCTTGAGCTGGATAATCAGCGTTCCCTTTTCGACGAAATCATCCACATCAAAAAAGATCTCCTCAATCTGTCCCTGGGTCTGGGATGAGACTGTCGATTGGTTTACCGCCTCAACCACGCCATCCAGCCGATGCTCCTTGGGTATTTCCCGGAGTGTGGCGGTAGCGGTGGCAAGCGGCTCACTGGCGACTGCGATCTGAGTGACGGCGATCATCAGCAGGCTGAGAAATAGCATTTTCTTCATGGTTGGTGATAACCCTAGAAATAAGTATATAATTAATATCTAATATAATGTTTAATCATTAAAAATACAATACTAGTCAAAAATCTGGTTTATAGGCTAATTATCTGGTTGTTGGCTGCATTGCTTTGTGATCAGTGAAATCAGGGTATAATCGAAAAAATTTACCGGATGCTCTCTAAGGAGTGTACATGGAATACTTCGTCATAGTGTTGGCAGTTCTGGCTGTCGTGGTAGTTGTTCTGGGTGTCAAGCGGGTTCCGCAGGGCATGGAGTTCACGGTTGAACGCTTCGGCCGCTATACCAGAACGCTGCGTCCCGGTCTGAATCTGATCGTGCCCATGGTGGATGCCATTGGGGCCAAGCTGAACATGATGGAGCAGGTGCTGGATGTGCCCTCTCAGGAGGTCATCACCCGGGATAACGCCATGGTCACGGTGGACGGCGTGGTGTTTTACCAGGTGCTAGATGCGGCCAAGGCCGCCTATGAGGTCAGCCAGCTGACCCATGCCATTTTGAACCTGACCATGACCAACATCCGTACGGTGATGGGCTCGATGGACCTGGATGAGCTGCTGTCGCAGCGTGATCTGATCAATGCCCAATTGCTGAATGTGGTGGATGATGCGACCACCCCCTGGGGGGTGAAGGTAACCCGTATCGAGATCAAGGATATCTCGCCTCCCATGGACCTGGTGGAATCGATGGGGCGGCAGATGAAGGCGGAGCGTGATAAACGTGCCCAGATTCTCGAGGCCGAGGGGTCACGCCAGTCGCAGATTCTGCGTGCCGAGGGTGAAAAACAGGCGGCCATCCTGGAAGCCGAAGGTGAGAAGGAGGCGGCCTTCCGCGAGGCCGAGGCCAGGGAGCGTCTGGCAGAAGCGGAAGCGCGGGCCACCCTGGTGGTTTCCCAGGCCATCGCCAAGGGCGATGTCAACGCCATTAACTACTTCATCGCCTTGAAATATACCGAGGCGCTGAAACAGATTGCCTCTGCGGAAAACCAGAAGGTGATTATGATGCCGCTTGAGGCCTCCAGCCTGATCGGCGCGGTCGGTGGTATTGCCGAGGTCGCCAAAGAGGCCTTTGCCCAGCGCCAGACGAAGGGAGAGAGTTGATGGAGTGGCTGAACGGCGCCTCCTATTGGCACTGGTGGGTCTTGGGTCTGATCCTGATCATCCTCGAGGTGTTTTCCCCCGGCGCCTTCTTCCTCTGGCTGGGCGTTTCGGCTGGGGTGGTGGGATTTGTCCTGCTGCTTATCCCGTCTATGGGTTGGGAGTACCAGTTACTGCTGTTTGCCGTGTTCAGCGTGGTGAGCATAGCCCTCTGGTACCTGGTGTTGAAACGGCATCCGACCAAAACCGATCAGCCCAGGCTGAATCGCCGTGGCGAGCAGTATGTCGACCGGGTATTTACCCTCGAGTCGCCTATTGTCAACGGTCTGGGCAAAATTCGGGTAGACGACACTACCTGGAAAATTACAGGGATGGACTGTCCGGCCGCTACCAAGGTAAGGGTGGTGGGTGTGGACGGCGTGGTCCTTAAGATAGAAATTATATGAATTCAGCTGAAACAAAAATAGACAGAGCGATGAGTGAGTCGAAATACCAACTGATCCTGAGTGGCCAGCTGATAGATGGTTTTGATTACGAAGAGGCCGTCAGCAATCTGGGGCATCTGCTGAAACTCCCGGACGAGCAGGTACGCAAGCTGCTCCAGGGTGAGAAATCGCATATTCGCAAGCTGCTCGATTATGAGAAGGCCGAGCATCTGCGCCAGAAGTTGGTGGATCGCGGTGTGGAGTGTTCTATCGAGGCGGTTTCACTGGATCAGGTAGCCCCGGTTCATCGGCAAGAGTCCAGTCCCGAACCCACTCCGCCTGCCGCAACCGAGGATCTCTCGCTCGATTTCGATCTGAGCGACCTTCCTTCATCGGCTGATACCCGGGAACCGTCCCTGGATAACGAACAGGCAAAACCGGCTAAGGCGTCCTCCGGTGAGCTGGAGTTGGTTGCAATCGAGGAAGAATCCGCGGAAGTAGATGAGACTAGCCCAGAGGAGAGGAGTGAGCGGGAGGAGATCGTACTCGAGACCGCCCCTGTCCAAACCACCCCCGTGGTGACCATCGAGCCGGAAAAGACGGAAAAACCCGCAGATCCGGATAGCGAGTTGAATAAGGGGACCTTTTTCGATCAGCCGAATGTGGTCAAACCCACGGCCCTTGCCAGGGCCTCGGCCGGATCAAACCGGATGCTGCTCCTTGTTGGTGGAGCGCTGATGCTGCTGGGGGTGATCTGGCTTGCGCTGCCCTACATCACCGGCGAATCTGATGAGGCTGTCGCGGTGAATTCCAAGGCCACGGCAGAGCCGGAAATCGCTGTGCCGGTAGATCCACAGCTGGCAGCCACCAATAAGAATCTGAATCTCATTTTCAGCTCGGTCAGGGTGTGGATGATTCAGTTCGGTGCAGGATTCGACCCCAGCCAGGTGACCCTTGAGCGGCTCAGTCAGGATCTGGCGCTCACCCAGGAGCAGATGGTCGATGGCTGGGGGCAGGCGTTTCGCTATGTTGTGGACAATCCACACTATCGGGTCATCTCTGCTGGGCCGGATGGCCAGTTTGACAGCGCAGATGATATTGTGAAGAAGGGCAACGCCCTGCAGAAATAGAGAAAGAGGCCTGTGCCGCTTTTGAATACCGGGTATTGCGGGTGTATCAGCGGGTGCCGTGAACCACGATGGTCTTGCCCTTCACGCTGATCAGTCCCTGCTCTTCAAGGTTTTTCAATACGCGTCCCGCCATTTCCCGTGAACAACCGACAATCCGCCCGATCTCCTGGCGGGTGATGCGGATCTGCATGCCATCCGGATGGGTCATGGCATCGGGTTGTTTGCACAGTTCCAGCAGCGTTCCGGCAATGCGGCCGGTGACATCCAGAAAGGCAAGATGTCCCACCTTGCGGCTGGTGTTGAGCAGGCGCGTGGTCAGCTGTCCACCAAGGGCGTAGAGGATGTCCCGGGTGTATTGCCTGAGCTCTGTGTCGAACAGCTGCTCCAGGCGGGTATAGCTGATTTCCGCCAGCATGCATTCGCTGCGGGTGCGCACCAGCACGCTCCGGTTCGCACTGGCTGAAGGGGTAAACAACCCCATCTCACCGATAAAATCACCCTTGTTGAGATAGGTAAGAATGATCTCCCGGCCCTCTTCATCCTCGATGATGATGGTGACAGAGCCGTCGATCAGGTAGTAGAGGATATCGGCTGGATCACCTGGATGGATGATATCCGTTTTCGCAGGGTACCTGCGTCGATGACAGAATGAGAGAAACGGCTTGAGAAACTCCGGATCTTGTTCTGGTGGTTTTATAATGCTCATTGTCAATATGTCTCTGCCCAATACACGCTTCCAGTATGGATTCTAGGTTAGCATCACTCTATTGTCGATCTATGCTAGTCTGCAAACAGTAGAAAATTGTGAGGATGTGATGAAGGCACGTATAAAATGGGTTGAAAAAACACTGATGGTGGGCGAGTCCGGCAGTGGCCATGCCGTGGTTATGGACGGTCCGCCAGAGTCCGGCGGTCAGAATCTCGGCGTCAGGCCGATGGAGATGATCCTGCTGGGATTGGGCGGCTGCACACAGTTCGATGTGGTGCATATCCTCAAGAAAGGGCGCCATCAGGTGTCGCGCTGCGAAGTTGAACTACAGGCTGAGCGTGCCGAGCAGGACCCCAAGGTTTTCACCAAGATCCATGTGCATTTCATCGTCGCTGGCGACGGATTGACGGAAAAGGTGGTTGAGCGCGCGGTGGGGTTGAGTGCGGAAAAATACTGCTCTGCCTCGATTATGCTCGGCCAGGTGGCGGAGATCACCCACGACTTCGAACTGGTTGAGTCCTAACGGAGTATTCAGCCTCCTGATGTGGCGCGGACTACGGCGGTTCTGTCATATCCAGTAGACACTCTGGGTCATCACCTTCGAAGAGAGCTTCATCGCCAACTTAATCGGACCGGGCAGCGCCGCGCCGCCGCCTTCCAGCGCAACGGTGGCGTGGTGCAGTTCGTCTTCTCGCATCTGCATCAGAATGCTGCGAGTTTTTTCATCGTTTTCAGGGAGTTGTGACAGGTGATCGTCCAGATGGGCGGTCACCTGATGCTCGGTCTCCGCGACAAATCCGAGGCTCCACTTGTCACCTGCAATACCGGCCAGCGCACCAATCACGAATGAGCCGGCGTACCAAAAGGGGTTGAGCAGGCTTTTGCGGTTATCCAGCTCCTTGAGGCGTTTCTCGCACCAGGCCAGGTGGTCGTTCTCCTCCTGGGCGGCGCGCTCCATGCTTTCCCGTACATCAGGCAGTTTTGCTGTCAGCGCCTGGCCTTGGTAGAGCGCCTGTGCGCACACCTCGCCGGTATGATTGATGCGCATCAGCCGCGCCGTGTGGTCGCGCTGTTCCTGATCCAGTTCCGTGGCGGGAACTGCGTCTGCCGGGTTGGGCCTCTCGGTAATCAGCGGCCGTCCGAAAATGGTGCGTAACGCCTGGTCGAAACCGAGTAAAAGCTCATCGGCTGGGGTGTAATTGCGTGTTTTCATAGTGGTTAGAGTAGGAAAAAGTGGTTTCCTTGCCAATCTTTTTATTAGGGACTGTTTGCGATTTTTAGCTGGCGGGCGATTAGTTCGACTGGATGACAAACCTCGATCGGCAGACTCGCCTGGACGATACCGGCGCGCAGATGCATGGCGCAGCCGGTATTCGATGTAACAAGGATATCCGGCCGTTTCGCCCTTAGAATCTCGATTGCAGGCTCACGCAGTTGGTCAGCGATCACCGGCTGGGTAAGCATGTAACTGCCAGCCGAACCGCAGCAGTCTGTCAAGGCCAGGGCTTCGAGCTGCAATCCAGGTATCTTTTTCAGCAGGCCCGCTACCGCATGTTCCGATTTCATAACGTTTTTCATGGTGCATGGGGTGTGCACGAGCACGCTCTTGTCCAGCTTCCCCAGGACGTTCGCCCCGATATCAGCGGATTTCAGCAGAAATTCGCTGATATCCATGACCGGATGCTGTAGGTCAAGTCCGTGCAGGCCATACTCCTGTAGCTGCGCCCCGCAACCACTTGCACAGGTGATGATGGCCTCGACGCTCAGCGGGTTGAAGGCATTGAGGTTGTTATCGCCCAGTTTGTGCGCCTTGTCCGGATTGCCGCTATGCCCGTGGATTGCCCCGCAACACCCCTGATTCTCAGGGATTATTACCTCGTAGTGGCAGTGTTCCAGAACCTGGATGGCCGCCGCGAGCGTTTGCCGTTCCAGCAGGCCGGTTACACAGCCAGTAAAAAGAGCGACGCGACCTCTTGGCTGATCGGGTGCCGTGGTTCTGCTGACCAAGCGTTCGGTGGAGATTGCATTTGGCAGCAGGCTGTCCAGGCGTCTGACTGTTTTGCCGCCCAGCCAGCGCAAGATCCGGCGCAAGGGTGGTTTCAGGTAGATATTGAGGAGCGATCGGGTGATTCTCCTGTAGGGTAAAGAGGCAACTGCAGCATTGGCGAGGCCTGTTAGGAGGCCCTGCCTGGATTTTTGGCGTATCGCATCGATCAGGAATCCGTATCTGACACCCGAAGGGCAGGCGGTTTCGCAGGCCCGGCATACCAGGCAGCGGTCAAGATGGAACCGCGTATGCGGTTCAGGGATCTGATCGGTCATCACCGCCTGGATCAGAGAGATTCGACCGCGCGGGGAATCGCCTTCGTCCTGGGTCAGCTTGTAGGTCGGGCATTGCGGCAGGCAGAGGCCGCATTTGACGCATCTATCGGCTTCGGTGGTGATGGAATTAGGGTTCACAGAGGGGTCTGGATGCCGGCAATGTCCGAAGAAACCGCGATTGTACCCTGTTCACTACCGATTTAAAGGCGTAGCATAGCCGCTTCGACTATTTTTTGTTTCAAGATTAAATCAGCTCTTGCCAGTGTCGCTTGAGTCCGGTAACATTCGCGCTCTTTTTTCAAGCGATTTAACTTGAAACTCCGTTGGAGCTGACTCGAATGACAACCGTAAGTGCAAAACCCGCAGAGGTTCGCCGCGACTGGTACCTGATCGACGCTAACGACAAGACGCTGGGTCGTCTGGCGAGCGAGATTGCGCACCGCTTGCGCGGGAAGCATAAACCCGAATACACGCCGCACGTGGATACCGGCGACTACATCGTTGTGGTCAATGCCGAAAAGATCCGTGTAACCGGCAATAAACTGAAAGACAAGATGTACCATCACCACACCGGCTACATCGGTAACCTGAAGTCCATCAGCCTGGAAAAGCTGCTGGTCAAGGCGCCGGAGCGTGTGATTGAAGGTGCTGTTAAAGGTATGCTGCCCAAGAATCCACTGGGTCGCGCCATGTTCAAGAAGCTGAAGGTGTACGCCGGTCCTGAGCATCAGCATCAGGCGCAGCAGCCGCAGCCGCTGGACATCTGACTACCTATCCTGGAATTGGAATAGTAAAAATGGCACAAACCACAAATTATGCTACTGGAAGACGTAAAAGCTCCTCGGCGCGCGTCTATCTGAGCTCTGGAAACGGCAATATCGTCGTCAACAACCGTCCACTGGACCAGTACTTCGGTCGCCAAACAGCCCGTATGGTTGTTCGTCAGCCGCTCGAAATCGCTGAACTGCTGGATAAGGTTGATATTAAAGTCAACGTTAACGGCGGCGGAAACACTGGACAGGCGGGCGCCATTCGTCACGGCATCGCGCGTGCGCTGGCCAAGTACGATGAGAGTCTGCACACCGTCATGCGACGTGCTGGCTTTCTGACCCGCGACGCCCGTGCTGTAGAGCGTAAGAAAGTCGGCCTGCACAAGGCCCGCAAGCGTCCTCAGTACTCCAAGCGTTAATCTTTCTGTCACCAGCCCGATGCCAGTCAGAGTCGGGCGAGTTGAAACAACGGTTTCGGCTCAGCAGGGTGATTGGGGATTCGTCTAATGGCAGGACAACGGACTCTGACTCCGTATGTGGAGGTTCGAATCCTCCATCCCCAGCCAACAAATAGAACCCGCCCAGTGCGGGTTTTTTTGTGGCGCGGGTAAAAATATCAGGATGGAGGGTGAGAACCTCCACCGAGGTTCGACGTAATCGCAGGAAGCGAATACGAACAGCGGAGCTTCGCGACGCTGGCCCTGCAAGGGCGAGACCCAGGGATGGGTCGAGTAATCCTCCATCCCCAGCCAACAAATAGAACCCGCCCAGTGCGGGTTTTTTTGTGGAGTAGGTAAAAAGATCAGGATGGAGGCGGGAAACTTGATTATGATTTGTTGTGATCGCTAGAAATGGCATTCGTGGGATGTGTTTTTTCCTGCTTACAAGCTTGGGTTCTGTTGGTAATATGTTGCTATAATTCCTCATGGATTGGCGTAAATAGTGATTTTTACAAATTTATTTTCTGCCAATGTGAATTGTTTCAAGATCTTTCTCGGATATCCAAATATAAAAAATTAGAGAAAAATCTAGATATTTTCTTTAACTTGATGAATAATTAGAAAAAACATACATTAAGTTCGCAAAGCAACGAAAATTGTGTGTTTTTTTTACAACAGATTTACTTTTTGTGGTTTTTTTTCAAAAAAATGTTGCAAAAAGACGATATGACGGCTAATATCCGTTTTGCATTGCGTAATTTCTCTGAATACTAGCGGGAGTTCTAAATGAACAAGAAGCTTCTTACTATTGCTATGGCAGCTGCCATGGTTGCACCTCTGGTTGCTACCGCCGACACTACTGTGTACGGCAAAGTTAATACTGCCCTGGTCAATACTGACAACGGCACTGACGATTATTGGAAAGTTCAGAACGGCTATGCCGGTTCACGTCTGGGCTTCAAAGGTACTGAAGATCTGGGTAATGGCATGAAAGCCTTCTTCCAGTATGAGTTCAGCACTGATGCACAAACTAATGGTGGTGTCACTGGTGGTCGTCTGGCCAACGTTGGCTTGACCGGCGGTTTCGGTACCGTAGTTCTGGGCCAGGTTTGGTCTCCTTACTACAACACCGTAGACGTAACCGATTTCATGGATCTTTCCGGTATTGGTAACTCCTACTACATCGGTGCTGCACGTATCGGTAACGTAGCGGCTTACGTGACCCCTAACTTCAGCGGTTTGACTGCTACTATCGGTACTATCATCGACGGTATGCCTGGCGAAGATGGCGTTGACGTCTATAACATTTCTGTTGACTATGCTAATGGTCCTCTGACAGCTGGTGTTTCGTATCTGTCCAACGAAGCTTCCAATATGGATCAGTGGGGTTTTGGTGCCAAGTACAAGATGGATAACTTTGCAGTTATGGCTCAGTACGAAGACGCCAACGACGCTGACTCTGATTCCTGGGCCATCGGTGGTGAAGGTTACTTCGGTAACAACACTGTTAAAGCCGTATATGGTTCAGCTGATCTGGCTGGCGCAGACTACGACGTATGGAGCATCGGCGTTAAGCACAGCTTCAGCAAGCGTACTTTCGTCTATGCTGGATACGAAACTGCTGATGACGCAGACATCGATGTATTCGGTCTGGGCCTGCAGCACAACTTCTAATTTCGTCTGACGAAATAGATGAAGTAATAAAAACGGGACCTTCGGGTCCCGTTTTTTATTTATGATATGTAAACCATGACGGTAGGTTTCTGGATGTCCGCCAACTCTTAGAGCTTACTCGATAGTTTTAATGCCGTCGGCTGTTCCCAGCAGCAGCAGATCCGCAGGGCGAATGGCAAATATCCCGGTAGTGACTACGCCGGCAATGTTGTTGATGGCCTGTTCCATTTTAACCGGCTCCATGATTCTGAGGTTGTGCACATCCAGAATGACGTTGCCGTTATCGGTGATAAAGTTTTCCCGCCATACCGGAGTTCCACCCAGCTTGACCAGTTGACGCGCAACGTGGCTTCTTGCCATGGGAATCACTTCAACGGGTAGCGGGAAGTTGCCCAGCACATCAACGAGTTTTGCATCGTCAGCAATACAGATGAACCTTTTGCTGGCGCCAGCGATAATTTTTTCCCGTGTGAGTGCGCCACCACCGCCTTTGATCAGGTGGAGGTGTGAGTTGGACTCGTCGGCGCCATCGACATAGACATCGAGCTCGCCTGCTGCATTCAGGTCGAGTACAGCGATTCCGTGTGCCTTAAGACGTGCCGTTGAGGCCTCAGAACTGGATACAGTACCTTCGATTCTGCCTTTGATTTTCGCCAGCGCATCGATAAAGTGGTTGACTGTTGAGCCTGTGCCGACACCTATGATTCGGCTGTCGCCCAGATAGTCCAGGGCGGCTTCAGCCGCCATTTTTTTTAATTGATCCTGGTCCATAATAAATACCTGCCTATATTGTTTGCTGATGTATGATAGCTTTGACATAAGAGTATGTCATTGCATCCTTCTTTATGGGGGGATTATTTGTAATGGAATACTCTGTTTTCCCACAAAAAAGAACTGAGCCCGACAGGGAATCAGAAAAAGTTATCTCTATGTTGGAATTGGATGTATGCCACTAGCTTATATTGAGAAGATCTTACGCGCCCAGATTTATGATCTCGTCAGAGAAACGCCGTTGGATAAAGCGAAGCGACTCTCCGGGCGGTTGGACAACCAGGTGTTTCTCAAGCGCGAGGATCTGCAGCCTGTCTTCTCTTTCAAGCTGCGTGGTGCCTATAACAAAATTAAAAACCTGAGCGAGGCCGAAAAGACGGCGGGTGTTATCGCAGCATCTGCGGGCAATCATGCCCAGGGGGTCGCCTTATCAGCCAAGCGTCTGGGTATCAAGGCCTTGATCGTGATGCCAAAGACTACGCCGCCAATCAAGGTTGAGGCGGTGAGAAGTCATGGTGCCAAGGCTGTTCTGTTTGGGGATTCCTATGATGAGGCCTATGAGCATTCACTGATTCTGGCGAAAGAGAAGGGGCTGACGTTTATTCATCCCTTTGATGATCCGGACGTGATCGCCGGACAGGGCACGATAGGCATGGAAATAGTGCGTCAGCATCAGGGGCCGCCGGACGCTATTTTCATTCCGGTGGGTGGAGGTGGTTTGATCGCCGGTATTGCGGCCTATGTCAAGTATCTCTATCCCCAGGTGAAAATCATAGGTGTGGAGCCAGAGGATGCGCCGACACTCTACAGGGCACTTGAGTCCGGGCGTCGTGTGAATCTCAAGCAGGTGGGAATTTTTGCTGACGGTGTTGCGGTGCGGATTATCGGTAAAGAGACCTTTCGCCTGGCGAGGGAGACTGTGGATGAGGTAGTGCTGGTCAGTACGGATGAAATCTGCGCCGCAATCAAGGATGTCTTCGATGATACCCGAACCATTGCTGAACCGGCAGGCGCTTTGTCTATCGCAGGACTCAAGAAATATGTCGCCCGCAATGAAATTCGCGGTCAAAAGCTGGTTGCCATAGAGAGTGGTGCCAATATCAATTTTGATCGACTGCGGCATGTTGCCGAGCGCGCTGAGTTGGGCGAGCAGAAAGAGGCCTTGCTGGCGGTTGAGATTCCCGAGGAGCCGGGAAGTTTTCTGCAGTTTTGCAAGACCTTGGGCAGGCGCAGTATCACTGAATTCAACTACCGTTATGCGGATTCGCAACAGGCCCATGTGTTTGTGGGCGTTGAACTCAATGATGGTGCAAACCAGAGGGATGAACTGCTCAAACTCTTGGGTGACAGTGGCTATCGGGTCATCGATATGACCGACAACGAGACAGCCAAATTGCATATCCGTTTCATGGTGGGGGGGCATGCACCCGGTGTGGTCAACGAAAGCCTGTTTCGCTTTGAGTTTCCGGAAAGACCTGGTGCGCTGCTGATGTTTCTATCGGAGATGGGTAAGCGTTGGAATATCAGTCTGTTTCACTATCGAAATCACGGCGCCGCCTATGGGCTAGTGCTGTTGGGGGTGCAGATTGACGCCGGGCAGAAGAAGGAGTTCAAACAGTTCCTGAAAGAGTTGGGTTATGCCTATCAGGAGGAGACGGATAACCTGGCTTATCGATTGTTCGCCTGTGGGGGTGAGTGTCTGGACAAGTTGTCCGCAGGTTGAGTATTTTTCGGTCGGTTGCAAATAACAAGGCCCGCTGATGCGGGCCTTGTTATTTGTTGTCAGCGTTATGCTTTGCTGGCTTTTTTGCGTGGTGTGACCTTCCGGGGTCTCGGTGTGACCTTTTTCTTGGCTACACTCTTTTTCGCAGCGACCTTCTTTTTAGTTACAGCCTTTTTCTTGGCTACACTCTTTTTCGCGGCGACCTTCTTTTTGGTAGCAGCCTTTTTCTTGGCTACACTCTTTTTCGCGGCGACCTTCTTTTTGGTAGCAGCCTTTTTCTTGGCTACACTCTTTTTCGNCAGCGACCTTCTTTTTAGTTACAGCCTTTTTCTTGGCTACACTCTTTTTCGCGGCGACCTTCTTTTTGGTAGCAGTCTTTTTCTTGGCTACACTCTTTTTCGCAGCGACCTTCTTTTTGGTAGCAGCCTTTTTCTTGGCGACGCTCTTTTTCGCAGCGACCTTCTTTTTAGTTACAGCCTTTTTCTTGGCTACACTCTTTTTCGCGGCGACCTTCTTTTTGGTAGCAGTCTTTTTCTTGGCTACTCTCTTCTTTACAGCAACTTTCTTTTTCGCGGCTGTTTTTTTAGAAACGGTTTTTTTCTTGGTGGCGGGTGCCCTGCGAGCAGTTGTTTTTGCAGCAGTTACTTTTTTCTTGGTAGCCTTTTTTTTCGCGGCTTTTTTGACAACCATTGCGTTTCTCCATACTCAGTACGCGAAATTTAACAATGAGTATAATAAAGTAAAATAAAAAATCTAGTTAAATTAATGGTTTTCATTAAGATTTTATCTGTTTTTATAGATTTTTACCTTTCAAGGTAATTTTTCTAGAGAATATACTGAACGAAATAAGCTATTGATGTGTTTTGCTAATTTAAAGAATGTAGCATTGCGATTTGGGTGTCAGGCATGTGCGGTAGTTATATGAATAACACGGATCAACTGTAATAGATTTGCTTTTCAGTGATGACGCCATCAAGAGGCACATCCCATTTGTTTAGAAATATATTCGCTGTCATCTGGCAATCGTGTGCATAACCAAATAGTTTCGGTCGGGGCATTGCCGTAATTTTCCTCATGAACGCAAATGTTCGATCGTAATAGCCACCTCCCATGCCAACCCTGCTTCCCTTCTTGTCAAATGCAACCAGCGGCAGCAGAACCAGATCCAGAGACCAGGCTTTTATGGGTGGATGGTATTTTATGTCGGGTTCAGGTATTGCATAGCGATTTGGAATCAGTGGCTCACCAGGGATATAGCGTGAGAACCAGAGCTGATTCTGTGTGGTAGGTTGCAACACAGGGAGATAGATCTCTTTATTACATTCGATCGCGTGGTTCACTAAAGGCAACGGATCTAGTTCGCCATCGGTTGCGATGTATGCAGCAATGCGTTGCGCAGCGATGAATGGCGTGGAGTGGCGTGCATGCTGGCAGGCCTGTGCTGCATGCTGAGACTGTTCTGCGTGTGTTAGTGCGCGCCTTGCTTGTCGGGCACTACGCCTGATTTCGGCATTGTTGTTCATTGGTGGAGATTGGCGGGTTGAATAAGGAGGCATTCTCCGCTTGTGCCGTTGCTTATCGTCGTTCTTGAACCAGTAGGTTCAAGTGGGGACAGCAGGGGCGCATAAGGCTTTCCGCTTGATGCGGACATGCACACAGCACCGACTTTATGCCCCCGAGGTATAAATTAGGCTCAAGAAAATACCTGACTCGCTAACAAACACCGCAGAGAATGCCTATGAACTATAGGCTAAACCTAAATTGACTAAAGTTCCAGTTGATTGCTTTGGGTTAACGCAATCTCAATCTTTTCCTGCATGCTGCGCAGACGCCGGTTGACGGCCTGCGAGCTGTTGTCTTTACGGTTTTTCTGGTCCAGCAGCTCATTGGCAAGGTTCAGCGCGGCCATGACGGCAATGCGGTCTGTACCTATTACCCTGCCACTACCGCGGATTTCACGCATTTTTTCATCGAGAAAACGTGCGGAGGCCACGAGACTGTCCTGCTCGCTCTCTTCGCAAGCAACCCGGTATTCTTTATCCAGTATGCGGACCGAGACAGGGATGAGGTTTTCGCTCACGAGTGACCTTCCATTGATTTCAATCGACTGATCATAGATTCGACACGGGTTCTGGCCATTTCTGTTTTCTCGATCAAATCGGCCCTCTCCGCCATCAGGCTATCCTGTCTGGTGCGTAGGGAGCTGTTTTCCTCTTTGAGCAGGGATACGGTGCGGATCAGTTCATCCACCCGCACCTCCAGTCGTTTGAGGTCGAGATCAGTCAGAGCTGTTTGGTCTTCAGTGTTCATAGCCATCAATATAGAGTGAGCCAAGGTACGGGTCAACGGTAATGAGAGCGTGTTATTATATTTTTATCTGGGTGAGCCAGGCAGATGCCTAAACCGCTCTAACAATTCTATCAAAAAATCAGAGTATTCTATGTCTGAACTTTCACTAAACTATGAGCGGGTGGAGCGTCAGTTGGCATCCGCGGATGTCGAGAGTAGCGGGGCGGAGGTACACGGTGTGCTGTGTGGTTTGCTCTGTTGCGGGCGCAGTGATGCCCTGTCGCTCTGGTATCGTGAATTGCTGCCAGACGCCGCCGATAGCGACCTGCTGGCCCGGGAGTGCGAGGCGTCCCTGCGCCAGCTCTACAATGAAACCAAAGAGGCGATCGATGGCCCCGGTCTGGGTTTTACACCCTTTCTTCCAGATG
The DNA here is from genome assembly GCA_002869585.1 of Sedimenticola sp. Taxonomy (GTDB): domain Bacteria; phylum Pseudomonadota; class Gammaproteobacteria; order Chromatiales; family Chromatiaceae; genus BM503. The sequence continues at coordinate 71,973 of PKUO01000057.1, forward strand.
AAGAGAAGTCCCAGAAACTGCGCGCCGCAGCGGTTTCAGAGTGGTGTCAGGGTTTTCTCTACGGTGTTGGACTGGCGGAGATATCAGCGCAACGCCAGCTGTCGGCCGAGACCCAGGAGGCCCTGCATGACTTCAGTGAAATCACGCGAATGGATTTGGATGCCCTTGCCGGTGAAGATAGTGATGAGGATGCGCTGATCGAAATAACGGAATTTTTATGGGTGGCGGCAATGCTGGTGCACTCAGACCTGGTGAAAGACCCAACGGAACGCTCATGACAGTCAATGAATACAAACGCCGTCGACGCCAGTTGATGAGAATGATGGGGCCGGAAAGTATCGCTATTCTGCCCACCGCGCCTGTGGCGAAACGCAACCGGGACGTCGACTATCACTTTCGCCCCGACAGTGATTTTTACTACATGACCGGTTTTCCTGAGCCGGAAGCGGTGGCGGTGCTGATACCTGACCGCAAGCATGCCGAATATGTGCTGTTCTGCCGCGAGCGTGATCCGGAGCGCGAGATGTGGGACGGGGCGCGAGCTGGGCAGGAAGGGGCTGCGGAGATCTACGGCGCGGATGATTCGTTTCCGATTGGTGATCTGGACGATATCCTGCCGCGCATGCTGGAGCAGTGCCAGCGGGTATTCTACGCCATGGGCTGCAACCCCGATCTCGACAAGCGCATGTCGGAATGGATCAACAGCATACGCAACAAGTCCAGAACGGGAGTGACCGGTCCGCTCGAGTTTATCGCCGTGGATCACTACCTGCACGACATGCGTCTTTACAAGAGCCGTTCCGAGATCAAGACCATGCGCACTGCCGCGAAGATATCGGCGGATGCCCACAAACGCGCGATGCAACTCTGCAGCCCTGGGGTGAAAGAGTGGCAGGTCGAAGCGGAATTCAATCACGCCTGCCAGATGAAGGGGGCGCGGTTTCAGGCCTATTCCCCCATTGTTGGCGGCGGCGCCAATGGTTGTGTGCTGCACTATATCGAGAATCAGGATGAGCTCAGGGATGGCGATCTGCTGCTGGTCGATGCCGGTTGCGAGTACGGCTACTATGCCTCGGATATCACCCGCACCTATCCGGTCAACGGTAAGTTTTCCGATGAGCAGAAGGCGCTTTACCAACTGGTGCTGAAGGCCCAGGAGGCGGCCATTGAGAAGGTCCGGCCAGGCAATCACTGGAACGATCCCCATGATGCGGCGGTCAAGGTGATCACCAAGGGCCTGATCGATTTGGGGCTGTTGAAAGGGCGTCTGCCAAGCCTGATCAAAAGTGAGGCCTACAAGAAATTCTACATGCACCGCACCTGCCACTGGCTCGGGATGGATGTGCATGATGTCGGTGACTACAAGGTAGATGGCGCCTGGCGTCTGCTGGAGCCGGGTATGGTGTTGACCGTTGAGCCGGGAATTTATATCCCCAGTGGCAGTAAGGGGGTTGCCAAAAAGTGGTGGAATATCGGTATTCGCATCGAGGATGATGTGGTGGTCACCAAAGATGGCCGGGATGTACTGAGTAAGGATGCTCCCAAAGCGGTGGACGAGATTGAGGCGTTAATGGCGCGTTGAGTCGTTGGCGTTAGTGCGGGCATCCTGTCCGTTTATCGAGCCGGGGCGAACCTGAGCATGAACAGTGAATACGATCTGATTGTGGTGGGTGGTGGCATGGTCGGCGCCAGTCTTGCCCGTGCGCTCACCGGCTGCGGTCTGCGCATTGCCGTTATCGAGGCCACACCATCCCAGGGCGATCAGCAGCCGAGCTATGACGATCGGGCGATTGCGCTGGCCTATGGCACCCGGACGATTCTGCAGGGCATAGGTGTATGGGATGCACTGTCTGCCGAGGCGGAGCCGATCCGCCAAATACATGTTTCGGATCGGGGGCATTTTGGCTTTACCCGCCTGGATCACAAAGACCACGCTATCGATGCCCTCGGTTATGTGGCAACCGGACACGAACTGGGCAAGGCGCTGTTTGCCGGTTTGGAACAGTTGCCTCATGTCACTCTCTACTGCCCGGCAAAACTGACCGCCTTCAGCCTGGATGCAGCGCGCGCCAGGGTGGAGCTGGAGTGCCAGGGTGAAGCCCTGTCGATCAGCGCCCGGCTGCTGGTGGCGGCGGACGGAGCCCGCTCCATGGTACGCGAACAGCTGGGTATCGAGGTGCGGGAATGGGCCTACGGCCAGACTGCGGTAATCAGCAATCTGATACCCGGCACTGAACCTCAGGGTGTCGCCTTCGAGCGCTTTACCGATGCCGGACCCATGGCCATGCTGCCGCTGACCGAGGGGCGTTACGGTCTGGTGTGGACGATCAGTGATGAAGATGTGGAGCATATCACCGCACTCACGGACAAGCAGTTTATCAACCAGGTTCAGGAACGCTTTGGTTATCGCCTCGGTCGCTTCAGGCGCGCCGGGGTGCGATCGGTCTATCCCCTCAAGCTGTTGCAGGCGAAAGAACATATAAGGCCCCGTGTCGCGCTGATCGGCAACGCCGCCCACGCGGTGCATCCGATAACCGGGCAGGGCTTTAACCTGGGCATACGCGATGTAGCGGTGCTGGCCGATGTGTTGGCGGAAGCGAATCGTGCGCAGGCCGATATCGGCTCGCTGGCGGTGCTGGAAAAATATGCCAACTGGCGCAAACGCGATCAGCAGGCGGTGGCGATGATGACCGATGGCCTGGTGCGGCTGTTTACCAATCCGCTGCTGCCGGTCGGTGTGCTGCGCAACCTGGGCATGTTGGCGCTGGATATGACGCCACCGCTCAAACGGTTTGTCACCCGCCAGTTCATGGGGCTGAACGGCCGCCTGCCAAGATTATCGAGGGGTTTGCCACTTGACTGAACAGACTGATTTGATCACATGCGATGTGCTGGTCGCCGGTGGCGGCATGGTTGGCTCGGCCCTGGCCTGCGCCTTGGCGGAACAGCAGTTCAAGGTGGTGGTGGTGGAGCTGCGAGAGCCGGCTGCCAGCTGGCCGGTCGATGAGGTGGATCTGCGGGTTTCGGCACTCACCCGCGCCTCGGAGATGATCCTGCGCAACCTCGGCGTCTGGGAACGCATGGCGGAGTTGCGGGTCAGTCCCTATCGCGAGATGCAGGTCTGGGATAGCTGCGGTCGCGGCACAATCCACTTTGATGCGGCGCAGATCGGTGAACCTGATCTGGGGCATATCGTCGAAAACCGGGCCACCCAGCTGGCGCTCTGGGAGAGGCTCGGGGCCTTGGGTCATGTGCAGCGTATCTGCCCGGATGCAATCAGCACCCTGGAAGCGGCGGAATCGGGTTGCCAGATCACTCTGGAGAGTGGCAGGAGAATATCCGCCAGTCTGGTGGTCGGTGCCGAGGGCGCCAGTTCACCGGTTCGGGATATGGCAGGCATCAGCTCCAGCGGCTGGGCCTATGACCAGCATGCGATTGTAGCCACCGTCTGGCCGGAAAGGCACCACGGCGAAGTGGCTCGGCAGCGCTTTATGCCGAACGGCCCGCTGGCGTTGCTGCCCATTGATGACGGGCGTTGTTCGATTGTCTGGTCCACCTCTCCCCAGGAGGCCGAGCGGTTGCTTGCGCTGGATGATGACAGTTTCTGTGAGGCGCTGGGTATCGCCAGCGAACAGGTGCTGGGCCGAATCACCCGCGTTGGTCCGCGGGCGGCGTTTCCGCTGCGACTGCGCAATGCCGATCACTATGTGAAACCGGGACTGGCCCTGGTGGGCGATGCCGCGCATGGCATCCATCCACTGGCCGGGCAGGGGGTGAATTTGGGTTTTCTCGACGCCGCCACCCTGGTGGATGTGCTGGTCGATGCACGACAGCATGGCAGGGCACTGGGTTCACTGGCCTGCCTGCGCCGCTATGAACGCGCCAGAAAGGGGGCGGATGTGGCTATGCTGGGTGCCATGGATGCCTTTAAGCGCCTGTTCAGCAATGAAAATAGGCCGTTGGCGCTGTTGCGCAACCTGGCGCTGAATCTGGCGGATGCCTCGGGGCCACTCAAGTTGCTGGTGATCAAACGCGCCCTGGGTTTGCTGGGAGAACTGCCCAGTCTGGCCCGTCGCGGCTCTCGCTAGCCGGCAATAATCTTCGCTTGGCTTTCTGTTTTCAGAACGGTATAGTCAAAAATTCGACCAGAAACTCTGTGGGAGAGGCCGGCCCCAAGCCGGCGCCGAAGGCGCAAACCGTCCGGAATCGCTCAGGCAAAAGGACCGCAGAGTAGGGGAATTGTTTTCCTTAGGTCGACTCTGGAGAGCGGTCTCGGTACAGATGTACTGGACCCACCGATGGGGCAGAGGCAGGAATCAGGGTCTGATTCCGCTTCAAACTCTCAGGTTTTGGACAGAGGGGCGGCGCGGGGCAAGTACGTCCTGCGCCGCCCTTTTTTTGTATATGGATTTGCCAAAGACTTTGGGGAGCGCTCATGGGAAACAGAACAGTTCTATACGATGCCCACAATGAAATGGGGGCGCGTATCGTCCCCTTCGGCGGTTGGGATATGCCTCTGCACTACGGCTCCCAGCTCGAGGAACACCACGTTGTGCGCCGCGATGCCGGCATGTTTGATGTCTGTCATATGACCGTTGTCGATCTGACTGGTGCGGGGGCGCGTGAGTTTTTGCGCTACCTGCTGGCCAATGACGTGGCGCGCCTGAAAGAGCCCGGCAAGGCGCTCTACAGTTGCATGCTCAATCAGCAGGGCGGTGTGATCGATGACCTGATCGTCTATTTCATGGGTGATGAGTGGTTCCGCATGGTGGTCAATGCCGCAACCACGGAGAAGGATCTGGCCTGGATCAACCAGCAGGCGGGGGCCTTTGAGGTCGAGGTGAAAGCCCGCAAGGATCTGGCGATGATCGCCGTTCAGGGGCCGAATGCCCTGACAAAGGCGATACCCCTGCTGCCGAAGGCAATGCAGGAGGCCGTGGGCGAACTGGGCGTGTTCAAGGCCGCCAGTCATGCGGATTGGTTCGTTGCCCGGACCGGCTATACTGGTGAGGATGGCTTCGAGGTGATGCTGCCCGCGACCGATGCGGTGGCGCTGTGGAAGGGTCTGGCCGCTGCCGGTGTCGCGCCCTGCGGGCTGGGCGCGCGCGATACCCTGCGTCTGGAGGCGGGTATGAATCTGTATGGCTCGGACATGGACGAGACGATTTCTCCCCTGGAAGCCGGTCTCAACTGGACCATCGCCTGGGAACCTGCCGATCGTGCCTTTATCGGCAGAGAACCGCTGGAGGCGAAACGAGGCGATCAGGCAAATCGCCGGTTTGTCGGCCTGGTCTTGCTTGATCGCGGTGTTTTACGCGATCATCTCAAGTTGTTTTCCGGCGATCAGGCGATCGGTGAGATCACCTCGGGGGGATTCTCGCCAACGCTCGAAAAGTCCATCGCTCTGGCCCGGGTCAGTCAGCAGACCGGTGACAGCTGTGAGGTCGAGATCCGCGGCAAGCGCCTGAAAGCCAGGGTGGTCAAGCCACCCTTCGTCCGGCATGGCAAGGCCCTGGTAGAGATTTAATCCGCGTGTGTCCCTAAGCATGCGCCGTTTATGAAAATGCAAGATAAGGAACCTAGACAATGAGCAATGTGCCGAGTGAGCTGAAATATACCAAGTCCCACGAATGGGTTCGGGATGAGGGTGACGGTACGGTTACCGTGGGGATCAGCGAGCATGCCCAGGAGTTGCTGGGCGATCTGGTGTTTGTCGAGTTGCCGGAATTGGGTGCGACAGTCGATGCCGGCAGCGAGTGCGCCGTGGTCGAGTCGGTGAAGGCGGCTTCAGATGTGTTCAGCCCGGTTACCGGCGAGGTGATTGCGGTCAATGAGGAGCTGGCTGACGCTCCGGAGACGGTCAATCAGGACGCCTTCGGTGACGGCTGGATGTTCAAGGTGAGGCTGGATGATGATAGCCAGTTGGCTGATCTGCTGGATGCCGATGCCTACAACGAAGTGATTGAAGCGGAAGCGCACTAACAGGTTCAGACTATGCCGTTTATCCCCCATACAGAAGCCGAGATAGAGTCGATGTTGGAGACCATTGGGGTTTCCAGTATCGATGATCTGTTCGATGAAGTGCCGGCTAATCTGCGCTGCAGTGACCTGCCGGGTATTCCGGAGGCGATGTCCGAGCTGCAAATCAGCCAGATGATGGAACGCCGCGCCCGCGAGGATGGCCAGGCCAGCTGCTTTATCGGCGCCGGTGCCTATGATCATCACATCCCGGCGGCGGTCTGGGCGATCACTACCCGCGGTGAATTCTACAGTGCCTATACCCCTTACCAGGCCGAGGCCAGCCAGGGGACATTGCAGCTGCTCTATGAGTTCCAGTCGATGATGACGGCGCTGACCGCGATGGATGACTCCAACGCATCGCTGTACGATGGGGCTTCGGCCCTGGCCGAGGCGGTGCTGATGGCAGTCAGAGGCAACCGCAAATCCAAGTCGAAGCGAGTGCTGGTTCCCAGAACGGTGCACCCAGCCTACCGGCGGGTGGTGTATAACATCGTCAAGAATCAGGAGATCGAACTCGTCGATCTGCCTTACGACAGGGATAAAGGCTGTATCGATATGGCCGCCCTGGAGGGGTTCGCCGGGGAAGATATCACCGCGCTGGTGATTCCACAGCCGAACTTCTTTGGCGTGCTGGAAGATGTGGATGCGCTGACTGACTGGGCGCATGCCAACCATGCCCTGGCCATTACCGTGGTCAACCCGGTGGCGCTCTCAATACTCACCCCGCCAGGCGAGTGGGGCCAGAAGGGTGCAGATATCGCCTGCGGAGAAGGTCAGCCCCTGGGCGCGCCACTCTCCTCGGGAGGGCCCTACTTCGGTTTTCTCTGCTGCGCACAGGCGCTGGTCAGGCAGATGCCGGGACGCATTATCGGACGTACCGTCGACCTGGATGGCAAGCCAGGATTTGCCCTGACCCTGCAGGCGCGCGAACAGCATATCCGTCGCTCCAAGGCCACCTCCAACATCTGTACCAATCAGGGGCTACTGGTGACGGCGGCGACCATCCACATGGCCCTGCTTGGCAGTGAGGGGCTGGAGCGGGTGGCGGCTGCATCGCATCAGAACACCAGGAAGCTGTGTGATTTGCTGCAGCGCATTAACGGGGTTGAAGTTATCTTCTCAAACCCGTATTTTCACGAAGTCGCGCTGCGACTGCCCGCCCCGGTGAAGGATGTATTGCGCTCCCTGGCCGCGCACAATGTCCTCGGTGGCTTCGATCTCGGAGAGGATTATCCCGAGCTTGGGGAGGCCGTGCTGGTCTGTGCGACCGAGAAGCGCACGGATGAGGAGATCGAGGGCTTTGCAGCGAAATTGGAGCGGATTATCAGCCTGCAGGGCGGCGTTACCTGCAAACTGGTGCCGAAGGAATAAACCCCACCATTCCGGTTGCCCGACGGGTCGCCGGTTTACTATCTATTCAGGAGAATAAAAAATGGCTCAAATTACTCTTCAGGGCAACCCCTGTAACACCAACGGAGAACTGCCTGCGGTTGGCTCCAGCGCCCCGGATTTTTCACTGGTCAACGGTGAACTGGCGGATGTCTCTCTGGCGAACTATGCCGGCAAGAAGAAGCTGCTGAACATTGTGCCCAGTCTGGATACCCCGGTCTGCGCCACCTCCACTCAGAAGTTCAATGCCGCCATTGCCGATAAGGCCGATGCCGTTGCACTGGTGATCTCTGCCGATCTGCCCTTCGCTCAGGGTCGTTTCTGCGGTGCTGAAGGCATCGAGAATGTGATCTCCCTGTCGATGATGCGCAACCGTAATTTCGCCAAGGACTACGGCGTGCTGATCACCGATGGCCCACTGGCCGGACTGACCGGTCGTGCCGTTGTGGTTCTGGATGCCGACAACAAGGTGGTCTACACCCAACTGGTGCCGGAGATTGCCCAGGAGCCTGACTACGACGCGGCTCTGGCGGCGCTCTGAGGATAAGGTGTCTCTCGTAAATGGCCGTGAATGAACGCCCTGTCGGCGTTGATTTACGGCCATTTCAAATAACCTCGATCGATGATTAAACAACGGGTGTTGCATGCTGATCTTTGAACAGTCTAAACCGGGCCGCAGGGCGGTTGCCCAGGCGCCGCTGGAGAAGGCGGATTATTCCGATATACCGCAGCAGTTGCGGCGCAAGCGATCGGCAGCCCTGCCCGAAGTGTCCGAAATGCAGACGGTGCGCCACTACACGCGCCTGTCACAAAAGAATTTTTCCATCGACACCCAGTTCTATCCGCTGGGTTCCTGCACCATGAAATACAACCCGCGCGGAGCCAATGATCTGGCCCTGCTGCCGGGCCTGAAGGGGCGCCATCCCCTCGCGCCTGGAAGCCATAGCCAGGGCTTCATGGCCTGCATGTACGACCTGCAGCAGATCCTCAAAGAGGTGACCGGCATGAAGGCGGTATCCCTCAGCCCGGCGGCTGGCGCCCAGGGTGAGTTTGCAGGGGTGGCGATGATCAAGGCCTACCATGATTCACGCAACGACACCGCTCGCAACGAGATTCTGGTGCCCGACGCGGCGCATGGCACCAACCCCGCTTCGGCCGTGATGTGCGGCTACAAGGTGCGCGAGATTCCCACCGACTCCGAGGGCGATGTGGATCTCGAGGCGTTGAAAGGGGTGGTGGGGCCACAGACCGCGGGGATCATGCTGACCAATCCCTCGACGCTGGGTGTCTTCGAGCGGAATATCGAACAGATCGCCAGCCTGGTGCACAAGGCCGGTGGCCTGCTCTATTACGACGGCGCCAACCTCAACGCCATTCTGGGCAAGGTGCGCCCCGGCGACATGGGCTTTGATGTGATTCACATGAACTTGCACAAGACCTTCTCCACGCCCCATGGCGGCGGCGGTCCTGGCGCCGGGCCGGTGGGCGTGAGCCAGCGCCTGATCCCCTATCTGCCGGTGCCGATGGTCGATTACGATGACGACAAATATGTCTGGCTGACCGAAAACGAGCGCCCGGAGAGCATCGGCCGCCTGTCGGCCTTTGCCGGCAATGCCGGCGTGTTGCTGCGCGCCTATGTCTACGCGCGCATGCTGGGCAAGTCGGGTATGGCAAGAGTGGCGGAATTCTCCACTCTGAATGCCAACTACATGCTCAAGCGTATGCAGGAGGCCGGCTTCGAGGCCGCCTACCCGAATCGCCGCGCCACCCATGAGTTCATTATCACCCTGCGCAAGCAGGCCAAGCATCAGGGTGTGAACACCATGGATTTCGCCAAGCGCCTGCTGGACTACGGCATGCATGCGCCCACCACCTATTTTCCGCTGCTGGTCCCCGAGTGCCTGCTGATCGAACCCACAGAGACCGAGGACAAGCAGGTCCTGGACGATTTTATCGAGGCCATGATCGCCATTCAGCAGGAGGCGGAAAGCAATCCGGAGCTGGTACAGGGCGCCCCCTACACACTGCCGGTGCGACGCCTGGATGATGTCAAGGCGGCGCGCGAGCTGGATCTGAAATGGGTTGCTGCGGCAGCTGAATAGTGGCCAATCAGACAGTCGGCGGGCTGCAGCGCCTGATCAACGCCTTCCACTATTCGGTTGCCGGATTTCGCGCCTGTTTTCATCACGAGCAGGCATTCCGCCAGGAGATCTATGCATTGGTGCTGTTGGTTCCGCTGGGGCTCTGGCTCGGAGAAACCGCTATCGAACGCGCCCTGCTGGTCGCAAGTCTGCTGCTTGTCCCGCTGACCGAACTGCTCAACTCGGCGATCGAGGCGGCCATTGACCGTTTTGGCCAGGAGCGGCACGAGCTGTCAGGCCGGGCCAAGGATATTGGATCGGCAGCGGTCTTCCTGTCGATTGTGATCGCCACCGTGGTCTGGGCGCTGCTGCTGTTGCCGGATGTTGTCGCCTGATTTGGACCTCGTGCTGGCACTCGGGGCAGTTTGACCGACATCATGAAGCGAGCGGTTGGGATAAGGTAAACTTCGCCAATCCGTGGGCCGGGGTCATCGAGAGAACTTCCAGTCCCCCACTATTCTGGAGAGAACGTTTATGACCGGACATTTTGACGAACAGGGCTTTGTGCCGCTGAACATTGCGGTGCTGACCGTATCCGACACGCGCACCGAAGAGACCGACAAATCGGGCAGAATCCTCAAAGAGGGGGCCGAGGCGGCGGGACACAAGGTGATCGAGAAGGCCATCGTCAAGGATGATGTTTACCAGATGCGGGCAATCTTCTCGCGCTGGATCGCCGATCCCGAAGTGCATGTCGTGATCAGTACCGGCGGCACAGGTATCGCCGGGCGCGACAGTACCCCGGAGGCGATTCAGCCCCTGCTGGAAAAGCCGATCGAGGGCTTTGGCGAACTGTTCCGCCATATCTCCCTGGAGGAAATAGGCGCATCGGCGATCCAGTCGCGCGCCATTGCCGGGCACACCAACCACACCCTGATCTTCTGCCTGCCGGGTTCCACAGGCGCCTGCCGCACCGGTTGGGACAAGATCCTCGAACCGCAACTGGATCATCGTACCCGCCCCTGCAACTTTGCACAGATGTTCCGCGCCTGATCAGACTACAAGGTTATCTCCCATGAGTGATTGTGATTGTTCAACCCAAGCCGGCCCCAGCCTGAAACCCCTTGAGGAGGCGCTGGAGCTGATGCTCTCTCACGCCAAGGCGGTGGAGGGTATCGAGGAACTGCCCTTGTCCGCGGCGCTCGGTCGGGTGCTCGCCAGGGGTGTGGTCAGCCAGGTCACGGTACCGCCCTGGGACAACAGCGCGATGGATGGCTACGCGGTAAATACCGGCGACATGCAGGGTGAGAACACCCGGCTTCCGATCTCCCAGCGCATCCCCGCCGGTTCGGCGCCAGAGCCCCTGCAGCCAGGCACGGCCGCCCGTATCTTCACCGGCGCGCCGGTACCGGAGAATGCCGACGCGGTGGTGATCCAGGAGGTCTGCCGACAGGAGGGTGACGCGGTGATTATCGCCGAGCCGCCCAAAGCCGGGGCCAACATCCGGCGCGCCGGTGAGGATACCGAGCGGGGCATCGAGGTGATTCCCGCCGGGGTTCGTATCGGGCCGCAGCATCTGGGTCTGGCGGCTGCAGTCGGCGTGGGCCGGGTGAGTGTCTATCGCCGTCTGAAAGTGGCCCTGTTCTCCTCGGGTGACGAACTGGTCAACCCCGGTGAGCCTCTGGGACCGGGGCAGATCTACAACTCCAACGAGTTCACCTTGAAGGGGTTGCTGGAAGGTCTTGGTTGTGAGGTGATCAGCCTGGGGATCGTCGAGGATACCTTCGATGCCACCTGTGATGCCCTGACCAATGCTGCCGGGCAGGCGGACCTGGTAATGACCTCCGGGGGTGTTTCGGTGGGTGAAGAGGATCACCTGAAACCCGCCGTGGAGAAGCTCGGTACCCTGAATCTGTGGAAGATTGCCATCCGACCGGGCAAGCCACTTGCCTTTGGCCATATCGCCGGCACCCCGTTTATCGGCACACCCGGCAACCCGGTGTCATTGTTCGTCACCTACTGCCTGTTTGCCCGGCCCTTCGTGCTCAAGGCCCAGGGGGTGAGGGATGAGGAGCTGACGCCCACACCGATACTGGCCAAGGCCGGCTTTGACTGGCCCAAACCCGACAAGCGCCGCGAATTTGCCCGTGCCCGGCTGGAACTGGATGAACAGGGCGAGGCCAGGGTGAGCCTCTACCGCAGCCGCTCTTCCGGCGTGCTAAGCTCACTGGTATGGGCCAATGGCCTGGCGGTGCTGACCGAGAAGCAGACCCTGGCGCAGGGTGATCTGGTACAGTTTCTGCCCTTCAACGAGTTGCTGAAATGATCAAGGTACTCTACTTCGCGCGGCTTCGGGAGCAGCTGGATACCGAATCTGAACAGCTGGAGCTGGCGGCCGGCAGCACTCTGTCCAGTCTGCTTGCGCAACTGACCGCCCGCGGGGGTGTCTGGCAGGATACCTTCGGCAATGACCAACTGGTGATGATGGCAGTCAATCAGGAGATGGCTGAACCGGACACCATCGTCAATGACGGCGACGAGATCGCCTTCTTCCCGCCGGTTACCGGAGGCTGATGGTGAATTATATCCGTGTTCAGCAACAGGCTTTCGATATCGCCGCAGAGCTGGATGCCTTACACGCCGGGAACAGCGCCATCGGTGCGGTGGTCAGTTTTGTCGGCCTGATGCGGGACATGAATGAGGGTGATCAGGTGGCCACCATGACACTCGAGCACTATCCCGGGATGACCGAGAAGGCCCTGGAGAAGATTGTTGCCGAAGCGGATCAGCGCTGGGAGCTGATGGGTATACGGGTGATTCACCGGGTGGGCGAACTCAGGCCCACGGACCCGATCGTGATTGTCGCCGTGGCCAGCGCCCATCGGGGCGAGGCGTTCCAGGCCTGTGAGTTCGTTATCGACTACCTCAAGACCCGCGCACCCTTCTGGAAGAAGGAGAAGACTTCAGAGGGGGAACGCTGGGTGGATGCGCGTCACACCGATGACCGCGCCGAGAAGCGCTGGCAAAGGTAAAGCCAGACCGGGTTCACTCCTGCCAGAAGGGCTTCGCCGCCTCCTGCATGGCATCCACTCTGGTGATGCCGATATCCTTCAACTGATGATCGGATAACTGGCTCAGGGCATGCCTCTGTTTCCCCAGTGCATAATACCGTCCTGCCTTTGTTATCAGCCGCTGGATCCTCTCCTGCAGTGAATCGGCTGTGGAATTGATGGAATTTATGCAGATGGTTTCAAGTTTGCTTTCAAGCTGTTGGTCTATCTGTGTGTGCATCGCTTTTCTCCCTTGGGTTGAGAGAAAGTGTAGGGGATTGACTTGAATCGTAACAGATTCAGTATTATTGTTTCTGTTGCATAACAGATAATTAACTTCATGACTGTTATGGAATATTTCGAGCTCATCTGTACTGTAAGGAAAGATGGATACCAGTCTCTATAGCCAGATTGCCAGCGGAATCATTGATCAGATCCGCAATGGCATATACAAGCCGGGAGAGAAACTGCCCTCGGTGCGGGCGCTTTCGATCCAGCAGAAGGTGAGTGTCTCCACCGTACTCTCGGCCTACGGCATCCTCGAGGACCGGGGCTTTGTCGAGGTTCGTCCCAAATCGGGCTATTTTGTGCGGCGGGTGCCGGTCAAAGAGCCCAAGGCGCCCTCCATCAGTCAGGCCACCTCGTCACCCCATACGGTGACCACCCCACAGCGGGTGATGGAGGTGATGCGCGATGCCAGTTCGCAACGTTTCCTCAGCTTTGCGATTGCGGTTCCGGCGAATGATTTTCCGGTTATCCATCAACTGAAGCGCAGTTTTGCCAAGGTTGTGCGTAACGAAACCTTTCTGGGGATCGGCTACGACTCGCCGAAAGGCAGCGAGCCGCTGCGCCGGCAGCTGGCACGTCGGGTGATGGATGCCGGAATGCTGGTCTCGCCAGAAGATATTGTTACCACCTCCAGCGCCCAGAGTGCCATCGGCCTCTGCCTGCGCGCCCTGACCAGGGCTGGGGATATCGTTGCCGTGGAAACCCCCTGTTACTACGGCCTGCTGCAACTGATCGAGGCGATGGGCCTGAAGGCGATCGAGATCCCATCGGACCCGGTCACCGGCATGAGTATCGATGCGCTGCGCCTGGCCCTGGAACAGTGGCCGATTAAGATCGTTCTGAGCATCCCCTGCTACAGCAATCCGGTGGGGGCATTGATGCCGGATGAGCACAAGCGGCAGCTGGTCGAGCTGATCTACCAGTACGACATCCCGTTGATCGAGGATGATATCTACGGAGAACTGGGCTATGAGAGCGCGCGCCCGAAAGCGGTCAAGGCGTTCGATCGCAAGGGCCAGGTGTTGCTCTGTTCATCCACCTCCAAGACCCTTGAGCCGCAACTGGGGGTTGGCTGGGTGATTCCCGGTCGATATCAGGAGCAGATCGAGTATCAGAAATTCATCAACAGCGTCTCCATCGCCCGTCTGCCCCAGCTGGCCGTCAGCGAGTTGCTGGAACATGGCGGCTATGATCGCCATCTCCGCCACGCCCGGGAGTCTTACAAGCAAAGGAGGGACAGGCTCACCGAGTTGCTGGTGGAGCATTTCCCCGCCGACACCCGACTATCCCTGCCCCAGGGCGGGTTTGTCACCTGGATTCAGCTGCCGGAGGGGAGCAGCGCCCTACAGCTCTATCTCTATGCCCGCAAAGAGGGGATTTTGATCTCCCCCGGCGAGCTCTTCTCCTCGAGCGCCAACAAGTATCTGCGCAGCATCCGGCTCTGCTATTCCCAAGCCTGGACGGCGGAGCGCGAAGGCGGTATCAAGATCCTGGGTGAACTGGTCAGACAGCAACTCGCGGGGTGAATCTCTGTTTCCCCCAGCTACTCCCGGTGACGCTTGAAAGAGCCGGCGCTGCCTGAGAAGGTGTTTGCATCCGCATGGGCAGGGGCCGCCTCGCTCTCTGCCAGGCGTTCACAGAAGAGTTCGAAATCATCCACGGGCGCTTCACACCGGGTGCCGCTACAGATATAGGCACAAGGCCTGGCAGCCGCCTGCCGCGCATCCAGCAGACCGGGCAGATCTGCGGCATCATCGGGGATAGCCAAGGTCATGCGTCGCGGGGCAAAGCGGCTGATCGCCCGCTCTTGCCAGTCCTGGGTCTCGATTGCCTTGCCGCGGATGACGATGGTCTCGGTGGGGTTGAGCTGCTCCTCGAGCGCCTCGAGCAGGCTGCAGTGGGCGTGGGGAATCTGTTGAATATGCGCCCAGCCCGCTTTCAGGGTCTGTTCGGCCGCATACAGGAAGCGCGGCTCACCCAGCAGATGGCCAAGCCGGGCCAGTGCATGGGCTGCGACTCCGTTACCGGCGGGGGTGGAGTCATCGCCCAGAGGTTTGGGGCGATGGATCAGCTGCTCGTGATCATCGGCGGTGAAGAAAAAACCGCCCTGTTCTCTGTCCTGAAAGTGCTCCAGCAGGATCTCGGCCAGTTCGGTGGCGAAGTCGAGATCGGCGCTGTCCCAGCGAGCCTGAAGCAGCTCCAGCAGGGCATCGATCAGATAGGCATAGTCATCCAGATAGGCTGGCAGGGCGGATACACCGTCACGGTGAGTGGCGAGCAGCCGGTTGTCCTGCCAGAGGTGCTGGCGGATGAATGCCAGGGCCCGTTCCGCCGAAGCGATATAGTCGGCGTTACCGAAAATCCGCCCGGCACGCACCATGCCCTTGATCATCAGAGCATTCCAGGAGGTGAGGATCTTTTCATCGCGCCCTGGGTGGATGCGCTGTTCACGCACGGCAAACAGCTTTTCCCTGGCGCTCTGCAACAATTTCCGGGCCTGCTCGCCACTGCTGCCCAGGGTTTCGTTCAGCTGGGCGACACTAGCATAGTTATGCAGGTGCCATGCGCCCTCGAAATTGGCCGCCTGGTTTAGGCCGTAATAGAGGGCGAAGTGGCGGTACTCATCGTCACCCAGATGTTGCTTCACCTCCTCCGGGGTCCAGATGAAGAAGCGGCCCTCTGCACCCTCGCTGTCGGCGTCCAGCGTCGAGTAGTAGCCCCCCGCCGGTGATTGCATCTCGCGCATCACCCACTCGGCGGTCTTTTCAGCGGTCTCCCTGAAAAGTGGCTTGCCGGTCGCCAGCCAGATATCGCTGTAGAGGGTGAGCAGCGGTCCGTTGTCATACAGCATCTTTTCGAAGTGGGGGATCATCCACTGATCGTCCACCGAGTAGCGGCAGAAACCGCCTCCCAGTTGATCATTGAATCCGCCCAGCGCCATGCGCGTCAGGCTGTGGTCGACGATGTATAGCGAGCGTGGATCAGCCGCACCCTGTGTTGCCGTGGCCGCCCAGTGGCGCAGCATACGGTTGAGGCTGGTGGGGTGGGGGAACTTGGGGGCCTGGCCGAAGCCGCCGTGGGTTTCATCGAAGCTGCGCGCGAGCTGTTGTCGGGCGTTTTCCAGTGGCCCGGAATCGAGCGCTTCATCAGTGTCCGTTTCTGGATTGAGGCTGGAGAGCGCCTGCAGCAGTGACTGGTTCTGCTCGCCAATCTCCTTTTTCTGGGTCTGGTAGGCGTGCGCGACGCTGGTCAGGATATCCTTGAAGCAGGGCATGCCGTAACGGGGCTCCTTGGGAAAATAGGTGCCGGCGAAAAAGGGGATCTGATCATCCGGGGTGAGAAACACCGTCAAGGGCCAGCCGCCGGGTCGTTGGGAGAGCAACTGGTGGGCTGACTGGTAGATCTTGTCCAGATCCGGCCGCTCCTCCCGGTCCACCTTGATATTGATGAACAACTCGTTCATCAGCGCGGCGGTCTCCTCGTCTTCAAAGGACTCGTGCGCCATGACATGACACCAGTGACAGGCCGAGTAACCGATGGAGAGCATGATCGGCTTGCCCTGTTCACGCGCCATTGCCAGCGCCTGCTCATCCCAGGGATGCCAGTGCACGGGATTCTCCGCATGTTGTTGCAGGTAGGGGCTGGTGCAGTCCTGAAGTCGGTTGCCTTGCATGGTTTCTCTCATTTCATCGGTTATGCCTTGAGACGATAATGGCAGAAAACGCTATCCCATCAAGGCCCAAAATACGTGGTTTAGTCCCTGAACTGACCAGATACCCTTTTCGTTGCTGTTGAATTGGCTCTAAACTGAACCCCCACACATAACCTGCAATAGGATTGCTCTGTGGATAAAATCTACATGTCAGAGGCCATCGCCCTTGCCCGGCGCGGTGTTGAACGAGGTGATGGCGGGCCTTTCGGCGCGGTGATTGTCAAAGATGGGCAGATTGTCGGTCGTGGCTGGAACCGGGTGGTGGGTCGCAATGATCCCACGGCCCACGCCGAGATGGAGGCGATCCGCGATGCCGCTCAACACCTCGGGCAGTTCCATCTCGAAGGCTGCCAACTCTTTAGCAGTTGCGAACCCTGCCCCATGTGTCTCAGCGCGGCCTACTGGGCGCATATCGAGCAGATCTATTTCGCCGCCAGCGAGCAGGATGCCGCCGAGATCGGTTTTGATGATCGTTTCATTGGCGAAGAGTTGAGCAAGCCACCCCGTGATCGGACAATCAAGGCCCGGCAGATTCAGAGAGAAGAGGCCTTGGAGGTGTTTGCCCAGTGGCGGGAAAGCACAATAAAGCGACCATACTGAAGCTGAGGTGCTCAATCGCAGACTGATTAGACCTGATAAAAAACGTCATTATTTTCTTTCGCGTTCATTCGTCGCTTTCGTAATTCCTGCTTAAAAATTGCGGTTGTCTATGTGCAACCCGTCTCCCTCGTACCGCAAATAGTGCTTTGGAAAATCGCTATGTGATCTGGTCGCGCCTTTAGAAATAAACAGGCGACAGTGTGATTGGGTCGAGGTTTTTCCTGCCTGAAGCGGGAGTAGTGTTGGCACCCTGCAGTGAGGGCAAGTTATCTGGCCGGAGCTGCAGAAACTCTCCAGCTGACACAGATCAGCCACGGTTTGAAGTATTTCGGGTTGGGCTTCATCACCATGCATTTCACGGTGCATAGGCCACTAGAACGTTAGTGACTCATTTCACGTTATGAGAAATCGCCTCTATTTCAGAGGGCGTTTCAAAATGCACATATCAGGAGAGAGTATGTTTTCCAAAATTTCGAAACCGCAACTATTGCGGTTGAAACTATTACCCATTGCCGTATCTCTGGTAACGCTTGCACCAGTGACGGCCGTGCAGGCTGAAAGCAGTTTTCTTAACGCTTGGCAAAGCCGTTATCCGTCTTCGCTGTCAGATGAAAATGTCGCGGCATCTGGACGTGACTGTACACTCTGTCACGATCCAGATAGCCGTTCACGATTGAATGCCTATGGTTGGGATTACATGCAGAGTGGCCGGAATTTTGCGGCAATTGAAAATCTCGATTCCGACAATGATCCGACCGGTTCCACCAACCTGGAGGAGATCAATCTCAACACCCAGCCCGGTTGGACCACGGGTGCCACTAATGAAATCTATAATTTTAGCAGCCTCCTGACGAGTGCTGCGCTGCCACCATCAGGTGTTGCCGGAGATCTTGATCCGGCGGATGGCAACCAGCCGCCGACCGCCGATGCCAATGGCCCTTACACCGGGACGGAAGGCGTTCCGGTGGCCTTCGACGGCAGTGGTTCCAATGACCTGGACGGGAACATTGTTGCCTATGACTGGGACTTTGGCGATGGAAGTACAGGTACGGGGCAATCCCCGACCCACACCTATGCAGGCACAGGCACATTCGATGTCGAACTGGTGGTAACCGATGATGCCGGCGATACCGATTCTGCCATGACAACCGCCACGATCGGCGTTGGGAATCAGGCCCCGGTGGCCGATGCCAATGGTCCCTATTCCGGAACCGTGAATGTCGCGGTGAGTTTTGACGGCAGCGGTTCCAACGATCCGGATGGATCGATAGTCAGTTATGACTGGGACTTCGGCGATGGTTCAAGTGGAAGCGGCGCAACGCCCAGCCATGCCTATGGATCGCCAGGCACCTATAACGTTGCCCTTACAGTGACCGATGATCAGGGTGTGACAGACTCAGCCAACAGTACGGCTACAATCGATGCTGGTAATCAGGCGCCGATCGCTGACGCCGGTGGTACCTACAGCGGTACAGTGGGCGTTGCTCTGGGGTTTGATGGCAGCGGCTCCAATGATCCGGATGGATCGATAGTCAGTTATGACTGGGACTTCGGTGACGGTAACTCGGCTACCGGGTCTAACCCAAGCCACAGCTATGCCGCAGTGGGCAACTACAATGTGACCCTGACAGTGACCGATGATGAGGGCGCGAGCAATCAGGATACCACTACTGCAAACATCGGTGCCGTGGACAATGCGTCACCAGTAGCCGACGCCAATGGCCCGTACAACGGTACAGTGGGTGAACCAGTCAGTTTCGATGGCACCGGTTCAACCGATTCGGACGGTAGCATTGTCGCCTACGATTGGGACTTTGGCGATGGTTCAGCCGGAACTGGTCCCACTCCAACCCATACCTATGCAACAGATGGAACCTACAATGTAACGCTGACCGTTACGGACAATAGTAATGCCGGGGATTCGGCAACGACTACTGCCACTATCGGTGTGGGTAATCAGGCCCCAGTGGCTGATGCCAATGGCCCATACAGCGGTACGTTGGGACTGCCCGTGGAGTTCGATGGAACCGGCTCTTCTGATGACTGTGATATCCTTGCCTATGATTGGGACTTCGGTGATGGAACAACCGGTACTGGTCCGACACCGGCGCACACCTATGATGTGGCGGATACCTACAACGTTACACTGACGGTGACTGATGATATGGGTGTAGCGGACTCTGCGGGGACTACTGTGACAGTTGCGCCGGTAGTGACTGGTGCAGATGTGTACCTGAGAGAGCTTTGGGCAGTCGACTCTAAAAAGATCAGAGTAGGCAAGAAAAAGTCCATGCAGATCATTGCGGTGGGTGATGGTACGGTTGCCCAAGGGGCCACAGCCACTCTTGCTGTGATGGCTCCATCTGAAGGGATCAGGGTGACCGTTAAGCGTGAATCGGTCAGCAAGCAGGTCAAGCCTGGAAAACGGTTGACCAAGTTCAAGTTCAAGGCAGACATCGTGTGTCTGCAGACCGGAGACTATCCACTCCAGTGGACGGCAACAGTCACTGCAGACCAGAACGCGAACCCAGGTAATGACACCGTCTCAGGTGAAACAACGGTAAGCTGTAAGAAGGGACGCGTGAAAGATGATGATCGCGACGATGATCATGATGACGACCGTGAAGATGACGACGACCACGATGATTAATCATTCGCTGGTCTAGACATCTGACCCAACGGGGGGAGGAGGCAACTCCTCCCCTTTTTTTATTTAACCTCTCGTCTGCTTCTTCTTGAGGTGTTCGACATGAACGATCAGTGTGTCAACCGTCTCCTTGAGCAGGTCGAGCTCATCGACAGTCAGATCATTCAGCTGTTCCAGGTTGTACTCGATGGTGTCGATGATCTTTTTGTGTGGGCGCTGCATGGGGCGCATGAAGTAGGTTGTCACCGTGGCCACGATAGCGCCAAAAAACAGTACCGAGCCCACCACAATCCACAGGCCGCCAAACAGCAGGGCCAGACCGGATGTGGGCATATCGGCAATGCCGGCCGTGGAAAATGCCGCCACACCCCAGTACAGAGCCTCGCCATAGGAGTTGATGGCCGCCCCTTCGACATTCTTTTCTGCGAGGTAGATGCCAGCGGAAAACAGCAGCCAGAGTAAAATCAGCAAAAGTACCAGTTTTGTAAACGGCGTGTGAACGGAGACGTCTTTGAGGAATCGCTTGAAGCGCGTGCGTGAGTTTGCGCGTCGCATGGCCATGCCCCCTTAACAGGAGAAACGCATCAGAATATCCCGGCAAACCCCTTGCCTTGTTATCGCGGGCAGAGTGACAGGCCTGGAGACAGCGGCCTGTGCATCTTCTACTCAAGTATAGCTTTTACAGGTCCAAACCCAGCGGATTGTCAGGATCAATGCCATCCATGAACGGCAATTTGCGCTCCCTGTGGGTGATCTGGTAGACCAGACCCATCCAGTTACCGATGATCCCTTCTGCCGTGTCGTGCCAGGTATTGTCCAGGTGCCCGGTGATCAGGTGCTCGGGCAGTTCAGGAAGGGCCGAGTCGTTCCCCAGCGCATTGTCCAGGCGCAGGCGGAATTCGTTGAGAATGGCCTGTTCGCGCGACAGGAAGTAGTTATCCGGAAAGGGCGGATAATCACGACGTGCACCGGTGGCATAGCGCAACACCTCGCGCTTGAACTCCTTGAGCAGGCTGATTGTTTCGTATTCGGGGTGGCCCTGGAAAAAGATCACCCGAAAACCGTCCCTGCTGGTCGCAAGGTGCACGCCCGCCGCTTCACTCTCCACCAGCACGTGCAGGCCGGCGGCTTCGAACTGATTGCGGGAGATGTGGTTGAAGCGCGAGTGGGGGACGTCAAACCGGGTGTTGACGTCGTGCACCAGGGGGTGGGTTCGGTGTATCACCCGGTGCGGATAGACGCCCCAGCGCTTGAAGCCCAGTGGCTGGCGCTTCTGCTTGTGACTGTGTTGCAGCACGGCATGGGTTGCCAGGCAGGAGCAGATAGTGGAGGTGACATTCTCATGGGCCCAGTTGACCACATCGCTCAGAGGTTCCCAGAAGGGCTCCTGGGCCAGATCGGGGTGAGTGACATTCGCGCCGGTGATGATCAGCGCATCCAGACCGTCCTCGCGGATCTTGTCGAATGGCTCGTAGAATTTGTCGATATGCGCGCGCGCCTTTTCCCCGCGCGGCAGCTCATCCAGGGTGAACGGGTGCACGTAAAACTGGGCGATCGGATTGCTCTCGCCGACCAGTTGAAAGAACTGGCGCTCGGTGGCCTCCAGGGCGGCATCCGGCATCATGTTGAGCAGGCCGATATGCAGTTCGCGGATATCCTGTTGGGAGGCGCGTGTCGGCTGCAGGATGGTCTGTCCGTTTTGCCGCAGGCGATTGAAAGTCGGCAGATCGTTATGTGATACCAGTGGCATGGTAACGGCTCCGGTTAGCGCCAGCGTTTGCGGGCAATGGCTTGTTCGAGCAGGCCGATGAAGTCCTGGTCGTCGCGCACCAGACTTACCTCTTTCGAGGTAACGGTGTAGCCCAGGGGTTCGGCAATCGCCTTGTAGCGGGGGATGCGCGAACGGAACAGGTGTGGAAAGATCCAGCGGGTGAAATCATCCGGATCCATCTCAGCGGCATATTCCAGTCCCTTTTCCTCCAGGTAGCCGCGCAACTGTTCCTCGAGGAACGCCGGGCGAAAATAGAGGGGTTTGGGGTCGTCCACGGCGCGCTGAATCAACTCCTCCTCTTCACCAGGCTCGGTTGCCTGGATATAGAGGATCAGGCTGTGCCGGTCGAGTAGATCGATCACCCCCTGATCTTCGAGGTCGCACAGACTGCCCCCCACATCGTTGACGAAGTGCTGGTAACCGTAGATCTCCTGGGCCTTGCGGATAAAGGCGGGGACATCCATCATGGCGTCGATTTCCGCTTGCCGGTAGAGGGCCTGGCGCTGGGTGAACTCCTTCAGCGGCGTGCCGCCCAGGGCCGGATTGCCGAGTTTGCCGACGAAGCAGAGCACCGGGCCGAGATCGTCCACCTTGATGTTGTTGCGGATATAGATCCAGTCCTTGCGCAGCAAGCCACGCAGGAACGGCAGGCGCATCGCCTGCTGCTTGATGACATCGAGGATGTGGTCATCCAGATAACGGGTGCCGATGCGATAGTCGCCGGAGTAGTGAAACCAGTTGTACCTGCGCAAGGTTTTCGACAGATGGGTCTTGCCCACGCCGGACATGCCGAGCAGGGTAATGCTCTTGTTTTTCCAGGCTCGGAACTCTTCCAGACTCAGTTTCACGATGTTTGGCCTTCTCAGTGTTCTGATTACAACAGGGCTCTCCCGTTCGGCGGGAAACATCCATTATATACGGAAAATAGCCTGCTTCCTGTTGTTTGTAGTGGGGTTTTATGCCGTTGGTGATCAGGGATTGGGCCAGGCTAGCCTGGCGCCTGGGTTTTATGGCGCAACTCCGACACCCCGGCCATCAACGGCACCAGCAGCAGGAGTGCGCAGGTGAAGATGACACCTGGCCACTGGAACTGCTCCAGCATCAGGCCGCAGACGGAGATGCCGATCCAGCCGCCCAGGTAGTAGAACAGCACATACAGGGCGTTGGCCCTGCCCTGCCCACTGCTGACCTTGCGATTCAGCGCACCGACCGCCGCGGCGTGGACCGCGAAGAAGCCGGTGCAGAGGGTCAGCAGCCCGGCAACCACTGCGATCAGCGACGGCAGTGAGACCAGAATCAGCGCCAGGGCCAGCAGCAGGGTGCCGGCCAGGAGTATCGGCCCGTTGCCGAAGCGATTGCCGAGGCGACCGGCAGTTGGTCCCATGAAAATGCCCATGACGTAGGTCAGGTAGAGCAGGGTGATGATTTCGGTGGAGAAGTTGAAGGGTGCCGCGCTGAGCCGAAAGGGCAGGAAGTTGAACACCGAGGAGAAGATAAAAAAGCTGCCGGAGGCGGTGAGGTAGATGCGCAGCAGTTCCCAACGCCTGATCAGTTTGAGAAAGCCGCCGTTAGTGGTCGTTTCTCTTGGCTGGGCGTGATCTTTTGGGAGGGTTTTCAGTGCGACGGCCGCTGCAACCAGAATAAGCAGCGCGGCCGAGACGAAGGTGTAGCGCCAGTGCAGTGGCGGGTGAATCCAGCCGCCCAGCAAGCGGCCACCCAATCCGCCGAGAACGGTGGCGGAGATATAGGCCCCCATGATGACGTTCAGGCGCTCGACCGGTAGGGTTCTGGCCAGGTAGGCGGCCAGACAGGTGGTCATTGCCGGAATGAACAGACCCTGCAGAAAGCGTGCGCCAATCAGAATCCACAGGTTATCGGTGATTGCGCAGATGATGCCGGCGCTGGCGACGGTCAGGCCGCCGATCAGGATGATCGGGCGAATCGGGTAGTGGTCGGCCGCCGCGCCGAACGGCAGGTTGGCCAGGGCGATGCCGAGAATCACCGCCGCCACGGTATAGGAGACGGTCGCAGGGTCTGCACCGAACTCCTGTTGCAGCACCGGCAACACCGGTTGAGTGATGTAGACGTTGGTGAAGGAGGCGGCTACCAGTGAGAAGACCGTCAGCTGTAGCCAGAATTGCGCCCGCTCGCCCATTGCCTCCGCTCAGGCGCCGTCCCGCTGGCGTCGGGCTACCGCCCTGCGGCTGCCCATGAATATACGATACAGCAGTGGTATCACAATCAGGGTCAGGAGGGTTGAGACCGCCAGGCCCCAGACGATGGCGGTGGCCACCGGACCCCATACCAGCGAATGACCACCCAGCCCGGTGGCCAGTGAGAAGAGCCCGGCAATGGTGGTCATGGAGGTGATCAGAATGGGAATCACCCGTCGCCGGGCGGCGTAAATGGTGGCGTGCAGTACGCTCATGCCGTTGCGCAGGCGTTCGTTGGCGGCGCTGATCAGGACAATGGCCGCATTCACCGCGATACCGGCCAGCGCCACCACACCGTACATGGTGAACAGGCTGAGCGGGTTGCTGGTGATCAGCAGGCCCATCACTACGCCGGTGAAGGCCATGGGTACTGTGGCCAGGATCATCAGCGGCTGGAAGTAGCTCTTGAATTGGGTGCCGAGGATCATGTACATCAGCCCGACGCCGAACAGGAACAGCACCAGGATTGAATCGATGCTCTCCTGAATGTCGTCCAGTTCCCCGGAGAAATCCAGGTCGATGTCCGCATAGCGACCGCGGATCTTGTCCCATTCGGCCAGAATCTCGGCGTTTACCTTCACGGTATCGGTCAGGGTCTTGTCGATGTCTGCCTCGATGGTGATGGTGCGGCGGAAATTGTAGTGGCGGATATTACCCAGGGTCGGCTGCACATCGCTCTCGACCAGCTCTTTCAGTGGCATGCGACCGCCATCGGAGAGGGGCAGGGTAAAGTTGCCGATCGAGCGGATATCCTCCAGCACCTCGGGTTTGGCGCGTACCCGAATCTCCAGTTCCTCGCCGCGATCCTGCATCTTCGCCACCACCTCGCCGTCGATCAGCAGGCGGATGGTGCGGGTCACTTCTGCTGGCGACAGTCCGGCTCGCCGGGCGGCATCCTGGTTGACCTTGAAGCTCATGGACATCTGCCCCTGGCTATCATCATCGGTGATATCGCGGATTGCCGGGTTCCCGCTCATCACCTGCTTCAGGTCGGCCACCGCTGCGCGGATGGTGTCGATGGCGTCGCCACGCACCTTGATGATGATCGGTTTGGAGGTCGGCGGACCCCCGGAGAGGCGCAGGAAGGTGATTTTGCTCGGGCCGGGGGTGGAGACGATATCCCGGCGCATGGACTCGATCATCTCATCCACGGCGCGCAGCGCCTCGGTCTTCGGATTGAGGGCCACCAGCACCTGCCCGTAGTGGTCGCCAAAGAATGGAGCGGTCTCGGTGAACTGCTGGCCGGCATAGCTGAGGATATTACGCACCTCGCCGGGTCTGATCCGCTCCCGCACCTTTTGTTCGATCTGCTGCACCTTTTTCAGAGTGACATCCAGGGGCGTGCCGGCTGGCATCTCAAGGCTGACATAAAACAGCCGGATCGGGTCGGCGGCGAAGAAGTCCATCCTTACCGCGCCACCCATGGTGGCGCCCAAGGCCAGGATGAACATCAGCACCATCACCGAGAGAATGCTCTTTGGATAGCGCATCGCCCGGGTCAGAATGCGGGTGTAGTTGATCCGGATCCAGTGCAGGGCATTCACCCGGGTGCGGTGAAAACGTGAGGGACGGTCGAAGTTGATCCGGGCGCCGAGGATATGGGCGTGCAGCATCCAGTAGGCCTCGACCAGGCTGATCGCCAGGGCGACGGTCACCACCAGGGGGATGATCAACATATATTTGCCGAGAATGCCGGGCAGCAGCATCAGGGGCAGAAAGGCGGCCATGGTGGTGAGCACGGCCGTGGTCACCGGTGCCACCACCTCCTTGAGGGCTTCGAGGGTGGCGGTCAGGGCGTCGGAGCCCCGTTGCAGGCGGTAGTAGATAGACTCCACCACCACCACCGCATCGTCCACCAGCATACCCAGGCTGATCACCACCCCGAGCAGTACGCTGACATTGAGGGTCTGTCCGAGATTGCTCAGGGCCCAGAAGGTGCCGGCGAGAATGAAGGGGATGCCGATGGTGGTGAGCAGGGAGATGCGACTGCCGAGAAACAGCCAGGTGACGCACAGCACCATGAACAGCCCGAGCACGGCGTTGGTCTGCATGATGTTGAGGGCATTGCGGGTGATCTCGGTCTGATCGTCGATCAGCACCACCTCGACTCCTGTTTGGTCGCCGAAACGGTTGCGCTCACCGATATACTCGACAATGCGCTCCACCAGATCCAGGGTATTGGCGCTCTCCTTCTTGGTAATGGCCAGCATCACCGCCGGGCGGCCGTTGTAGCGTACCGCCTTGTTGGCCTTCTCACGCGCACGCACTACCTCGGCCAGCTGTCCCAGGGGGATTTCGCTGTTTGCCCCCAGCACCGGCAGACTGGCGAGATATTCCGGGTCACTCTCCTTGCCGATGGTGCGTACCAGCCAGTTCTGATCGTTGATCCGGGTGCTGCCGGCAGAGAGGTCGATAAAGTTCTGGGCAACGGTATCGGCCAGTTGCGAGGGTCGGATGCCCGCCTCTTCCAGCCGTTCCGGGATGAAGTTGATCTGCAGTTCGGGGTCATGCAGCGCGGTCTCCAGCAGGCGGTCCACTCCCTTGATGCGCTCGATATCCTTCTTGACGTTCTCTGCCTGGCGCCGCAGGTTTTCATCATCGGCGCTGCCGACTATCGCAATGGTGGCGCTGGGGAAGGCGTTGGCGGTGGTGATCTCGAACACGAACGGCGAGCTGGCCTCGTCCGGCAGTTCACTTTCGGCATTCTGCACCTCGCGGCGCAGGTCGGCGATGCGCTTGTCGAACACGCGGGGCTCGATGTCCTCGAAGCGTACCAGGACGCTGGATATGCTCTCCCGGCTGACGCTGGAGACGAATTTGATGTCGGACACCCGGCGGATCTTGCGCTCCAACACCTCGGTGATGCGTTTCTCCACATCGCTGGCGCTGGCGCCGGGCAGTACCGTGGTGATATCGATCCAGTTGAAGTTGATGCTCGGGTCCTGTTCGCGCGGCATCAGCCCATAGGAGAGAAACCCGACCATCAGCACCAGACCGAAGGTCAGGTTTGCCAGGACATGGTTCTGATAGAGCTTCTTGAGCATTTACTCAGCGACCTCAATCGGGGCGATCTGGATTGGATCACCGTCGTTCAGGCCCAGGCGGCCCTCGATGATGATCTCGGTTTCCGGGGGCAGTTCGGTAGCGGCAGGCTGGCCTTCCAGGGCACCGGGCAGGGGCACGAACTGCGCCTTGCCGGCGTTGGCGATGAACAGCCCGATTTGATCGCCACGGCGAACCGGCAGATCGGCGGGTAGATGGGGCGCGGCGCTTTGCCAATTGATGCGACCGCTGCTGCCAGGCAGCGCCAGGCGTTCGCTGAACAGCAGGCGCGCCTCCTGGTTGCGGCTGCGCGGTTCTATCACCGGCAGCAGTTCTCGCAGCTGCAGAGGGTATTCGCCGTGACTCTCCTCGAACATGATGTGCGATGCCCCGGCCAGTGAATCGGCCTGGTCCACGGGAATCTGCGCGGAGATCTCCAGTTGCTGGCTGTCGAGCAGACGCACAACCGCCTGGCCGGGATTAATCCACTCGCCTTCGCTGGCGAGGCGCTCGAGAACAATGGCGTCAAACGGGGTGCGCAGGGTACAACGTTCTATGTTGAGTTGTGCTTCCTCGATACTGGCCTGTTGCGCCTGGCGGTCGGCCCTGGAGGTCGCCACATCGGCCTCACGCTGGTTGTAGAGCTCTTCGGAAATGCTCTTGGCCTTACGCAGGGACTGACTGCGTTGAAACTGCCGTTCAGCCAGATTGACTCTCGCCTGGGTGGCCTGGAGCGCGGCCTGCGCCTGCCTGAGCCTGATCTGGTTGCTGCGGCAGTCGAGTTCGGCAAGTGGCTCTTTCCGGGCGATCCGGTCGCCAACACGCACCTCGAGACTCACTATACGGCCAGAGATCTCCGCGCTGATCCGGCTCTCATTCAGGCTCAGGGCGGTGGCCGGCGCGCTGAAACGGGGATAGAAGATCTGGCTGCCGAGTGGGGTGGTGGTGACATGGGTGATGGCCTGGTCGGCGGAGAGGCCGATGCCGGTCTGGACCAGCAGGCAGAGCAATAACAGCCCTTGTCTGAACTGGCGCATGTAATGGGTGTCAATTCTCACGGTGGTCCTGTTCCTGTTTGATCTCGCTCAGCAAGGTCTGCTTGCGTGTCTGCATCAGTCTGTAGATGGCCTGGTTGGCGGCGATGCCGTATTCGATGGTGAAACGCATGCCAGCGGTCAGGTGACAGCCCTCCTGGAGAATCTTCTCAAGGGTTGCAATCTCGGTCTTGAGATTCTCGGCCTGCTGTGCAAAGACCTCGGCCAGTCGTTCAGGTGCCAGCAGGTGGGCAAACATCATCAGCACCAGAAAATCACTGCGGTACTGATCTGCCGGTTCTGTACTGGCCAGTTTCTGCATGATCTGCCGGCGACCCGGTTCGGTGATCTGAAACACCTTCTTGTTCGGCCTTTTCTCCTGTGGCTCCTCGCGAAAGCTCACCAGACCGGCCTCGGTCAGCTTCGCCAGGGCGGGATAGATGGAGCCGAAGCTCGCCGCCTGGAAGTGGCTGAAGGCGGACTCGAACATCTTTTTGATTTCGTAACCCGAGGCCTCGCCCAGACAGAGCACCCCGAGACAGAGATTATTCACATCCATAATTTATGGTTATATCGGATCAATATATATCGGTGAAATATAGTGATGCGGATTTTATCTGTCAAATCTGCTACGCTTGCGCCTGATTTTTCCACCCGCACAATGTCCCTGAAGGTAACCCCCATGAGCCTCGCCCCAATCCGCCTGAAAAAAGACCAGGACCGCCGCTTGCGTTTTGGACACTGCTGGATTTACAGCAATGAGGTGGATACCCAGGCGACCCCGATGCAGGGCTTCGAAGCGGGACAGCCGGTGGATATCTTCACCCATCAGCAGAAGTGGGTCGGTAGCGGGTATGTGAATCCTCACTCACTGATCAGCGCCCGTCTGGTCAGCCGCGACAGCGAGCATCCACTCAGCGAATCACTGATTGTGCATCGCCTGAATATCGCCCTGGCGCTGCGCCAGCGCTTTTACGCCGCCCCCTATTACCGGTTGGCGTTTGGCGAGAGCGATGGTCTGCCGGGGCTGGTGGTTGATCGCTATGGCGACAACCTGGTGGTGCAGATCACCACCGCCGGCATGGAGCGGCTAAAGGCCGAAATACTGGCCGCCTTGCACAAGGTGCTGAAACCCGCTGCGGTGCTGTTTCGCAACGACAGCTCGATGCGTGAGCTGGAGGGACTTGAGCTCTACACCGAGATCGCCGGCGATCATTATCCTGAGGTACTGGATGTGCAGGAGCAGGGCTGTTCGTTCCAGGTGCCTGCCCAGGCGGGGCAGAAGACCGGCTGGTTCTATGACCAGGCATTCAATCGCGGCCGTATCGCCCCCTATGTGGCCGGGGCCAGGGTATTGGATGTCTTCAGCTATGTTGGCGCCTGGGGTGTGCAGGCGGCTGCCCGGGGCGCGCAACAGGTGGTGTGCGTCGATGCCTCGCAGGCGGCGCTGGATGCGGTCGCAAATAACGCCGGGCTGAATGGTGTGGCAGGCAGGGTGCAGGTCCAGCGAGGCGATGCGTTCGAGGTGATGCGCGAGTTGCGGGCGGCGCGGGAACGCTTCGATGTGGTGATGGTGGATCCGCCGGCGTTCATCAAGCGGCGCAAGGATATCAAGGAAGGGGAGCTGGCCTATCGACGGGTGAACCAAATGGCGCTGCAACTGCTCTCCCGGGACGGGATACTGGTGTCATCCTCCTGTTCCCATCACCTGTCGCATGATGCCTTTCTGAAGCTGGCGCAACAGGCCGGCCGGCATACCGACAGGAGTCTGCAGCTGCTTGAGCAGGGCTACCAGTCGCCGGATCACCCGATACATCCGGCAATGCCTGAGACAGCGTACCTGAAAACCTTCTATTTCCGCTCGCTTCCGGCTTTCTAGTCCAGGGCTGGCAAAGGGACAGAGGCAGGCTCAGGTGCGCTGGAGTATTTCCTGGCGTAATCGCGATTTGTCGGGCTCGCCCATCAGGTCCCAGGCCTTGGCTACTTCAAAAGCCTCGTCCGAGAGGGTTGGAGTCGCCTCGTCGCCAAACATCAGCCAGGCGGGGTTCACCTCCAGGACTTCGGCGATCTGATCGATCTTGCGCGGCCTGAGGCTTTTGCCATTTTCGATCTTCTGTATGACGGCCTGGTTGGTACCGGCGCGCACCGCCAGTTGTTCCTGGGTCCAGCCCTTATCCTGGCGCTTCATGCGCATCCGGTGACCCAGAGTGGTCGCTGTTGCGTGATTGTCTGTGTTCATAAACATCTGTTTTCCCGTATCCGTTTAACTCGCCCTGATTAGATCGGCAGCAGATTCAATTTCTTAAGCATTTTCTTCTGTTTTTACTATTTTATTCCTAAATTCAAGAATAGGTGATTTATTCTCATTGCAGGCTTGCTGGTGTTTTCCGGCCAGTACCAGGGGTAATATGGTCTGTGATGCATCTGGCTTTTACGGGGAGGGGTGAACATCTATGCATCCTGGCTATCTTTATGTCGAGACCAGTGCCTCTCATCCCGGGCTGGTGCGTCTGGTTACCGCGGATTATCTGCCGGATACCAGCGCTCCGGGCGAAGCGGACCCCTGCATTCGCTATGTCGCGCGCTTTTCTGATATATCAACGGCGCTGATGCACGCCCACGATCTGCTGAGGCGGCGGCTGGTGGATCTGGAGAACAGGATCTATCGCAGTGATCTGCTGACCGCGATTGCGGATATCGAGGCCGACGGATTGAACCACCAGTGTGTCTATCTCCACCCCGATCTGAAAGCTAGTGAACTCAGTGCACAGCTCAGCGACCGGGTTGCCCGGTTGCAGCGTCGGAGGGAGCGCATCGACCGCATCTGGCAGACGGTGGGCTGGATTGCCATCGGCCTGCTGTTGCTTAACTTTGTGTTTAGCCTGTAAAGCCCAGGCATGCAGACAGAAAAAACCCGTGCAGTACCAGGACTGCACGGGGAGGGTTAAAAACAGGTTATGAACTGTAAGTTAGAGTTCGTTTTCGTGGCAGAGGGTACAGGTTACCGGTGTACCTTTGGCTAACACGAAGGTCTCATTATCTTCCTTGCCTTGCAGTGTGCGTGTAGTGGCTGTGCGTGACAGGACTGAACCTTCACCATTCTGACCGTGGCACGCGCGACAGGCGTTGGGGTTGTTCTCCGCTATGTCTTCGTGGCCGCCGTCGGAGAAGCTGGTGTTGCCTACCGGGTGCATGCCGTGCGGTCCTTCCAGGGTGTTGCCAAGGCTGCCTTCATGGCAGACGGTACACTCGATGATGGTACCGGTGTGACCCTGCACGCTGGTCGAGGTTGCATTGTCATTGGCCAGTGCATTCTTGTTCGGCCAGATGGCATGGGTGCTGCCGTGACAACCTTCACAGCTCAATCCACCATGACCCTTGTCGCTGCCGTCATCGCCGCCACTCAGGCGATAGAGCGCCTTGTTGGATGCGAAACGAGAGTCGCTGTAGTTGAGCAGGGCCAGTGAATCGCTGCCGCCATTGATGCTGTGGGCAGAGATGTTGTAGGCCATGTTCAGCCGCAGACCGTCAGGGTTGCCGTTATTGTCGGTGGCGTTGATGCTGACATCATTCAACTGACCGCTGTTTTTCAGCTGGGCAACCTGGCGTACATCACCGATGTGACAGGATTGACACATGGGTTCACTCGCCCAGGGCACACGTTTGGTCAGATCCATGCTGCCGTCGATGGGGAAGTTTTCGGTGAAATCGTCACCGACCTGCGCCATCTGTCCATGACAGTCCTGACAGACGATACCGCCGCCACCCATGGCGCCACGCAGACACTTGGTGCGCTTGCCGGGATGACAGTTGTAACAGGCCGCCTGAAGGATCTCTTCCTGTTGTGCCACGGTGCGCTCGCTCGGAGGAGGCATGTCAGGGAACAGGTGATCAAACTTCGGCAGTTTGTTCAGGTTGCCATGCGAGGCATGCATCGCCCTTGACATGGAGATGTGCTGGGTCTGTTCCTTGCCATTGTCGTCATTGGGGCCGAGATGGGCCAGGTCAAGCGCCGGGGTGTAGTGACAGCTGGCGCAGACGATATTGCGGCGGACATCCAGATCGGTGCCGTGCTTGTCATCATGCAGTCTCAGGATATTGATCTTGGCGGCATTGATGACCCGCTGCTCTGGGGTTTCACCTGGAGCATCATTGGCATCCTCGATGAATGTGACATAAGAGCTGGTGTTGGCGATGTCGTCACAGGTAAGGGTGTACTCAGTAGTGGCATCGCAAACCTGCTGGCTGGCGTGGCACTGCTGGCAGTCGGCCTCGGAGGCGACTGGCAGGACAACATCAACCTGGGCAAGCACTTCCTTGGAGCCCTGATCACGCGCTTCCACCCGATACAGGGGATAGGCGTTTTCCCGGCCCTGGTCATCGGTAGGCAGTATGGGAATACCCTCCGCGGTGAAGCGCTTGAAGTTCTCGATCGTCGCGCCAATCGGCAGGTTGATGAAGAACGGCAGATGCTCTACATAGCCTTCGAACAGTTGAGGCTCATTGGCACTATAGGGCGCCGTTACCAGGGGATCGTGGCTGATAGCGCTGGGCATTGCCGTCTGATGGGCGGCCAGGGCCTCGTCACCGGTGTTGGGTATGCCATCCGGTCCGAAATAGAGCAGTACCAGGTCCGGTGCGGGCAGGCCGAGATCGGCTTCGAACGGGAAGGCCCCAAGAACGCCTACTGGATAAAGCGGCTCGTAGGTCTTGAAGCCGTTTGAAGCATAACCGGCGGGATCCCAGAAGTTGGATTTGAAAATGCCTGCGGCATTCTGGCTGGTGGAAGTGACGGAGTCAGTCGCGATCGGCGGTAGATTGGCGCCGTTAGGATCCTGGATGTTGGACTGGATCGCTGAATAGGTCACCTCCACGCCATCGGCTGGGGAGAGAATTCTCGGCTCCTGGCCCATCTCGATCACCTGTGCATTGATGACGTTGTAGGGGGGCAGGATGCTGAAGATCCGGTAATCCTGGTCGGCACAGTGCATGCCCAGATCGTTGGCTGCCAAGATGGCCAGCTTGCCACCCGTATAGGTTGGGGTGCCGCCGCCGGTATCGCCGCCACCATTGTCACCACCGCCGGCAACTGAGCCGTCGCAGTCGGATGGTGCGTTTGTGACGCGTTTGGTGGATGATTTGTTACCGGATTCCGCTGACAGGTCGCAGGGGATCACAGCGGGATTCTCTTTTTTGAATTTCCACTTGCCTTCCTTGTCGGCGCGAACGGAGCCGATTACCGTTCCGCTCGCAGCACTTCTGAGCGTGACTGTGGCGCGGCGCTTGGCGCCTTCGCCCTTGGCTACCAGTTCGTGGTCGCCTCTGTCCCATTTGCTCTCTTTGATTTGAAATCTGTCGCTGTCGGCGAATGCATCACCCAGCGTGGAAATGCCAAGCATCATTCCCAGGCAGATATGAGTGATTATTTTTTGGTTCGATTTTGATTGCATAGTTCCCCTCCAGTGGAAGCCAGTGGTGGCCCCCGGGACGTTTACTTTAGAGGAGGGATGATTAAGAAAGGCTTAATTTATAGCCTTGATAAATGTGTGCCCTTTCACGCTCTCGGGAAAAAGGTCGTTGTTAGTGTGATCTGGTTCAAGAAGAATCAATGGCTTTCTTAAACAGCGCGGAAAACCTTAGTCCTGTACCGGTTTTCAGGTTCTTGATAATCAGCCTGATCTTATGCAGGTCAGCGATCTGTTTGACGATGGAGAGTCCCAGTCCGGCGCCGGGAACGGCAGTTCCCTGCTGTCGGAAAAAGCGGTTGAATACCCGTTGCCTGATTTCGTCGGGAATGCCGGGTCCGCTGTCGGTAATCTCCAAGCGGATCTCATTCTTGCCGGATGTCGTCACGGCTACCTGGATCTCGCAGCATTCCGGGGTGTAGTGGATGGCGTTTTCCAGAATGTTTCTCAGCATGATGTAGAGCCCCGGGCTGTAGCCGCTGGTGAGCAGTGGTTCCGAGGTTTCGTCAAAGCGGGTGGTGATGCGGATGGATTTCTCCCTGGCCTGGGGGGCGAGATCCTCACAGGCGGAGTTGGCGAGTTCGACCAGATCGACCAGCTGAAAATGCTCGCCCGCCTGTTCCGGGTTGAGCCGGTGCAGGGTTAACATCTGCTCGACCAGGCGGTCGCAGCGGTCCAGGCCCTGCAGCGCCTTGTTCAGCGCCGCGATGGTCTCCTGCTCTTTACAGTGGCGCAGGGCAAGCTGGGTCTGGGTGCGGATGCCGGCCAGGGGTGTGCGCAGTTCATGTGAGGCATCGGCGGTGAAGTGTGACTCTTTCTCAAAGGCCTCCTGCAGTCGCGTCAGTAGCCGGTTCAATGCCTGGGTGAGTGGCCAGACCTCCTCAGGCGCCTGGTTGATGGCGACCGGCAACAGGGAGCGGTGGTCTCGCTTGCTGACCTCTTTTGAAAGGGTTTTAAGTGGTTTCAGACCCTTCGATATGGCGACATGCAGGGCGAAAAACAGCAGCGGCAGGGTCCAGATCATCGGTGCAATGGTGTTGGCGGCGATATTGTTGATCAACTCGTTTCTGACCCGGTATTTTTCACCAACAATCAGCAGGCCGTTGTCACCGGTCTCCAGTTGAAAGAAACGCCAAGGTTCGTTGTCGATGATGACATCGCTGTAGCCGTTTTCGCTGGTTATACGGTAGTCGGGGACATTTTGTGATCGGTATACCAGCCTTGTGCCGATCCATTGCTGGACGCTGATGAAATTGCCGTAGCGGTGGCCGAGTTCTGCGCTGCCAATGCCCGGCTGGTGCATTGTTTCCAGTCTCTCCTCGTTGATCGGGAGGTGGGTGATGATGTCGGCAAAGCGGGCCAGTTCGGCATCGTAGAGCTCTGTGATTTCGTGGCGCGTTTCAGTATGGATGAACAGCGCCAGTACGATCCAGCCGAGTACGAATGCCGTGGCGAGGGTCACCAGCAGGCGCATCCGAATTGATTTCAATGCTCGTCCTGTCGGTCGATCTGGTATCCCAGTCCACGAATGGTACGGATCATGCCGTTACCCAGTTTTTTGCGGATGTGATGGATGTGCACCTCCATGGTATTGCTGTTGATCTCCTTGTCCCAATCATAGAGGCTCTCCAGCAGGCGGTTGCGCGATACCGGGCGTCCCATGTTGATCAGCAGTGTCTGCAGCAGGGAAAACTCCCGCGGCGAGAATTCGATCGGGTCGCCATTTTTCAGGACCTGGTGGGTCTCCATGTCCAGGGTCAGACCATCGCATTTGATGACGTTTGAGGCGTTGCCGCGATTCCGGCGAACCAGGGCGCGGATTCGGGCGCTCAACTCGTGCAGGTCGCAAGGCTTGACCAGGTAGTCGTCGGCGCCGGAGTCCAGTCCCTCGATGCGGTCGTGGATGGCGTCCCGGGCCGTGAGAATCAGCACCGGGATCTGTTCGCCCTGCTCGCGCAGTTGTTTGAGCACAGCCAGCCCGTCGCCATCGGGCAGCCCGATGTCGAGGATCATCAGATCAAAATGCTCTATTTTGATGGCATGGGCTATATCCTGCGCCCGGGTGAACCAGTCGATCGCATAGCCATCATGGATCAGCCAGTCGCGTATGCCCTCGCCTAGCAGATTGTCATCTTCGATCAGCAACAGTCGCATGGCTCTGTAATCCCACCGCTTTTCAATTTAGACAATAGAGAATTTTCAAGGGATAGGCAACGATTGATTGATAATTATCATTGCGTATTATGTTGTTTTTGACGCAAGCACTCACCCCGTCTTATCCTCGGCAGCTCTCTGGTGTACCATACCGCCCCATGTTGACCTATCCATACATAGACCCGGTTGCCCTCTCCCTCGGACCGCTGAAAATCCACTGGTACGGGGTGATGTATCTGGTTGGATTTCTCGGTGGCTGGTGGCTCGGGCGGTGGCGGGCAGCCCGGCCGGAATCAGGCTGGAGCGCCAAGGAGGTTGACGACCTGCTGTTCTATATCGTGCTCGGCGTGGTGCTCGGCGGGCGTATCGGCTACATCCTGTTCTACGGTTTTTCCGGGCTGCTGCACGATCCGCTGATGCTGTTCCGCATCTGGGAAGGGGGCAT
This sequence comes from Sedimenticola sp., assembly GCA_002869585.1. Lineage (GTDB taxonomy): Bacteria > Pseudomonadota > Gammaproteobacteria > Chromatiales > Chromatiaceae > BM503. The sequence goes on from PKUO01000057.1 coordinate 107,885, forward strand.
GTCGTTTCACGGTGGCCTGATTGGCGTGTTGCTGGCTATGTGGCTGTTTGGGCGACGTTATGGTAAGGGTTTTTTTCAGAGCACCGATTTTATCGCCCCGCTGATTCCTGTGGGTCTGGGCACCGGACGCCTCGGTAACTTCATCAATGGTGAGCTCTGGGGCGCGCCGGGCAATGTGCCCTGGGCGATGCAGGTGCCCTGCAACCGCTTTCAGGAACTGTGTCAGGACAAACTTCAACTGGCGCCGGGCAGCGCGATGACCCCGCCGCTGCATCCCAGCCAATTGTACGAGGCGGCCCTGGAAGGTCTGCTGCTGTTTGCCATCCTCTGGCTGTTTTCCGCCAGACCCCGGCCAACCATGGCGATTTCAGGAGTGTTCCTGATCGGTTATGGCCTGTTCCGTTTTCTGGTGGAACTGGTGAGAATGCCGGATGCACACATCGGTTATCTGGCATTCGACTGGTTGACCATGGGCCAGTTACTGACCCTGCCTATGCTGCTTGGTGGCACGGTTCTGCTCATCTTGGCCTATCAACAGAAGAGATAACGGGAAAAGACATGCGTCAATATCTGGATCTGATGCGTCATGTGCGCGACACCGGCATACGCCGCGAGGATCGTACCGGCACCGGTACCCTGAGTGTGTTTGGTTACCAGATGCGCTTCGATCTCTCTCAGGGACTTCCTGTGGTGACCACCAAAAAGCTGCACCTGCGCTCGATTATTCATGAACTGCTGTGGTTTCTCAAAGGCGATACCAATATCGGCTATCTCAAGGAGAATGGCGTCAGTATCTGGGACGATTGGGCCGATAAGGATGGCAATCTGGGGCCGGTCTATGGTTACCAGTGGCGATCCTGGCCCACCCCGAATGGCGGCAGTATCGATCAGGTCAAGCAGGTGATTGAACAGATCAAAACCAATCCCGATTCGCGTCGCCTGATGGTGACGGCCTGGAATCCGGCGGATGTGGAGAACATGGCGCTGCCGCCCTGCCACTGCCTGTTCCAGTTCTATGTGGTGAACGGAAAGCTCTCTTGCCAACTCTATCAGCGGAGCGCGGATATTTTTCTCGGAGTGCCCTTCAATATCGCCTCCTATGCACTGCTGACCATGATGATTGCCCAGGTGACCGGTCTCGAACCCGGTGAGTTTATTCACACCTTCGGTGATGCGCATCTCTACTCCAACCACTTGGATCAGGTCGAGACGCAACTGGCCCGCGAGCCGCTGCCGCTGCCGGTCATGATCCTCAACCCCGAAGTACGCTCGGTGTTTGATTTCACCTACGAGGATTTCTCTCTGGAGGGTTATCAGGCGCATCCTCACATCAAGGCACCGGTGGCCGTTTGAACCACGCTTGTGTTGTTGGTCCGTTTACACCTCTTGTCATCGTTTTATCATCATTTTGCCAGCAGACTGAAATAAATCGCCGCTAATCTTCCACGCCAGTGATCCTATGGAGAGAGCTGCGTGCTGAGCGTCGAACAGGTCGTTACCGATAAATACCCGGATTTTTTTGCGCATAAACCAAGAATAATCACCCAATCATTGGTGGTGTTTTTGCGGATGCTGTTCCATGAAAAGGAGATCAATCGCTTTCTTGAAGTAAATCAGGGGCTGCGCGGACTGGATTTCATCGAAAAGGTGCTGGAGTATTTCGAGCTTGATTACGCTGTTTCCAGTCGGGATCTGGAAAATATTCCGGCCAATGGCCGGGTCGTCATCATCGCCAATCATCCATTGGGTGCGCTGGATGCACTGGCGCTGATCTTTATGATCAGCCGGGTACGGAAGGATATCAGGGTGGTTGCTAATGACCTGCTGATGTCCATCGAGCCTCTCCGGGATCTGCTTCTGCCAGTGGACAATCTCGGTGGCGTATCCTCCCGTCAGGCTATCAAGAAGATTCATGATGCCTTGCAGCGGGAGCAGGTTGTCGTCATCTTTCCTGCGGGTGAAGTCTCACGCCTGCGTCCGAATGGCGTTCGTGATATTCACTGGAAGCAAGGCTTTCTGCAACTTGCCCGACGATCGGGCTCGTCGATCCTGCCGATCTACATCGATGCCAGAAATTCACCATTGTTCTACAGCGTTTCCATGTTATACAAGCCGCTGGCCGCGTTGCTGTTGGTGCAGGAGATGTTCAGGCAGCGTGCCAATACCATCAGGTTTCGCATCGGTGAGTTGATTCCAATCAAACATCTCGATCTGCCCGGGATCAGGTCCAGGGTCAAGGTGAAGATGTTGCGTAAGCATCTTTACCGGATCGGGAAACGCAAACCAGGATTGTTCAATACCGAAAGGAGTATTGCCCATCCCGAGTCCCGTCAGGACCTGAGACACGACCTCAGTCAGGGGCAGGTATTGGGTGAGACTGGCGATGGCAAGCAAATCAGCTTACTCGACTGGTCACCGGAATCAAGCGTAATGCGTGAGATCGGGCGTCTGCGGGAGATCAGCTTTCGGAAGGTGGGCGAGGGAAGTGGACGCCGGCGTGACACTGATCGCTATGATCAATACTACCGCCACCTGATTCTTTGGGATGATCAGGTATTGGAACTGGTGGGTGCCTATCGTTTTGGCGATGCCGGCAAAATTTTTCATCACAAAGGGCTGGAGGGGCTCTACACCTCAAGCCTGTTTAAGTTTGACAGCGCCTTTGAGCGGTACGCGGTCACGGGCCTCGAGCTCGGCCGAAGTTTTGTCCAGCCCCGTTACTGGGGCTCGCGTGCCCTGGATTATCTGTGGCAGGGTCTGGGAGCGTATCTCCGTCATCATCCTGAGGTCCGGTATCTGTTCGGCTCGGTGACTATCAGCGCCAGTTATCCGCGCCCGGCGCGTGATCTGCTGGTTTACTTTTTTCTGCACTATTTTGGCCGTCAGCAACCACTCGCCGCGGCCAGACTTCCCTATCGAGTCAGTGACAACAGTCGGAGAGAGTGTGAGCGTATTTTTCAGGGTGACGACTACAGGGGGGATCTGCTGTGTCTGAAGCATCAGCTTTCACTGTTCAATCTGACCATACCTACCCTATACAAGCAATATACCGAGCTTTGTGAAGAGGGGGGTGTGCAGTTTCTCGATTTTGGAATAGACCCGGGTTTTGCGGATTGCACCGATGGACTGATCCTGGTTGATGTTGACAAAATCAAGGCGGTCAAGCGCAAGCGTTACATGGCGGAATAGATTTAGAAATGACAGAAGGATAATACCGATGGATATAGCCGATCTGGCCGACCGATATATTGAAGATCAGTTGCAGTCTTCGCTCTACCGACTCCAGTTTTGTTTAAGGCAGGGTAAGCGGCATGGCTCAAAGAGCCAGCTGTGTGATGATTGCGGGGCGCATATTCCGACCGCGCGACTGGAAGCTGTCCCTGGCTGCAAACAATGCGTTAGCTGCGCCGAGAATCTCGAGCGCAGGCAGGCGGGCTACTCAAGGGCTGTCGTATTCAGCGGTAGTTATAGCGTTCTGGACGATCACCTCTACAATATCTCCTGATTCTCCAGAGTGCTATCATTCTTCTCTATGGAGAAGAATGAGCCCCTGATTTCTATCATTGCCGCGATGTCGACCGATCGGGTTATAGGTATCGGTAACCGGCTGCCCTGGCGACTGCCGGCAGACCTCAAGCACTTCAAGACGCTGACCGTCGGCAAGCCCATCGTGATGGGCCGCAAGACCTGGGAGTCATTGCCAGGTCTGCTTCCGGAGCGCCCGCACATTGTGATTAGCTCCAATCTGGAGTACACCGCCGAGGGTTGCACCCTAGTCGGCAGTATCGAACAGGCACTGGCCGCCGCCGGTGATGTGCCGGAGGTGATGATTGTCGGCGGTGCCACCCTCTATCAGCAGATGATTCCGTTTGCAGATCGGATGTACCTGACGTTGGTAGATACCCATATCGAGGGGGACGCCTGGTTTCCGGAGTTCGAATCAAACCAATGGCGTGAACTGTGCCGGGAAGAGCATGTGGCTGATGAACGCAACCCCTATGACTACACCTTTCTGACCCTGGAGCGACTGATTGATTAGTGGCAATATCTGTTTTTCGCTGGTGTCTGACCTGCAAGGATTGATCTGATGTCGAAAAAAGATAAGTTAAAAAAAGAGATAAAGCGTCTCAAAAAACAGACCGACAAGGCGTTGCTGAAACAGCAGAAGGCAGAGAAAAAGCTAAAGCGCCTAAAGGATCTGGTGCGCAGTCAGGAGGAGATGCAGGCGCGCACAAAACCGAAAAAGAACAAGGCAGCACCCGTCGAGAAAACTGCCGAGAACGATCAGCAGGATGTGTCTCTGAACAGCACGGGCGTGGCGCGCAGCCAACGTGAGGCATGGAAACTGACGCACCCTGCGTTTTGCAGGCTTCGACAATCTGGGCTTTGAACTCCGAAGAATACCGGCGCCGCTTCCGCGACGGTGGGGGTACGCTTAATGTATTCATAACAAGTGTCCACTAAAAAATAAGTGGACGCTATCTTGACGGCACCAGCTGCTAGATCAAGACGTGATCACCGGACGGTTACTTTCCAGTTCCATTTCCTCACGGTAAAGAAAAAGTAAAGCATTGAAAGCCGGGTTTTGTGTTGGCGTCGAAACCTTGCGTTCAAAAACCAAGTGGGATAAAAATGACTTAATTTCAGGTTTTCCCATACCCCGAGGGTGTTGTCTTATAAAATCTGACAAAATGCCGAATCTAATGGATATAGGATTTTTCAGTTCGATGACTGTAAAGCTTGAGACGGATTCGCTGCCGGCCGACTTCCGCAACATAGGTATTTTGGATACTTCTATGTGCGCAACCGAAGATAGACAACATAAATCGTTCAGTATTATTGGACATATGTGGGGTATATTTATAGCTAGAGCTACAAGACCATGAAACCAAACAAGGTCATTCTGACAACAGACAAAGAATATACCAATGAATATCAATATATTTTTGAAGATCTATATAAAAGAGAAATTGAGCTATTCTGCGCTTGGGGAAAGCATTGCGAACAGTGGGAATTCGCCATGGATTTATATTTAACTGATCAAGACCGAATGGATTCATCGCATCATATTACGACAACGAGCCATATTGATGAGCCGTTTGAAGATGTTTTAAATATGGCGAAATTATGGCCATCTGAGAACGGGAACAATGAAGTTGAAACTATCAAGCTCTAACAATCACTTCAACTTCACCCCCCACGGTCGCCGGAGGCTCCTGTCGTCGCGTTGGTCAAGTGGGGATCGGGTGACTATTCTCGGAAATACCTAACTGTGATTGATCCCGAAATTTTCGTCAAAATTGTAAAGCGTCTGCGGGCTGCCGAAGTTGAACACAGCGTCCGCATACTTTATGCATGCGAGTCGGGAAGCCGCGCTTGGGGATTTGCATCTCCCGATTCTGATTATGACGTGCGATTTATTTATACACACTCAGCAGAATGGTACTTGTCCTTCGATGTAGAGAAAAAACGAGATGTCATTGAATACCCAATCGTTGATGAAATAGATTGTTGTGGTTGGGATGTACGGAAAGCACTTTACCTTTTCTCCCGAACCAACGGCGCCCTTTTAGAGTGGTTGAAGAGTCCGATCAAGTATATTGAGCATGGGCCATTTGCCGATCGATTAAATGAATTAGAACAAAAAACCGCAAACCACACAGCGCTCTGCTATCATTACAGCAGCATGGCGCGAGGAAATGCCCGTGAATACCTTTTCAAAGACCAGGCTAGGCTGAAAAAGTATTTCTATGTGCTGCGGCCCCTATTGGCAATACGGTACATCGAAGAATGCCAGTGCCCACCGCCTATCGAATTTCATGAGTTGGTTGAGTCAGTAGCGCCGCCCCTGCTCAGGCCTTACATTGCTAAGCTACTTGAAACGAAGCAAAGTTCCTCAGAATTAGGTTTAGGTCCGCCGATTCCCGAAATAAATGCCTTTATAGAGGCTGAGTTACAAAGGCATGGTGAAAGCTTCAAGGGCCAGGGGCGTCCAGATATACAAGATAGTCGCGAGGTCAGGGCAGAGTTGAATGATTTATTCCGGGAAGTTATACACAATGCGTAGCAAGTCGCCCAATTATAGTTGCGCGTAAAAGAATCGTGATGGACATATGTAAAAAAAAGACCGCTTCGTACTGATTGAGAGAAGAATAAAATCTCATTGAAGCTGCAATTGGTTTGGCTAATTGGATTGAAAAAAGGCCTGAAACAACAACAGAACAAATTAATGCTCTATTGGGTATGAGGAATTTTCGTAACTATTCAGCTGAAATCTGAAAAAAGTACTTGACAGGTTTTTTCTGTATATTTCCCCGTTTTGACGATAGATCTCCTGCTGCTGCAATTGTA
>PKUO01000053.1 GCA_002869585.1 Sedimenticola sp.
ACTTCATGTTGGGCTGAACCATTCGGGCTATTTGCCTGAGTTCGTGACGGTGACAGAAGGTAAGACGCATGATGTGATGGTAGGGCGCACGTTGGAATTCCCAAAGGGAAGTATCGTGACGGTTGATAAGGGTTACAACGACTACGCTTGGTATAAACAGCTGACGGACAAAGGGATATTCTTTGTCACCCGGCTGAAGACCAATGCAAAATACCGTACGGTAAGTCGTCGATCCGTGTTGAAAAGTAAGGGATTGACCAGCGACCAAACCATCGAGTTTACCGGCGCACAGACCGCAAAGAAGTGTCCAGTACAATTACGTCGTATCGGTTATCGGGATGCAGAAACCGGAAAGCGTTATGTGTTTCTGACCAACAACTTCGAACTTGCAGCCAGAACGATTGCCGACATATACAAGGCAAGGTGGCAGGTCGAACTATTTTTCAAATGGATTAAACAAAACCTGAAAATCAAATCGTTTGTGGGCACCGGTAAAAATGCGGTCATGACACAGATCTGGATTGCGTTGTGTATATATTTGCTTCTGGCCTTTCTCAAGTTCCAGTCGAAGTTGCAGAAAAGCACACAACAAGTATTACGGTTATTACAGCTCAATCTGTTTGAAAAACGGGATTTGATGGCATTGCTGAGAGGCGACCCACCACGCGAGAACCAACCCGATATTAATCAGATGGTTTTGCTTTGAAAGTTAACGGGACATATATGGACCCACCCCTTTTGCAAGGTAATTTCATTGCGATAAACAGATCAGGTTGCAGACATATATTCGACCTTTATTGGAGCCTTGATGCTCCTGGCCCTGATGGTTTCTGCCCTCTTTCGACCTCAACAGCAGTACGGCTTCATTAGAGCCCTGTCCCATACCAGTCTTCGAAAGAGTCGGTTTTACCTATCTTGCCATCACGCTAAATTTACCTACGCAAACCTTTGGTGGGTTAACTCTCCTGTCATCCTATAAGCTGCTTTCAATGCAATTCTGCTGGTTTCTGGTAATCGTCTCCCCGCGCCATTAGAGCCCATACGATACGGGCATTCTTGTTCGCCAGGGCGACGCAGGCTTTGTTTATTCCGCAGCGTTGTTTGAGCTGGTTGATCCAGAGACTGCGGGCATCACTTTTACCTTCAGTCCGCGATACCACGGACCGTGCCCCATGAATCAGCAATGTTCGCAGATAACGGTCTCCTCGTTTACTGATCCCCAGCAACACGGGCTTGCCACCTGTTGAGTGCTGCTTGGGCACCAATCCGAGCCAAGCTGCCATCTGACGACCCTTTTGAAACACATGCGGATCATCCACTGATGCCACCAGCGCAGTCGCCGTGAGCGGTCCGATTCCCTCAACCTCGGCCAGTCGCTGACAGACTTCATTTGCCTTAAAGATCCGTTCGATCTGCTTGTCGCAAGCCTCAACCTGCCTATCAAGCCTGATCAATTCTTCATACAAACCTGAAAATAACTCTCGACCAAATTCAGTAAGCTGATTCTCGCCATCCTCTAAAATACCAGGCAGTCGGCACCTCAACTGTCCGACCTGCCTTCCAATCACAATGCCATACTCAGAGAGCAATCCACGGATTTGATTAACAAGTCTGGTGCGGGCTTGCATATATCCACTTCGAATTCGGTGCAAGCTCTGAATATCCTGTTGCTCTATCTCTTTTATCCCTACAAAGCGCATATTGGGGCGCCTTACTGCTTCACAGATTGCCTCGGCATCGTTGTAATCATTCTTGTTGGTCTTGACGTAGGGCTTTACATACTGCGGCGGCATCAACTTGACTTGATGATCCATTTTACGAAATGTCCTCGCCCAGTAATGGGCCCCGCCACAGGCCTCCATGCCAATCAGACAGGACGGCAGGTTAGCAATAAATTCTGGCAATTTATTTCGGCTCAGGCGCTTTCTGATCACAACCTTCCCTTTTGCATCTTCTCCATGCAAATGAAAAACATTCTTTGCCAAATCAATCCCTAGTGTTCTAATCTTCATATCGGACCCCCTCACTTATTTGATGGTTGATAACAATTCCATCCTGGCCCATTACGAGGCCGTTTAGAAGTGGGGTGGGTCCATACCATTAGCAGTGTCCTCAAACAGGTTTTTGGTCAATGCAAAATCCGCTTGGCGCGGGACCTTATGCGAGCACTTGGACCATCGTTGTGGAGGGTTGCCAGAATGTGCCCAAACGCCTACCGGAAGTCGTCATACAACGATCGCAACCGACAGAACGAGATACCCTTCAAGAACAGATGCGCGAGACTAAACAGGCAGTTTTTCGCGAACAGCTAAAAGCAGGTATCGACCAGCTTCTGGACCGGGACGAAGGCATTGCCATTGAATCAAAAGCCACGCTCGACAACCTGTTTAACAGCATCAAAATCTGATTTCGCTAATCACCACAGAGGCGGCAACCAATCAGTTGAACTATCGACTTCCGGGGTGACAGGGGACAACTTGCAACAAACTCACGAGATCGACTTGCGACATGCTTTCCTCTACGATCAACTACCGACCAAGTAACCGATCAAGTAGATTTCTGAAAAAGAATTTATGACGTTTCCCGCCTTCCATCGCTATATCGGCATCGACTACTCTGGCGCGGAAACCCCGGATTCCAGTCTGAAGGGGCTTCGGGTCTATGAGGCCAGCCGCGAGTCATTACCTGCGGAGGTGGGACCGCCACCCAGCCCACGTAAATACTGGACACGACGCGGCCTGGCAGAGTGGCTGGCAGCACAGTTGTCCGAAGATGTGCCGACCATCGTCGGTATCGATCATGGTTTTTCTTTTCCACTGCGGTATTTCGAACTCCATCATTTGGAACCGGACTGGTCGATCTTTCTCGATGATTTCCAGAAGCACTGGCCGACCGACGCTGAACACACCTACGTCGATTTCATTCGGCACGGCTCGCGGGGCGAAGGCGAGGCCCGTTCCGGGAGCGCCCGCTGGCGACGCATCACCGAGGAACGGGCCGGAGCAAAGTCGGTCTTCCATTTCGACGTGCCCGGCTCGGTGGCCAAATCCACCCACGCCGGACTGCCCTGGCTAAGGTTTCTGCGCAATCAGCTTGTGGAACGGCTCCACTTCTGGCCCTTCGACGGATGGAAAATCCCTGCGAGCAAGTCTGCGCTGGTGGAGGTTTACCCGTCACTGTGGAGCAAGCGTTATCCATGGGAAGATCGCACGCCCGATCAGCACGATGCCTATGTCGCCGCCGCCTGGCTACGACAGGTGGATACGGATGGCCGTCTCGGCAAATTTCTCAAACCCGACATGCTGCCCGGCGAATACCATGTCGCTCACCTCGAGGTATGGATTCTTGGCGTGATGTGATAGGACGCGACGGCTTATTATTGGGAGATGTCGCCGAATGCCGGAGGCTGCCTAGCATCAGGTAATCAGATTAAACACCCAGCCAACGAGAATAAATGCAATCCCTAAAACACTCGCAAACAAGGCAAGCGCCTGCCACTTGATGACTTTACGCAGAATCAACATCTCCGGCAATGACAGTGCCGCCACGCTCATCATCAGAGCCAATGTTGTACCAATAGCCACTCCCTTGGTTAACATGGCTTCGGCTACAGGGATTATCCCCGTAGCATTCGAATAAAGGGGGATACCGACCAGTACGGCCGTCGGTACGTCATACCAGCGTCCTGACGCCAGGTGTTCCGAAACCCAACTCTCGGGCACGAATCCATGAAATAGAGCACCGATACCTATACCAACTACAACCCACTTCCAGATTCTGCCGACAATCTCTTTAACTTCTGATGCGGCATAGCAGTGCCGCCCTTTCAGTGACCCATCCTGTTCTGGTGCTGCAACCTGTCCCATCTGGATTTTCCAAACATACTCCTCAACCCAGCGCTCTGGCTTGAACCGCTGCATGACAATACCCCCAAACCAGGCGACGATCAGGCCAGCCAGGATATAAAGCAGCGCCAGTTTCCATCCGAGAATGCCCACCAGAATCACTGCTGCCACCTCGTTGATCATGGGTGATGCAATCAGAAATGAAAAAGTAACCCCTAAAGGTATCCCTGCCTCCACAAAACCGATAAACAGCGGGACTGAAGAACAGTAACAGAAAGGTGTAACCGCTCCCAGCGTGACGGCCATTCCCCGTGCCTGCCAGTCAGGTCGGTTGCGAACATATTCACGAACCCGCTCCGGTGATAGGAACGCCCGACATAACCCCATTATGTAGATAATGAGAATCAGCATGACAAAGATTTTTGTCACATCCATTACGAAGAAATGTAGTGCAGCACCAAAGTGGCTCTCGGGATCAAACGCCAACCCACGGTAGACCACAAGATTCGCCAGCGACTCAAACATCCTCGCCTCCTGAAACGCTAGCCTGTTTGATTGCCGGCAGCGCATAGGAGAGCAGTCCCGCGGCAATCACGAACGCGGTAGACCACCAGAGGCAACCTTCCAAGCCCTGGGTCTGATAGACCAGGCCGGAAAGTACGGTGCCGGCCAACCGTCCACCAGCGTTGGCCATGTAATAGAATCCCACATTCATGGACACATTGTCGTGATCAGAATAGGCCAGAATGAGATAGGAGTGCACTGCCGAATTGATCGCGAAGACCACGCCGAACAGGATCAGGCCGACTATCAAAACCTGATCGGCAGACCATCCCTGATGCAGAGCCAGTGCGATGCCCGCGGGAAACAGCGCCAGCACGAAAGCCCACAACCGAGCGGCTCCACCACCCGGCCCATGACCGTGACGACTGCGGCGCAGCAACTTGGGTGCGCTGGCCTGCACAACACCATAGCCAATAACCCACAGCGCCAGAAAAGTGCCCACCTGGGTAGGTGTCCAGCCGAGCACATCATAGAGAAAGACCGGCAATCCCACGACGAACCAGACATCACGTGATCCGAATAAAAAGAAACGTGCAGCAGATAACCAGTTTATCGCCGGTATCTTGGAGAAGACTTGAGTGAATTTTGGTTTGGACTTCATCTTGCCGATACCAGACGGCAACATGACGACTGTGATCAGCATTACGATGAACAGCGATCCGGCCAATACCGCCAGTGCACTTCGAAAACCGAGCCACTCCAATAAAGCCGCACCAACAAAGAAACCGCCGCCTTTGAGGGCATTTTTTGAGCCGGTCAGGATTGCCACCCACTTAAAGAGCGCCGATCCACCCTCGCCACTGACCATGGTCTTGACTGACGCCTTGGCCGACATTTTATTCAGGTCCTTGGCGATACCGGAAAGTGCCTGCGCGGCCATGACATAGGCCACAGAGAGCCAGGCATCAGGCACGGTCAGCATCGCGAGTGCAACCACCTGCATGGCCATACCGATGTTCATCGTTAGGTTGAGGCCAATACGTGCCCCCAGCCACCCGCCCACCAGATTAGTGACGATGCCGAAGAACTCATAGAAGAGAAACAGCATCGCCACTTCGAAGGGCGAATAGCCTAACTGGTGGAAATAGAGCACCACCAGCATCCGGATAGCGCCATCGGTCAGGGTAAAGGCCCAGTACCCCCCCGTTACGACCAGATAGTTGCGCAATCCTCGCTCCATGGTCACAAACTCTGCGCCACCTTTCTGGTCAAATCCATCATGCGGTTCACGTAACCCCATTCGTTGTCATACCAAGCATAGATCTTCACCTGGGTATTGTTGATCACCATGGTGGAAAGTGCGTCAATGATCGATGAACGCGGGTCATTCAAATAGTCAACAGACACCAGTGGCCGCTCTTCGTAACCCAGTATTCCTTGAAGCTCACCTGCCGCCGCCTCTTTGAAGTAGCTGTTGACCTCCTCCACCGTAACCGGTCGCGATGCCTCGAATACAAAGTCAGTCAGTGAAGCATTCAGTAGCGGGACACGCACTGCATGACCATTCAGCTTACCCTGCAACTCAGGAAATATTTGGGTGATGGCCTTGGCGGACCCTGTGCTGGTCGGAATCAGCGAGTTGCCGCAGGCGCGTGATCGGCGCAGATCTTTGTGCCCCTTATCGACAATGGTCTGCGTATTGGTAATGTCGTGTATGGTGGTCATGCAGCCATGCACAATACCCACCTTCTCATGCATCACCTTGACAACCGGTGCCAGACAGTTGGTTGTGCAAGAGGCAGCCGTGAGCAATTTGTGCTTGGCTGGGTTGTAAAGATCGTCATTGATACCGTAAACAATATTCAGGGCGCCTGCCGTAGGTGCAGCAACAATGACCTTTTTCACGCCCTGATCAAAATAGCTGTTGAGAGATTCCGGCCTTTTGTGATGCTTTCCGGTGGACTCGATAACAATGTCACAGTCAGACCAGTCGCTCTCTCCAATGGCGGTATTCGACGAATAGGCCAACGCTTTCCCATCAACGATCACCATTCCGTTCTCAGAAGCCGTGTCGTGACTCCAGGTGCCGTGTACGGAATCAAACTTGAGCAGATGGGCTGAACCCACTGCATCCGTGGCAATCTCGTTGATACGGGTAATCTCAAACTCCGGCATTCCCCATCCAGCCCGCAATCCCAACCGACCCATGCGGCCAAATCCGTTGATACCCACTTTAATTGACATAACCAGCCTCTTTATTTTCTCTTTAAATACCTTGAAACAATCAACCCGAGGCGAAAACCCGCCTCCTTTCAACAGGACGAGTTAATCTGTCGAACGAGTATATTTCCACGAAGCACACCGCATTGCGGTGCCTCGCTATAGCATCAACTTTTGCTATTCACCGACCCATTGCCTAACCATGTCTGGGCCAGGCAATCCACCCGCGTGCACCACCTTGCCATCGACAACCACACCCGGGGTAGACATAACCCCAAAGCGCATGATTTCGGCAATATCGGTCACCTTTTCAAGTTCAATCGCCACCCCTGCCTGTTCTGCTGCAATCTTGATCAGATTGGCTGTGGTTTCACAGTTCTTGCATCCAGAACCGAGTACCTTGATATTTTTCATTGATGAGGTCTCCCAATTATCTGTTTAGTTCACTCTTTGCATCAGGCGCTACAAACCCCACCCGGACGATTGGGCATTTCTGAAAGTGCAATTGCATCACCGGCAAACGGTTTCAAATCCCTGACGCCCTTCACTGTCTGTTGCAAAACGTTTACGACCCACTGGGGAAGATCAGGATTGATACGATAGTAGATCCATAGACCGACTTTACGATCACTCACCATTCCTGCTTTGCGCAAGGTTCCAAGATGATGGGATATTTTGGGCTGTGGAAGCGCCAGTGCGTGTGTCAGCTCGCAGACGCAAAGCTCATGATTATCGATAAGCAATGCGAGGCAACGAAGCCGGGTGGGGTCGGACAGTGCCTTGAAGATCGACTCCGGCATCATATCTATACATCTCTATATCTACAGTATTGGATATATTATATATCTATTACTTTAGATATAGCAATCATGAATAAACCACTCATCAGCGCGTCGGCAGTTATTACAAAGCGACTATCTATATAAATAGTAAAATTCATATTTTCTCACTACACTGATTTCGACAGAGAATGCTAGTTTTCTGATCCTCAGGTTATCAACAAGGAGACATTGGCCTATGAAAAACAGGGTTATCACTGTGGTGTTCGGCATCAGCGCACTCATGGCTTCGGCAATAATCCACGCCGAAGACAGACCCATGGGTTTTTTCGTCACCAGCAGCGGAATGGGTAAAGGAGCTGACTTGGGAGGCCTGGAAGGGGCCGATGCCCACTGTAAAAAACTTGCCACTGCAGCCGGTGCAGGCGACCGGGAGTGGCGGGCTTATCTCAGTACCGAGGCACCAGACAAACGGGGCGTATCTGCCCGTGATCGTATCGGTAATGGCCCCTGGTATAACGCTCAGGGTGCGCTAATCGCTGCCAATCTGACTGACTTACATCTTTACAACAAGGCCATCACCCTGGAAACAGCACTCGATGAAAATGGCCAACGGATCAAAGGCCGCTCCGAAAAACCAAATGAGCACGATATGCTGACCGGAACCCAAGACGATGGTACGGCATACTTTCCGGATGAAGCGGACCACACTTGCAACAACTGGACGAGCAGTAATGAGGGGAGTGCGCAGGTGGGGCATCACGACCGTCACGGCGGCGGAAATACTTCCTGGAATTCGGCTCACCCCAGCCGCGGCTGTGGTCAGGAAGCCCTGATAAGCACCGGAGGTGCAGGCAAGTTCTATTGCTTTGCGGCAGACTGATCCGATAACCAACCCCCGATTCAGTTCAACTGAACGGGGGTTGCGTTGAGTGAAATAACGAATTACAGGTTATCGGGCCAGTGCTGTGTATATCGTACTTCTGCACCAGTAACCGTTCAGACTAAAGCAGCATTGGCTGAGTTTGGTTTTACCGTGGTAAAATTTGCCCATGATACTCAAATGCATGGGTTACAAATCACCCAATACAGTGATAATCCATTCTGTTCATCGACTGTTGCTTGGCATCTTCGCCCTCATGCTGACAGTCAATATCAACGCGGCATCACCACCAGAAACAGTAAAACATGGGGACTTCTGGAGCATTCAGTTCGAAAACGATCTGTTTGGCAGCGGTGATGACCGCTTCTACAGTCACGGGACTGAATTCTCCTACCTGTCACTGAGCAAACCGCCAGACTGGATGACCAACTTGGGCGAACATCTGCCATTCTTTCGGTTTGGTGATGTGCATGCTGTGCAATACTCACTGGGTCAAAAAATCTTCACGCCGCAGGACACGCAGGCGGTTTCTCTGATCGAAGATGATCGACCCTATGCCGGCTGGCTGTATGGCAGTGCCGAATTGCTTTCCCGGTACATTGATTAACCGGATATGCAGGCAGGCAACATACTCGGCGTGACGCTGGGCATTGTTGGCCCCAGTTCCCATGCCGACGACATCCAGAGGGGCTATCATGGGCTGATCGGGGTCGATAAACCCCAGGGTTGGCACAACCAGTTGAAGGATGAGCCCGGACTTCTCCTGACCTACACCCGCAGGTGGCAATATTTCAACGATTTGCTGGGCGGCTTTGAGTTTGAAACATCACCTCATCTTGTTGGTGCCCTGGGAAACATATATACCTATGCGGGCGGCGGAATGATGCTTCGCTTCGGCAAAGGACTGCGCAACGATATTGCACCACCCAATATACGGCCTGGTTTCCCCGGCGTATCCTACATACGACCAGTCGAAAGTCCCAACTGGTATTTTTTCGCCGGGGTTGAAGGTCGCGCTATGGCTCGAAATATCTTCCTCGACGGCAATAGCTTCAGAGACAGCCACAGTGTTGATAAAAAACCCTTTGTAGCTGATGTACAATTTGGCTTCGCCTTTCATATCAATCATTTCCGCATCGCCATCAGCAATGTCTGGCGTAGCCGTGAATTCGAAGGTCAAGAGGACAGCGTGCAGTTCGGCGCGATCAACGCCTCATTTTTTATTCCAAACTAAGCAGACAATCAATAATCTGCATGGCTGATGGCTGAGGGCCAGGACAAATTGCCTTCAAGCAGAAAAGTTTGTTTACCCTATAACAACTATCTTCTCCACTTTGCTTGTTCCGGGAAATTAGAACTTACATCCAGATGTAAGGAATCGGCATCTCGATCGACTAATCCACGAGACAGAAAATTTCCACTCATCCGATAAAAAGTTAAAAAAGATGTAAGGATTTTTCGACTCAACCGACCAAATGACGAGACAACAATTTCTCATAAAGAAAATCGAGGAGATTTAAAATGAAAAAGATTTATACACTACTGTCAGGCCTTATACTTACCGCAGCGATTTTCAGTGCACCTGTATTTGCAGGAATGAATATCCATGATACGGGCATGGACAATACTGATACGCCATTCACCATCGTCAATCTTGATCCGTCAAGAAGCAGCTGATCTGAAGCACGGCGGGCCCAATGGCCCGCCTTTTCCTTCTGCTCAGGCAAATCCCGCTATCAAAGATTAGATACCCGTCTATCTACGTTTGTTATCTACTGGCAACCCAGTTGTTGGAAAATTGTCCGGAATAATCCAGCACCCCGCCCTCTTCGATCATGAACCAAATGTAAATCATCATCTTTGAATATAATCATTTGTCACGGCACGAAAATACATATAGCTGAACACATCTGACAAATGATGGTCACAGTTGTATACATATCACTCAAGGCATCCCCCCAGAATCTTTTCCCTATTAAAAGTGAGTAAAAATAGCAGGCTATGATGAATCTTTATTTTCAGTCAATCAGTATCACATCTATGCAATCCTCATTAACTACAGGAGCAACACATGACCATACTGGATCCAGAGGCATGGTTGGATGAACATGGTTCTGCACTCTACTCCTTTGCCCTATTAAATGTCCGCGATTCACATAGAGCAGAAGACCTGGTACAAGAGACACTGCTATCCGCTCTGAAAGCCAAGGATAATTTTCAGGAAAGCTCATCGGTCCGTACCTGGCTGATTGGTATACTCAAACATAAAATCATAGATGAATTTCGCCAACAATCACGTGACGCAACACCTGATGATCCTGATCACGCACTGGAATTGGCAGAAGCCAAGAATGCCGAAGACAACTTCAATGAAAGCGGCCACTGGAGCCTACCTATCACCGACTGGGGTGATTCTGAAAAGGAGTTCACACGCGATCAATTCTGGAAATTCATTGAAAACTGCCTTGCATCACAGTCGCCCAAAATGTCGCGTCTGTTCATACTCAGAGAGATATGGGGGATGGAAACAGACGAAGTTTGTAAGGAAATGGGCATTTCACCGACCAATCTTTGGACAACACTGCATCGAGCCCGACTGGGTATGCGGAAATGCCTTGAGAAAAAACTGCACCATTGATCTTTTAGAGGTAGACTCTCAACAATGCTGACATGCAAAGAAACAAGCCAATTGATTTCGCAGGCGCAGGAACGGAAACTCGGTCTACGAGAACGATTCAGCCTGCGCATTCACTTGTGGGCCTGCTCCAGTTGCAGTCATTTCGAACAGCAAATCAAGTCGTTGCGCAGTGCGCTAAAAACACACTCTACTCCCAATTCACTACCCGACGACAAACCCCTGCCGGGCGATGCGCACGAACGCATACTGAACGCCATCAGAAATCAGACCAGTGAATGATTCGATAAGACCGTAGACTGTTTTATCGGCGGGCATCCATGCCAGCCAATAGATGTCGCCCGTCAGTGAAGCAGATCCTCGATGATTGCCCGCTCTTCCCGCAGCTCTTTCTCTGATGCCCTGAGACGCGACCGGCTGAAATCATCGATTTCAAGCCCCTGAACTATTTCGTAGTTGCCGGCCTTGCAGGTTACGGGAAAGGAGAAAACAATCCCCTCCTCGATACCATAGCTGCCATCGGTGGGCACACTCATACTAACCCAGTCGCCTTCTGGTGTACCCAGCGCCCAGTTACGGACATGATCGACCACCGCATCTGCGGCAGATGCGGCCGACGAGAGGCCTCGCGCCTCGATGATTTCCGCGCCTCTACGTTGAATCCTTGGTATGAAATGATCGATCGCCCAATCTCTGCTGACCAGATCATAGGCGGGAGTGCCATTTACCAGACAGTTACTCGCATCAGGGAACTGGGTCATTGAATGATTACCCCAGATCGTCATGCGCTTGATATCCGCGACCAGATTATTGGTTTTGTTCGCCAGTTGCCCAAGCGCACGATTGTGATCGAGTCGCGTCATAGCGGTAAACTGCCTGGGGTTCAGATCAGGTGCGTTGGATGCCGCAATAAGGGCATTGGTATTGGCCGGATTGCCGACCACCAGCACACGCACATCACCGGATGCATGGTCATTGATTGCGCGGCCCTGCGCGGAGAATATCTTGGCATTCTCGGTTATCAGATCCTTGCGCTCCATCCCTTTGCTGCGTGGCTTGGCGCCAATGAGGATGGCATAGTCAGCTTCACGAAAGCCGATAGCTGGATCATCCGTAAGGACAGTATCGTAGAGCAGAGGAAGTGCGCAATCCTCGAGTTCCATGCCTACCCCGTGTACCGAGGAGAGGGCCTGTGGGATCTCCAGAAGACGAAGAATAACCGGTTGCTTGGGACCGAACATCTCACCCGATGCAACCCGGAATGCGAGTGCATAGCCAATATGTCCGGCGGCACCAGTAATCGTAACTTTAATGGGGGTTTTCATATCAACCAATTCCTAGTTATTAGTTAATTGAATTCCCGGATAATTATAGTTATGACTCAGTTTTTATCCACGCATAATTTACAAACAGGGGATGAAATCAACCGGCGACTGACCAGAATCAAGTTCCAGCGACCTCCGGTCAAACAAATGCGAAAAGGGCGTCAGACGCCTTTATGAGAACCGGGTGGCGAATAGACACCGACATATTCATTTCTTGCATCATCGGGTCCAAGGGGTTGATTGGCTTGGTCGTTCTTGGGTTTGAACTTGTGGTCAGATTTTTGCTGCTCCTTGACATACATCTTGTCTCTTAGCATCCGCATCTCCCCAACCAGGGATTTTTCATTGTCATTCAGCGTATTGGCCTCGGTGCACTTACCGCGGGCGACGAAAAACAGGCCAACTCCGACGACAATACCGATTCCGGAAAGAACAATCACAACTGTCGAGGCTTGATCCTGGGACGCCTCCTCGTAGACAGGCGAATTGGCGTTGATCTGCCAATCATTGTTCTTGCTCAACAGATTCTGGAAAAGCGCGATCATGGAAACCGCTAGAAGCACACCCGCTATTCCGCCAAAAATGCTGGTTTTGGAGCGACACTCTTTCTTCTGATGAGCGATTATGCTGAGTTCTGAATTTATCACTTTCAGGCGCGCGTAGTCTGACAACGTTGTTTTATTATCACTCTGCATCGATGATTCCCGTTACCTGAAGAACTGATTCATTACGCTTTACCATGTATCTGATTATACTATATTAGTATTCACTAAAATAGTAGGCAGGTCGCAAATATTGATTATTTTTACTTATCGAGAATCAAGTCTGATCACAGGTATCTCTTTGTTTTTGGGTTAATTTCTTGATATTTTCAATAATCTGGTTTTTTACCAAATGAAATTTAAATGACCAATGGATAGATGACATAATGGTTCCGTGAAAAAATTAAGCCCGCAAACAGCGCAACTGAGTCTTTTTACTATCAATGTGTGAACTATTTGCCCTATCGAGTCTGCATCCGGCGTCCGCCTCATTCTCGTTGGATGAGTTTGCCAGGCACGGAGGTATCTCCGGTCCGCACAAGGATGGCTGGGGCATTGCCTTCTATGAAGAAAAGGATGCACGCCTTATCCGGGATGTGGCCTCAGCAGGTGAGAGCCCGTATCTTGAGTTTATCCGCAATAACAGGCAGACCAGCCAGATTATCCTGGCCCATATCAGGCTGGCCACTCAGGGCGAGCGCAGCCTGCACAACTGCCAGCCGTTCAGCCGTGAACTGGGCGGTAGAGTCCATCTGTTTGCCCATAATGGTGATCTGGCGGAGATCAACTCAGCAGAGTTCCCATTAGGCCGTTTTCACCCCATTGGCGACACTGACTCCGAATATGCCTTCTGCCATCTGATGTCGATGCTTGAGGGCTTATGGCTCACAGGCCATCCCCCATCCCTACAGGACCGGTACCAGATCATCAGAGAGTTCGCAGCCAGAATACAACCACTCGGCCCCGCGAACTTCATCTATTCAGACGGTGAATACCTGTTCGCCCATGGCCACAAGCGCACTCAGCCAGGACGGGAAGGCCATCACCCGCCAGGACTCCATTACCTGCAACGAACCTGCACAATCCCACAGCCCGACAATAAATTTTCCGGTGTAAACCTCAACTATGGGAGCAAACCCCAGGAGGTAACGCTACTGGCCAGCGTGCCGTTATCCGATGAAGGCTGGCGACCGCTATCCGAAGGGGAAATACTGGTCCTCAGCAGAGGCACAGTGCTGCGGCCAGGTTGAAACTACCCTTCCAGATTAATGATCAATTGAATCCAAAAATCCACGGCGGATTCATAAAACCTTCTGTATGTTTGCCCGCCGGCGTTTATCCCTGTGTCGGGCGATGGTGATGGGTGTGCGGGACTTGGGCACCTTGTAGACGAAGTTGTAGCGGGCCACATGATAGCTGGGATCAAAGCCATAGAAGTTGAGATTCATCCTCGCCAGCTCCTCCTCCCGATAGGCGGGCAGCGGTTTCTCGGCTTCATCGGCCGCCCGTTGTTCCCGCTTCCTGTTGAGTTGGGCGGAAAAATCCGTTGCTGAGGCAAGTTGTTTCAGCCGTTGATTGAGCTCTGTTCGAAATGTCTCTTGGGTTGTGGCAAAAAAATCATCTACCAGCCCCAGGGATTTGGCCTCCCTTGTGCCCATCGGCAAGCGCGCCTCAATGATCTGTCGCGCC
This sequence comes from Sedimenticola sp., assembly GCA_002869585.1. GTDB lineage: Bacteria > Pseudomonadota > Gammaproteobacteria > Chromatiales > Chromatiaceae > BM503. The sequence continues at coordinate 14,423 of PKUO01000053.1, forward strand.
TGCTGTGCACCGACCCGCTTGGGCAGCAGATAGGTCCAGTACTCTGAACCGTACAGATTACCCATATCCTTATAATGGGGATTGAGAACCACCCCTGACCTGGCCCAGACATAATCCGAACAGCGTGCCAGAAACACACCCCCCGCGCCGGCATTGCCCTGTAGCGCGGATACTGTCACATGGCTATCCGTGCAGATAATTTCACGCGCCAGATCATTGATGGCGTTGATATTTGCCCAGGATTCATCGGCGGGACTCTCTGCCGCCTCAATTAAATTGAGATGCAACCCGTTTGACCAGAAATCCGCCCCCCCCATCAACACGATTACACGGGTTTCACGTTGCCTTGCCCCGATATAGGCCTGCCGCAGCGCATTGCACTGCTCGGTTCCCATTGCCCCGTTGTAGAAGGGAAAACAGAGATAGCCAACATCTCCCTGCTCCAGATATTCGATCTCCTGATAGCCACCGGCGGTTTCCGGGACAGGCTCAGCCGATTCCCCTAAAACCTGTACTGCAGGCAATTTGAATGGATGTTTGCCCTGTTTTTCCCGCAAATGACCTATCCATACGGCACCGTCCAGCGTGGCTCGGCAGACTGCGTTTCCGCTTCGGGCGATCAGTTCACCAGGCGCACCTGAGAGAGAGTATTCCGGACGGGCATCGTAGAGATAGAACTCTCTACCGTTCCAGCTATCCAGAACACCGGGAAATCCATCCGCGCAGCGGATCTTGCGCATCACAGTTTCTGTGTTGTCCTTCAGCCAATCGATTTTCCTGTCCGCCTGGGTCATCTGGGGTTGCAACCGGCCGAGCGTTCCGGGGTCATGATAATCGAGGGGCTCGGGTTCGTAATCTCCCCGCTGGTATCTCTCCACGGTTAACAGAACCGCCTCGACCGCGGCCTCGGTTATCTCGTTGCGGTACAGGCTGGCCTTGCTGGCATTGCGCATCGGAAACTGGCTGGTCGCCCAGATATCCCCGGCATCCATCTCGGCATTTGCCTGCAGCACAGTAACACCCCAACTAGGCTGATCCTGTAGTATCGCCCAATCCAGCGCAGAGGGACCACGATCACCTTTGATCCCCGGATGAACGATAAGACAACACTGCTTTTTCCAGACCTGTTCGGGTATAGCGCGCTTGAGAAATGGCGCAACGATTAGATCGGGCTGGAACAGTCCGACCGCTTCTATGGTTGTGGCATCGTTGATATCAAACTCAACCGAAACCTCATGTCCTTTCTCGCGCAGTTCGATATGCAGCCTCTGTGTGAGGCTGTTAAAGGCATGAGTCAATAATAGAATTTTCATTAATTTTATTATTTATCTAATTATTAATTCAGCATATTCTTGGTAGCTGTTCACCAGCAATCCAATCGACGATTCGACTCCCGCCAAAACTGGTTTCCATCTGCACAAAGGCATGCTGATCGGCAACCACCTCACCTATAATCGCAGCATCCTTACCCTTTGGATGGGAGCGCATCACTGCGAGCAGACGTTCGGCCTGATCGGCTGGACAGATCGCAATCAATTTGCCTTCGTTCGCCACATAGAGGGGGTCCAACCCCAGGAGTTCGCAGGCGGCATGGACCTCGGGCTTGACCGGAATGGCCTCTTCCCGCAAGGCCATTCCCACCCCCGACTGTTGTGCAAGCTCATTCAGTGTCGCCGCCAGACCACCCCGAGTCGGGTCACGCAGACAATGAATATCAGGCACGGCCTCGATCATCTGCGCCACCAGGTCATGCAGTGCCTGGGAGTCGGACTCTATGGTGGTTTCGAAGGTCAGATTCTCACGCTTGGACATAATGGCGACACCGTGATCACCCATGCTGCCAGAGACCAGAATGCTGTCTCCTGGCCGGGCCAGATCACCTGAAATATTGATGCCATCAGCCAGCACCCCGACACCGGTAGTGGTGATAAAAATACCATCGCCCTTCCCCTTTTCCACTACCTTGGTATCACCGGTGACGACTGGAACGCCCGCCTTGTTGGCGGCGGCGGCCATACTCTCGACCACCCGTTTGAGATCGGCCAGGGGAAAACCCTCTTCCAGAATGAAGCCTGCCGCCAGATAGAGAGGCTTGGCGCCAGACATTGTTACATCGTTGATCGTGCCGTGCACCGAGAGTGAGCCGATATCTCCACCGGGGAAAAACAGGGGGGAAATGACATGCCCATCGGTACTCATCACCATGCGTCCCTGGGCCACTGGAAAGCAGGCCTGATCATTTCCCTGGCGTAACAGTTCATTATCGAGATTGCTGATAAACAGTTCCTCGATCAGTTGCGCCATGGCGCGACCACCACTGCCGTGCGACATATCAACGGCACCGGACTTGACATCAAGTTTTAATGAAAACCTTTTTTTATTCATTGAGATAGCTGTTTTATTTAAGGTGATATAGAGTATTATTCTACTAAGAAGCAGCCTGTTCCCGGAAACGGCCATAACTCCAGTAGGCGGCGCAGGCCCCCTCTGAGCTGACCATGCAGGAACCCATAGGATTTTCAGGGGTACAGACCGTTCCGAATAGCTTGCAGTCGACTGGCCGCTTTACCCCGCGCAGGATCGCGGGACACTCACAGCCCTTCACATCGGCTGAGGCTATCTCCTCGACGGGGAAACGCACCTCGGCATCGAATTCACGATAGGTCCGTTTCAACTTAAGAGCGCTATAGGGCACCAGCCCTAGCCCCCGCCATTCGAAGCTGCGGCGTAGCTCCATCATCTCGGCTACCAGTCGTTTCGCCTTGAGATTGCCCTCGGCAGAGACGACGCGGGTGTATTCATTCTCCACATCATGCCGTCCCTCGTTGAGCTGACGGATGAGCATCAGTATCGACTGCATCACATCCAGTGGCTCAAACCCGGCAATGACCACCGGACGCTGAAACTCCTCGGCGAAGAATTCATAGGGCTGACTGCCGATCACCGAGCTGACATGTGACGGGCCGAGAAAGCCATCCAGGGAAACTGTCCCCAGTTCGCGCACCTCGGGCGATTCGAGAATGTTCTGAATTGCCGCCGGGGTCAGCACATGATTACAGAAGACAGAGAAATTCTTCAGCCCCAGCCGTTGCGCCTGCTGAATCGCCACTGCGGTGGGCGGGGTCGTGGTTTCAAAGCCGATGGCGAAGAAAACCACCTCTCTGTCGGGATTCTCCCGGGCGATTCGCAGCGCATCCTGAGTGGAATAGACCATGCGGATATCCAACCCTTCAGCCTTGGCCTTGAGCAGACTGCGTCTGTTGGAAGCGGGCACACGCAAGGTGTCTCCATAGGTGCAGAGTGTCACCCCGTATGTTTCTGCCATGGCAATCGCCATGTCGATACGAGCAATCGGCAAAACACACACAGGGCAGCCGGGGCCATGCACCAGACGCACGTTCTCCGGCAGCAGATCCTGCACCCCATAGCGGAAAATCGCATGGGTATGCCCCCCGCAGAACTCCATCAGGTGATAAGTACGTTCCGGATCGGCTTCCTGGGATATTGCCCTGGCAAGATTCTGGGCTGTCTTCTTGGCCCGGAATTCATCGACATACTTCACAGGCCGGCCTCGGTCAGTCCGGCCTCATCGAACAGCGCCAGGGTTTTAGCCGCCTCTTGCTCGCTGATTTTATTCAGGGCATAGCCGACATGGATCAGCACATAATCATCTATAGCGACATCCTCGACCAGCGCCAGCGAGACCTCTTTGCGAACATTGCCCACAGAGACCATCGCCATATCGCTGAGGGCATCGATTTCAACTACTTTACCGGGAATCGCCAAACACATTACGTACTAGCTCCTAGGCAGACATCCGCGACTCGATCCACTGATACCAGGCCTGCATCCCCTCACCGCTTCGTGCAGAGAGTTGTAGCACTTCGATATCCGGATTGACACGCTTGGCGTATTCGATGCACTTCTCGACGTCGAAATCGAGATAGGGCAAGAGATCTGTCTTGTTCAGGATAATCAGGTCAGCCGCATGGAACATATCAGGATATTTAAGTGGCTTATCCTCACCTTCGGTGACTGAGAGAATGGCTACCTTATGGGCCTCTCCCAGATCAAACGCAGCAGGACAGACCAGATTTCCAACATTCTCGATGAATAACAGGCTCTTTTCTTCCGGATTCAGGCTTTCGACCGCATGTCCCACCATGTGCGCATCCAGATGACAGCCCTTGCCGGTGTTGATCTGCAGGGCCTTGACCCCGGTTTCGCGGATACGCTCGGCATCGTTGGCGGTCTGCTGATCGCCCTCTATGACCGACACCCGATGTCTCGCCTTGAGATCCTCGATACTACGGGTAAGCAGCGTCGTTTTACCCGAACCGGGGCTGGAAACCAGGTTCAGCGTGAATATCCCTTTCTCCTGAAAATAGCTGCGATTATGAGAGGCGTATTCATTGTTCTTGCCCAGAATATCCTGTTCGATCTGCACCATTCTGCCCTGGCTCATTCCTGGAGCGTGGGCATGGGCTGGGCCCTGCCCGTAGTGATGATGCGCGTCAGCATGATGGTGGTGATGGTGCCCATCACCGTGGTCATGAGAATGTGCATGTCCATGGTGGTGGTGATCATGCTGATGATCCAGCCCCTGCCCTTCAATGCGGGTTTCACCTTCACCGCAGCCACATACTGTGCACATTACTCCACCTCCAATTCTTTGATACGCATTTCATCACCACGGGTGATCTGCAATTGATAACTGCCACAATCGGGACAGGCGTCGAAACGCTGTGTCACCGCCACTGTTTTCGCACACTCCAGACACCAGGCCTCTCCCTGGGTCTCGATAATAACCAGTCTGGCATCTTGAGCCAGACTGTTTCGGGTCACGGCATCAAAACCAAAACGCAACGCCGACAGTTCTACGCCGGCTAAGGGCCCTATTTCGAGCCAGACCGTTTTGATCCGCTCGAAAGACTGAGTTTTTGCCTGATCTTCCAGAACCTGGAGGATACCCTCACATATCGACATCTCGTGCATTCAATAGACTCTGAATAACCGTTAGTTGATCCGCAATTCATACCCCACACAGGGATCAATTGCATTGATCAGCAATTGTGCCTGCTGCCTGAGTTCGTCGTCAGAACCTGCCTGCAGGCCGATCAGGCTCTTGGCCAACACTCCCTGGGGATGAAAATTCCATTCCGTCGGCGCCAGAATTTGATAGCGCCGGACAATGTCTCCATCCAGTTCCACCCGATGCACTAAACGTCCCCTTGCCGCTTCTACCTGCGCCAGACCGATCCCGGAAGCTGGACTACAGGTCACAACACTACAGGTAGCCTCGTCATCCAGGATCGATTGCAGGATACCGGGCATCCTCGCCAGTTCGACCAGGCGCGCAACCAATCGGGTCAGTAGTCCATTGCCATTATCCCAGATGAGGGATTTTACCAGTCCTTGATCTATCTGGCGGGTGAAGGATGTAGTCTCAAAACACTCTCCATCCCAATTCGGGGCAGCGATAAATTCGCCATCCAGATCGGCAGTGAGCCTAGCATGCAGGTCGTCCTCTGGAAGCGATGGCAATCCAGAGATACCGCTCTTGCCAAGTCCATACCACCCTTTTTGGGCAAGCCAACTGAACATTCGGGTGACGACACTGTTCTTTTCTGCAATCCAGGACAACAGTGCATCCTGATCATTCAACATAAGCCACTGCTCAGTCGGCAATGAGAAAATGCTGTTCTGCAGCAACATCTCCAGATTATAGACAGTTTGTAGCAGCTTATCTGTTTGTATTTGCTCTATTTCTTCCCCATAAAAAAAAGGCTTTTTACCCCCATTCAGCAGTTGTCTGGCCTCGGCCTGCAGACGGGTCACCTCTGCCACTGATGCATGATCCGGAGCCTCTCCAAGCAGTAACGGCCAATCGAGCAGAATCCGCCAGAGATGCTCTTTTGCTGTTTCCATTGCCAGCATAAATGCCCTGGCCTTGACTCTATCGAGCGAGGGTGTCAGTTCCAGCGCCTGCTCGGTGGCCTGCACCGCAGCAATGGCCTGCGCAGTTCCACAAACGCTGTATAACAGGGGCAATGTCATCAATGTCTGCTCAACACTTTTGTGGGAGAATATTTTCGGTGTCTGCAGTGGTCTGTAAGAGACAATCGAGACATCACTGACCCGGTTATCTCTCTGCATCAGGTTGATAATAATTCCACCCTCAATGCCAGAACCTGAATTCATGCCTGTTTTTTGCCCCTATGTTCTGATCGCCCGCGAACAGCATCTCGCCAACCAACGGCTTTTTACCATGTTTGCAGCCGAAACTTCATTGATCTGGCTTGCCTTTCCGGTGATTTATTGCCTGGGCATCCGGTGCACTTGAGCCCGATCAATAACTCTTTGATTATTCTATTAATTCAAAATTCCTATCTGATGGACGCAGATCTGCAGAAGAGCAATCCGCACTGGATCTATCAGTACAACCAAAAACACCCGCATCATGCGGGTGTTTTTGGTGTATAGGGAGCAACGGACTCTCTATTTCTTGGCCTCCTTGCTGGACTTCTCCTTCTTGAGTTTATCCTTGACCTTATTCTCCGTTTTCGCCACTTCTTTACCCTGCTTTTCAGATGATTTCTCAGCCTTTTTGATCCTGCAGTAGCCGTTTACCTTAACTCCATCCGTGCGTTCGTAGCCCCCTACCCAGGTGCAGGAAGATTGCGCAGAACAGTCACTCTTTGACATGCCTTTGCAGGTTGCTGCGGTTGCCACTCCATGGGTTGCAAAAGCACCCAGCAATAGTGCAGTCGTCAAAAATTTCACGGGTATATTAACTTTGGGGATCATATCGTCTCCTTCGATTTACTGATGTTTAGTTCCGTTAAATAGCGCAAATACAGCCTGAGGCTATAGCGCTCAGCGATTCTATCAATTTACTTATTCGCTTATCTACTAATGCAGCGACTGGTAAAACGCACTACACCAAGTTCAATAAGTTGAATTGATGGCAGAATCGATCGGAAATTGTACACAGAGGAGTTTTTGGTGAAAGTCCCCGATAGGTTTTTTTCACATTTGTTGACAGATTTTTACCGTGATTTTTTCGCCATTATGCAGGCCTTAACTATTAAATATTTCTATAGCTGGGTGTTCGATAATCAATCTTATTGTTCGTGCATACCCCAAAACCTTTAAATCGATTCAACAAATTGGCCAGTTGAACGTCGGAACAAACTATAACCGATTGGTATAAATCAGGGTAAACATAGATAGAAATGCTATATGTGTATCTGTTAGAGTAATATCTAAATAGGTAACTAAATCCTGCTGGCAACGTATCAGCAAGACACATGAAAATATGTCGTACCGAAATAGTATGGATACACAGAGGTGATGTACTGCTATCCAGTCTTTAAATTATGACTTTCTAATATTTGAACTTCATTAGATCAATCGTCATTGTGAAAGGGGAGCTGCAATGAAGGAATATCTACCATCCGCAACGAATCCGCATTTTCGTGGTAAGCAAAAGTTTTTTCTTTTTCTGACGTTTGTTCTCTGTCTTTTCTACAACAGCTTTGTTCATGCTGCATTAGTTTCGTCACCGAGTAGTGTTAATTTTGGTGATGTGCCAGTCAACTCTAGCGTTTCCCGATCTCTAATCATCACACTAGACGCCAATAGCTATTTTACCGATGGTATTACAATTACCGCCTCTGGCACAGGCTTCTCTCAAACCAATAACTGTCCGTTTTCTCTGAACAGTGATACTGCCACATCATGCACGGTTACCGCGGTTTTCAGCCCCACCTCCACGGGTTCTTTTTCCGGTCAAATAAACATCCAATATACAGACGGAACCTCAGACCCAACAGTACCCTTGACAGTTCCTTTGTCAGGAACTGGCATTAAGGCAGGGTTGAGCACATCTCCGACCAGCCTGAATTTTCCCGATACCGCTATCAACACCACAAGCGCTGTACAGCTGGTAACTGTTACTAATTACGGGAATGCAGGCGCATCCATCTCCAATATCACCACTTCAGGTGATTTTACCCAGGAGAACAATTGTCCGGCTAGCCTTGCAGCAACTGAAACCTGTACAGTCCAGGTTGCCTTCGCACCCTCTGTTGCGGGAACCCGCACCGGTTCACTTACAATTAGTGGTATCGATACTGCCAGCCAAACATCCATTTCCGCTTCGACTTCCCTGACAGGCTTTGGGGCAGATCTAGCGATATCGATCTCCCCCAGTACTGTCGATTTTGGGGGCGTGGTTGTAGGATCAACCAGTGATACACAGATTATTACAATCACCAATACAAGCAATGTGGTAATCACCTTGGGCTCGATATCCGTCACCGACCCATTTTCACAAACCAATGATTGCGGAACCACGCTTGCGATTGGCAGCAGCTGTACAATCAATCTGAGCTATACGCCAGTAAGCACCGACAGCACCTCAGGCACCTTGACCATCACCGCTCAAACTGCAGACGGGGCTATTCTTGTTACCGAACTGGCTGTTCTAACTGGCTCACCTATCGACGTTATCGGGACACTGATGTCCTACGCAGGCGACAACCCAAGTCTGCAGTCACTGGTTAACGTCATTGTGGATACATGCGCCAGTGGACGCGCAAGCGCGAGATTACAGGCCGATTGTGATGCCGTCATACAGGCAGCTATAGATGGAGATGCCAGCACTGCACTCGCTCTGGCTGAAATCTTACCTGAACGCTCCATCAAATCATCACGCCTGATGCAACAAGGCGGCCAGGTGCAGGCAAGTAATGTGGCATCACGTATCGCGGCATTACGAGGTGGCGCCACAGGCGTATCCTTTGGTGGTCTCTCATTCCAGATCAATGGCAAGACGATGACTGGTGAACAGTTGGCCAGCCTGGTGCGTGCGGGTGATACCGGAGGCAGCGCTGGTACCGAAGAGAGCATTTTCGGATCACGCCTGGGTGGGTTTATAACCGGCACTCTGGTCAGTGGTGATAAGAGTGGCACCGAACTGGATTCCGGTCTGGATTTCAAGACCCGGGGCATAACCGGTGGGCTGGACTATCGATTCACTGAAAATCTCGTTCTCGGTGGCGCAGTGGGCTACATGAAAACCGATACGGACCTCGACAACGACGGAGGTTATGTCGATTCAAAAGGCATCAGCCTTACGGCCTACGGCACCTACTACACTGAAAAGGGCTATTTCGTCGACTTCTCTGCAGGCTATGGACGCAACAACTTCGATCAGAGCAGGCATTTGGGATTCGACCTGACAACGCAAGGTGTGGTTGATCAGGATGCCACGGCAGATTATGACGGTAAGATGCTCACGCTTTCTCTCAGTTCAGGCTATGACTTTGCCGTCAACGGTTGGACGCTGGGACCACGTGGTAGCCTCGATTACATCAAGACCAAGGTGGATGGTTTTGCTGAAACCCTATCCAACCCGACCAGTGATGGAGGTGGATGGGCCAGCTTTATCAACGAGACCGATCAGAAATGGCTGACATTGCGACTGGGAGGAAAAGCTTCCTATGCGCTCAGTACCAACTGGGGCGTGCTGAGTCCCTATGCCGGTATTGACTGGTTGCATGAATTCAAAAACGATTCACAAATAATAACCGGCGGCTTGCTTGAAGACCCGGGCAGCACACTGTTCAGCGTCTATACCGATGAACCGGATCGGAACTATTTCCAGCTCAACCTTGGCGTATCAGCTGTATTCAAGAACGGGCTTATCGGTTATCTGAATTATGACACGATTCTGGCCAATGACCGCTGGGACAGACAGTCGGTCAATCTGGGTATTCGTAAAGAATTCTGATAAAGAATGTGAAATATGGCAGGCTATGCATCACCTATAGCCTGCCCTCTTTTCACCACTTTGACATAGGCAGGCGAAAACATGGATCAATCTGATAATGATCCAACAGTTATAAGCCCTAAAACCAGCTCGGTCTCAGGTGTTGGTTCTGATGATGAGACGGTGATCCATAAGTCAAACACGGATGATGAAACCCGCCTCGCATCCAAGATCGAACCACAAACAATTCACGAAACCAGTATAGACCCACCTACCCGGCTAATGAATGCCTCCGTCCGGAGGATGCAGCACTACCAATCATTTTCTCCTGGAACCCTGATACGCAACCGTTTTCGCCTCGAAAAGGAGATCGGTCGTGGCGGCATGGGCGTGGTATATACGGCACGTGATTTACGCAAGGAAGAGGTGGGAGACCAGGACTCGCTTATCGCAATAAAGCTCTTGTCAGAAGATTTCAAGGATCATCCGAAATCGTTGCGTATGCTGCAACAGGAAACAAGAAAAACCCAAAAGCTTGCACATCCCAATGTCGTAACAGTTTACGATTTCGATCGTGATGGCGACACCGTCTATATGACAATGGAATACCTGACAGGAGCGCCGCTCACCGACTATATCAAGGCCCACGAGAACATCCCTTCTGACCTGAAAGAGGTTCTGCCAATAATCTCTGACATTGTTCACGGTTTGGAATACGCGCACCAACAAGGCATAGTCCACTCGGATTTAAAACCTGGAAATATCTTTCTGACAGACCAAAATGTGGCCAAAATTCTGGATTTTGGTATCGCACGGGCGGTAATGATTTCAGAGGATGAACAGGCTAACGAAAAAACCAGCGATGGATCAACAAAACAATCCAGCACTCGCACTGTCTCAAAGGCCGAACCTGAACAGTTATTCGCACTGACGCCCAAATACGCCAGTCCGGAGATGTTTGATGACGCCCCGCCAGATGGTAAGGACGACATCTATGCACTGGCGTGCATTACGTACCAACTACTCTCTGGAAATCATCCTTTTAATGGCCGTCCAGCTGATGAAGCCAGGTCACAAGGGCTGGTACCATACCCCATCTCCAGCCTCTCTGAACGGCAATGGAAAGGTTTGCTTGCTGGACTTTCTTTTGAAAGAGACGCCCGGACCGCCAGCGCTGAAGAATTTCTTAGTGCTTTCCTTCCCAAGCGCAAAGAACCCTGGAGATGGGCTACACTAAGTGTAGGTGTCATCGCTGTGATTTTTACAGCGTACTTTATGACAAGACCACCACAGGAAGCGCCACTTACAGAAGCGGAGCGTTTAATCGTAAACCAGGAAATAGAGGTTGCCAAACAGCACATGGAGGTTGGCAACCTGGGGGTCGCATTAGAAAATTACAAAATGATTCTTGCCTTGCCACCCTACGACAAAAGCCCTCCTGGTGGAGATTTTTTACAGCATCCTTATAACAGCACGGCTACTCAAGATTTGCAGAAACTGGTCGAGAGCATAGAGAAGCAGGCCGAATTGGCGTTTCAGGATGACAGGCTGTCAGATGCTGAGGCCTTCATTCAGGCTGGCCTTGATGTTGATAAAACGAATACAGTTCTCATAAAACTTAGAGAGCAGATTAAATCCAGATAAACGCAATAACACACAATGATTTGGGCAGGAGATTTACTTATGAGACGCATCAACTATTACCGCAACCTCATAAATCGAAAACAGTTACTAACTCTGTCTACCTCTGCCCTGTTTGTATTAATTGCCGGGTGCGCTGGTAACCCTGTCGATAGCAGCAAGACAGCCAATCTTGAAGGGCGAATACCCGCAGAGAAACTGCTGGCTGTTGATTGTCTACTACCCCCTGAAATACGTAAGCTTGGAAGGTTCAGCACCTTCGCCTCTGCCCGTCGTCCAATTAAAACAACCGCGCTGGATTGTGAAATACGCGGAGGGGAATATGTAGCCTATGATCGCTCAGACTATCGAACAGCACTCAATGTCTGGCTAGGTCGTGCAAAGGAAGGTGACCCAGAAGCCCAAACCTATCTGGGTGAGATATATGAAAAAGGCCTTGGGTTAGCGCCTGATTACGATGCGGCATTTACCTGGTATTCCAAGGCGGCGGAACAAGGATTCTCACGCGCCCAGGTGAATCTTGGCTATCTGTACGAAAAAGGCCTGGGTGTTAAACAAGATCCAGTGAAAGCACTTAATTATTACAGACTCTCATCAGGCATCAGTGAAGATATTGATTATTCATCAAAAATCCAAACTGAAGCCGAAAACATCGCAGCAAAACAGACGAGCACACTAAAAAAAGAACTGTCCAAACGTGACAGAGAGATCAAAAACTTGAGGGCCTCGCTTGCCGAGTCAAAAAGGCTACTTGAGCAACGACAGCGTATGCTGCAGGAAGCAATCGATAAAACCGAGGGATTGAATAAAACTATTGAGGAAAGACGACACACACAGACTGAAAATGCCGAACTTGTCCGAGCATATAACATACAAAAACAACTCATTGAAAAAGAGCGTCAATCCATTAATGCATTAAAGGCTGAAATCGCTCGTAATCAAGAGACACTGAGCAAACCCTCCATTGAGATTCTCGACCCGCCTATCCTGGCCACACGCGGGAGCGCACCCTCTCTCAGGGTGAGATCCGGCAGCACTGCCCAGGTTGTTCGAGGTCGAATTGTTTCACAATCTGGCATCAGACAAGCCACAATCAACGGACGATCGCTGTCAATCGATAGCCAGGGTCTGTTCCATTCCGCGGTTCCAGTTGCCGATAGCGAAACCACGGTGACTGTAACTGCAACAGATACCCAGGGGCAGACTGACCAGTTTGTTTTTGTTCTTATTTCCGATCAGCCAAAACAGACAGCTGAAGTAACAGCAACGCAGATTGGTCGAATCGCGAAATCGATCGACTTTGGCAGATATTTTGCGTTAGTCATTGGAAATAACGAGTATCAAAATCACCCTCATCTGCAAACAGCAGTCAATGATGCTCAAAAGGTGTCTGAAGAGTTAAGATCCAGATTCGGCTTCGAAACCCTGCTGTTAACTAACGCAGACCGCTACACCATCCTGTCTGCGATCAATGAATTAAGGGGAGAGATGACGGAGAAGGATAACCTTCTCGTTTACTATGCAGGTCACGGAGAAATCGACCAGGCAACGAAACAGGGTTATTGGCTTCCTGTAGATGCCGAACCGAGAAATTCAGCTAACTGGATATCGAATGCCTCCATATCTGATTTGCTCAACACCATCAAAGCGAAACATGTTTTGGTCATCGCTGACTCCTGCTATTCGGGTTCCATGTCACGCTCTTCCATTCCCAGATTAAATACGCAAATGAACGAGGAGCATCTCCAGAAGTGGCTGAAACTCATGACAAAGACCAAGTCACGTACCGTTCTGACTTCTGGTGGTCTTGAGCCTGTGCTCGACAGCGGAGGTGGAGAACACTCTGTATTTGCCAAGGCCTTTCTGGAAGAACTCAGAGGCAGCAAAGGTGTCATTGATGCATACAGGGTATATAGAAACGTCTCTGGTCAAGTAGAGAAAAATGCTGCCACCAGTGGTTTCTCGCAAGTACCCACCTATGCACCCATCCAGCACGCAGGACATGGCGGCGGAGAATTTATTTTAGTAAGTGGCTAGCTTAAGACGCGAAGACGAATTGTTCCCAAAAGCTACGTGATGCATCGTACACCCATTACACTGGAGTATGCGTCACTAGCTTTTTTTATTGTTCTAATAACATCAATCAGTGGATGTACATCATCCAGTATCCGTAATGATGAATACGCTGCATCCAACGGATTTAGTAAACTACTGGTTGATGGCATCAACTTCACACATGTAGTCTATACAAAGAATCATCACTCTCAACCTGACTGGCATGTTTATATAGAAGGCGATGGAATACCATGGATATCACGTCGTCAGGTTTCTCCAGATCCCACCGAAACTCTTCCGGTTGCCTTACGCCTTATGGAAAAAGACCCAGGCAATACAGTCTACCTGGGAAGGCCTTGCTACAATGGGACGGCTACAGAAAAAGGTTGTAACCCATGGTTCTGGACGCATGGCCGATATTCTAAAACTGTTGTCGACAGCATGATGGAAGTACTTACTACATTAATCAAAACCAATCAAATCAATACGGTTACCCTGATCGGACACAGTGGCGGTGGAACTATTGCTTTATTAATGGCGGAAAGCATGCCAGATGTTAAAACTGTGATTACTATTGCTGGCAATCTGGACACAAATAAATGGGCGATTGAGAACGGTTTCACGCCTTTAGAAGGATCACTAAACCCTTCTGAGAGGGATCCCTTACCTGATTCAATAAGCGAGTTCCATCTTATCGGTAGAGATGACGGTGTAGTTTCGCCGGATACAATCCGGCAATATGTCATACGCAAAAGAAATAGTAAATTTGTCTTGTTAGACAAATGCAGTCATGTTGATTGCTGGGAAAGCATTTGGCCGCAAATGATTAGCGACCTGACTGAAGGCAATTAAAGAGCCACGAAGTTCAAGGCGCAAGCATCAACACCTTCACCTGACTGGGCACAATCTGGCATCCAGGGGCATTCGTGCCATTTTGCAGACTCATGCTAGTTAACTTGGTTGCCGGTTTACCTCCAACCAGAACAGTAAAAGATCCTGTTAGATGTCGTGATTGCCCCATAACCATCCCAGACGCCACTCCTGTGGCTACACCTGCGTTATCACCATTAGTCAATGGCACCGTCGTACCCATATTATGCGCCGGCATTCCATCTACCAGCACGTGATATGCCGCGTTCACCGCCATAGGAGTGGTTGCTATGTCCGGATAGGGTATTGGAACAGGTCCTGCTGGAGAGGGTGTTAGACAGACATCTGGAAATGCGATGCTTTGTCCACCTTTCTGGCAATTGGCAAACATTATTTGTGCTCCTTACAGTTCATCCGATATGTACTTGAGAGGCTGCAACCTTGACCAACTCTTTTCCACTCAGTACCGCGCAACGCCCACGGATGTTAGCAATCTGTTCGGCCTTCACATCAAACACACCCGCCCTGATATGCTCGGCTTCTGTGATATTTCTATAACTCCGTTCCGCATTCATCTGCATGCGTTCTGTCAATAACTCTGTGAGTTTACTTGTCAAACGAGATACGCCTGTCGTCACGAGTAATTTTTGACCTGTGACGCGTAATAGTTTACTTAACCAATTGACCTCAGACACATCTGCGTTCAGCACATCTGCGCGCATTTCGATTGCGTGGCTTGTATGGAGAGACAAGCCGTCTTTTGCCTCAATATTTAATTTTCCAGGCAGCTTAATATTTGTCGCTGGACAATTATCTCCTTGGTCAGAAGAATTACGTTCAAGAATTGTTGAGATATAGCAATGATTACTAGAATCACTGAGCATACAGACAACATCACCCTGCTCCGGCTGTACCAGACACGAGAATGCTTGCACCGCTTCATATACGTGATAATCATTTTCATCACGTACCAGGAAGACACCATGTTTAATATCTACCACTAATCCTGTCAGCCACCTCGTGTTTCCCGGCAATCCATCTTCATGGGGCCTTATAGGTGTAACAATCATGATTTCTTCTCCTCTTTTCCTGAAACCCAGTTCTCTGCCTTTGCAAGTTCAACATCATCACCCAGGATGCTTGCACCAGCAGGGAACTGGGTGTTCTCGCGCAATGTTTGATGAAATTTTGTTCGATTTGTTTTAATGCCGTCAAATCGACAAGAACTTATATCTGCATGAGAAAAATCCGCGTATACGAGATTCGCATTTACAAAATTGGCCTGGCCACACCTAGCCCGGTGTAAAATGACTTGCTCCAGGCAAGCACCATCTAATTGTGACCGCTCGAGTGAAGCATCGGCCAATAATGCCTGAAAAAGTTTGGCACCAGAAAATATCGCATCATTGGCCTGTGCTTCGATTAATACTGCTTGCATTAAATTGGCATTGGTGAAATTTGCTCTATCAAGTAAAGCACCCTTAAAACCACACTGCTGCAAAAGTGCATTTGTAAATGAGGTATCCTGCAAGTCCGCTTCGATCATTTGACTCATGCGAAAATCCGCCCCATCCAATTTCTGTCCTTTCAACTGCACCTTACTCATTACACACTGATCAAAACGGGCTGATGCTAAATGTGCTGTAGTCAAATCTGCACCTACTAGAACTGCCTTTATAAGATGTACAGTTGAAAAATCCACTTCGTCCATCACGGACTCGAGCCAGGTGGTATCAGAGATTATTGCATTTTGATATCTTGAACGGCGTAACTCGCAAGAAAGAAAACTGGCGTCGGTTAGGTTCGCACCTTGCCACTGAGTATCATCGAGCATAGACGATATCACTTGTAGTGATACCGCGTTGGCATTTCTAAACGACGCACCCTTGAGGTTGCATTCATGAATGGTAAGTTCCTCGATATTGGAATTATCCAAATTTGCCCCAGCAAGATGGCATTTCACCAATATTGCGTCAGTCAGTACAACACCATCCATTTGACAGTTACTTAAATCTACATTCTCATATACCGCCCCACCCAGTTTTTGCCCACGCAAATCCAATCCATGCAGAGAAACATTCTGAATCGGCTCACCGCTTTCGAGTCCTTCTTTCAATTGCTCTAATGTGATCGTTCTCATACTGATGATTCAGGTGGCTTCCACTTGGGATATATTCTGGCTTTTGTCAGGATTACTCCCTCCTTTTGCGTATCCACATCCGTATTTAAGCGCGCAAGATCTGCTCCATATAAATGGGTTCCATTCATAATACAACCTTGCAGTTGCGCATTTTGTAGCGAGGCATTCATCAGATTTGCTTTTGTAAGATCTGCCTTTTTCAAGCTAGCATTCCTCAGGCTTGTTTCGCGCATCACTGCATATCGAAAAACAGACTGATCAAGATTACATTCTGTAAAATCGCACCCACTGACATTTGCACCAATACAGCTCGCTGAAAAGAGCATACTATTTTGTCCAAAATATGCATTTTCAAGGTTTGCCTTATCGAATTTTGCACCTGTCAAATCTATTTCGCCTACCCATCGAGAACTAGGTAGTTGTGCACCGATAAATTCGCATGATGGGAAAGTGGCATTCAAAAATACTGTATTTTTACCACTACAGTCATTCCAAGTGGTTCCAGACAAATCACAATTAACAAACTGCGTATCATTGATCAGCGCATTAACTAAGGCTGAACCGCTTAAATTGCACTCATACAATATTGCATCAGTAAGATCTGCACCGCTAAGATCAGAGCTTATTATTTCGGTACGATATAGCTGTGAACTGGTAAATTTTGCATTACCCAGTAAAACCCGGGATAGTTGAGTACCAGATAATTCTGCTTCAATAAATACTGCATCTCTGGCATCTGAATGATTTAGACATCCATTTCCGAGATTGGCCTTTGTAAAATCACAGCCTTGTAAATTTGCATCTCTCAAATCTGCATGGGCGAGAACAGCATTGACAAAACTGGCATTGGACAAATTCGCACCCTTTAAATTTGCACCTTCTAGCAAAACCCCTCGGCAGTCTATACCACTAAAATCAAACCCAGCTAAATTTGCGCCGGTAAGATCAAGATTTTTTAATCCTGAATTATTCTCAAGATGTTCACTTATCAGCCTATGCTGCTCTTCTGCATGAGCTCCAGCAGCAAGAGGCGCTGGCTTTTGCAGGTGTGCACCTACTCGATAACCTTCCAGCATCTGGTCATCCGATGCTTTCCATTGCTGGTGAAGATATTTATCGGCAAGCATCTCTTCGACTTCAAGAATAGGCTGGCCATCACTCTTTGCCTGTTTATCTATATTATTCAGGTTTTTTATGGTTTCAGGTGCAACAGGTGCTGGCGGACCCACTGAACCCATCTCGCCTCTGATCTCTTTATCTATTAGGCTAGAATCCATGCCTTGGCTATCCAATAGTTCAGCAATTTCTGCCTGTTGTCTAAGTTGCTGCTTTTTGGTTTTTTCAAGCTCTTCCTCGGCACTTTTGTGCAATTGACGCATATATGGCCCGATCTCGGACATAGGCGGCACTTTCTGAGTGTCAGGTAAATGTGCGGGAGGTGCGTGTTCATCAGGATCAAGACCGTGACTCTCGACCTCTGCCCTTGCCTCCTGCATGGATCGTTCAATACGACGTTTAAGACGTTCTGACATGCTATCCGGATCTTTCTCTGCATTTGCTTTTGGCAAAGTCAGCAAGGGATCGTAAGAGACGTCTTCAGGCACTAGCGGAGAATCATCCAGCATGGCCAGAATGCCGTCTTCTTCATCCATTCGCGAATTTACAACATTGATATAATGCTTTATGGATTTTGGCCTATGCGTATGCTCAAATCCGAGAACCAGTAGATCTATATCATTCGCATCATCACGTTCAACTTGGCATTGAGTCTGCCAAACTAGAACAACACTATCTGCATCCGGTAGAAACACAACTGTTCGCAGGCCTGCTTTCAGATCTTCAAGTGCATTTAACTGTCCCTTTCGGCTTATCAGTACACGCGCACTTATTCCTGGTAATTGGTTTGATATATGAGGGGTATCCTTTCTTAAATTAATAAGATCAAACTTTTCATCCCCTACAAAAGGTTCTTTTTGTTGTTGATCTTCAGTTGCCTGGTTATACAAAAGCCAACTGGCATCTTTAGGCAATCCAGGGTAATCATTTTCTAACCATTCACTGTCATACGTTCCTGCATATTTTTGACGTGAAGGGTGCATGATGTCCTGAGGTCCAAATAATGCACTTTTATTATGGGATACCTGACTTTTCCATGGATGCGTCAACAACTCCAGTGTAGGTAAATAGAGCAAGTCTTTTTCCGTTATACATGAAGTATGGCCAGCCCCTCTTGAGTTAATACTATAATCTGGTCCACCATATGCATTTTCAGGGATGATTTTTGTAATACCCACAGGTTCTTTTGCGACCAGACTCGAGCCTCTTACGACTCTACGCCCAAAGGCACGTGCTTTCTTGGAAAGTGTAGCCAGCCGTAGTCCAAAATCCACATGCTCGGCATCTTGCTTATCGGTAGGAGGATATACGTTTCCGTAGAGAAAATATTCGCTTCTTATGCGGGGAATTGCATCCTCGATAAATCCAGGTGCATATTTTGCGAGCATTGGCCACAGGGTCTGCTCGGCACCAAGATGGGCGATACTTCTCATGGGTATATGAGTTATGACCGACACACCAAGAAAAAAATGCCCACGATGCTCAATGCATCGTGTAATAGCGCTCAGACAAGCTGGTTTTATCGTTCGCATATAATTTCTTACAATATAACCAACCAGTCGGTTAGTCGTTAACCTCTAGTAGGGCAAAACGGTGTGGATTGTTTTGATCATATACAATATCGACTATAGCCCCTGGCTTTATAGTTTGCAGTTGCACATAAGTGATCATGCCGCGCACCGATGAATTTATTTTTCCCAGTGTCGGTGTGGTGTAGGTGACATGAAGAACAACTACCGGACCGTCACGGTACTGGTCACCTGTTTCCTGCAATTTACTCACAGTTGCGGATGTTTTAATACCTTTTCGACGCAACCATTCCGCCCTACTCTTATCCCATACCCTCCGCCAAAAAGGTATTAAGGCTAGTGCAATAAAAACTAGAATAAACCATTCCATAAGACTCAATAATTACACAATTCCTATCCGATAAGATGTATACCTGCTTTAGCCAAACTGATACCTGCTTTATTCAGATAGGCCGAATCAGTCTTGAGCAACTGTGCGCCCATTTTTTGCAGTGCGGTACCAAATTTAAGTGTTTTAAGGTTACCCATTTCAACATTCAATCCCTTGCTTTCAATAGCAACCGCGGTTCCTTCCATTTTTAAAGGTGTGCCTTTTACGATCTTGCCGTAGGTTTCGGTCAGATCCCCGCCTAGTTTTGTTAAAAAACTATCCACCATTTTGGTACCAGCAGGCGCAAGCAAGACCAAGCCACCACCTGCAGTTAGCACCATGGGTCCGCCTGAAGTAAGCATGCAGGTTCCGCCGACTGTCTTCATGTATGAACCGCCGATAGTATCAGTAGCACTGGCACCGACGTTCAAAATCCAGCTCGCCCCAACATTTGACATCCAGTTAGCAGTAATGGTTAAGTTTTCACTGCCACCAACAGTTTCAGTTCGATTTGCACCGATAGTAATAGTCTCATCGGCCCCTACCGTTTTTACCCGGCTGGCTCCAATGGTTATATTCTCTTTTCCACCCACTGTTTCAGTGCGATTCGAGCCTATGTCAATTTTTTCATCAACAGCTACTTTCTCGGTTCGGTTATTACCTATTGTATTATCTTCATCATTATCAACCTTCTTCTTGCGATCATGCCCTACAAAATGGGTTTCATCATTCTCAACGACTATATCCTGGTTTTTTTCTGCATGGAGATAGAGTTGCTCAGACCCTTTCTTGTCTTCAAAGCGAATTTCATTAAAGTTCGAGCCACTCCCCCCTTGGGAGCTTCTGCTCTTTATTCCACTTTGGGTTTTATTGGCTGGCAGCTCGTACGGCGGCATCTGATCCGCATTGTATACACGACCTGTTACAATAGGCCTATCGGGATCGCCTTCCAGAAACTCAACAATAACTTCCTGACCAATGCGGGGAATGTGAATACCACCCCATGTCTTTCCTGCCCACAATTGCGAGACACGCACCCAGCAGGATGAATTCTCATCTGATTTTCCATATCTATCCCAATGGAATTGTAACTTCACGCGACCATAGTCATCCGTATGTATCTCATCGCCGGATGGCCCTACTACAATTGCAGTCTGTGGACCCTGCACAATGGGTTTAGCAGTTGTCCGTGCAGTTCGATAAGGTGTTTTTCCTTCAACGGCAAGAAATTCATTGGTATAAACAGATCCTTCTGCATTGCCACTTGCCTCATATTCATCAGAATGGATAGTATGCTCAACCGATACTACAAGGTACTCCCGGTTCTGATCTTCACGCGGATAATCCTGTAGACTAAATAATCCTCCACTTATAAGTCCCCGAGCATCACCGGCTCCGGATATCTGCTCGTATTGTGCATGTAATTCTTCGATTCTTGCACGGACATAATTCGCACCATCATCGACATCAAGGTATTCTCCAGGATAATCGAATACTTCATAATCTGCTTTATTGTGCTCCCGCGGCACAGTTGAATCTGTAGTTAAATCCGTCTTTGGTCGTTTAAAATCGAAATCATCTAGCGTATACACACCAGGCTGAATAGCCTTTGACAACATCAATTCCGTTATATACTCGCTATCGCGCACACTTGTGTCATCGAGTGGCATATAAGATATCGATTCATAACTTGGTATAGGCTCATGTGATCCATAACCATCCGCCAATATCAGGGTATGCTTTCCATCCACATGCTCAAAATAATAATAAATGCCTTCCTGCTCCATCAGACGACTTACAAAATTGAAATCCGTTTCACGGTACTGGACACAATATTCCCAATTGCGATAACTGCCATTTAATTTTTCTTCAAAATCGGTAAACCCCAGATCTCGGAAAATACTTTTGATAATGTCTGGCACTGACTGATTCTGAAATATCCGACAATCGGTAGTACGGGTAAGAAACCAGAGCCAGGGTCTTACTTTTAATTGATAGACTGCAAAACTTCCCTCGTTTGCCAGTTGTGACATGCTGTTTACATAGCCGTTGAAGTAACGCTTTCCTCCAGCCGGCAATAACAGATGGATAGTTATATTCTGACCCAGAAGATTTTCAAATTTGATGTTTTCGACTGTGCTATACAAACGCAAATCTATCTCGAACAGACGACCTAACTCTTCCTTCATGCTCATTTCACTGAGCAACAGAACATCCGAACCTAGCGGGGTCTTTAATTCTATTTCGCGATTTGATTGTGTGAAAGCCATAATCTTCTAGCATCTGGTTAAGTTAAGTAATGATCCTTTAAACACACCACTATCAGCCGAATTGATAATCAAAGGCTCCATCTTTAACCGATATATGTATGCCTTTGATACTTTCTCCGCCCAACATCTTTGTTAAATATTCATAACTGATTGTCGGTAATACGGTATTCGTCAGGATCGCATCAACAACCCGCGCTCCACTTTCCAGTTCAGTGCAACGATCCAGTATGTTTTGAATGACCTCATCATCATAGGTAAAGGGGATTTCATGGTTCTCCCTCACCCGTTTCTCAATGCGACTCAACTGCAACTTTATGATCAATTTCAGAATCTCATCACTCAATGGATAGTACGGGATAACCACCAATCTACCCAGTAAAGCGGCTGGGAATGATTTAAGCAAGGGTTCACGCAGTGCTTGTGCAATCCCTTCTGGTTCCGGCATTAAATCTGGATCTTTGCACAGGTTTGTAATCATCTCTGTCCCGACATTAGATGTGAGCAGGATGATTGTGTTTTTGAAATCGATATAGCGTCCTTCAGCATCTTCCATCCAGCCTTTATCAAAAACCTGGAAGAATATCTCATGTACATCGGGATGGGCTTTCTCCACCTCATCCAGAAGAATAACGCTATAGGGGCGTCTACGCACTGCCTCGGTCAGGATACCCCCTTCTCCATAACCAACGTAGCCAGGAGGTGAACCCTTGAGAGTGGAGACCGTATGTGCCTCCTGATACTCACTCATATTGATAGTAATGATATTCTCCTCACCGCCATAGAGTGCCTCAGCCAATGCCAGACCCGTCTCAGTTTTACCCACGCCGGATGTGCCGCAGAGTAAAAATACGCCAATAGGTTTGCTTGGGTTATCCAGATTTGCCCGTGATGTTTGAACCCTGCGCGCAATCATATCCAATGCATGGCGCTGCCCAATTACACGCTTGTTAAGTGTTTCACCCAGATTAAGAATAGCTTCGATCTCGTTCTTGACCATCCTTCCTACAGGAATCCCTGTCCAATCGGCAATGACGGATGCTACAGCCTGAGAATCCACTGTCGGGAGAATCAATGGTCGGTCACCCTGCAACAGACCAAGTTCATGCTGCTTTTCTTTTAGTTGTTCTAGCAGGGCTGCTCGCTCTGCCTCATCTAACTGCCCTACAGCAGGTTGATCTTCTGTTTTCGGCAGATCAACACTGATCGTTTCACCTGCTTCGTCAGCGCTCTTTTCAAGATCTGAATCTGTTCCCTCTACTTTCCCCACAACCCCGCGCAGCTTGGCACGAAGATCGAGAATGGTTTTGACAAGTTCTTTTTCCTTCTCCCAGCGTTCACTCAATTCATCCATGCGTGACTGTTCAGCCAACAATTCCTTTTCAACCCGGGCTTTTCTATCCGCAGTATCAACACCTACTGCAGCTTCGCGGCCTATAATGCTGGATTCAACATTCAGAGCTTCAATGCGTCTTTGGCAATCTTCAACCTCTGCTGGTGTTGCGTGTTGACTGATTGCCACACGGGCACAAGCGGTATCCAGCACACTGACTGATTTATCCGGCAACTGCCGATCAGGGATATAGCGGTGCGACAGCTTGACCGAGTCTTCCAGGCCCTCATCAAGCAGAAGGACTTGATGATGCTTCTCCATCACTGATGCGACACCCCGCATCATCAGTATCGCCTTTTCTTCACTGGGCTCATCAACCTGAACCACCTGGAAACGGCGCGTCAGTGCGGGATCTTTCTCGAAATATTTTTTATATTCTGACCAGGTCGTTGCCGCAACGGTACGCAGCGTACCTCTGGCAAGTGCCGGTTTAAGCAGATTGGCAGCATCACCTGTACCTGCAGCACCACCTGCACCAATCAGAGTATGGGCTTCGTCAATGAACATAATGATAGGTTTTTCTGAGGCCTGTACCTCTTCAATCACCTGTCTAAGACGGTTTTCAAACTCGCCCTTCATACTTGCGCCAGCCTGTAACAACCCCATGTCCAGTGTTCGAATCGATACATCTCTAAGTGGAGGAGGAACATCTCCCGATGCAATTCTAAGAGCAAATCCCTCTACAACGGCAGTCTTGCCAACACCGGCCTCACCCGTAAGGATGGGGTTGTTCTGACGCCGGCGCATCAGAATATCGATAATCTGCCGTATCTCCGCATCACGGCCAACTATCGGGTCTAGTTCTCCATTTCTGGCCGCCTCGGTAAGATCTTTAGAAAATCTTTGTAGGGCCTCCTGTTTACCCATTTGTGCCGGTGCAAGTGCCCCGCTCGCCTCCCCAGGTGCCGCAGACCCTGATAGATTGGTGCCATCTTGTGCCTGCAAGGAATCTTCCGGAGAACCGTTGATTATCTTGTTAAATCCATTTGTGAGATTCTCTGTATTGATTTTTGTGAATTCACTTGATATCGCATTTAGCGCATTTCTCAGTGTAGGCGTCTTAAGCACACCTATCATCAAATGGCCTGTCCGCACCTTGCTATCACCAAACATCAAGCTGGAAAACAGCCAGGCTTGCGCCATTGACTCTTCGACGTGCGAGGACAAATCCGAGATCGAGGAGGCACCATGCGGAAGTCTGTCCAGCGACTGGGTAAAGTCACGGGCCAGAGTTGATGGGTTCAGCTCAAATTTCTGGATAATCCGGTGTAGATCGGAATCCTGGAGTTGTAGAATCTGATGAAGCCAGTGATTCATCTCTACATAGGGATTTCCGCGCATCTTACAAAATACAGTTGCACTCTCTATCGCCTTGTAAGCGAGATTGTTCAGTTTGCCAAATAACGCTGTGCGGCTAATTTCAGTCATTACTCTTTTCCCTTCTCAAGTATTTCCCTGAGATCAATTCGGAAGAAAAACTGTCTTTTTTATATTCGATCATCATTTATCCCTGAATGGCATAGTTTTCCACCAGCAAATGAAGGTCTTCTGCACATTTCATCCGGTTCTCAGTATGCAACCAGCTTGACCAACCAAGACGCGCGCTTTCTCCAAGTTGAGCAGTGGGAACCTGATCTTCCTTCAACAAAAGATTAAGACTCCAGCTGAATTCAAAGCCGATATAGTTTCTAACCATATCCCTGAGCGTTTTAAGCCGGTTTCCAGTCGGCAGCATCTGTTGATATTCATCGATGCTCAATGGTCCAAAGCGCACACTGAATTTGTTCTGACACTGCCAGCTTCTGGTGCCAATCACCGATGTTTTCCCCAATTGTCCGGTGGTGTCCTGTTGATCCAGATAGCAGTAGTCGTCGATCGGGATATCGAGCCACTCACCGACGAACTCCTGTATTTTTGCGGGGATATGGAAATAATTACTGAGTATTGCACTCAGTCCTTCTGCATGTTTAGTATGGCAACCAAGATGCCCGGCAAAATGCAGCTTGGCGTTAACAGGCATGGCATCCTGCTGCCGTTTATCGGGCTGCTCCAAACCCAGTAAAGTACCCAGATAAAAGCCGAACCGGTCATCTTCCGGCCGATCAAAACTAACCGTTGGTTCTTTATTGGCCCAAGCACGGTAAAAGAGGCTCAGCAACCGATGGTGAAACATATCCATGAACGCTGCAGGAACGGGGTCTTTTGCATTACGTAAGCGCTGACGGGCGTATTCAGTGAGGTGTGTAGGAAGGGGTCCATTGGGACCAAACAGACCGAAAAAATAGACCTGAAGCAAAGGTGCGAACTCACCTTTTTCAACGAAAGAAGCAAGTGTCGCTGGTGCGAATTTCAGGTCTGGGATCTGTCCCAGTCGGACCGGATCATCCATGGGACGGAGTGATTGCCCAAACCGCGGCGAATCACGGTTAATGCACTCAAGTTGACGCAAGGCTTCGAAAAATCCGAAACGATAAGGCTCATGCTTCAATGCCTGTTTAAGGGCTATATCAGCGTTCTTGTTCCTGTTCTTACCGGCCATTGCATTATCTCGCCACGTTCGCGGGTTTTGACCCGCGTCTGGGTGAAACTGTTAATCGAAACATACTTACTGAAAAAGCGTTCCAGAACCGCGCCCAGTAAAAATGCACCTGTCCCTTGAAAGGCCAGATCATCGAGGGTGATAGTAATCTCCATTCCACGACCAAATGCCATAGGCCCGTCAACAGGTATTCGACGAACAACCTGTTGACTGGTGACAGCCAAGACGCCCTCGATTTGTTTCTTGATAGTTGTTTGAGCGAAATCTCCGTACAGGCCAAGGAGTTCCTGCAAGGCCTTGGCGCCATCATTTTCATCATCATCCAGTAAAGTAAGATAATTCAGTGAGAGGTGACTAATCAAACGCCAGGAGTACTCGCCATCCGGGTAAGCTGCTTTCGGATCGGTAAACCCTGTCAGGCTACGAACAGCATTTACCGGTGCACCAATCTCCAGATTTAGCTCGGGGACCTCCTGTCCTGAAAGCATGTACTGGGCTAACCCGCGGTTAGTGCAAAGTACGTCCACACCTAGCTGCTTCAATTCACTTTGATAGGGTGTTTCATCGGCATCAACCAAGGAGACAAACACCTCGCTGCACAGATATCTGGACTTTGTTTTGGTACCGATGCTGCTTATTGACTCCAGGGTTGGACGTCGTTCAATAGTGTAATAGGCCCTTTCGGTTTCGGCCATACCATCCTGAACTGCATAAAAAGGATGGAAGATCTGTTCATCTATCGATCCGCTACCATACCCTGCGACCTCCGCGACTGTGTAAACCTCATAGTCCAGGGGACGAGTTCTGTCGATGACCAGATGGTGATCGGTACTTCTATGATTAAGATGGATCCTGTCCGCCCGTTTGGGGAATAGATTAACGGCAGGCGAACAATTCAGGGCAATATTCTCAGCATCGAACAGGTCTTCCAACGTATCCTGTGCCTTATCCAGCAGAATAACAATCTCCAAAGCAGTATGATCACAGCGCTGAACCGATCCAGCCAGATCATTGATTTCTACGAACAGGAAGCGCTCTGGGAGTGCGAAATACTCCTGCAATAATCTGTATCCCTGAAATGAACGGTGACCGTAAGGCAACAGTGCCTGATCATCATCAAATCCCATGGGCTGAATACAACGCCGATGATGCAGGTTACTCCAACCCGGTTTTTTTATTGCTGGCTGCACCACCACGCCCAATGAGTGAGCAAGAAGTAATTCATAGATTTGTGTGGCGATGTCGCCTGTGCCTTTGAGAAAAAAGTGCAATTTATCAATTGCAATATCCTTAAAGGCCATATCCATGACCGTCTAGAGTCGCAGTCGAAATGCCGCCTTGACTCCTTTTACTCTCCCAGCCGCATAATGAGCGGCATCGCCTCGGGACAAATACTCTGCCTGAGTCAAGCGGATGGGCCAGAGCATGACATCCTGTGCCGTTCGGAACTTGCAACTGACATGCCCCTTAACGCTTTGTGTGCTTCGCAGCTCAGTATGCCTGGGCAACAGGAATCCTTGTTCAGTGACACCCCCTTTTAAATCAGGATCGAACTGAACAACGGTCATCGAGGGCAAGGGAGCAAGGTAATGCGGATAAACCATCTCCAACAAATGTTGGGTAAACCGGGGAAACTCAGCATCCATTTTCAACTGAATTCGGGCTGTCAAGAAGGCGAACCCCTCCAATAGCCTCTCAACATAGGGATCGCCACACTCGGTGCTGCCTAAATCAAGTCTTCCGGCAATTTTCGGATACTGCTTCGCAAATTCCGTACCCATTTCGCGGATGAAACGCAGTTCCTGGTTATATTTCTCGAGAAGCCGTGCATCCATATCCGCTACTCTCTCACCCTAAAACTCGGCAACTGTAATCGAGCCGCTCTCAAGTTCGAGCTCAGTTCGCAGGTGCAGGTGAATGGGTACGGGCTCTGACCACATTTCACTCTCGATTTCGAAAGTGAGTGCATTGTGATTCATCGCCGACTCATCAGCTAACAGACGAACATTAAGCGATTGCCGCATCAAGCGTGGCTCAAAGTTCAATATCGCCTGTTTCATCAGCTTCTCTAGTTGATAGACATCGATCCCAGAGGCCGTTTTACCGGAAAAATCAGGTAACCCATAGTTCAGAACTGAATTTGCCACATCTGGATAGTTTTCTAGCTGCTCAGCAGGTGCAAAACTATGTGTGTTAAACAGCCAATCGAGATCCCGTTTTACACAATCTCTGATCTCTTTCAGGGAACTCACAGATGATGTCAAAAATAGAAACTGTGCCCTATCGCGATTCAGTTCTTCAAGCAATTCGGCACGCTTTTCATCAGCGTCTGATTGAGATTCCCGCTTAGCTGGCTGTTGAAGCAACTTTTCCACATGCTGGATTTTAATTCTCAGTAGATCGATGGAACTGTTGAGTGGATCATCATCGGTAAGACGATCAAGCAACGAGGGCAATAGCCGCTCTTTGGATGGCGTTTTAGCCATCTGAACCCTCGTCAACATCCGGGGAGTTTAGCTGGATTACACGGACGTCCAAAATGGGGTAGTCAGCACTATTGGTAGTCAATAATTTTTGACCATAACCTACAAAGAGGTCCTGACTCAGCTCCTCCCATTCAGTTTTTCTGGATAGTGCGATTAACGGATCAGACTGCCTGTAGGATTCAGGATAACGCGTGGGAATCAAGCCGTAGCTTTCACCCCCATTGACCCAGTCAAAATGCGCTGGTATCCATACCATATCACGCAAATCTTCAGGCGGTTCAATAACAATTGATTTGATATTGTGGAATGGTATCCAAAGATAGCGCCCCTCAATGACAGCCTCCATCACCGGCCCCAAGCGTGAATCGGCATCGGCTATCCAATCAAAAGGCTGCCCGTCGATTTCGCCTGAAATCGACGGGGCATCTTCAAAGGCACGTGCACGAACTTCATCTGACTTTCCAATCTCACCCGTTGCCGACAGCTTTAATGCCTGTAACAGCAATGCCACCCACTCCTGCGGCTTGCCGAAAACAACCGGTTCGCATTCTCCCTGAAAAACCTTTTCACGCAGTGCCTCACAATTGAGGACCTGGCCATACATCATTTTCATGGCCAAAGCACCGGCATCCAGATCAGCGGCCACATTCAATTGGGTCAGTGCGCGATCCCACTGACCCAGTATTGACAATAACTGAAAGAGGAATACACGATGTTCGGAACTCGCAGGGTTCTTGCGCACAACCTCCTGAAGCAGTTGTAATGCTTTATTCAGATCGCCTTGTTTCAGACACTCTTCAGGAGTCATAGCATTTTCTCAATATATTAAGACTAGAACACAACATTCACTCATAGAGACTGCCGTATTCATACTGTGCAAACCAACCCTCGTACAAGAGGCTTATATGAACATTTTTTACTCTTGCTTATTGGTTTCCAGATTCCAGGTACGGTCTGTTGTACTTCCTGGTGAACCTGTATGATCGATTGTAGTGTACTCCCACTTGATTTTTCCATAAGCGAAAGAAGCCGTCTCCACTGGTTTGACCTCCGATTCACTTGATGAGCCACCTGGTACTACTGAAGTAACAATACAGTCTTCAAGCGTATACTTCATGAAGGTATGCTTATCGCCGGTAGCAAGACATAACTCACACTCAATCTTTGGGATATGCTTGCCTTTTGCGCAATATATATTGAGATCAGGTGTAGCATTATCGATGGTCTTTGTCACAATGAAATCCATGAAGTCAGCACGTCCCCCTGTTCGACCACCGGTTCTACTCGCGCCAGATACAGGCTGAGACAGACCATGACTGTAACTGAGGATCTCAATCCATTTGTCATGCGCAGAATCAGTGCTTTCGCCGTCTACCCCGTCAATTTTCAGAAACATATCAACAGCCATAATCTTTTCCTTTTTCAGTTAAGTTAGAAAGCTACTCTATCCACCACACAGTTGATTAAGCGGATTTTTGTGATGGTAACTTTGATACCAAACGTAGTGAGACAGTTAATCCTTCAAGTTGATAATGTGGCCTTAAGAAGAACTTAGAATTGTAGTATCCGGGATTACCCTCCACCTCCTCAACCACTACTTCTGCAGCCGCCAAGGGTTTGCGTGCCTTATCCTCTTCAGATGCAGTTGAAGGATTGGGTTCAACATATTTCATAATCCAACTGTTTAGCCACTTTTCCATATCTTCGCGTTCTTTAAATGAGCCAATCTTGTCCCGAACAATGGATTTCAAATAGTGTGCAAATCTGGAAACGGCAAATAGATAAGGCAGCCTGGCTGCCAGATTGGCATTGGCCGTTGCATCCGGATCATCATATTCAGTGGGTTTCTGGAGTGACTGGGCACCGATAAATGCGGCGAAATCCGAGTTCTTTTTATGCAGCAGTGGCATGAAGCCATTTTTTGCCAGTTCAGCCTCGCGCCTGTCACTGATAGCGATTTCAGTAGGACACTTCATATCCACACCGCCATCATCTGTCGGAAAGGTGTGCGTGGGTAAACCTTCCACCGAACCACCGGATTCTATACCCCGAATGCGCGAGCACCAGCCATAGAGTTTGAATGCCCGATTAATATTGACACCCATCGCATAGGCTGAGTTAGCCCATGCATATTTCGAGTGATCAGCACCCTCTGTATCTTCCTCAAACGCAAACTCTTCCACTGGATCGGTACTGGCACCATAGGGCAATCTGGCCAGGAAACGGGGCATGGTCAGACCAATATAGCGGGCATCCTCAGATTCACGCAGTGAACGCCAAGCAGCGTACTCAGGCGTCTGGAAAATCTTGGTGAGATCACGCGGATCACTGAGTTCCTGCCAGGTCTCCATATTCATCACTTTTGGAGCCGCGGCACTGATGAATGGGGCGTGTGCAGATGCGGCAATCTGGGCGATTGCACCGAGCATCTCAACATCCGGAGGGCTCTGATCAAAATAGTAGTCCCCTACCAGACAACCATAGGGTTCGCCACCGAACTGTCCATATTCATGTTCATAGATCTGCTTGAATATGGGGCTTTGATCCCAGGCTGTGCCCTTGTATTTACGCAGTGTTCTGTGCAGATCATTTTTGGAGACATTGAAAACCCTGATCTTCAACATCTCATCCGTTTCGGTGTTATTTACCAGGTGACTCAAGCCACGCCATGAGCCTTCCAGTTTCTGGAAATCATCATGATGCATAATGAGATTGACTTGATCAGAGAGTCGTTTATCAATCTCGGCAATAATGGATTCGATCGATCTGATCGCATCGTCAGATATCAAACCGGTATCTGCGAGCGCTTGTTCCGCCAAGGTTTTAACTGCGTTTACGACAGCTTCCTGGGCGCGATCGGATTTGGGTTTAAACTCTTTCTGTAAAAGCGAGGAAAACTCACTGACTTCAAGCGTTTCTGTTGCTTTCTGCAATCCTGGTGCAGTGGTATCTGTTTCAGCCATTTAATTAATCCTCCTCTGGCTGGCTGGCGTCTGATTCGGGCTTTGGCGCCGCTGCCAGTGCCTGAAGTAATGCAGGGTCGTTCAAGGCCTTCGCAATCAACTCCTCTGCCCCCGATTTTCCATCCATATAGGTCATTAGATTTGCCAGTTGGGTCCGCGCCTGCAGGAGTTTGTTAAGCGAATCAACTTTAGATGCAACCGCAGCAGGAGAGAAATCATCCATGCTCTCAAAGGTGATATCCACACTCATATTCCCTTCACCTGTGAGTGAATTGGGTATCTGAAATGCAACTCGAGGTTTCATTGCCTTTAGACGGTCGTCGAAGTTATCCACATCGATTTCCAGAAACTCTCTTTCGGCTACCGGTTCCAGCGGATCAGCCGGTTTACCGGATAGATCTGCCAAAACACCCATCACAAATGGCAACTGTATCTTTTTCTCCGCGCCGTAAAGCTCAACATCGTATTCAATCTGAACCCTGGGAGCCCTGTTTCGGGCTATGAACTTCTGACTACTCGCTTTAGCCATTTGATTCTCTCCTAAATATACGTTCTCTCTGAAGATTACTCGTCGGAGTTCTAAGACCGTCGAAGATTTGTCACTACATGAAAGGCCTTAACTCCTTCAATATTGAAATTGTCAGACTGTTATACGACATAGCTGCAAGGGCTCCGGGCATTTAGAATGCAATCTGATGCAGCATACAATGGGTAAAGATCTATGTATTCGCTAGTCTTCATCTTCGCCAAACACCGATTCTGCCTGAGAGATACCCTCCGGCGCCAGATCCCGCAGTATCTCTCTGAAATCCTTGAAAAGCAGACGCTTGGCTCTTTTCAACATAAACGGAATAGGACTTGATGGTTCGTGTCTGTCATAGTAGTCACAGATTGCATCGAGTGCCTGCTTGACATCTTCCCGGCTGTTAATCCCCGCCGGAGAACCGGTCTGTATACCGCCACCAGCCACTGGCGCTTCACCCTGAGGCGCATCGCTTACCGAAGTGCTACCAGTACCGCCACATTTAACGATTTGCTCATTGAGAAGCGAATTCATCTGGCGCAACAATGCAACCAGGTCTGACAAGTCAGGGGCATTTACAACACCTACCCGCTCCTTGGTTATTTCGGTAATTGCATGTATCTCTGCCAAGGCAGACTCTACATTTTCATTTTTTTTCTCTAACTCATGGAGATCACTATCCAGAAACGCCGCATCGATCTCAGAGCTTTTATGAACCACAGTTTCATCTGCAACGGCCAGTTTACCCGTCGCAATATCTATATCACGCAACGAAAATTTACCCATCACATTAGAATTGGTGAGAGGCATATTTTTAATCGGATTGAGAACGGTGGTTTGGTCGTTGAGACTGGAAAGGACATTCATGCGCAGCACGGGATAATCATCATCCGGATCCTGCACCGGATACACACAATCCCAGAAGTTCTCCAGCAGTCCTCTAACAAGAGAGACGCCCTGCCAGAGTCCTTCGAATCCATGTGTATGAATGAGGGCGCGTGTTAGATAGACAGCAGTCTGCACATCCCGGGTTCGCCCGAGCAGTTGCTGTGCTTTTTTACTAACCGATTTCCAATCAGGCTCTACAGCAGGAATTACCGAATCCCCTACCCTACGCTCGGGGACACCCTCAGATTCTTGCTCGATTTCTTGGAAAACCGGGTCGTATTCCAGGTTCTCTCCGCAAGGTTGTTCTGCTGACAGATCGTCAAGAAAATGGCTAAAATCAAGTTCAGCCAAGGCAACCTCCTGTTTCTCTTTTTATAGCGGTCGGAGCCTATATGATTGTCTGCACAAACACCATTCATGCCAGCTCAATTCATGCCTCCCCATGCTAAAAGGTATAGCACACATACAATAAAAGCCGCAATAAGGAAAAAGGTTAATGCAGATATCTTAACCGCCTAAGAACTCGCATTTGCTTATATAAATAAACGGTAATGCTTCACTGCACAATACATCCTGGGGTCATCCATGCCGGATTCACTGATCCGGATAAAGACAAAGGGAGTGGATAAGTCATGCAAATATGTTATAACTATTCTTAACTGTGATGCCCAAATGGATGTTCAATTCCATCTCAATTCAAGCTTCTCAAAGCTGGCGCGAGATATGCTTAAGTTGCACCCATAGTTCACTGCGGAGCTACTCATGCAATACACCACAGGCCATATAAACCGGGCACAGAAAAGAATTGAAAAACAGGGACATTGAGCTAGCATGAGTTTGTCGCTATCTGTCATCTCATATCGGGAACAACCCCCTGCAAACCCAATAACCATCATGGTCGATCGAGAAGATATCTCCATTGGACGCAGTCGTGACAACGGGTGGGTTCTTCCTGATCCTGAAAATGATCTCTCCCGCATTCACGCACTGATCCAGTTCGAAAACTCCCGCTACTACATAACCGATACCAGCTCCAATGGCGTGTTTTTCTTGCCGTCAACCACGCCCCTGGGTAGACAGAATACAGCTGAGTTGAACAACGGAGATATGCTGCGCCTTGGCGAGTACCAGATTCAGGTATCCATTGATGATTCCCAGAATATCGAGCAAACTCAGCACGCCATCCCCGAGCAGACAGAATCTGAGCCTTTTGATTTTTTTGACAGTGATACCCAAAAGCCTGATGTCTTTAACGACATCACACCGGGAAGTCAAGCACCCAAAGATCCGGCATTCAGCATGACCAGCGAGGATAACGACCTCCCAGTTCCAAAAGAATTCAGCAACAAGGCCGGTTTTGACACCTTTGATTTTTTTGAAGACGACACCAACAAACCGGCAACACCGTCCAATACAGAATCAGATCATGCATCTTCGCTTGATGAGGCATTTTTCCCTGCTCAGGGCCATCAGGACAACCCTCCGCCAGTAGAGAAGAAGGCTGCCAAGAGAATCGAACCAAGCAATAATGTATTTCTACCGGAAAACTGGCTGGATGCAGACGATGAGTCGGCCGCCACCTCTGACAACACGCCGGCCGGTCAAGAGGATGCTACGGATCCCTTTGATTTTGAAGAGATAGTCAATGCGGAAATCATAGAGCCTGCGATGGAAACCGCAGAGCCAGAACCCGAGCCAGAACCCGAGCCAGAACCCGAGCCAGAGCCCGAGCCAGAGCCTGTAGTTGCTCCGATTGAGGAAGCCATAGCCGACCACAGCAGAGACGCTCCGGTCTCCCCCCCCATACAAACCATACCGGAGAAAAATACTGAATCTGTGGTCGGGGCAAACCATGATGAAATCATACAAAGGTTTCTGGAGGGTATTGGACTCCCAGAACATTTTGCCGATTCAATGGACCCAGAGACCTTTTACACAATAGGCCGAATGCTGCGCACATCGCTACAAGGCACCATGGATGTGCTGTTGGCCAGAACCAAGATAAAGAGCGAAATGCGGCTTGATGTGACCACCATCCGGTCTGTCAAGAATAAT
This sequence comes from Sedimenticola sp., assembly GCA_002869585.1. Classification (GTDB taxonomy): domain Bacteria; phylum Pseudomonadota; class Gammaproteobacteria; order Chromatiales; family Chromatiaceae; genus BM503. Next base: position 49,033 of record PKUO01000053.1, read on the forward strand.
CCTGTGAAATTTTCCTATAATGTTGATGAGGCCGTCTCACGGCTATTGGGAAAGGAGAAAAGCGAAGGCTATATGGAGCCAATCCGCGCTATTGAGGAGGCTTTCGAGGATATCAGGGCGCACCAGATAGCTGTACTTGCGGGAATGCAGACAGCTCTCAAATCGATACTCAAGCGCTTTGATCCTGAGACGCTTGAAAAGCGGTTGCAGAAACTGAGCCCCATCAGCGCCAGCATACCGATTCACAAACAAGCCAAGCTCTGGGATCAGTTCCAGCAACTCTATGAGGACATAGAGCGAGAAGCTCAGGACGATTTTAATCGATTATTTGGCGATGCGTTTTCCAGTGCCTATGAAGAGCAGATACAAAAGCTTAAATCACAAAATAATTAGTATTCCCGGTTGATTATTGATAATAATAATCTCTGGAAACAAACCAAAATCAGGAACCGAGCAAAGGATTCCGGCAAGATGATCAGAACATTGAATGGGCGCTTCTTCACTGCTATCGCAATTGCACTTCTGCTAACAGGCTGTTTGGGCGGGGTAAAAGCGCCACCACCCACACATATCAATGCAGAAATACGGGCATCGGATGATGTTAACCCTGACGACTCAGGCAGGGCCTCGCCTATTGTGGTCCGAATCTATGGATTGAAATCTGTTGGCACCTTCAATTCATCTGATTTTTACACCCTCTATAACGACGAGGGTCAACTGGGGAGTGATCTGGTCATTCGCGAAGAGGTACTGATCCGCCCGGGTGGCCAGAAGATTTTTGCTCGGGAAATGGCGCCAGAAGTGCAATATCTGGGTATTGTGGCGGCATACCGTCAGTTGACAAAATCGGTATGGAAAGAATCCATTCCAGTCCCTGGCGGCAGAACCACCAATTTTTCCATCGACTTGAATCAGAATAGCATTGCCATACAGTTTGAGTGACAACATTGAGGATAGTGCTTGAGGGCAATGTAGCCATAGAGCACTCTCAGAACCCACATTGGCCAGTTTGGGAATATGTAACTAAAAATAATGTCGCTACGCAATAAAATTATCTGGACCGAAGGTATGTTTCTTCGGCCACAGCATTTTCAGCAACAGGACAGGCATTTCGAAGCCTGGGTGGAAAACCGCTGTTCGGGTTTAACGCCACATGCCTGGGGCATTTCCGAGTTACAAGTAGATAAGCAACTGCTCTCTCTGGGCAAATTTGCAATCGTTTCCTGTAGCGGCGTATTTCCGGATGGCACACCATTCAGTATACCGGAGGATCAATCACCTCCAGCACCCCTGGACATTCCGGTCGACAAAAAATCTGAGGTGATCCTCATCTCCCTACCCATTCGCCGCACAACGGGCAGCGAAGTCGCGACAGACGATGAAGCTGACATTTTGAGCCGCTATCGCAAAAAAGAGACTCAAACCAGGGACTTCCACTCCAACCTGGATGGCAATGATGCCGCCATTGAACTCGGTGAAATGTGGACCAGGCTGAGATTCGCCAGCGAAGACCAGGGCGCCCACACCAGCATACCGATAGTCAAACTGGTTGAGCGGATGCCGGACGACCTGGTAGTTCTGGACGAGGACTTCATCACCTCCAGTTTGAACTGCAGCGGTTCAATTCGACTCAGCAGTTATCTCCAAGAAATCCAGGGGCTACTGCATCACCGCGCTGACGCCCTCGCCAACCGGTTGGGTTCACCTGGCGCGGGAGGTGTAGGTGAAATTGTTGATTTCCTTCTGCTGCAGATAGTCAACCGCTATGAACCGCTGTTCAACCATTTTGCAGAACTGAGATCCCTTCACCCGGAAGCGCTCTACGCGGTGATGATCCAGATGGCCGGCGAACTGGCCACTATCACGCAGCAAAGCCATCGAGCTCCGGTTTTCCCGACCTATCGGCATGAAGACCTCACAGCTACATTTGTGCCAGTGATCACAGAGCTGCGCAAGTCTCTCAACTGGGTACCGGAGGCAAGGGCCATCAGTATTCCTCTCGAAGAGCACAAATTCGGTGTAAAAACTGCTGCTGTGCACGACAAAGGGCTCCTGAGCACTGCCGAGTTCATCCTCGCTGTGAATGCCCAGGTCTCTACCGAGAAACTGCATCACAATTTCCCGCATCAGACCACCATTTCAACGGTGGAAAAACTACGCGACCATGTGATGACGCATACACCGGGTGTAGAGATACGCAATTTGGCCGTCGCGCCCCGTCAAATACCTTTTCACTCGGGGTTCAGTTACTTTGCAGTCGATAAGAAAAACGAGATGTGGGATGAAATCCAGGCCTCAGGAACGATTGCCATGCATTTTTCGGGCGATTATCCGGGCCTGGAAATCGAATTATGGGCAATAAGGCAATAGGAAACCACTTTCATGCCGACAGACGATCCCTTCTTTAATTCGAAATCTGATGATCGTACGGTGATAAGACCCGTCCCTGGCGGCCGTAAAGCCGACATCCAGCGACCACCACCACAAGCGACTGCTCCACCACCACCCTCGATTTCCGAGGCCCCACTCCCCCGCCTTGGCCGACTTAACCCTCTCGAACGTTGCGCATCCGGTCTGCTTGCACTGCTTGCCCAGTTGAATAACTCCCGAAATCACTCCGATCCGAATGGACTGAAAAACAAGATCGTTGGTGAGATCAAGCGATTTCAGAGCGACGCCATTGCCAGCAACATCGATCAGGAAACCGTATTTGCGGCCCGCTATGTTCTCTGTACAGCACTCGACGAAACAGTCCTGAATACGCCCTGGGGAACCAACAGTGGCTGGTCACAGCAAAGCCTTCTGAGCAGTTTCCACAAGGAGGTTTCTGGAGGGGACAGATTCTTTCAGTTGCTGAAGTCATTTGGGGAAAATCCCTCAAAAAACATCTACCTGCTTGAACTGATGCATCTGCTGCTGGCACTTGGCTTTCAAGGCAGATACCGGATTGCACAAAACGGCAAAGAAAAATTAATCGATATAAAAGAGTGGCTCTATCAGTTGATCCGGAAAGAACGGGGCCACAAGGACCAGGCACTGTCACCTCACTGGCAAGGGGTTTCAGACCAGCGAAGCCCCTTGATGAGATACGTGCCCACCTGGGTTTTTGGCACCGCCGGTATTGCACTCCTTGCGATTCTATTCTCGATCCTGCTGTTTCACCTGAATAGCAAATCAGACCCTGTGTTCAAACAAGTTTTCTCTATCAGAACACCGGTTATCGAAATTCCGGAACCGCCGCCTGCCCCACCGATTCTGCCACCCCCGGTGATCACACTTTCCACCCTGCTAGCGGAGGAGATCAGTCAAAACCTGGTTCAGGTTGAGGAGATGACACAACAGAGCAGAGCCACCATTCAGGGTGACAACCTGTTCTCATCGGGCAAATCGATTGTTAACCAACAGATCATCCCGTTGCTCAACCGCATTGGCGAGTCGCTGAATCTACTTGAAGGCCAGGTACTGATTACCGGCCACACCGACAACGACGCGATCAGTACCGCCCGGTATCCATCAAACTGGCACTTATCACTTGCCAGGGCCGAGGCAGTAGCTGAAATCATCAAGCAGGATCTGGATCAGTCTGACCGAATAGTGATCGAAGGAAGAGCTGACCTGGAGCCGGTGGCCTTGAATGACACCAAGCAGGGGAAGGCAAAAAACCGACGTGTTGAAATCCTACTGATTAAATAATATGCGCAAAATAATAGGTTTTTTCAATCGACGCTGGCTGATCTCCCTGATCGGAGCCTTGGCTGTCGCCCTGTTTATCTGGTTTATCGGGCCGCTTTTCGCGTTCGCCGGATATGAGCCGCTGGGTCCTGAACTGAATCGACTGGTTCTCATTGGTGCAATTTTCCTGATCTGGCTGATCGTACAGGGCTGGAAATTTTATAAGGCCCGACGTGAAAACAGCGCAATCCTGAACAGTATCGCCAGTGCACCTGAACCAGATCCCACCGACATTGCTTCAAAAGAAGAGCTGGACACATTAAAAAGCAATTTCGACAGCGCCATGTCCCAGCTGAAAGAGACCAAGTTAGGTGGTACAGACCAGCGCTTTCTCTACCAGCTTCCCTGGTACATCATTATCGGACCACCCGGTTCAGGAAAAACCACGCTGCTGGTCAACTCTGATCTGAAATTCCCACTCAGCGAAAAATTTGGCAACAATGCCATCCGTGGCGTTGGTGGCACTCGGAATTGCGACTGGTGGTTTGCTGATGACGCAGTCTTACTCGATACCGCCGGGCGCTACACCACCCAGGACAGTCATGAGGAGATCGACCGCAGCGCCTGGCTCGGATTCCTTGGTCTGCTGAAAAAGCATCGACGCAGAAGACCTATAAACGGCGTACTGATAGCAGTCAGCATCTCTGACCTGGTTGAACTGAACGAAGATGACCGGAAGGCGCATTCGCATGCCATTCGTAAACGCATTAACGAACTGTATGAGGAGTTGGGGATACAGGTACCGGTTTACCTGATCTTCACCAAGTGCGATCTGCTGGCAGGTTTCATGGAGTATTTCGATGAGCTGGACGGCAACGGCCGCGCCCAGGTCTGGGGTACAACCTTCCCGTTCAACGAGGAACAGCTAACCACCACCATCGAGCAATTAGACACCGAGTTTGATCTCCTCGAGGAGCATCTCCAGGAACAGTTACTGACCAAACTGGACCATGAGCGCAATGCCGAACGCCGTGATCTGATCTATACCTTTCCACACCAGTTCAATTCCCTCAAACAACTGGTATCCGAGTTTGCCAAAGAAACCTTCGAGGCAAGCCGCTATCAGCAACCAGTGATGGTGCGTGGAGTCTACTTTACCAGCGCCACACAGGAAGGCTCGCCGATAGACCGTATCATGAGCTCCCTGGCAAGCAACTTCGGGTTGGACAGGCAAAGTCTGGCGAGCGGTTTTAACCAGGGAAAAAGCTTCTTTATCAATAAGTTATTGAAAGAAGTCATCTTTGCGGAATCGGGTCTGGCAGGAACCAACCAGAAATTCGAGCGGAAGCGTTTATGGTTTCAACGGGGCGCCATCGCCGCTGCAATAGCACTGGTTTCCCTGACCACCCTGCTCTGGTTTCTCAGCTACAGTAAAAATCTCTCCTACATTGAAGATGTCAGTGTGCAGGCGGATGAGTTGCAAATCCTGGCTGACGAGCTCAATCCAGATCAGAGAAACCTGCTCGACACACTCCCCCTGCTGGATAAGGCTCGTCATTTACCCGGTGGGTATGCCGACCAGTTGGAGGGAAGGCCCTGGGGTATGACCTTTGGCCTGTATCAGGGTGACAAGCTTGGTGAAGCAGAAAACGCGACCTACCACAGGCTCTTAAAAGATGCCTTCCTGCCACGTCTGATGAGCCGCATCGAGCAGCAGATACAGGAGAATGGCAACGATCCTTACTACCTGTACGAGGCGCTCAAAGTCTACCTGATGCTGGGTGATGGCAGACATTTCGACAAGGAAACCATCCTTGCCTGGGTATCACTCGACTGGGATCACAGGCTGCCACCCACAACCACAACTGATCAAAGACAATCGCTGAATCAACACCTGCTCACCCTGTTCGAGACACGGCCTGCCCCGCTCCCAAGACCGCTGGATGCCTCTCTTGTTGATCAATCCCGCAATGTGCTTGCCAGATCGCCTCTGGCTGAGCGCGTCTATGGGCGACTGAAGCTCGAGTTGAAAAAGAGTGACGTACCCGACTTCAGGGTTTCTGAGGCAGCCGGTCGCGATGCACCCCTCGTCCTCGCCCGCAAAAGCGGGCTGCCCTTAAACGAAGGGGTTTCGGGGCTTTTCACCTATGACGGGTATTACAAGCTATTCCTGCCCGAGAGTGAATCATTGACTAAGCGCATTGCCGATGAGAGCTGGATTCTGGGAGAGCAGTACCAGATAACACCCTCCGGCCAAGAACTGGAAACCCTGCGCGATGATGTCCTGAAGCTCTACCTGGATGACTATGTCCTGGAGTGGGAATCTCTGCTCGATGACATACAAATCGCGCCATTCACCAGCCTCGCCCAGACTGTCGAGATGCTGAATATCCTCTCAAGCGACCGCTCTCCCCTGCAACAACTGCTTGTGGCTGTCGAGAAAGAGACGACCCTGGACCGTACAGAGGCACCAGAAAAAAACCTGATAGACAAGGCCGCCGACCAACTGCAAAGCGCAAAAAGCAAACTTAGCTCCATCGTCAGCAAGGCGCCTGGGGTAAATGTTTCAATCCCTGCCTACGGAAACATTATCTACGTAACAAACAAGTTCAATCGCTTGAATGGACTGGTAAGAAGTGTCGATGGGGCCCCTGCACCAATAAACAAAGTCTTATCACTACTGAATGAGCTATACGTTTACCTCAATGCCCTGTTGCAAGCCACTGGTGAAGAACTGGTCATGGAACAGCAGAAACAGATCGCCGTCGTTTCCCAGAAAGTAAAAACCGAAGCGAAACGGCAACCCAGTTTCATTAACCAGATCTTAACTTCAGCTGCGGATGGAAGTTCGAGCCTTGTCGGCGGGGGCGTCTGCGAGCATCTGAACGCCACTTGGCAAACCGAGGTTCTAAGCTTCTGCACAACAGCCATCCGTGGAAGATATCCCATCGACGCCAACAGCAAACTGGATATCACCAAGGAAGACTTCGGATTGTTTTTTGGTCCCAACGGGAAGATGGACGCCTTCTTCACGAAATATCTGGCCCAGTTTGTTGACAAGAGCAGATCACAGTGGCGTTGGTCGAGTCGCGATGGCTCACCGTCATGTCTATCCAACTTCAGCCTACAGCAGTTCAAGAATGCGGATACCATCAATAAAACATTTTTCCGCTCTGGCACTCAGACACCTTCTGTTGGATTCAGCCTGGCGCCTATATCTATGAGTGGCGAGATCACCCAGCTGAATTTGGACATCGATGGGCAGAAACTGGGCTATGCCCACGGACCTGTTCGCTCCACCCCGATGAAATGGCCAAGCTTGGATAACACCGGCCAAGTGGGTCTCTATATCTACCCGCCCATTCAAGGTGGAACCTCCGGCCTGACCTTCGAAGGCCCCTGGTCTCTGTTCCGCCTGTTTGATCAGGCCGACCTCCATCAGCTGGGACGTTCTGAGAAATTCGTACTTACATTCAATATCCAGGGTCGCGAAGTCAAAATGGAACTGCGTGCCAATAGCGCTCTCAATCCATTTAAATTAAAGGAACTACAGCAATTTCAATGTATGTCGAACCTATAGCGTCACCGACCGGCTACTACGGTAAAATACCGGCCACAGGCGACTTCATTAAGTACAATCTACCTCGCGCTTTCATTGAGCCCTGGGATGACTGGCTACAAACTGTTCTTACCTTCGGGAGGGAGAGCATGGGCGCCCAGTGGCTGGAAGCCTATCTGACCAGCCCTATATATCGGTTCGTACTCACACCGGGCATATGCGGGGAGAGTGGCTGGAAAGGTGTGGTGATGCCGAGCGTGGATCGAGTCGGTCGCTATTTTCCCATGACGATTAGCAAACCTATCGACTCCACGGCAAACCCTTTCAGACACCTTCTCGATCATCAGGATTGGTTCGCCAAAACAGAAGACCTTATTCTATCCATCCTGGAGAATTCACTCGGCGTTAGCGATCTGAACCTTGCACTGGCGGAACTGGATAAGACAGACATATCTCACACAGACATAGCGGAACTGGCTACCAATAGCAAAACCGAAAGTTCTGATCACCTGGCAGTACGCGAACCGCTCAGTGAAAATATCCCGATGGGTGAACTCTATCAGACACTACTCAACACGGTGCTCTTAGAGACAGGCTTCGCCTACAGCCTGTGGTCGACCAAGGGCTCGGAAACGGTTTCCCCTTCACTCTTAACCAGCCAGGGACTGCCACCGACTAAATCTGTTAACGCGATGCTGGATGGCAACTGGGCACGATGGGGATGGCTCGACAACCACACTCCAATCACCGTCATCAATACCGTTGATACGGTTGAGAAAGACCCGTGGGATCGCTGACACCGCGAGCCTGGGAAGCATCCGGCATTACACACCAGGGAAATATACGCGACCACAATGAGGACGCCTTTCTGGATCTATCCAGCGAGAATCTCTGGGTGGTGGCCGATGGCATGGGAGGACATACATCCGGAGAAGTGGCCAGCAAAGCCATTGTCGATACGCTCAGAGATTTCCACGCCACTCGTCTGCTCGGTCAGAATATTCGTCTCATCAGGCAACGCCTGGAAAACGTGAATCAGTACCTGATTGATCAATCTGGGGACGATGAGGAAAACATCATAGGCAGCACTCTGGCAGCCCTGTTGATTGCAAAAAAACATGGTGTGTGCCTGTGGGCCGGCGACAGCCGACTATACCGTCTACGCTCCGGCGTACTGAAACAGGTATCGCGCGATCACAATGAACTCGATGAATTGATTGACAGTGGCGTGCCCCCGGAACAAGCCATGCTTTCGCCTTTTGCCGGAGCCATCACCCGCGCTGTCGGTGGCGATAACCATCTCCTGATCGAGGCGCAAATCCTGGAAATTGAAAATGGCGATATTTATCTGCTCTGCAGCGATGGTCTGAACAAGGAACTCTCGGACAGTGAGATCCAGGACATTCTATCAACGCATATGCCCGGTGAGAGCGTGAAAAAACTCCTGGATACCGCGCTCAGCCGTAAAGGCCAGGACAATATCACCGCCCTCGTCGTTTACAACACCCTGCTATAGGCTAACCGTATTATTCAGCGCAGTCTCTGCGCGGCCATGATTGCTGTAATGGCGGTTTTTCTGGTCAATGCCTGAAGATCCTGAAAAAGTCGTTCATTCTCCTTGGCATTACCCCGATCACGAAGGTCCATCTTGCGGGTTATTGACACCTGTCCCTTACGCCCCTTCACTGTGATCACCACCTCTTCAACCTTACCCTTCAAGCGCTTGCCTTCAATTCGGATATCGGCATCGCAGGACTTCATGGTACGTAGATTCTTTTTCGTGCGTTTGGCACGCGCTTCACTTTCTTTATCCAAAAAGCCTTTTCCACCCAGCTCAGCCTCGCTTTTTCTGGCCTCGGTTGTTCTCTTGGTATAGTCATACCAGGTAACAGCCGGCAGTAGCTTTGCCCCTTCTATCAGAACATCGGATTCCACCAATTGACTCAGCGCAACCGGATTACTATGTCCCGAAATTGAAATACTGTACTTTTTGGCATTATCATCCTGCTTGCTTCCAATTCCTAAGGGCGCCCGGATATTTTTGTAGGCACGAACCGATGACAGTTGTGTACTGTCACCGCCAAGATTAGAAACGTCATTCAAACCAATCGGCCCACGGGCAGGTTTTATCTCTGGCATGGTTTCCCCTTGGATCAACAAAGGCAATCACTCATGATTATAGTAGAGAGATCGGAGAAATTGATCATTCGAGGCAAAGCCCTCCATACGCCTTCGGAAACAGGTACCGAGCAGTCCAGCAGTTAGACACTTGGTGTAATCGTCATTAGCGTCTCATCTGGACTGACCGCATCGCCTTTTTTCACATAGATATCAGTGACCGTACCCGTGATCATGGCCTGGATCTCGGTCTCCATTTTCATGGCTTCAGTAACCAGGATAGGCTGTCCTGCTTCGACAATATCACCTTCCTTCACCAGCACATCGACAATATTTCCAGGCATACTGGTAGTCACATGCCCTTCCGCACTGGGTTTAGGTCGACGACCAGCGATGGAACTCTTGACTGCACCCTCGGTTCCACCGGCGAGCACCACCTCGTCAAGTGTCTCGATCAACACCTCCTCGGGTACGCCATCCACGCTGAAATAGAAGTGCCGTTGACCCTCACCCTTGTGCCCTGCACCCGTGACTTTCACATGATAGCTCTCGCCGTGAAGAGAGATGTTGAACTCGGTCGGAGCCGCACCGGATGCAGTGGTGGCACTTGAAACCGGTTCCAGGGACTCCGGCGCCAATGTGCCGGCCTCACGCTGCTCAAGAAACTTGCGGCCTACGTCCGGAAACATGGCAACTGTGAGCACATCTTCCTCGCACTTGGCCAAATCACCCACTTCCGTGCGTAATTTGTCCAACTCAGGTTTCAGCAGATCGGCAGGACGACTTTCGATAATTTCTTCATTGCCCACGGCCTGCTGTTGCAGTACCGGGTTGACAGCGGCCGGGGTTTTACCATATCCGCCTTGCAGGCACCGCTTCACCTCATTGGTGATGGTTTGGTAGCGCTTGCCGGTGAGTACGTTCAGCACAGCCTGTGTACCAACGATCTGAGAGGTAGGCGTGACCAACGGCGGGTAACCCAAGTCCTTACGTACATCAGGGATCTCAGCAAGCACCTCGTTCATGCGATCGAGCGCGTTCTGCTCCCGGAGTTGATTGGCCAGGTTGGAGATCATGCCCCCGGGCACCTGGTTGATCTGCACGCGGGTATCCACACCGGTATAGTCGCTCTCGAACTGGTGATACTTTTTACGCACACTGTAGAAGTAAAGCCCGATCTCCTGGATCGCCTCCAGATCCAGACCCGTTTCATAGTCCGTGCCTCGCAGCGCGGCTACCAGGCTCTCGGTGGGAGGATGCGAGGTGCCGCCGGCAAATGAAGAGATCGCGGTATCGCAATGGGTACAACCGTTCTCGATTGCCTTGAGATGGCACATTTCCGACTGGCCTGCAGTGGCATGACAGTGCAGATGCAGGGGCAGATCCACGGCATCCTTCAGTGCTTTGACCAGCTCGGCTGTTGCATAAGGTGTGAGCAGTCCCGCCATATCTTTGATACAGATGGAGTCACATCCCATGCCCGCCAGTTCCTTCCCCATCGCGACAAAACCGGCCACGTCATGCACTGGGCTGGTGGTGTAGCAAATAGTACCCTGGGCATGTTTGCTGGCCTCCTTAGTCGCTTCGATAGCGGTGCGCAAATTGCGCATATCATTGAGGGCATCGAAAATGCGGAACACATCCATGCCATTGTCGGCGGCCTTCTGCACGAAATGACGCACCACATCATCGGAGTAATGCCGGTAGCCGAGAAGATTCTGGCCACGCAACAGCATCTGCAGCCGCGTATTTGGAAGGGCTTTGCGCAGCTTGCGCAGACGATCCCAAGGATCCTCTTTAAGAAAGCGCAAGCAGGCGTCGAAGGTAGCGCCACCCCAGCATTCTAGCGACCAGTAGCCAATAGCATCCAGCTTCTCACAAATGGGCAGCATGTCCTCAGTGCGCATACGTGTAGCGATAAGGGACTGGTGGGCATCACGCAGGATGACGTCAGTAATATGGATTTTATTACTCATATTTGAACCTCAAATTCAAATCAAAGCCCGGTGTGGGCGGCGGTTGCCGCAGCCAGCACCAGTGCCAGGTCTTCACGGCTGAGTTTTTGGGAATAATCGATAAGCTCTGGATGCGCCTCCACGAAGCTGGTATTGAAATGCCCGCTTCGAAATTCGGGATGGCGCAGAATCTGCAAGTAATAGGGTACCGTGGTCTTGATACCGTACAGACCCATGTCACGCAACGCCCGCTCACCACGATTGACCGCATCCTCCCAGGTCAGCGCCCAGACGACCACCTTGGCCAGCATGGAATCATAGTGCGGCGGCACTGTGTATCCTGTGTAGATGGCCGTATCGGTACGTACGCCAGGGCCGCCTGGCGCATAGTAGCGGGAAACCCTGCCGAAACTGGGCAGAAAACCGTTTTTGGGGTCCTCCGCATTGATACGGAACTGTATGGCAAAACCGCGGCGCACTATCTCGTGTTGTTGAAACCGCAGTGGCAGGTTGGCGGCAATACGAATCTGCTCCTCGACAATATCCACGCCGGTAATCGTCTCGGTAATGGTATGCTCCACTTGAACGCGCGTATTCATTTCCATGAAATAGAATCGGCTGTTTTCATCCAACAGAAATTCCACCGTTCCAGCATTGGTATAATTCACCGCCTTGGCGGCCAGCACCGCAAGACCACCGATGTACTGACGTTGCGCCTCGTCCAGTTGTGGTGAAGGAGCAATCTCGATCAGCTTTTGGTTACGACGTTGTACCGAGCAGTCGCGTTCATAGAGATGAATGGCGTTTCCAAAATGATCGGCCAGCACCTGCACTTCGATATGACGTGGATTGACGATGCATTTTTCGAGAAAGATGTCGGCCCGCCCGAAAGCCTTTGTGGCCTCCGAGATAACCCGATCATAATTACGACGCAACTCCTCCGGCGTGTTACAACGGCGAATACCCCGCCCTCCGCCACCGGATGTTGCCTTGAGCATCACCGGGTATCCAAACTCCTCAGCCAGTTCCAGTGCCTGCTCGACGCTCTTCAGATTGCCATCGGAACCTGGTGTTACAGGCAGACCGGCTGCCTTCATGGCGTCTCGAGCCTCAGTCTTGTCGCCCATGCGTTGAATAACCTCAGCGCTGGGACCTATAAAGGTGATGCCACGCCGTGCGCAGGCCGCCGCCAATTCCGGATTTTCGGACAGAAAACCGTAACCCGGGTGGATGGCGTCGCAACCAGTGGAAACAGCTAAATTGACGATACGATGCACATTCAGATAACCAGCCAGCGGCTCACTGCCAAGACTGTAGGCCTCATCGGCCTTTTTGACATGCAGCGAGTATCGATCCGCCTCCGAATAGATGGCTACAGAACGGATACCCATCTCGGCACAGGCGCGGATGATGCGCACTGCAATCTCGCCCCGATTGGCAACCAAAATCTTACGAATCATGATATTCGATCCTTTTTGAGGTCAACTCGTTTGCGCAGATTGCTTATCGTTCAATACCTGTGCAAGCCCTTCATCTTCACCCGCCAATTTCAGCAGATGAGCCACCCGATGGGCAAATACTCGCGCCCCCTCTCCACCATCGATCAATGTGATATGACCCACCTTGCGCCCGGGTCGTTCGCCCTTGCCATAAAAATGCGGTGTCGCGTTGGGTATCTCACGGATTGCCGCCTCGTCAGGCAGTCGTCCGACCAGATTTACCATCGCGGCAGCAGCCGATGCACCCGTCTCGCCCAGTGGCATACCGCAGATGGCGCGCAAGTGATTTTCGAATTGAGAGGTTGCCGCCCCTTCTATAGTCCAATGGCCGCTATTGTGCACGCGGGGCGCCATCTCATTCGCATAGAGCTTCTCCCCAACCTGGAACAACTCCAGCGCCAGCACACCCACATATTGCATATCCTCCAGCAGTCGCTGAATTAGTCGCTGCGCCTGAAATTGCAGGGGATCATTCAGACAACTGAGGGAGAGACGCAAAATACCTTCACGATGATAGTTTTCACTCAAGGGGTAAAATGCAACCTCTCCCGAGCGACCACGCACGGCGATGATCGACAATTCCCGAGAAAACCTGACGACGGACTCCACTATGCACGGCACGCCCCCGACCTGCGCCCAGGCGGCAGCAATATCTTCAATCTTGCGTATCACAGCCTGCCCCTTGCCATCGTACCCCTGGGTGCGGGTCTTTAGAATAGCTGGCAGGCCAACAATTTCCACAGCCTGTCTGAGCTCCTCCAAACCTTCAACCGGCATGAATTCCGCCGTCGGAATATCCAGTTCTCGGAATCGGCTTTTCTCCAACAAACGATCACGCGCCACACTCAACGCTCCCGACGATGGGTGCAGCTCAACCTGTTTCTCGAGTGAAGACACTAAGTCCAGTGGTACATTCTCAAACTCATAAGTCACCACCTCTGCCCACCTGGCCAGTTGCCAACTCGCTTTCTCATCCTGAAAGGGTGCACAGATGTGTTGTCCATACGGCGCGGCACAGGCCAAAGCATCCGGACAGAGGAACATAAACTCCATCCCAAGACCGGCGCCTGACTGAGCCATCATCTGGGCCAATTGGCCACCACCAAGAATTCCTATCCGCATGATTAACCCTCGCGCGGATCAGGATTAGCGAGTACGGTCTCTGTTTGCAATTGGCGATATGCCTTCAGCGCCTCTTTGATTTGCGGGTATTTATTGGCCAGAATGCTGGCGGCCAGCAAGGCGGCATTGGTGGCTCCCGCCCGACCGATGGCCAGAGTACCGACCGGAATCCCAGCTGGCATCTGAGCGATGGAAAGCAATGAATCCATACCATTGAGCGCTTTAGATTGCACCGGCACCCCTAAGACAGGCAATGAAGTCTTGGCGGCAACCATTCCCGGTAGATGCGCAGCGCCACCTGCGCCAGCGATAATCACCTCGATGCCCTGTATCTCAGCCTGTTCGGCATAACGGAACAATTTATCTGGCGTTCGGTGCGCCGAAACCACTTCCACTTCATGGGGCACATCAAACTGTTCCAAGATCGCAACAGCATGCTGCATGGTCTCCCAGTCAGATTTTGATCCCATGATGACACCCACCAAGGGTGTGGACGTTGTCGAATTCATTGATTGAATTTCTCCTAACTATCGTTATCTACTTGCTTGATATGTACCGGCCCAGCATGACGCAAGTCACCTTTAGCATCTGGATAGAATCGAGACCTAAGCGCTTGAGGAAGAAATTATTAATCGCCACTAATCAGCAGTGTAATTGAACAACAACCAACACTCTCTATGCTCAAGGCTTGCCGCCCTATCCGCCCTTGCTAGTCTGCCCCATCAACAACCCCTTCAACTCGCGGATCTCGGCGCGCAGACCACGCACCTCGCTGTGCAAATCCGCCTCAATATGTTCCTGTGTTATCTGAATGGCCTGCACCGTTTCCTGGTGTTCGCTCTCGCTGTAACTCTGCATGGCATTGACGATGATCGCGATGAAGAGGTTCAACATGGTGAAGGTAGCTACCAGGATAAAAGGAATAAAGAAGGCCCAGGCAAAGGGAAACTGCTCCATCACCGGTCGAACAATTCCCATGGACCAGCTCTCCAGCGTCATGATCTGAAACAGGGTATAGAGAGAAAGGCCGATAGAGCCAAACCACTCGGGATAGTCCGATGCGAACAGATTGGTGGCGATCACCGCAAAAACATAGTAAAGAATCAATAACACCAGAGCGATGGAGCCAAGTCCCGGTATTGCCGCCAACAGAGCGCCCACCACCTTACGCATGGAGGGCACCATGGTCAGCAGACGCAAGACACGCAGAACCCGTAGCGCACGCAGCACAGCAAAGGGGCCGGCGGCTGGCACAAGTGCAATGGCCACCACGGTGAAATCGAATATGCTCCAAGGATCGCGCCAGAAATCCAGACGATGGACGTAGATACGTAATGCAATCTCCACCACGAATATTGCCAGGATGGCCTGGTCGACCGCCACCAGAAGATGACCCACAGTCGACATAGTGGCTGGGGAAGTTTCCAACCCAAGGATCACCGCATTGATCAGAATCAGTGCGATAATGGTTCGTTCCACATAGGGCTGCTTGAGAAAGGCATGCAGACGCTGGCGCAAGGGAGGCGTACCAGCCAATACCGACTCACTCACCACTACACTCCTTCTGATTGCATCCGGGCTCCCAATCGGTAGAGCCACAGGTAACCCCCAATGCCCGCGACCAACGAGGCTGATAAAATACCGAGCTTCGCCTGCAGGATCATCTCCGGCTGATTCGCATAAGCCAGTTCTGCGATAAAAATAGACATGGTAAAGCCAATACCACCCAGCAATGCAGCCCCGCCGATATGCCCCAAGCCAACCCCACGCGGCAGCGATGCCAGCCCCAGGTGAACCGCAAGCCAACAACTGCCCGCAATACCGATGAACTTACCCACCACCAGACCGAAGCCGACACCCGCCGTTACCGGATGGCTAAGGGCTTGGAACAGATTTGAAAAATCGACCACCACTCCTGCGTTGAAAAACGCAAA
Organism: Sedimenticola sp.; assembly: GCA_002869585.1. Classification (GTDB taxonomy): domain Bacteria; phylum Pseudomonadota; class Gammaproteobacteria; order Chromatiales; family Chromatiaceae; genus BM503. The sequence goes on from PKUO01000053.1 coordinate 64,892, forward strand.
CAGCGGTAACACGAGGAAAGCTACAGGCATGTGCATGGTGTGCTCAAGCCGTTGCAGAGGCGTTTCGACACCATGGATTCCGTTCTCCAATGTTTGCACCACAGCGCTCAACTGTTGATTCCGCAGAATGCTTTCCCCTGGGGAAAAGCTGGCATCAAAACGATCCAGCATCTCCCGCATGCGCTGACTGAAGCTTTTTGGTTCGAAACGGGGCAGCGCCGGTATGGTGAAGGCGGTTATCACACCGGCCAGAGTGGCGTGCACACCTGACTTCAACAGCGCCAGCCACAACAGAATACCAACAAGAAAGTAGACGAATGGACGCCTCAAACCGACCAGGTTCATCAGGATCAGAAGCCCCGTCAACCCTGCTCCGGCAATCAGAAATTCCCAAACCAGTTGTTCCGTGTAGAACAGTGCGATAACCACCACTGCGCCAAGGTCGTCAACAATAGCCAATGCCACCAAAAAGGTGATGAGAGATTTTGGCACTCGGCTGGCCAGCAGGGCAATCACCCCGAGAGCAAAGGCGATGTCCGTGGCCATGGGAATACCCCAGCCCCGCAGCGCATCCCCCGCAGGGCTCAGTATAGCGAACAAGAGGGCCGGTACGACCATGCCACCGATTGCAGCAACAATCGGCAAGGCCGCCTGCCGCGGTCTCGACAGTTCGCCCACCAGTATTTCACGCTTGAGTTCGAGACCCACCACGAAAAAGAACAAGGTCATCAGGCCATCGTTGATCCAGTGGTGCAGGCTCTTATCCAGTTCCCAGCCACCGAAAGAAAAACTGACTGACACATGCAGCAGGTGCTGGTAATGCACCGCCCATGCACTGTTAGCCAGTATCAGCGCTATCAGCGCAGTCGCCATCAACAGCAGTCCGCTGGTGGTTTCCCTTTTAATGAACTCTTCAAAAGGGGTGAGAATCTGATTAAAGCCCTTTTCCCAAGGAGCCCTGATCAGACGTTCATCATCGTTTGCAAATTTATCGGTCTTGTTTGAGCCCATCTCTTATCCAGATAGTTATGTGATAGTAATGTTCATTCTGTGTCAGGGTTGCAATCCTGTCTATAGGCTGTGGAGATGCATTTCACAGCACTCGTCTCCAATAGTTAAGCCACGGACCCCCATTCGATCGTCTGGTAATCGATTGTGATACGTTCGCCTGCCACGGGGCGGAAAAATTTGTCAGCAAACTCCACATGCTGCGGATGGTCACGGTAGCTATTGATTACCGCTTGATCGCAAAAACGCACCAGCCAGGTATAACGGTAAACGGCATCTTCCCTTATTGCACTGCCCGTCATGACTTCGCGCACACCAGGGATCGCGGCAAGCACACGAGTACCTTCCACCATCATCGCCTCGATACCCTGCGGATCGATGCCTTTCACGTTATAGATGATCAGGTGCTCAACGGGCAGCCAGGGTTTGCTGCTCTCGAGCACTTCCCGCGCTCTGCCAGCACTTCCCCATAGACGTATACAACGCTCCACCTCTTTCCCGATGGCCTCGCTTGCACCCTTGAGAAGTGCGGTATACCCGCCTTTGCATTGGATATTGCTGCGTATGCAATCGCCGGCAGCATCCGCCAAGGCGGTGTAGTAATTGATCTTGGCCACACCACGGTCGATCAATTGACGGAATTGATCATCACTCAATCCGGTTCCGCCATGAATGACCAACGGAATTTTCAGGCTATGATTGATTTGCTGGAGACGTTCGAAATCAAGTTGCGGCGCGCCCTGCATACGCCCGTGTACAGTACCAATGGACACGGCCAGAAAATCCACGCCCGTCTCCCTGACGTAATGTTCGGCCTCTTCGGCGGTTGTGTAAGCGATTTCCCCTGGGTGGCGCTCGGCATCTTCACCTTCCACCCCTGGCACATAACCCAATTCACCCTCAACCGGTACACCGCAGGCATGCGCCATTCGCACAACAGTCTTTGTTCGCTCGATGTTTTCCGGCAGTGGATGATGAGAGGCGTCAACCATCACCCCGTTACAGCCCAGATTGATGCTTTTGACGGCAGACTCCAGGGTCGCCCCATGATCAAGGTGGATAGCGACAGGAATCGAACTGCGCCTGGCGGCCTTTTCTACTGACTGCATCAGCAAATCGAAATCGAAGTATGCAAAGTGCGATTCAGCCAGGCTCAGGATAACCGGCGCATCACAGCGTTCTGCAGCTGTGATGATGCCATCCAGAAAATCAAGGCTGACCAGGTCGAAAGCACCCACCGCATAACCGTTGCGATAGGCATGGTTCAACATGTCTCGCATATTAACCAACGCCATGGCAAAAACTCCTATAACAATCCGTGCAGGATCTTAATTTTTCACCGCCGAGCATCCTGAAATTATGCCGTCCTGTGCGTAACCAGTATGCGTCTGAGCCTACGTCCAAGACGGTCGACGGCACGGTCAACGGCGGTATAGATATCGGCTTCTACATCCTCAATCACCATGTCAGTCCGCCGAGCCAACAACACCTTTATCTGGCAACACATCCCCGGCCTGCCATATGGATCCTTTCGTTCAGACAGGCTGACAAGTACATGCCGGACTTGATCTTCCTCCGTTAAACGGACAAACCCCAGGCGCTGGTGAATGTGCTTATGCAAGTGGTTGGTCAAGCTGATGTTCTTGGCTCTGATGTCTACCTTTTTCACTGTACGCATGAGTCTTGTTGTTTAGCGTCTTGAATATAACCATTTCCTTAACTAAGATATATTCGATATTTACTACATTTTATTTCGTTTTTTTCGCAATATAAACGTCAATGCTCAACTATAAACACCTTCACTATTTTTGGGTT
>PKUO01000052.1 GCA_002869585.1 Sedimenticola sp.
AGGCGCACCCCTGGTGCCGATGTTCCATGCCGAAACCTTCAGCAGCCCAGAGGAACACCGGGTAATTCTGAATTTGGGCGGAATCGCCAACATCACCAGCCTGCCGCAAGCCTCGCCAGCCGGGGTGATTGGCTTCGATACCGGCCCGGCAAATACCCTGCTCGACCACTGGGCCAGACTGCATCTCGGCACAATGCACGATGCACAGGGTGACTGGGCAAGATCCGGCAACCCCCACCAGCCCTTACTGGAACATCTGCTGTCCGATCCCTTTTTCCAGAAAAAGCCGCCAAAAAGCACCGGCACCGAGTATTTCAACGCCCAATGGCTGGAGATGCACCTGAGCAACTACCCAGGGCTCGGTCCGGCAGACATCCAGGCCACACTGTGCCTGCTCAGTGTGGAGACCATTATCGACGCCATCAGGCTTCATGTCCCGGAATGCCAGCGGGTGATTGCCTGCGGCGGCGGGGTGAACAATCTGACCCTGATGGATCTGCTGGCGAACAGGTTGGCTACTGTTCCGCTGAGCACCACAGCCGACTATGGTATCGATCCGAGCCATATTGAGGCGATGGCCTTCGCCTGGCTGGCGCAACGCACCCTAAGTGGCCTGAGTGGAAACCTGCCTGCCGTGACAGGCGCATCGCGTGCAGTCCCGCTCGGTGCGATCTATCCCGGATCTGTTCAAAACGAGCCAAAAAAAGCGCCTAAAAAGACGCTTTTCTCAGAATCATAAATACCGATCAGACCGAAAAGGACGATCCACAGCCACAGGTGGTCGAGGCGTTGGGGTTGCGGATAACAAACTGCGCACCCTGCAGTCCTTCAACATAATCGACCTCAGCACCCGTCAGGTACTGCACGCTCATCGGATCGATCAGCAGCGTTACGCCATCGGTAACTATCCGGGTATCACCCTCCTTCTCTTCTTCGTCGAAGGTAAATCCGTATTGAAAGCCGGAGCAACCACCACCCTGGATGTAGACTCGCAACATCAACTCAGGGTTGCCCTCCTCCTCGATCAGCGCAGCCACCTTGGAAGCAGCGGCAGAGGTAAAATTCAGAGGGTTTTCTGTTTCAGCTTGTGCAACGCTCATGATTTAATTTCCTAAACTATAATGCTAAACCACGCCAACAGGCGTTAATAGATACTATTATGCTTTTCTGAGCAGTTTAGTCAACTATTATCCTGACGCTCAGGAGCTACGGTCCAGATCCAGCTCGCCCTCCAGGGTCTCATCGACCTCGACTTCGATTTCGTCATCACTCTCGGTAGCTGATATCTCATCCGCCGAGTAGGAGAGACGACGTGGCTCAATATCCTCGGAATGCACCAACTGCCCATTTACCTCCGCCCCCATGGCCATCTCCAGGAGTTTGTAGTAGACAGTGCCAGTAACCTTTGCCCGCTGGGCCAATTCAACCCGCGAACTGGCAAAGACATCGCCGATCACAGAGCCGTTGAGAATGATATTCGGCACTCGAACATCCCCCTCGATAACCCCTTTTTCACTCAGGGTCAGGGCGGAGATCATATCCGGCTCTGCCACCACGTTTCCGCAGATCACGCCATCGACATGAAGCCCACCGGAAAAGGAGATATCGCCGGTGATGGATGTTCCCGCGCCAATCACCGTGGAGATTTTCGGCTGTCTGAATTTCTTGAATCTTCCCATTTAAGTTCCTTACTTACCTGCCAGCAACCAGTCAAAGCGTTTCTTGACCGGCGACAGATCAGAGTTATCTGGTTCAATTTCCACTATCACACTGTGCGGCTGAAAGCCCTCAGGCAAGGTGATGACTCCATCAACATTCTGAAAATGCTTGAACCGCATCTTTATTTTGTCCGTTTTATCCGCACTGTCCGCCGTAACCTGCTCCAGCGTGAGGCTCTGAGTATCGTCTTTGTTCTTGCCTTCCACCACAAGGTTGATCCAGCCGATGGCGGTTCCAATATTTTTCAGCCGTTGACTGACGGTAAAACGAAAACGGTATTCCCGTTCAGCAACACCCGATTCCAGCTTAAAACCCTGAATATATAACCCTTCCTTGGTAATACCGTTGGAGACAAGGCCGCGCAGAAAGGTCAATTCCTCTTCTATCTCCAGGCGCTTGGCATGAAACTGCTTCATCTCCTCACGCACCTGGTTCACCGCCTCCCGGTCGATCTGACTGGTACGCTCCAGGGCTGCGACACTCAATCGCAGGGCATCACGTTCTGCTTCCAACTGGCTGATATAATCGGCCTTCTGGGTTAGTTCCGCCTCAAGTTTGGCAGACCCCCCGCTCTCCAGCTTCATCCAGAAGGGCACTTCCCGGTAGGCGAAAAATAACGCCGACAGGACAACCACAAAGAGTAGCAGCCAAACATAGACCCGACTGCTGCCGGGTTGCACGATTTTCGGTGTGGTGACACTCATCCCTGGCTCCTGGTTAGATCAGGGCAGCAAAGCTACCTCTCGCAACCCCTCTGATTCATCATAACCAAGCATCAGATTCATGTTCTGAACCGCCTGTCCTGCCGCCCCTTTCACCAGATTGTCGATCACCGACAATACCACAACCGTATTTTGATTCTGTGGACGATGTACCGCTATGCGACATGTATTTACGCCGCGCACACTGCGGGTTTCAGGGTGGCTGCCGGCAGGCAGAACATCAACGAATCTTTCGTTGGCGTAACGTGATTCATACAAAGACTGAAGATCCGATTCGTCATTAACTTTCGCATAAAGCGTGGCGTGAATGCCACGGATCATTGGTAACAGGTGGGGCACAAAGGTCAGATCGATGTGCTCACCGCCGATCAATGAGAGATTCTGCGCGATCTCAGGCAGATGCCGGTGACCGGCTACGGCATAGGCCTTGAAGCTCTCACCCACCTCCCCCATCAGCATGGCAGCATTTGCGCCACGCCCTGCGCCGCTGACACCGGACTTACAATCGGCTACCAGCCCATCCAGGCGCACAGCTCCCGATTCGATCAAGGGCAGAAAACCGAGTGTCACCGCCGTGGGATAACAGCCGGGATTAGCGACGATACGGGCCAACCGCACAGCTTCGCGGTTGATCTCCGGCAATCCGTAGACCGCCTCATCCACCACATCCGGGCAGGCATGGGGCATCCCGTACCATTTTTCCCAGACAGGGATATCCTTGATTCTGAAATCCGCCGCCAGATCGACAACCCTGACACCACTATCCAGCAACTCCGGCACCATCTTCATGGCCGTGCCGTTGGGCGTGGCAAAAAAGACCAGATCACAGGCTTTCAACTGTTCGCTATCCGGCTCGGAATAGGCCAGATCAACATGACCCCTGAGATTGGGAAAAAGCTCGGAAACCGCCATACCGGCCTCGGAACGCGAGGTGATCACCGAAAGTTCCACCCGCGGATGGTTTGCCAGCAACCGCAACAACTCAACCCCGGTATAACCCGTGCCACCCACTATGCCTATTTTCGCCATATCCAATACACCCGATGATCAGCCCGTCTCCCAGTACGGAGACATGAAACGCTTTGCGCAATAATAAAGGGGAGCGGCAAAATAAAAAAGCGGTCATAAGACCGCTCCAATGGGATAGTGACGATTTTTCTTAGAACCTTTCCCCCGCCTTGATCAACCAGCGTGGACGTCACATTCAATCACCGTTCAACTTTAACCCCACAAAATTTACGGGTCAACATACGATTACCCCTTAATTGACGAAAAATAACTGATTTACAAGAATTTTTTTCTGATTACCAAAATTCACACCTAGTTTAAAGGAAATCGATTATTCTTGAATTTGGTCCGCGACGGGTGGCACGCGGATTGAACTCAACCCGTGAATACCACTCAAACAGTCAGGCAATTGACCGGCAGGTAAAGATCCATGGAAACATTTGAAGCACTCTCCCTGGCACTCGGTGCGGCCTGGGCTTCCGGTATAAATCTTTATGCCGCCGTTCTTGTACTGGGCTATCTCGGCATGACCGGTGATGTCACCCTGCCCGCCAATCTGGAAATTCTCTCCAGCCCGATCGTGATGGCGGCCGCGGGATTCATGTATATGGTGGAATTTTTTGCTGACAAGACGCCGGGCGTGGATACCGGCTGGGACATCCTGCACACCTTCATCCGCATTCCCGCTGGCGCCGTTCTGGCCGCAGGTGTCGCCGAAGGTATCGGCGTCGGTCAGGCCGCAGAATTTGCCGCGCTGCTGGCCGGGGGTGGCGTCGCCGCAACCAGTCACTTCACCAAAGCGGGGACCCGCGCCCTGATCAATACCTCGCCCGAACCGGTAACCAACTGGACGGCGTCGATCACCGAAGATATCGCGGTGGTGGGTGGACTTTGGGCATCACTGCACTATCCCTGGTTGTTTGTCGCCGGGCTTGTGGTGTTCTTTCTATTGGTGATTTGGCTGATGCCTAAAATCTGGCGTGCCCTGAAAAGGGTCTTTCGCGCTATCGGGCGTTTCTTTGGTGGCAGTTCAGACCCTGCCGGGGTCACCAGAGAGAGCAACAGACCGCACAGACAGGACATCCTGAACAGCCTTTACCATGACGCCAATGAGAAGAAGCGGTTGGACACCTGACTAAGCGTTTCGGCAGAGACGCCCGCACTCAGACGCCGATCTGATCAGGCTATCCTCGATTGAAACGCCGCTGAACCAGTTGCCGGTAAACGCAATCGGCTGGTTGCCGATCAACTGGTCCAGCCGGCTGACCAGCACGTCGTGACCCAGACGCAGCGCTGGCAGGCGATTGAGCTGTTCCTTGACCGCCATAACATCCTCCCGCTGAACACCCAGCACCTGACAGATCCGCAGCAACTTGGCCTCTATATCCAGACCCTCGGGCCGAAAATGGAAACTGAACCCCCGATAACGGTCATCAGGCACGGGATCCCGGGATACGGCGGAGAAAAAGCGATCCTCAGGGGCGATAATGCCGGCCAATGGCTCTATTCCACACTTCTGCGCCGGGAGCAGTACCGAAACAGACTCAATCTGCACCATCTCGATCGACTCCAGCACCTCGGCCAGATCTGGCATCTGCGCCGCAAGCAACCGTGCTGCGACATCAGGCGCGACCGCCATGACCAGCTTACGGGTGAAGATAGCATCTCCCTCGGAGGTTATGACCTGATAACCGCCATCCTCCCGCCTGATCTCGGAAACCGCGGCCCCTGTTCTGACATCAAGGGCGGGCTGTTGCGCGATTTTTCTGGCGAAGGTCTCGACGCCTCCGGCGACGGTAAAATTGCGGATAATCTCCTTGCGCCGGGGCTTTTTGCGGAACAGGGCCTCGGCAGGGAACTGGCTTGCATCCTGGCAGATCACCGCATCCAGCGCCGGACCGACCACACGCCGGTAATTATGGGCCCCGACGATAGCAGCAAAATAGCCGACCACCGTCTGACCCTGCTTTTTCAGAGAGAAAAGCCGGGGCAGCGATCGAATCAATTCGACGAAACCCAGTTGAGAGGGAATGCTCTTTATGCCTTGAGGGGTGAGCAGGCGGTAACTGAGTTTCTCTTTCGCCAGCAAACCATCCAGGCAACCCAGATCCTCAAGAATCTGTAACAGGTTGCCGTAGCTGTTGTAACAGGTATGAGCGCCCAGTTCTGTCCAGAAATCCCCTTCAGGAGTGGAAAACTGGTGGCTGCAGAGCGCGCCTCCTACCCGCTGACCGGCCTCCAGCACCAGAGGCCGGATACCCTTGCGGGCTGCCATGTGCGCAAAACCCAGGCCGCTGATACCACCACCTACCACAACCAAATCAACGGAATCACTACTCATCAGCCATCACCAAAACCTATGCCTCACCTATAACCGCTGTGCGGCAGATCAACATAAAAAAGCCGCGTCAGGTTGACCCGTACGCGGCTTTTTCTATTTTTAATCTGAAATCAGATCAGGAACAGCCACCGCCCTGGGAGGATCCGCAAGAGCCGCAGCCACTGCCGCCTACCGGCTGCAGATTATTGAAAACGAAACTGGCTGAACCGTCGCCACGATCAACGAAATCGATCTCCACACCGCGCAGATACTGCATGGTGCCGTCATCCACGATCACCTTGAAACCATCGCAATCAAGCACGCCATCGTTATCATTGATCTGATCGGTAAAGGTCATGCCAAAGTTGATACCACTGCAACCACCGGGAGTGGCGTAGACGCGAATGCCCTGGATTTCGTCTTCCACCTGCTGGATCAGCTCAGCCATCTTTGCCTGGGCAGGCGAAGAGACAGTCAGCGCCTCTTCGGACAGAATGTTAGCGGTCGATTCGCTCATGAGTTGTACTCCAAATTTTTAACCAAGTATTAAGGTCGAATATTATAGCAAGTCCACCAAGACTCAACCATGCAAATAAAACGGTAATTATGCCGAAGGGCATAACCGATGGAGATTTCCAGGCAAATCAGGTCAGAACTTATTGCGGGTTCCCAGAGTATACAGGTGCCTTTCGGCATCGATCAAATGCTGCCCCCAGTGAACCCTGTAGCCGTTGATCCAGTCATCGAAGACGCGTTTCGGCTCATTTTCCAATAACTTCAGGCCCTGCTTCAGTTCACAGTAGATATCGGTGAGATCATCGGCCAGACTCCCGGTCATCGACTGGCCGTCATGAGCCACATCGAATTCCATCCAGTAGCCGTCTTTTTCGCCCAGCAGCCGGTGCAGTTTCGCATACATGTCAAAGCGGGCATCCATGTCAGGCATCAGGGTATGAGTTGTAATGGTGATAGGCCTGCCCAAGGACGCTACGGTAGCGTGCAGTTTTGGCAGAAGCGCCGCAAGATCCTGCAACCATTGAGCATTTATCTCCCTGACATTTTCGATCAAGTTGCAGTATGTCCGAGCGACCTCCTCCATTTCGTTGAAACGTGGACTCATGGGTCCTCCACACTGAATGAAGTGGGACATCTTTGGTAATTGTAGTTCCATAATCGAGATTGACTACGCAAAAAATGTCACAATCTGTAATAAGATTCCTGATCTACACTAATACCCATCCTCTGCAAACTAAGCCATGGATACGCAGCATCCCGAGCGAGAACCTGAACCATGACCGACATCAGCCCAGCAACCATTCTGGTGATCGCAGGCCACGACCCCTGTGGTGGCGCAGGCATACAGGCCGACATCGAAACCATCCGCGCCCTGGGCGGTTTTCCGGCGACAGTGATCACCACGCTGACAGTACAGGACAGCTGTAACATCAAGGAGATCTACCCGGTTCCGGCAGACCTGATCAAAAGGCAGGCCGAGGCGATCCTGCATGACTACCCGGTCGCGGCCATCAAAATCGGATTACTCGGCAGCGCCGAGAATGCCCATGCGGTGGCACAGCTGCTTGCTGAATTTCCGGCGATCCCGGTTGTCCTCGACACGGTGCTGGCCGCAGGGGGCGGCGCCGAACTATCCACCAACAAGCTCCTCGACACGATCGTCAGAGAGCTGCTGCCGCACACCCTGCTGACCACCCCGAACTCCGTGGAGGCGCGGCGCCTGACCCACGAAAACAGCCTGGAAGTCTGCGCCAACACCCTGTTGCGCGCAGGGGCCCAGGCGGTCCTGATCACCGGCGGGCATGAAACCAGCGATCAGGTTATCAACACCCTGTATCAGGAACACCAGCCGGCCGTCAGTCAATCCTGGACAAGGCTACCCGGTAATTATCACGGCTCTGGCTGCACACTGGCTGCCGCAATCGCCACGCACCTGGCCCAGGGGAAATCCATCACCGCTGCCGTCGGCGCCGCGCAACAGTTCACCTGGGAAACCCTGAACCACAGCTATCAGCTAGGACATGGACAACTGATCCCCAACCGCTGTTATAACCAGAATCGGCATGATGCATAAACTCCGCCCTGGGCTCTACGCCATTACCGACGCCAGTCTCGCCACAGATATTGCCCTCGACACCCAGGTAGAACTCGCCCTGCAGGGCGGGGCGCGTGTGATCCAGTACCGCGACAAGAGCCACAACCCGCCAGGCCGCCTGCGACAGGCGTCGGCCTTGCTACAGCTTTGCCGGAGGTACGGTGTCCCACTGATCATCAACGATGACATCGCACTGGCAGCGGAGATTGGGGCAGACGGGGTGCATCTCGGCAAGGATGATCCGCAAATCGTTGATGCGCGACAGGCCCTCGGAGCGAATGCCATCATCGGCGTCTCCTGCTATAACCGGCTGGAACTGGCCATCGAGGCCGAGCAGTCGGGGGCCAGTTATGCCGCCTTTGGCCGTTTTTTCCCCTCCAACAGCAAACCTGACGCCAGCCATGCCGACATTTCAACGTTGCAACAGGCAACCGGCCTGCTGCGCATACCGGTAGTTGCCATCGGCGGTATAACCCCGGAAAATGGTGCCGCATTAGTCAAGGCGGGTGCCAGCATGCTGGCGGTGATACACGGCGTGTTTGCCCAACCGGATATTCCGGCTGCCTGCCGGCGCTTCAACCAGTTATTCGATATCAAAGAGGATTCATTGTCATGACCGACGGCCACATACTGTTCCAGCAAGCCCAGCAGCACATTCCCGGCGGGGTCAACTCACCGGTCAGGGCTTTTAAAGGCGTCGGCGGTGAACCGGTATTCATTGAATCGGCAACCGGCCCCTATATCATTGATTCAGATGGTAAAAAATATATCGACTATGTCGGCTCATGGGGTCCGATGATTCTCGGCCACGCCCATCCGGAGGTGATCGATGCCGTCGCCGAGGTGATCCAGAAAGGTCTCTCCTTCGGCGCGCCAACAGCACTGGAAACCGAGATGGCCGACAAGGTGTGCGAGCTGGTGCCCTCTATGGATATGGTGAGAATGGTCAGTTCGGGCACCGAAGCCACCATGAGTGCAATCCGCCTCGCCCGTGGCTATACCGGGCGGGACAAGATCGTGAAATTCGAAGGCTGCTATCACGGACATTCCGACTCACTGCTGGTCAAGGCGGGCTCTGGGGCACTGACCCTGGGCGAGCCGAGCTCACCCGGCGTCCCTGCCTCCTTTGCCGAGCACACCATCACCCTCGACTTCAACAACATCGAGCATGTCAAGCAGACCTTTGCCGAGTTGGGCGAGCAGATCGCCTGCATCATCGTCGAGCCCGTGGCCGGCAACATGAATTGCATACCCCCCGCCCCCGGATTTCTCGAGGGTCTGCGCACTGTCTGCGATGAATATGGCAGCGTGCTGATTTTCGACGAGGTGATGACCGGTTTCCGGGTAGCCCTTGGCTGCGCCCAGGGCCTGTATGGCATCACTCCGGATCTGACCACCCTGGGGAAGGTGATCGGCGGCGGCATGCCGGTTGGAGCCTTTGGCGGCAAACGAGCCATCATGGAGAAGATCGCACCATTGGGCCCGGTCTACCAGGCGGGAACCCTCTCCGGCAACCCGGTGGCCATGACTGCCGGGCTGACCACGCTGGACCTGATCTCCACCCCGGGATTTTTCCAAGAACTGACCGCCAACACCGCCAGACTGGTCGCCAGCATTATGGAAAAGGCCCAACAGGCGGGCGTTCCACTGGCCGCCAATCAAGTCGGAGGCATGTTCGGACTGTTCTTCACCGATGCCGGACAGGTCAGCAACTTCGCACAATCCATGGCCTGCAACCAGGAGCAGTTCAAGGCGTTCTTCCATGGCATGCTCGACCAGGGCATCTACCTGGCCCCATCAGCCTTCGAAGCGGGCTTTGTCTCTGCCGCTCACGGGGAGGATGAGTTTGCGGCAACCATCAGCGCTGCGGAAACCGTATTCAGACAGATTGCCTGATAGATCCCCCTATCAAAACAGAAAAAGGCCGGACAGCATTGCTGTCCGGCCCTTTTTTACCCAATAGCACCAACGATTGATCAGTGCTTCATGTGCTTCATCGCACCGTCATCCTTCTTCATCATTTTCATCTGAAGCTTCTTGACTGGCGCCTTGACCTGGGCTTCGCTGCCGTCCTCGAATTTAAGGGTGATATCCACATCCTGGCCGGGGACAAGTTCCTGGGTCAGTTCGATCATCATGATGTGCAGCCCACCCGGTTGCAGAGAGACCGTCTCGCCGGCAGGCAGGTCGATCTTCTCAACCTGGCGCATCTGCATCATGCCATTTTCCATGGTATGGGTATGCAGCTCCACCACCTTGGCGGCAGGGCTCTCGGCGCCTACCAGTGAATGCGCCTCAGAGCTGTTGTTCATCAGCGTCAGAAACGAGGCGCTGTTGGGCTGCCCTGGAGGTACTGCGCGCACATAGGGGTCGGAGACCATGGTGCTCTCGGCGGCGGACTGCGCCATAACCGTCCCTGTAGCGGCGGCAAACACAAAACCCGCAGCGATGATCAGCGATTGAATCTTCACGATATAACTCTCCTGAATGGTTTGAATAACGATGCGAATGATGCGATGGCCGGCCTGAACTGAAACATATTACTGAATCAGCTCCCGAAGATCGGCCAGAATTACCTGTGGTTTGGTGCCATGAATCAGGGTCTTGGCGAGCTTACCGTCCTTACCGATCAGGTAAAGGCTGGCCGAGTGATCCATCAGATAACCCATGGCGGAATTCCCCTCATCCACCTTGCGATAGGCGCCTCCGTAGAGAGTGACAACCTTGTCGATCTCAGCTGTAGAACCGGTGACCCCCAGCATGCTGTCGTGAAAGTAACCAACATAGGTCTTCAGCCGCTCCAACGTATCCCGTTCCGGGTCGACACTGACAAAGAGCACCTGTAACTTGCTCAGCTCATCCGGCCCCAGCTCATTCAGCGCCATGGTCAGCACGCCGAGGCTGGTCGGGCAGATATCCGGACACCAGGTGTAGCCAAAATAGAGCACCACCACCTTGCCGCGCAGATCAGCGAGGCTAACCGGGCCATCTGTGGAGTGCAGGGTAAAATCACCACCGAGCGGGGCCTCAACCAAAGCTGTACCCTGCCCTTCCGGCTTGAAAAAGAATGTCAGCCAGATAAAGGCCACGAGGAGGATGACAACCAGGCCGCCGAGAACACTATTTTTCAATCTGATAACTCCAGGTCAGTCAGACAGGGAAACGCCCGGCTTGAGCGTAATGAAACGAAAGGGTACCGCATACAGGCCAGCATCGGTCTTGAGCAGAACCCGGGCCTCCCACTCCATGGCGTTGCGCACGCAGACCGGCAGAATACCATCCCCGGAAAAGCGCCCCTCATCATCCTTGTTCAACTTCGGGCGGTTGAAGCCCATATTCATATCCACCCCGATAAAATCCACCTCCACGGCATCGACATCAATGCCGCTAGCGGTTACTTCCAGCTTTAACGGCTGAACCACCGGGATCTCTCTGGGCGCTATAGCAAAGCTCACCGACCCGCCATCGGGCAGCGCAGATCGGCAAGGGCCGTTCCGCAGGTCGCAGGAGCTATCCAGCGCCGCGGTATAGAGAATCTCCGGATATAGCAGAGGCCATACTTTGTAGGCCGCCACAACCGCAACCACGACAAACAGCAAGGCCGCCAGCCACAATAACCCACTCTTCTTATACATCAATACATCCGATCACAATGAGCGGCATAATATAACCAAGATGTCATGCCAAAAGTATTTAATTACCCACAGATTGGTGAAAAGCCTGGGAAAATGGGTCATATCACACACCCAGCAACACCGTTCCACCCACCTGAAAACCCGGGAAATAAAAAAGGCGCATGCAAAACATACGCCTTATCATCCCTGCATGAAACACAGGGTAGAGCTAAATTACATACCTGCGATGTAATCGCAAAGGGTAGCGATTTATGCATCGGTCAGCGCCGCTACCATCGGTTTCATGGCGGCGGTCAGGCCATTGGCGCGAGTACCACTCTTGATATCCTTGACTTGAGCCTGGCAGTAGACAGAGTTCTGACCGGCCAGTTTCGGGTAAGAAGGCTGGATCGGGCTATTGGCATCGGCACCGTGGCAAGTGCCACACAGCTTAGCGGTGTACAGCGCCTGATCTGCAGATGCATTGCCGGCCAGACCCATTGTCAACAGGGCAGCGCCTGCAACCATTGCGATAGTATTCAGTTTCATTCGTAAAACCCCTTTGTCATAAATTAGAGCGCAAGACCCATCTGCCCTGCAGCGAGAATAATCAGGAGTGACATAATATCACCAGAATTTTCTCCAACCCCATGATTTTTTTCAATGCATCTATTCAGATTGCAAAAAATCAGGCAAGTTCACGGGAGATTTCATGATGATTTACCATGCCCCGCCTCGCCCAGCACCTGAAAGCCGTAAACTGCGGGGAATTATCCCGCAGGCCTTAGTGGGATTTATCGCCCAGATGAGCCAGGTAGAGCGCCAACCCCAGCAGCGCAATTCCTCCCGCAAACAGCAGGAGATCCATCGGCGTCTTGAACGACATCCCGAGCGCATATTCAAAATAGCGCACCACCAGAATCATCAGAATCACCTTCGCCAGCCGCCCCTTGAGATCATCAAGGCTGTTGATCAGCAGGACTTTCGAGGAATTTTCCGTCCGTTCTGCCTGATCGATCTTGCTGATGAACAGCTCATACAGACCCAGCCCGAAGATCAGCAGAAAAGTGGCCAGAAGATAGCCGTCGACGATCTCAACCACATGGGTCACCGTCTCCCTGCGCAGCACCATGCGCTCGGCGTTATCCAGCGCCGGCGAGGCGTAATGGAGCAGATGGGTGACCATGTAGAAAGAGTCTACCGTCGCCATGTAGAACAGCGCCACCGAACCCACCACGCTCGCCAACACCGCCGAGATGGTGATCAGGCGACTCTCCCACAGAAAACTCTCAAACAATCGTTCCAATTCTTTCACTGAACCTTTCACTCCATATTGTGACGCACACAGAATACAACAACCGGCCCTTTCGATGAATGCAGATCTGCACAGCGGGTCATCGATCACCCTTCGTACGGGCACAAATCGTCCTGATTCAGGCTGATATACTTGAGATATGGCGCATGCATAGAATCATGAAGGGCAAGGCTGTATCATTCGCCGATTTTTGAGGGGCATCCATGGCGGAGACATTTGTAGCCGGCCAGCGCTGGATCAGCGATACCGAATCCGAACTGGGACTGGGCACGGTAGTTCGCACAGAAGGGCGCACCGTCACCATTGTATTTCTCGCCAGTGGCGAGATGCGCACCTACGCAGCGGCCTCTGCACCGCTGACCCGCGTGCGCTTCTCAGTGGGGGACAGGGTCGAAAGCCATGAAGGTTGGATGCTGAGGATCAATTCCGTCGATCAGGAGAAGGGACTGCTCCACTACCACGGGACCCGGGACATTGGCCAAGCGGCATCCCTGACCGAATGCGAACTGAGTAACTTTATCCAAATCAACCGCCCCCAGGAGCGCCTCCTCACCGGGCAAATCGACGACAGCGGCTGGTTTGACCTACGCTACCAGACCCGCAGACACCTGCAGCGACTCAACCAATCACCCCTGCTGGGGTTAGGTGGAGCCAGAACCGAGCTTCTGCCCCATCAGCTGTATATCGCCCACGAAGTGGGCAAGCGACTCGCCCCCAGGGTTCTGCTCGCGGACGAGGTCGGCCTCGGAAAGACCATCGAGGCATGCCTGATACTGCATCGCCAGATACTCTCCGGCCAGGTCACACGGGTGCTGATCATCGTGCCGGATTCCCTGCTGCACCAGTGGCTGGTTGAACTGCTACGACGCTTCAACCTGCAATTCAGCATCTTCGATGAAGAGCGCTGCGAGGCCATCGCCGAATCGGGCCAGGGCGACAATCCTTTTGTTGCAGAGCAGCTGGTGCTCTGCGGATTATCGCTGCTGACCACAAACAGCACACGTTATGAACAGGCCCTGCAGGGCGACTGGGATCTGATGATCGTGGACGAGGCCCACCATTTGACCTGGGATAGCCAGCAGGCCAGTCCAGAGTACCTGGCCGTAGAGGGACTGGCGCAGAAAACCCCCGGCGTGCTGCTGCTCACCGCCACCCCGGAGCAACTGGGACGGGCCGGACATTTTGCCCGCCTGCGGCTGCTCGATCCCGACCGATTCCACAATCTGGAGGCCTTTCTACAGGAGGAGAGCGGCTACCAAAGAGTCGCTGAAGCGGTGTCACAACTGCTGGATGAGACCCAAAAACTGGACCAGGCGGCCGCAGGCAGATTGCTGGAACAGCTGGATGAATCGGAGAGTGCACCCCTGCTGGCACTTCTCACCCAGACCGATGCAGACAGGGGGCAACAACAGGTGGCCCGAGACCAGCTAATCGATATGCTGCTCGACCGACATGGCACCGGTCGCGTACTCTACAGAAACACCCGCAACCGGATCAAAGGCTTCCCTGGGCGTCAGTTGCACACCTATCCGCTCACCCTTCCCGAGGCCTATCAGGAGTTCATGACCGATGAGTCGGTGACCCCGATTGAGACACTCACCCCGGAGATGCTCTATCGCATCCACCCCGGACGGCCCTGGCATGCGATCGATCCGCGCGTCGACTGGCTCAACAACACCGTCAGGCGCCTCTCTGGCGAGAAGATTCTGCTGATCTGCGCCCATGCCGAGACCGCACTTGATCTGGGCGAGGCGCTGCGGGTTCGCCACGGCATTGCCGCCGCGGTGTTCCACGAAGGCATGAGCATTATCGAGCGGGACCGGGCGGCGGCCTGGTTCTCCGACATGGAACAGGGCTGCCAGCTGCTGATCTGCTCTGAAATCGGCAGTGAAGGGCGTAACTTTCAATTCGCCTCGAACCTGATCATGTTTGACCTGCCACTCAACCCCGATCTGCTGGAACAGCGTATCGGCCGCCTTGACCGCATCGGTCAAAGGCACACCATTCAGATCCATGTTCCCTATTTTGAAGATAGCGGCCAATCCGTGTTGCTGCGCTGGTTTGATGAAGGTCTGGAGATCTTTTCCCGCACCTGCCCCGCGGCCCAGAGCCTGTTCAGCCAGTTACAGCCGGCGCTGCTCGAGGCGACGGAGATGAACGATCCCGACCCGGCACAGATCGAACAGCTGATCCAGACCACCAGCACCCTCCACAATGAATTGAATGAGGCGCTGCAGCACGGGCGCGACCATCTCCTGGAGATCAACTCCTGCCGTGAACCGGCAGCCAGCCGGATCAGGCAACTGATCGAGGAGGCCGATGCCGAACAGGATCTGCCCAGCTACCTGGAAAACCTGCTGTCGCTGTTCGGTGTCGAGATAGAGGAACACTCACCAGGAAACCTTATCCTGCGGCCCGGCGCGCACATGATCACCGAGAGCATCCCCGGACTGCACCGCGAAGGTATGACCTGTACCTTTGACCGGCAAACCGCACTGGCTCATGAAGACCGCCATTTCCTCACCTGGGAGCACCCGCTGCTGCTCGGCTCCATCGAAACGGTAATGAACCTGGAACAGGGGAGAAGCAGCGCCGCCACCCTCAACCATCCTGGCATTCCTGCTGGATCGTTGCTGCTCGAGATGCTGTTTATTCTTGAATGCCCGGCGCCGAAATCGCTCCAGGCGGGACGCTTTCTGCCAGCCACCCCGATCCGACTGCTGATAAACCAGAAAAATCAGGATATCGCAGATCGAATACCCCGCGATCAATTCACCCAGGCACTCTCACCCCTGGATAGAAGCGCGGCGAAGAGGATCATCAACTCTCTGCGCAAGCTGCTTGGAGAGATGATTCAGCAGGGAGAAAACATCGCCAATGCGCAGCGCAACCCCCTGATCGCAGAAGGCATCAGACGATCGACCCAACACTACAGCCAGGAGACGGAACGCCTCATCGCATTGCAGAAAGTCAACCCGAATGTACGTGATGAAGAGATCCGCGCCATGCTGTCCATCGTCGAGGCCCTGCATGAACACATGCAGGAGGCACGAATGCACCTGGATGCGGTCAGGCTCGTGGTTAGCATTTAGTCATTTTTGCATAACAGGAAGAGACCGATGAGATTCACCGATTTGCAGATGGGCGAAGAGTTCGAACTGGATGGCGAAAGCTACAGAAAAATCGGCCCATTAATGGCCACCAGTCTGACCAGTGGCAAACAGCAGCTGGTCCGCCGCTCAAGTACCGTGACACCCCTGGGTGATCGGCCACAAGCGGCAAAAGGTGGGCAGACCATCACAACTACAGCATTTAAAACCGCCCTGGAAAATTATCATGCTGAAATTGAAAGACTAGTCGACGCACTGACCCAGCCCAGTAATAGTGAACAACTGATGAGCCAGTTATCCGCCCTGAAAGACGATCTATACCGGGAACTGGGCATCGACTAACCCGACAGGCACTCTAATCATCCTTGGTATAGGGGTAATGCACATGCCCGTAGCGAATGGCGAGCACGGTGATGGACAATACCAACGCCGCACCCGCTGTGCCCAGCATGCGCCAGGTATCCATATCCTTCATATCCAGAATCAGGTATCGCGCCAGCGCCACTATGCCGATATAAAGAGGAATCCGAATCGGCAATTTGCCTGATTGGAGATAGACCCCGACCATCGCCAGCACCTCAAGATAGATAAACATCAGAAGCAGATCAGCCAGAGTCACCTTCTGTGCGGCAACCATTGTCATCACCTCTGCCCCGGTGGCGATCACCGTCGCAATCGCAATCACCAGCAGACCGATGTCCTCTACGATTTCCAGCGCCTTGAATGCATGTTTTTTAAGCATAAAAAAACTTCCAATTATCCAGAACGTTCCCGACGCATCCCCAAATCAAGCCTAGTGAGAATACCAGTCATTAAATATCCGCTTAAAACAGGACCTTTATCACACTAAAGCCTTACACCAACAGGATTAAAGCAGAATTTGTGATCAATTTCCCTGCCAAACCCGAATAGCACCCCGATAATCATATGAACTGAAAGAATAATCACCGTTTCGAGTCACCAGGCTTAACCAGCCCTCTCGATTCAAACAACAATCAGCCCACTCGCAATGCATCAGCCGCACTGGAAAAGCCATGCCGAAAACCATTATGTATAAATTCATTGGTCTTTTTCTACTACTGCTTGCATTCACAGCTCATGCTGGAACATCACCCACCCCCAATTTTAATGTCACCCTGATTAACGGGCTTAGTGGGCAGGCCATCGCCAACCAGGAGATTACCGCAAAAAAAATAGTCGGTGACAGCTACAAGTGGATTGCCAGCGATACAACCTACAGTAACGGTTCAGTCAGCTTCTACCTGGATGGGCTTGGCGGTGGCTCCCAATACAAACTCTACACCAAGGCGTACTCCGACTTCCCGGCATGGAGTGACCTGATAAGCAATCCCGGTAATTATCTGTTCAAGGTGGGGATGATTCCGGTCAAAGTAGTAGCTGGCGGGACCAATGCCCCACTCCCTAATCACGAGATTACGGTCAAAGAAGAGCAAAACGACGGTTCATGGAAATGGTTTGCCCAGGCGACAACCAACCAGAACGGACTGATCACCATCGACCTTCCTGGTATTGAAAACGGAAGGATATTCAAGTTAAGCGCCCGAAGCCCCTGGGATGATTCATACAAATACAGTGACCCGATTACCAGCAATGGCCCTATGACATTTACTGTGGGAAATGCGCCACTCAGAGTCAAGCTCATCGACTACCACACCGGCGTAGCGCTATCAGGAATCGATATTACGGCCAAAGAAAAACTTCAGGATGGCAGTTTCAGGTGGGTCAGCGGACATACCACCGACAACAACGGCAATACCATATTTGACCTTGACGAGTTGGGAAAGGGAAGAACCTATATCCTGCGGACCGAGCCCTATAATGGCGGCTCTGTCTACTCCATTGACATCAGGCAACCCGGGGCATTCACATTCAACGTTGGGATTCTGCCCGTCAAACTGACCGACAAACGGTACAACCACCCGCTTGCCAATATCAAATTGACTCTTCTGGAAAAACGTCCAGACGGAAAACTCAACTGGTACAAGAGTGGAACCACCGATGCCAAGGGCATGGTCTACTTCGATCCCAATGGTCTCCCCGCTGCCGGTTCGGTGTTTGTGGTAAAAGCAGAGTCACCTTTTGGAGAGGGCAAGCGATACTATTCCAAGTGGGTAACCCAGCCGGAAATTCTCAGTTTCGCTATCACCAGAGGGGAAGAATACTCCCTCGATCTAACCCCCCCTTGGATTGTTATCGATACACCTCAAGCGAATGCTGAAATAGCCAACAAAGGCTTCCTCCTCAGGGGCCGTTCCAACGATGATCGACAACTGGCACACATCACCGCCAACCTGATAACTCCCGCTGGAAAACGCCTCAGTAAAACGGTCAAACCTAACGACAATGGAGACTGGCTGCTCAATGTGCCAGCTGACTTCCTATCGGGTGCAGAGGGCGTCACTGCCCACGTCCATGTATTCGACAGCGCCTTCAACATGGCAAGTCAATCGATCCACCTCAAGGTTATTGCGGATTCGACTCCGCCTGAGCTGGAGATCACCTCACATAACACCGGCGACAGTGTCCATGCCTTCAATGTTCTGGTTGCAGGGCGCGTTACAGATAACGCCGGGCTGTTTAAACTGACCGGAACCGTCACTGATCCGAAACTGGGAACCAGCATTGACCAGAAACTGATCGCAATATCACCGTCAACAGGTCGATGGGTACTGCCCATACCGGCAAATAAAATCACCCTGGGCAATTCAATTACTGTCAGAATCGAGGCAACCGACACCAGTGGTAACCGCAGCAGCAACAGCCTTAGCCTCAAAGTGGTTCGCAACAACATAAACCCAGACCAACTGCTCAGCCGTACATCCTTTGGCACCACACCCGCAATGATTGCAAAGATTGATCGTGTTGGTCCGGACGCCTATCTTGCACAGCAACTCAACCCGGCATCCATTCCCGATACGGCATTCAAGCAGCTAATTCAGGGTTGGATTCCCGAAGAAAAGCGGGATATAGATCTTTACCAACTTATCTACAGCATATACAGCGATAAACAGCTCCTCGAGGTGATGACCTGGTTCTGGGATAACCACTTCAACACCGATATCAACAAAACCTATCATGTCGAGTATGAGCTGAATGAAAATCGGGCCTTCAGAAACAATGCCTTTGGCTACTTCAGGAATCTTCTACAGATCAGTGCAACCAGTCCGGCGATGATGATCTACCTGGATAACCATTCCAGCCGCAAGGAAGACCCCAACGAAAACTATGCACGTGAACTGCTCGAACTCCACACCATGGGAGTGGATGGAGGATATACGCAACACGACATTGGTGAAATTGCCCGCATCTTTTCTGGCTGGCGCGTAAAAGATGAGCAATTCCACTTCGAGGCATACAAGCATGATGACGACAGTAAAATAGTATTGGGACACACTATTCCTGGTGGAGGCGGGATGAAGGAGGGTGAGATGGTCCTCGACATCCTCGCAACCCACCCCTCTACCGCCACACACATCTGCACCAAACTCCTGCAACTGTTCGTGTCCGACAATCCAGCGGATAACACCATAAACTCATGCAGGGATGTATTTCTTGGCAGTAATGGACATATTCGAACGGTGCTCAAGCACATCCTCTATTCAGCAGATTTCAGCGCCCCTGAAAACTTTCACACGAAGGTCAAAAACCCTCTCGAATTCCTCTCCAGCATCATCCGCAATTTCCAGGCGAAGTCCGGGATAAAGGATCTACGCTACGGTATAGAGTCGATGGGTATGCCACCATTCGAAAACGCCATTCCCACAGGATGGCCGGAAACCGGTGAAAAGTGGGCCAACTCCAATCAGTTGATGATGCGATTCCAATTCCATTCTGATGCCATTTTCAATGAAAACGATCCGGAGTGGAGATACACATCCATGGAACCCAAACGTTTATTGGCCAATCGCAACCTGAAAAATGCAGATGAGGTCCTGAGCTATCTATTCAGATTGGCCATGGCAAATGATTACAGTGAACTGGAGTGGGATACAGCCTACAGCTTGCTGACCGATAACAGTACCCGGCCATTCGATCTCAATCAGCCAGATGCCGATCAACGGTTGCGCAATCTCATTAACATCATGCTGACCTTCCCCGGCTACCAGCTGCAGTAAGCATAAGGACTATCATGAACAGACGCAATTTCATCAAAGGTCTTGTTGCCAGCCATCTCGCAGCCACAGGTTTCCTCAGCGGCTCCCCCTTGTCCTACCGGATCCGTCCCGCCAGGGCAGCCAATGGTAAAACCCTGATTGTCATCTTTCAGCGTGGTGGCTGTGACGGGCTGAATGTGGTTGTGCCCTTTGGTGACCCGAATTACTACGCGCTCAGACCCAGCATAGCCATACCCCGACCATCCAGCGACCCAACCTCGGCATTGAATCTGGACAATTTTTTCGGACTGCATCCCAGCATGAAACCGATGCACGACATCTTTACCGACGGAAATCTCGCCGTGATGCCAGCAGTTCACTATAGGGATGCCTCCAGATCTCATTTTGACGGTCAGCAGCAGATTGAGAGCGGCACCGCTGAAAAACTCGCCGATGGCTGGCTAAACCGCCAGCTCCAAAGCGAAATGGATACTGCTATGCTGCGCGCCATTGGGTTCGGCAGCGGCCTGCCCCACTCACTGCGAGGAGATGCCAGTGTAGTCACCTTCAATGACCTATCACAGTTTGGCCTGGGAGATGACAACCCGCAGTCACAATTACTACGCACAAGATTAAGATCTATCTTTGAGCAGGCGACAACCGAGGACCAGTACAATCGCGCATTGATCCAGAAAAGCGGTCTGACGCTGCTCGACAATCTGTCGCTGTTCGATCAGATCGATATTGAAAACTACTCGCCAGAAAATGGCGCTGAATACCCTAACTCATCCTTTGGAAGGCAATTACGCCAGACCGCCCAGTTAATCAAAGAGAATGTCGGGCTTGAAATCGCGACTGTAGACATCGGCGGTTGGGACAGCCATTCCAACCAGGGGGGCGGCGAGGAAAATGGCAGTCAGGCCAGAAATCTCGCACAGTTTGCTTCCGGTATTCATGCCATCTATACCGACCTCGGCGACAGAATGAATGATATCGTCATTCTCACTATGACCGAATTTGGTCGTACCGCAAAAGAAAATGCCAGCCGGGGCACAGACCATGGGAACGCCGCCGCCTGGTTTGCCATAGGCCACAGTATCAGGGGTGGCGTTTTTGGCGATTGGCCTGGCCTGGCTGCCTCTCAACTCTATGAGGGCAGGTATCTGGCGCATAGCATCGATTTTCGTGATGTTTTCACAGAGGTACTGTCCCGGCACCTGGGAACCCGGAATCTCACAGATGTGATTCCTGAACACAGCTATACCCCCATCGGTTTTCTTGGGTAATTCAACGCCCAGGCAGGGATATTCCCGTCAGCTTCTTGTACAGGGAGACCGCATAGGAGTCGGTCATGCCGGAGACAAAATCCGTCAGTAGCAACAGGCGGGTATAGAGATCATTGGAGGGTACCCGGTCCGCACCGATGAACTGCTCCGGGATCAGACGACTCATCATCCTGCTGCGCGCATTGGCCTTCTCGCCCTGATCTGCGATATCGTCCAGCACCTGGATAAAACGCTCCAACAACTCTCCGATCACCTGAAAGCCGGCGGTCTGTATCTCCACCACCTCGGGGGCGTTATAGATACGCGCCACAGCAACCTCGATCAGTCGATCCATCTCGGCCTTTTTGGGAATCTGCGACAGTAATGGCTGATCGAAACGCCCTTCCAGAATCGCCTGTTCGTTATCCAGAAAACAGCTCATCGCCTGACTGATCGCCTCATTGATCACCTTGGCGCGCAGGAACTCCACCTTGCCCTTGTCATCCCGGATGCGGCTGATTCGTTCCTGTTGCCTGCCTGCGCTTGAGAGCATGGGCAGGAACAGCGCCAACACCTCATCCAGACTCAGGTAACCCAGGCGAAAGCCATCCTCGATATCGATCACCCGATAGCTGATATCGTCCGCGGCCTCCACCAGGAAAGAGAGAGGATGGCGATGCCAGATCGCACGCATCGGCTCGCGGCGCAGCATGCCGGTAGTCTCGGCCACCTCCTCGAACAGATCGCGGTCGGCGGCGAAAAAGCCCTGCTTCTTGGCGCTGACCCCATCAAACCGGCTGCCGCCCAGCCAAGACTCGCGCGGATATTTGGTAAACGCCGCGAGGGTGGCGCAGGTCAGTTGCAGACCGCCCTGGTTGGCGGCGTTCTGCAGGCGCGTCAGGATACGGAACCCCTGGGCGTTGCCCTCAAAACTGAGGAAATCCTCCTTTTCACTGCCGTGCAGCACATCCACACGGCGCTGGCCATACTCGGCGGTCATCGCCCAGTGCCGGAAGGCATCCTCACCGGAATGGCCAAAGGGAGGGTTGCCTATGTCGTGCGCCAGGCAGGCCGCAGCACAGATATCGCCGAAGTCAGAGGCCTCGAAGTCTTCCAGCCTATGCCGGGAGATGATCTGCTCGCCAACCAGGGTACCCAGTGAGCGGCCAATGCTCGAAGCCTCCAGGCTGTGGGTCAGCCGCGTGCGAATGTAGTCGATCCCCGACAGGGGGAAAACCTGGGTCTTGTCCTGCATGCGCCTGAACGCGGAGCAGAAGACGATGCGGTCGAAGTCACGCTGAAAATCGGTACGCACGGTCGATCCGCTCGGGTCTTCATTCGAACCCAGGCGCTTGCGGGAGAGTAGTTTCGGCCACTGCATGGACATGATGGTTACTTCTTAGTGTCAGCGTTGCGCGTTGCAACCCGGCATTCACCGGTAGTCTCGATTTCGAAATATTGTAACGTCAACCCGTGGCAGGGTAACTATTTATTGAAGACCCGGTTGTACTCTTCTGGATCGATGATCTGCCGGATATCGATAAAACTGCCGGAAGGGTAACCCAGCAGTTGCGGCATCACCGCCAGTACCTGCTCGCCCGCCTGATCAGCCTCTGGCATCAACGCTGTGCCCCTTGCCTCCTTCAGTCTGGCAAGTGCCGGAAACTCATCGGCATCCGGTGTTTCACACAGATAATCCATCATCGCGGTATCGATCAATCCCGGCGCCAAGGCGGTGATATGGGTGTGCTGAAACTCATGGGCGTAGAGCCTGGCCAGCATGTTCAGACTCGCCTTGGAGAGCGCGTAGCCGCCCCACCCCTTGCTGCCCAATACCGCCGCGCCGGACGAGATCATGATGATCTGCGCAACCGGTTTTCCCCATTGATGCAGCCAGTCGAGGATTATTTTGTTGGCGAACAGGTTGATATCAAAAACCTGCTTCAATTCTGCCACTGAGGTGTCATGCAGCGGTTTGATCTCACCCAGCACGCCGGCGTTCAGGACCACCAGATCAAGACTATCCAAACGACCCAGCAGAACATCCAGGGCGGCAGGAATAGCCTCGAAATCAGAAAGATCGCAACGCACATCCTCCTGTTCACCCTCAACCTCGCAGCCGCGCCGGCAGCAGCCGTATACCTTGCCACCCCGCCGCAGAAAGGCCTTGGTGATACCCTGCCCCAGTCCGGAACTGTTTCCCGTGATGAACAGCCTGCCGCCCTCAGTTGCCACCATTTGCATCTCCTTACACATCCAGATCCTAATTCTTCCACAGAAGAATAGACAAAGCAGGGGATTCAGCAACAAACAAACTGCTCCAAACTCTTGCAGCCTCTCTCGTTAAATTCGAAAATGTCAGGCTATTTGCAATTTACCAGACTCTCCCGGTCGCTATGTCCAACGATGTGATTAAAGTTAAAAACGCCCATCAGAACAACCTGAAGAATCTGGATATTGAGATTCCCCTGGGCGAACTGACGGTGATCACCGGCGTCAGTGGGTCCGGAAAGTCATCCCTGGCCTTTGACACGATCTATGCCGAAGGCCAGCGGCGCTACGTCGAGACCTTTTCGCCCTACGCCCGCCAGTTCCTCGACCGCATGGACCGCCCGCAGGTAGACGCCATAGAGGGCATCCCGCCGGCCATCGCCATCGACCAGGTCAACCCGGTGCGCACCTCGCGCTCCACCGTCGGCACCATGACCGAACTGAACGATCACATCAAGCTGCTGTTCGCCCGCGCGGCGCAGATCCATTGCCGGGGGTGCGGACGCGAGGTTATCCATGACACCCCCCAGGGGATCACCGAACAGCTGCTGCAGGAGCTCCAGGGCAAACGGGCCATTATCAGTTTCCCGGTAGCCATCCCTGACAACTTCAGCACCGGCGAAATCAAGGAGTTGCTGGCCCAGCAGGGCTACACACGCATCCACACGGAACACGAACGGCAACTGGAGGTGATCCAAGATCGCATTCGCATTGAACACAGCCATCGCGATCGCCTGGCGGAGGCGGTGGAGACCGCACTGGAAAGGGGCCACGGCTTTATCACAGTCTATCTCCTGGACGAGGCGCGCAACCCGATCAGCCACCTCCGGTTCTCGGCGGATCTGCACTGCCCCGATTGCGACATCCACTATCCCAACCCGCTGCCCAACCACTTCTCATTCAATTCGCCCCTCGGCGCCTGTGATACCTGCCGGGGCTTTGGTCGCATCATGGGCGTGGACTATGACCTGATCATACCCGACCCGGATAAATCACTGATTGAAGGGGCGATCAGGCCGTTTCAGAGTGGTCGCTCGATGGAGTGCCAGGAGGATTTGATGGCCGCGGCGGCCAAGCGGGGTATTCCCACCAATATCCCCTGGCGGGAACTGCCCGGGGATGTCAGGGAGTGGGTGATCAAGGGCGAAGGCGCCTGGGATGGACGCCACTGGTATGGCGTCGATGGCTACTTTAATTTCCTGGAGAGCAAGAGCTACAAGATGCATATCCGGGTGCTGCTCTCCAAGTACCGCGCCTACACCCCCTGCCCCAGTTGCCACGGGGCGCGGCTCAAGCTGCCGGCGCTGGATTATCGCCTCGGCACCCGGGCGGATGCGATGGCGGTGTGCAGCATCGAGCGGCGTTTCAGATCGGATGCGATCAGCATGCCTCAGGCGGTCTGGGAAAACCTGCCTGGTCTGAATATCCATGACCTGATGCAGCTGCCGCTGGGGGAGTGTTACCGCTTTATCGGTGACCTGCACCTGCCCGCCCCACTGGATCAGGCCACCGATCTGCTGCTGGGTGAGATCCGCTCGCGACTCCACTACCTGTGCGAAGTGGGGCTGGGCTATCTCAGCCTGGACCGCCAGTCACGCACCCTCTCCGGCGGCGAGGTGCAACGCATCAACCTGACCACCGCGCTCGGCACCTCCCTGGTCAATACCCTGTTTGTCCTGGACGAGCCCAGCATTGGCCTGCACCCGCGGGACATAGACCGCATCAGCGGCGTGCTGCACCGCCTGCGCGATGCAGGTAACACCCTGCTGGTTGTGGAGCATGACCCGCAGATCATGCTGGCGGCCGACCGCATCCTCGATATCGGTCCGGGACCGGGCGAACATGGCGGCGAGATCGTCTTCTACGGCACTCCTGAAAAGTTGGCAAAAACCAGGGGCTCCATGACCGCCGATTATCTTGCCGGCAGGCGCAAAGTCAGCCCAGGGGGAGCGCCGGATGCGCCCGATCAGGAGTGCGACTACCTCCGCATCCTCGGCGCCAGTGAGCACAACCTCAAAGGGATTGATGTGCAGATCCCCCTGAATCGCCTGGTCTGTATCACCGGTGTCTCCGGCTCGGGCAAATCGACCCTGATCAACGATATCCTGCACAACGCCCTGAACAAACTCAAAGGACAGCCCAGGGAGCCCGCCGGCGCGCACAGCGCCATCGAAGGCCATGAACTGGTCGGCGAAGTGGTGATGCTCGACCAGTCATCCATCGGCAAGACCTCGCGCTCCAACCCGGCCAGCTTTGTCGGCGCTCTCGATTCGATCCGCAAGCTCTTCGCCAAAGCACCGCTGGCGAAGGAGCGTGGCTACACCGCCGGCACCTTCAGCTTCAACTCCGGCAACGGTCGTTGCCCGACCTGCAGTGGCTCCGGTTTCGAGCATGTGGAGATGCAGTTTCTCAGCGATGTCTACCTGCGCTGCCCGGACTGCAACGGGCGGCGTTACCGCAGTGAAGTGCTGGAAGTCGCGCTGGACGGTGCATCGATTGCCGATGTGCTGACCATGACCGTCACCGAGGCCCTGGGCTTCTTCAGTGACAGCCCCGAGGTGCGCCTCGCCCTGGAACCCCTTGAGGCGGTCGGACTCAGCTACCTGCAACTGGGCCAGCCGGTGCCCACCCTCTCTGGCGGCGAGGCCCAGCGCCTGAAACTGGCCGGTTATCTCTCCAAGGCGAAGCGCCGCAAAAGTGCTGGCAAGGGCAATCTGTTCCTGCTGGATGAGCCCACCACCGGCCTGCATTTCAACGATATCGCCACCCTGCTGCAAGCCTTTCGGCGTCTGCTCAATCGCGGCCACAGTCTGGTGGTTATCGAACACAACCTGGATGTGATCGGTGCGGCCGACTGGCTTATCGACCTCGGCCCCGAAGGCGGCGACGGAGGTGGTGAGATCATCTGCACCGGCACTCCGGACGAAGTGAGCACTCACCTGACAAGCCATACCGGAAAGGCGCTGCGGGAGTACCGGCAAGCGCTCAACCGATTCAAATCCCTCACTTCCGGCAAGGGCAGGAAACTCCCGCCGGCCCGGGACCTGATCGAGATCCGCCATGCCCGTGAGCACAATCTGCAGGATGTGGACATCAGCATCCCGCACAACAAATTCACGGTCATTACCGGTGTTTCCGGCAGCGGCAAGAGCACCATCGCCTTCGATATCCTGTTCGCCGAGGGCCAGCGCCGATACCTGGAATCACTCAACGCCTACGCACGCCAGTTTGTGCAACCGGCGGCGCGGCCCGATATCGACGCTATCTACGGCATTCCCCCGACTGTCGCCATCGAACAGCGCACCAGCCGTGGCGGGCGCCAGAGCACGGTCGCCACCATGACCGAAATCTACCACTTTCTGCGCCTGCTGTTCGTCAAGCTGGGGATACAGTACTGCCCCAACTGCGAGATCCCTATCCAACCCCAGAGCCGGGAGGAGATCTTCGCTCGTATCAACCGGGAATACCGCAACCGCCCGATTGCACTGATGGCTCCTCTGGTGGTCAACCGCAAGGGGCTCTACAACGAGCTGGCGAAATGGGCCGACCGCAAGGGCTTTGCCTTCCTGCGGGTGGATGGCGAAGCGACGCCCACCGATGATTGGCCTAAGCTGGACCGTTACCACGAGCACAACATCGACCTGCCCGTGGGCGATATCCGGGTAAACGGAAACAATGAAGCACAGCTGCTGGCGCTGGTCGAGGCCGCTCTGGATCATGGCAAAGGCGTGGTCCGGGTCATTGAGCTCGATGCCCAGGGCGACTGGGGCGAGGAGCGCAGCTTCTCCACCCACCGCAGCTGCCCCGGCTGCGGCCTGGATTTTGAAGAGCCCGATCCCCGCCTGTTCTCCTACAACTCGAAGCACGGCTGGTGCCCGGAGTGCTTCGGTACCGGCACCATTCTCCGCGAGTTCGACGCCGAGCAGACCGGCGAGGAGGCGCAGTGGCTGGAGACGATGGAGCAGGAGCCGGAGATCTGTCATAGCTGCGACGGGGCCCGGTTGCGTCCCGAAGCGCTGTCGATCTTCTATCACGACTGGTCAATCGCCGATTACGCCGCCTGCTCGGTGGACCAGGCGGCCGAAGTCTTTGCCACTCTGGATATCAGCGGGCGTGAGGCGGAGATCTCCCGGGATGTGATCAGCGAGATCAGCGCGCGACTCAGCTTTCTGCGGGAGGTGGGGCTCGGCTATCTCACCCTGGACAGGGCCGCCCCCACCCTCTCCGGCGGCGAGGCCCAGCGCATCCGCCTGGCCGCCCAACTCGGCTCCAATCTGCAGGGAGTCTGCTACATCCTGGACGAACCCACCATCGGCCTTCATCCCCGCGACAACAACATGTTGCTCGATACCCTTGGCAAGCTGAAGCATAAGGGCAATACCGTGGTGGTGGTGGAACACGATGAAGTGACCATCCGGCGCGCCGAACACATCATCGACATCGGTCCGGGCGCCGGTTCCCGGGGCGGTCATCTGGTGGCTGCCGGCACTCTCGGCGATCTGCTGAAAAACCCGGACTCCCTCACCGGCCGATTCCTGGCCCACCCCCTGCAGCACCCGCTGATGGCGCGCCGCCCTGTGAAGGCCGAGCAGTACCTGAAGATCAGGAAGGCCAGCATCAACAACCTGAAGGGGGTGAGCCTGGCCATTCCCCTGCAGCGACTGGTAGCTATTACCGGCGTTTCCGGCTCCGGTAAAAGCACCCTGATACGCGAGGTACTGGTCAGCAATCTGAAGCCCCTGGTCGCCCAGACCCGTCCGGGCGGCAAGAAGATCAAGCCAGTGCTCAGCGGCTGCCAGGGACTGGTTGGTTGGGATGCAATCGGCCGGGTCCTGGAGGTGGATCAGACCCCTATCGGCAAGACACCGCGCTCCTGCCCCGCTACCTACATCGGTTTCTGGGACGATATCCGCAAGCTGTTTGCCGCAACCGCCGAGGCACGCATCCACGGCTGGACGGCGGGGCGGTTCTCCTTCAACACCCGGCAGGGGCGCTGTGACGCCTGCGACGGCCAGGGTTTTCAGAGGGTGGAGATGAGCTTTCTGCCCGATGTAAAAATGCCCTGCGATGTGTGCAATGGCGCCCGCTTCAACCCCGAAACCCTGGCGGTGCAGTTCAAGGGGAGGAACATCGGCGACATCCTCAACATGAGCGTAGATGACGCCATCGACTACTTCCAGGCCCATCCCGCAATCCACCATGCCCTCAGCCTGTTGCAGGATGTGGGCCTCGGTTATCTGACCCTGGGCCAACAGAGCCCTACCCTTTCTGGCGGCGAAGCCCAGCGCATCAAGCTGGTGACCGAACTGGCCAAGGCCAAGCCCAATCTGAAGCGCCGCCCCACACCGACGCTCTATGTGCTGGATGAACCCACCGTCGGCCTGCACATGGCCGATGTCGAAAAGGTAATCCGGGTACTGCACCGGCTGGTGGATGCGGGTCACTCGGTGCTTGTGATTGAACACAATCTGGATGTAATCGCCGAGGCCGACTGGATCATCGACATGGGTCCGGAAGGGGGTGAAGCCGGCGGCGAGATCGTGGTCGAAGGACGTCCCGAACAGGTGGCCCGTGCCAGCCGCAAATCACGGACCGGCGAAGCGCTGAAAGCGTTTCTGAGGAAAAGCTGATGACCCGCCCGATCCTTGCCAGTGGTGCTTTCCACAGCTATTTAGATAGCTTTAGCCGGTGGCCTGGGGGTATAATCCGAGTCCTTTGAAAAGCACCTTTACCAACATCCGGGCCAACCCCGATCTGATCATATCCCCCACAGGTATCTAAATGTCCTCGAATAATGCCATAGCGCACGGCTTCCGTGATCTCGCGCTGTCTGAGCCCGTGATGCAGGCACTCAATGACGTCGGTTATGAAACCCCGTCACAAATCCAGGCGGAGACCATTCCGCATATCCTTTCCGGCAAGGATCTGCTGGGCCAGGCGCAGACCGGCACCGGCAAGACAGCGGCCTTCGCCCTGCCACTGCTGTCGATGATCGACATCAGCAAGCTGAGCCCCCAGGTGATGGTGCTGGCGCCCACCCGTGAGCTGGCCATCCAGGTGGCCGAGGCATTCCAGCGCTATGCCAAACATATCCGCGGATTTCACGTACTGCCGATCTACGGCGGACAGGATTACCGCGTCCAGCTGCGCCCTCTGAAGCGTGGTGTACATGTGGTGGTAGGCACGCCGGGACGGGTCATGGACCACATGCGCCGGGGTTCCCTGGATCTCAGCTCCCTCTCCTGCCTGGTGCTGGATGAGGCCGACGAGATGCTGCGCATGGGCTTCATCGACGATGTCGAATGGATCCTGGAGCAGACACCGGCCCAGCGCCAGATTGCGCTGTTCTCCGCCACCATGCCCAACGAGATCCGCCGCATCGCCCAGAAGTACCTGCGCGAGCCGGTGGAGATCCGCATCAAGACCAAGACCACCACTGCCGAGTCGATCCGCCAGCGTTACTGGATGGTGAGCGGCCTGCACAAACTCGACGCGTTGACCCGCATCCTCGAGGCCGAGCCCTTCGAGGGCATCCTCATCTTCGTACGTACCAAGATCGCCACCGTGGAACTGTCCGAAAAACTCGAGGCGCGCGGTTACGCATCGGCGGCGCTGAACGGTGACATTGTCCAGAAAGAGCGCGAGCGGGTGGTCGATAAGCTCAAGCTGGGCAAGCTGGATATCGTGGTGGCCACCGATGTCGCCGCCCGCGGCTTGGATGTGGAACGCATCAGCCATGTGATCAATTACGACATCCCCAACGATACCGAGGCCTACGTGCATCGCATCGGCCGCACCGGCCGGGCCGGCCGCAAGGGTGAGGCGATCCTGTTCGTCGCCCCACGCGAAAGACGCCTGCTGCACGCCATCGAGAAGGCGACCCGCCAACCCATCGAGCTGATGGAACTGCCCACCACCGAACGTATCAACGACCAGCGCATCGCGCGCTTCAACGAGCGCATCACCGACACCCTGGCGACCGAACAACTCGGATTCTTCTACCAGCTGATGGAGAACTACCAGCAGGAACACAACATCCCTGCCCTGGAGATCGCGGCGGCGCTGGCGAAGCTGCTGCAGGGTGATACCCCGATGTTGCTGGAAAAGAGCAAATCGCCACCCCCCCAGGCGCCACGCAAAGAGCGTGATCAGCCGCCACCGAGGAAACCGCGCAAGAGCAAACCTGCGGGCGCCCCCGAAGAGGGCATGGAGCGTTTCCGTATCGAAGTGGGACACAACCACGGCGTCAAGCCCGGCAATATCGTCGGCGCCATCGCCAACGAGGCGGGACTGGAGAGCGAACACATCGGCCACATCGATATCCAGGACGACCACAGTATCGTCGTGCTGCCTCAGGGCATGCCCAAGGATGTCTTCTTCGATCTGAAAAAAACCTGGGTCTGTGGACAGAAGCTGAACATCAGCCGACTGGACGGCGAGGAACCGCCGAAAAAGCGCCGCAGCCCGAAAAAACGCACCAAACCAAAGACAAAAAAGAAGAAAACCGACTAGGGGACTGTTATTCCGGGTGAATAATGGGATAAATTAGTCGGCAAATTTAGGAGGATGACTGAATGAGATACGCCATATACGCACTGCTTTTGACACTGCCGATCAACCTGCCCGCACAGACCGCCAATGGGCAACCGCCGCAGATACCGGAGTTTGCCGACGTCAAAATGCGTATGCTGCCGATGATGACCGACTCGCTTGGACCGATGACCCAGACCCGCGACTGCATCGCCGCCAGCCAGAACTCCGATCAGCTCAATGGCTGTATTTCCATCATGGCGGATTATCAGAAAAAGATGATGGCCAGCATGGACCGGGGACACACCACCCCTCCCCCGGAGCCACCCAAGCTGGAGTGGTCAGAGGAGCTGAAAACACGCATGCTGACCGACATCGACCTGTCGATAAAGAATACCCTCTCGACCAAGAGTTGCCTGGAGCTGAGTACCAGTCATGAACAGATGACCCAGTGCATGGAGGCCGCAGGACTGACCCGCAAGCCAGCCAAGCAGTAACCGAAGAACTCCGTGGACCTGATCCGATCCATACACCACGCCAGCCTGCTGGTGTCGGACACCGAACGGGCGGTCAGCTTCTACCGGGATATCCTCGGGCTCAAGGTGTTTCAGGGCAGACCCGAGCTGCCCTTTCCCGGCGCCTGGCTGGAGGTTGGGGACCAGCAGATACATCTGCTGGAGCTGCCCAATCCCGACCCCAGCGAGGGACGGCCTGAACACGGTGGGCGCGACCGCCATCTGGCCTTCACAGCAAACCACCTCGATCGGCTAAAAACAGCCCTGGATGCCCACGGCATCCCCTACACCCTCAGCAAATCGGGCCGTACCGCCCTCTTCTGCCGCGATCCTGACGGTAACGCCCTGGAATTTATTCAAAACGGCTAGCCGGTAAGCTGGATCCGATAATGTATCAATCCCAGACATCGGTACTCAGATAGCGCTCACCGGTATCCGGCAGAATCGCCAACAACACCTTATCGCGGTACTCCTCGCGCCTGGCCGCCTTGATCATGCCGGCAACCGCCGCGCCGGAGGATATGCCCACAAATATTCCCTCTTTCTGCGCCAGGAAGCGTGTGGTTGTGTAGGCCTCCTCGGTGGTAATCTGCAGCACCTCGTCCCAGATAGCGGTATCCAGCGTTTCCGGGATAAAACCCGGCGCCGTGCCCATGATCTTGTGCTTGCAGGCGATCCCCTGGGTAAGAATCGGGGAATCCGCCGGCTCGGTGGCAATCACCCGCAGGTCGGGATTGTGCTCGCGCAGGTAGCGCCCCAGGCCGGAGATAGTGCCGCCAGTACCGGTGGTGCAGACAATGGCATCCAGCTCCATGCCGAAATCGGCCCAGATCTCCTCGGCCGTGGCCTTGTGGGCGGCGGGATTGTCCGGATTGAAATGCTGACCGACAAAGAACCAACCCTTCTCTGCAGCCAACCGCTTGGCCTCCTCGATCGCCCCCTTGGTGCCCTTCTCGGCAGGCGTCAACACCAGCTCCGCCCCAAAGGCGCGCAGGATGGTCTTGCGCTCTTCGCTCATATCGGCGGCCATCACCATCACCGCGTGATAGCCCTTGACAGCGGCCACCATAGCGATGCCGATGCCGGTATTTCCCGAGGTGGGCTCGATGATGATGTCGCCGGGTTTGATCAGTCCCTTGGCCTCGGCCCGTTCGATCATATTCAGCGCCGGACGATCCTTGACCGAGGCGGCGGGATTGAAACTCTCCACCTTCACCCAGAGTTCCCGGGCCAGGATATCGCTCACCTTGTTGAGCCGGATTACCGGCGTATTGCCCACGGTCTGGAGGATTGTGTCGTATTTCATGGCTTGCCTTATCGGGTCTGGAAGTGCAGATTAGACCAGGAATCATACAGCAGTTGGACAGCCCTTCAGAGAGCCGCATGAAAAAAACAGGACATAGCACAGCGATCCGGGCCATCAGTTTCGATCTCGACGACACCCTCTGGGACAACCGCCCGGTGCTGCATTCCGCCGAGCAGACGCTGTTTGACTGGCTGCTCGCCCACTACCACCGCATCGGCGAGTTGCACGACATCGCCTCCTTTCAGCAGATGCGCCTGGATCTCGCCCGGGAGCGCAGTGATCTGCGCTACCAGATGACCCGGCTGCGCAAGGTGTCTCTGCAACGGCTGGCCGAGGCGGCCGGGTATGATGATTCGCTGGTGGAACCTGCGTTTGCGGTGTTCATCGAGGCCCGCCACCAAGTAACCCTGTACGACGATGTGATCCCAGGGCTGGAGGCCCTGCGCAACGCGGGTTACCTACTTGTCGCGCTGAGCAACGGCAACGCCAGCATCCACCGACTGAACATCGGGCACCTGTTCGACTTCGACCTGAATGCCGAGCAGGCGGGGGCCGCCAAACCCGCCACGGCCATGTTCGACCAGGCCTGCCGACAGCTTGACATTGCCCCTGATCAATTGGCCCATGTCGGCGATGAACACGAGACCGATATCACCGGTGCGCGCAACAGCGGGGCGGTGGCGGTCTGGATGAACCGTCTGCAAGCGGAGAGTCCGGACAACCCGCGCTATCATCACCAGGTGAGGGATATGCGGGAGCTACTCATGCTGGCCGAAAGCTGGTCCTCTCGCTGAGCCTTCAGCAGCGCCGCAGCAGGCTCATGGCCTCCTGCAACTGTGTAAACTGCTCGCCCTCTCCACCACGGTCAGGGTGATGTTGCATCGCCAGCTGCCGATAGCGGCGGGTTATCTCATCGGGGCTTACCGGATCGACCAGGCCCAGCACCTCCAGCGCCTGGCTGCGGCGCTCGTTGGCGAAGTATCTGACCCAGAACTGACCGAGCAGATCCTCCACCTCGTCGGCGCTGGTCTGATGGAGATTGTCCAGATTGGTATAGTAATCGCGCAGCGGGTCGCTACAGACCGGCAGCCCATTGGCCCCAGCCGCCGGGCGCAGGCAGATGTTCAGCACATCGATAGCCACCCCCTCGCCGCTGGAGTGCGCGAGCGCCTCATCGAGCTGGTAGAGGGCGTGAAACAGCAGAAAGTGGGCCTGAAACATGGCGTGACTCTCTTTGAACAGATCGGCAGGAAAACCCTGCTGCAACTCGACTTGCAACCGTTTCAACAGATCAAACTCGCTCAGCCCTTGCGGGTGGCCAGACAGTATTCCATAGATCAGCTGTTGCAGTTCAGGCCCTCGATGGTCGGTGTCTTTGGTCATGGTCAGTCAGCGCAGCTATTCTTTCATCACGGGTAAAAATCGGTCATGATCTCTCCCCAACGATAATCGATCACGTCCAAAACCGCCATGTACTAACAATCCGAGAGGTGCCTTGTGGGACGAAGTCTTGTCTTCCTGCTGCTGTTACTGGTCAATTCACTATCTGCCCTGCATGCCGAGGACAAGAGTCTGATGCTGCCGGTTTCCAGTGGCAGTGAAATCAGCCTGCGGACTTTCGGTGCGGGAGAGGACCGGGTGCTGTGGATTCCCTCCGAGTTCGGATTCGGTGGGGAGCGCGAACGGATGCTGGCCGGAGGACTCGCGGCAAAGGGGCTGGAGGTGTGGATCGCAGACCTGCATGGCAGCTATTTTCTCCCGCCGGGGCGCAACAGCCTGACTGAGATTCCGACAGACGACATCGCCGAGTTGCTGCATCTGGCCCAGCCGGAAAATGGCCGTCTCTACATTCTCAGCACCGGACGGGGTGCCGCACTGGCACTAATGGCGGCCAGAGAGGCGCAGCTTGCCCAGCCTGAAGGACTGTCACTAGGTGGCCTGATCCTGTTCCACCCCAATCTGCACGCCAAACCGCCGCAACCTGGCCAGCCGGCCGAATACCTGCCGGTGGCCAGGCTCAGCAATCTGCCGATCTTTCTGATTCAGCCCGGAAGCTCGGCCAAGCGCTGGCACCTGAAGGAACTAATCGATCTGCTGCAACAGGGCGGCAGCGATCTGTTTACCCGGGTGATCGCCAATGTCTCCGACGGTTTCCACCTGCGCCCCGATTTCACCGAGCATGAGCAGCAGGTCAGCGCCCAACTGCCAGACCTGCTGGACCAGGCGATCCATCTGCTCAACGGCATTAACCAGCAGCGACGCATGGCGGTTGAGGCTAGCGGCGTTGCCGAAACCGAATGGAGCGGCAACGCCTTCAAGGAGTCGCTGCAGCCCTACCCCGGCGAACAGTTTGCGCCTCCCTTCGTCCTGGAGGATCTGCAAGGCAATAGCTATGATCTGGCCGAGTACCGGGGCAAGGTGGTGTTGCTCAACTTCTGGGCCACCTGGTGTCCGCCCTGCGTCAAGGAGATCCCCTCGCTGGGCAGATTGCAGGAGAGGCTAGCGGATGAGCCGTTCGTGGTGCTGAGCGTGGATATCGGCGAAGAACCCGAAGCGGTTGCGGCATTTCTGCAAAAGATCCCAGCACAATTTCCGGTCCTGCTCGACCAGGCGGGCGACACCGTGCAATCCTGGAATATCCGCGCCTTCCCTACCACCTTCCTGCTGGATAAGACCGGTAAAATCCGCTACGCCTACTTCGGTGCGCTGGAATGGGATGACGACGGCGTGGTGGAAACCATCCGGCAACTGCTTTAGATTAGTGCGATTAACAAAGGCGACCATCACCGCTGGCTGCATGGCGAGATACCCGCCTGGGTCAAGGCGGGCATCATCGACAGCGACCAGGCGGAGCAACTGCGTCAGCGCTACATCCTGGCCAAAGGCGTCGGCTGGGGACGGATTGTCCTGTCGAGCATTGGGGCCATCCTGGTCGGACTCGGGGTGATTCTGCTGTTTGCCTACAACTGGGAGGCGATGCCGAAGGCCGTGAAACTGGCCGTGGTGTTCGGCGCCCTGGCAGTGGCGCACATCGCCGGACTGCTGGTGAATCGCAAGGAGTCCAATCCGATTGCCGGCGAGGGACTGCATGCCCTCGGGACCATGCTGTTCGGGGCGGGCATCTGGCTGGTAGCCCAGATCTACCACATCGATGAGCACTACCCCAACGCCTTCATCTTGTGGGGGATGGGTGCGCTGCTGATGGCCTGGGCGCTGCCCTCGCTGACCCAGGCGCTGATGGCGGTGGCGCTGGTGATCGTCTGGCAACTGACCGAGGTGTTTGATTTTCGCCAGGCCCTGCATGGGGCACCCTGGATTCTGCTGCTGGGCGTCTTCCCGCTGATCTGGCGACTGCGTTCCCCAGTGCTGGCCGCGACGGCAACCTCGGCATTGATCGCCTCCCTGACCCTCTCGGCCTTTCGCGTCGATGAGGAGTTGTTTGCCCTGATCATCATCCTCACCAGTGCGCTGTTCATCGCCATCGGCCGGTTGGTGGAACAGTACCCCAAACTGGCGCTGGCAGAGACTGGCCAGGCGTTCAGACAGCCCGCGCTACTCGCCTATTTTGGCATGCTTTACCTGCTGACCTTCCCCGACCTGGCCGGGGATCTGCTCAACCTCGATCTTTCCAGCACCTGGGCCAGGGCCTATCTGTTCGGGGCGTTGATTCCTGCCCTGGCAGCCTGGGGAATAGTGGTGCTGAACCGGCTCAGAACAGGCCAGCTGGGAGAGTCGATCTCTGACCTGGTGATTCTCGCCAGCCTGCTGTTGGTCATCATCTTCGCCGGCCTGGATATCGGCCACGGCAACTGGATGCTGTCGGCCCCCTTCAATCTTCTGCTGCTGGCCCAGGGGCTGTGGCTGATCATTGATGGTTCGCGCAAGGTGCACTCCCGCATGGTGGTTGCCGGCTGTCTGCTGCTGACACTGCTGGCGGTGAGCCGCTACCTCGATCTGTTTGACAGCCTGCTCAGCCGCGCCCTGGTGTTTTTCCTGATCGGCGGCGGCCTGTTCATGGTGGGCAATTTCTATAACCGCCAGAAGCAGCATAGCGGGAGGGGGGAATGAAGCGCATCGTGCTCTATCTCGCCATCGCCTTCCAGGTGCTGGCCCTGGCATGGATCGCGGCCAAGCGCGAATGGATCGTGCAAACCGGCGAGACCGTCTATATCCGCAGCGCGCCCATCGACCCGCGCGACATCTTCCGGGGCGACTATGTAAGGCTCAACTACGAGGCCTCGACCTTTTCCAAAACCGAGCTGCGCGATGGCCTGCTTGACGGGGAGGTCAACCGCGGCAGTCAGGTCTATGTACCCCTGGAGATCGATGCACGCGGCCTGGCGTCAGCCCAATATGTCACAGACCTGAAGCCTGACCATCCACCCTTTCTGCGCGGCTATGTGTTACATCATTGGCTGGGAGACGCTGGCCGCGCCACTCTTCAGGTTAAATACGGCATCGAACAGTACTTTGTCGAGCAGGGCAAGGGACTGGCGATCGAACAGCAGCGCGGTACGCGCAGCGGAATACAACAGCCGATGGAGATTGAACTGGCGCTCGACAGCCAGGGCACCGCCATTATCAAGGGCTATCGCTGGAGCCCCCTGGGCATTGGCCTGGCGGTGAAGCGCGCGGTCGAGCGTGACCCCCTTGCCACTGAGCGCAGCGCTGTTCTGGAGCTGACCCTGCAGAATGCCTCCGACTCCCCACTGTCGATCGTGATGCTGCCCGATCTCTGCTCCTTTCAGCTGATATCGGTGAAAACCGCATCAATCCACATCGAACACCGACGCCCGGAATGCGAGAGACTGACACCACGACCGGAGCACCTGCTCACCCTCGCACCCGAGGAGAGCCGCGCATTCACCTTTGATTTCAACACCGCACCCTGGCTGGTTAACTACAATAACCAGCCCACCTCCATAGGTACACTGAAGTGGGACCAGCGCTTCAGGCTCGTCTACCGCTCACCCCCCGCGGTTGACACCCTGATCAAGCCGGCAACCCATACCTGGCAGGGTGAGCTCCCATCGCGCGCCTTTCATGGTGGCGGTCAGATCGATTAGGTAACAGCCGGGGCCTATTTCTTATCACCGATGACCGGGACGTAATCCTGGGCGCGTACGCCGCGCAACAGGGAATCGACATCGTCGTTGGTGACACCAAGCTGCCCCAGCACCATGGCCGCAAGTCGCAGACTGCTCTCAACCGCCTCGGGATAGACCTCGGTGGCGCCAGCCCTGGTCAGTTGACTGGCAGCTTCCAGGTCGCGCGCGCGGGCGATCACCGGCACCCTGGGAAAATCGCTGCGAATATGGTGCATAGCACGCAGGGCGCTGGCCGGATTATCAATCGTCAGCACCACCAGCGAGGCGTCTTGCACCTGGACGGCGGCGAGCAGTGCCGGATCACCGATATCACCGTAGTAGACCGGGAATCCATCCGCCTTGCCGCGCATAACATGCACCGGGTTGGTATCGAGGGCGATAAATGGGATTTCACTGGCGTTGAGCAGCACCGCGATGGTGTGTCCAATACGCCCGTAACCGGCTATAACCACCCGGCGTGCGCCCTCCCCTGCCCGGCAATCCAGGGTCTGTGGCTGGCCCGGCTTGACACGCTTGGCGAGATGGTCACCGATACGCACCATCAGCGGGGTGAGCATCATGCTCACCGAGATCACCCCGAGGGCGAGCATGAAGGTGGCGTCATCGATAACGCCGAGCACCTGGGCGGTACCGAACAGCACGAAGCCGAACTCGCCACTCTGGGCGAGCATGAAACTGATGCGGATGGCCGACGCATAGGGTATCCTAAAGACCAGGGCAAGAATAAACATGACCACCAGCTTGATCAGGATAATCACCGCCAGATGCTGGACAAACAGCCAGGGTTGCGCACTCAGCGACTGAAAGTCGATCGACATGCCCACAGCGACGAAGAACAACCCCATCAACAGACCTTTGTAGGGTTCGATGTGGGCCTGAATCTGGTAATTGTAGCGGGAGCCGGAGAGCAGCATGCCCATCACAAAGGCCCCGAGGGCCATCGACAATCCGGCCCAATGCATGGCCCAGGCGGCGAAGAAGACCGTCAGCATCACCACCAAAGCGAATCCCTCGCGGTTGCCCTGGCGCATCATCCACTCAAGGGCGAACGGCACCAGGTAGCGCCCGAACCCCCATACCGCCAGCAGCATCGAGAGGATAATCAGTATCTGCTCCCAAAGTGGCACGGAGGAGATGTTGCTGGTTTCCGAGAGCAACGGCACCAGCGCCAGCAGGGGTACGATGGCCAGATCCTGCATCAGCAAAACCGAAAAAGTGGTGGAGCCGTGGCTACTGGCCATCTCGCCCCGCTCCTGAAGCAGTTGCATGACAAAGGCGGTGGATGAGAGCGCCATGGCCATGCCGATCAGCAGGGCCGTTTTCCAGGAGGGCTGGTAGAGTGAAATATAGATCGCAATGGCCAGACCCGAGAGCAACACCTGCAGGGTGCCAAGGCCAAACACATCGCGTCGCAGCGCCCAGAGACGCGCCGGTTTCATCTCAAGCCCGATCAGAAACAGCAGCATCACAACGCCCAGTTCGGCGAAATGGCGCACATCCTCCACATGCTCGGTGACATGGGGACCCGGTGAGTGGGGGCCGACCACGATACCGGCCACCAGCATGCCGAGTACGGAACCCAGACCAAGATGCCTGAACAGCGCGACCGAGAAGGACGCGACAGCGAGCAGCATCAGTGCTGATACGATAAAGCTGTCAAGATGCATCGGCCGTTAACCCGCCTGTGTCTGCGAATGGCTGCCGATGTCGCGCGGCAGCGTTAAGTTTATGTTTTTTTGTAAATCTCCGCCCCGGAGCGGGTGAACTCCGCCGCCTTCTCCTTCATTCCCTCT
The DNA here is from genome assembly GCA_002869585.1 of Sedimenticola sp. GTDB lineage: Bacteria > Pseudomonadota > Gammaproteobacteria > Chromatiales > Chromatiaceae > BM503. The sequence goes on from PKUO01000052.1 coordinate 39,822, forward strand.
TCCACTGCCTGCGCCACATTGCCAATACCCTTGGCGGCGGCGTAGTCGCGCACGTCCTGGGTGATCTTCATGGAACAGAAGTTGGGACCGCACATGGAGCAGAAATGCGCCACCTTGTGCGCCTGGGCAGGCATGGTCTCGTCATGGTATTCGCGCGCCCGCTCCGGATCGAAGCCGAGGTTGAACTGATCCTCCCAGCGGAACTCGAAGCGCGCCTTGGACATGGCGTTGTCGCGCAGCTGCGCCCCGGGGAAGCCCTTGGCCAGATCCGCCGCCTGGGCCGCGATCTTGTAGGTGATGATGCCCTCGCGCACGTCCGCCTTGTTGGGCAGGCCAAGATGCTCCTTGGGCGTCACATAGCAAAGCATGGCGGTACCGTACCAGCCGATCTGCGCCGCGCCTATGCCGGAGGTGATGTGATCATAACCCGGCGCCACATCGGTGACCAGCGGCCCCAGGGTGTAGAAGGGCGCCTCGAAGCAATCTTCCAGCTCCTTGTCCATGTTCTCCTTGATCATCTGCATGGGCACATGGCCGGGGCCCTCGATCATCACCTGCACATCGTGCTCCCAGGCGATCTTGGTCAGCTCACCCAAGGTCTCCAGCTCGCCGAACTGGGCCGCATCGTTGGCATCCGCCAGAGAGCCGGGACGCAGACCATCGCCCAGGGAGAAGGCCACGTCGTAGGCCTTCATGATTTCGCAGATCTCCTCGAAATGGGTGTAGAGAAAGTTCTCCTGATGGTGCGCCAGGCACCACTTGGCCAGGATCGAACCTCCGCGCGAGACGATGCCGGTGACCCGCTCGGCGGTCAGCGGCACATAGCGCAGCAACACACCGGCGTGGATGGTGAAGTAGTCCACCCCCTGCTCGGCCTGCTCGATCAGGGTGTCGCGCATGATCTCCCAGGTCAGCTCCTCGGCCTTGCCGTTGACCTTCTCCAGCGCCTGGTAGATGGGCACGGTGCCGATCGGCATAGGCGCGTTGCGCAGGATCCACTCGCGGGTCTCGTGGATGTTCTTGCCGGTGGAGAGGTCCATCAGGGTGTCGCCGCCCCAGCGGGCCGACCAGGCCATCTTCTCGACCTCTTCAGCGATGGACGAGGTGACCGCCGAGTTGCCGATATTGGTGTTGATCTTGACCCGGAAGTTGCGGCCGATGATCATCGGCTCCAGTTCAGGATGGTTGATGTTCGCGGGGATAATGGCGCGGCCGGCGGCGATCTCCGAGCGCACGAATTCAGGGGTGATCTCGTCCGGGATATTGGCCCCGAAGCTCTGCCCCGCATGCTGCCGCAGCAGTTTTTCATAACGGGCGTCGGCGCGCATCTCCTGCAGACGGCAGTTTTCGCGGATCGCCACATACTCCATCTCGGGGGTGATGATGCCCTGGCGGGCATAGTGCATCTGGCTGACATTGCGACCCGGTTTGGCCACGCGCGGGGCGCGGATGTGCTCGAAACGCAGATTGGCCAGTTGCGGATCCTGCTGGCGCTGGCGGCCGTAATCGGAACTGGGTCCAGCCATCAGCTCGGTGTCATCGCGCTCCTCGATCCAGCGGCTTCTGACCTCCGGCATCCCCTTGAGAAGATCGATCTCGATGGCAGGATCGGTAAACGGTCCCGATGTGTCATAGACATAGATGGGCGGATTCTCTTCGATACCGGTATTGGTGTGGGTCTCATCCTGGGAGATTTCCCGCATGGGCACACGGATGTCCGGCCGAGAGCCCTCGATATAGATCTTCCAGGCATTGCCGAAAGGCTTGGTCACCTATTCGGAGAGCTTTGACGTTTGGGCAATGAATTCCTCGGGGATAGCGCTCATCTGTTTCTCCAGTTGCTAACAGGGGAAGCGCGCGTAGCGGTCGCTTCCCTACACCGGCATTACCCGGATCAGGTTCAAAGGGACTCTCTCAGCCCGAAAGGGCACCCCCAGCTAAAGATTACAACCTGGTCACCGCACTCCTGCAAACCTACCTGAAACCCACTGTCCGGTGGATTTCTTCAGCAATATGAAAGCAGGTATTCGCCTCTCCGTTTCCGAGAGGGATTTATATATCGAATCACCATTTGGCAAGTATCAGGTCTTCTACCATTCTAACAAACTCCACTGGAATTTCCCCACTCATTTAGTCAGGGCTTTAGCGCTTTATCCGCCCTGGATTTTCAGCCAAAGGCTTGCCTGACGCGCCCAAACTGCGTAGGCTACGGGGTTGTTTCTGAACCAGATTTATACGACCGGGGAACCAGATGATCTCTGCCAATCTTGACCAAGCACGCTTCAACATGGTTCATCAGCAGATCCGCACTTGGGAAGTGGTGGATCAGCGCGTCATCGACCTGCTTGATGAGCTGCCGCGTGACCACTTTGTCCCTGATGCGTACAAAAACCTGGCCTACTCGGATACCGAGATCCCGATAGGCAATGGACAGCATATGATGGCGCCGAAGATCGAGGCGAAACTGTTGCAGGCACTCAACATCCAGGCCTCTGACCTGATTCTTGAGATCGGCACCGGCAGCGGCTTCCTGACCGCCTGCCTGGCTAAACTCGGCAGCCGGGTCATCAGTCTCGAGATCGATGACAGCTTTATTCCCAGCGCACAGGCAAAACTTGACGGGCAGGGCATCAAAAACGCGGAAATCCGCCATCTGGATGGGCTCGCCGCTGCAGCTGAAGGCGCTCCTTTTGACGTGATTGCCGTTACCGGCTCACTCCCCCAGATAAACGATATCCTCAAGCAGCAGCTGAAGGTGGGCGGCAGGATGTTCATCGTCACCGGCGAATCCCCGGTCATGGAGGCGCAACTGGTGACCCGGGTGGGCGATGATGACTGGCGCACCGAAGGGCTGTTTGAAACCGAGCTGGCCGTACTGACCAACGCACCGCATAAATCCAGATTCAGCTTCTGATCAAACGACAGGTATCAGGCAGATTATGCGCCTGATACCTGCCCGTCCAACAACTCCTTTATCAGTTCAACCAGCCTTTCCAGAGCACCCTTGTTGGCTTCGACGACCCGCAGGGCATTCTCGCCAATCCGGGTGCGCTCGCTGGCATCGCTGAACCAGCGAACCAGAACCTCGGCAAGCGCCTGCGTGTTGGCGATCTGAACCGCGGCATTTTCTGCCAGCAACAAACGGCTGATCACTGAGAAGTTGAACATATGGGGCCCAAACAACACGGGCACACCCAGCGCCGCTGGCTCCAGCACGTTGTGTCCGCCTGTCGAGACCAGACTACCACCCACAAAGGCGGCATCCGCGGTGGCATAGAACAGCATCAACTCACCCATGGTATCGCCCAGCAGCACCGTCTTATCCAGACCGCAATGATCCATCGAGTAGCGCTTCGCCACGCTAAAACCCTGCTGAACACAAAGCGCATGAACACGTTCGAAGCGCTCCGGGTGGCGCGGCACGAGCACCAGCAGCGCCTCGGTATGGGCCAGGAGAATTCTATTATGGGCCGCGAGAATCTGCTCCTCCTCACCCTCATGGGTGCTGGCAGCCACCCAGATCGGCCGGTGCCCCCAGCTGCGACGCAGGACCTCTGCCTGCTCATGCAGGCTGGCGTTGAGCTTGATATCGAATTTGATACTGCCGGTTACCCGCACCCGGTCATGTGGCACGCCCAGACCAAGAAACCGCTCGGCATCCACCGGCGCCTGGGCGGCGATCAGGCCGATCTTGCCGAAAATCTCCCGGGTAAAACTCCCCAGACGGGCATATCCCCTGGCAGACTTTTCTGACAAGCGGGCATTGGCCAGCAAGGTTGGGATGTTATTCCGGTGACACTCCTCGATCAGATTAGGCCAGATTTCGGTCTCAACCATCACCAGCATCAGCGGCCGGACCCGGCTCAGAAAACCACGGATTGCCAGCGGGATATCGTATGGGAAATAGACATGAAACACGCTCTCCCCGAACAGGGCCCGCACGCGCTCGGAACCGGTGGGTGTAGTGGTGGTAACCACAACCGGTGTGTGCGGATATTGATCAAGAAGCCAGCGGATCATGGGCTCCGCCGCCTGGGCCTCACCCACAGAGACAGCATGTACCCAGATACTCCGATCAGCCGCCAGAGATGGAAAAATCCCGAAGCGCTCACTGATGCGCAGTCGATAATCGGGATTTCTCAGGCTTTTCCAGAGGATTCGCAATAGGATCAGCGGAAGGCCCAGATAGATCAGGATTGTGTAGAGTCTTCTCATTGCACCCAGGGCTCAAACCTCGAAGAAGCCGACAGCCTGCGAAGATATCAGTCTCCGGAACCCTGCCGATACTGTGAAACCATAGTCGGTAATGCTGACTCGAGATTATAACAGGCTTGAAAGCCTATCTCTTCGGCGAACGCCGAACCGTCATACTCTGCAGATCCGCTGATCTTATCCAGAAGCGCGGTGTTGATTGGAAAAGGACGTTTGAATACCCGGGCATAGGCATCACCCGCCCTAGCTGCAGCACGCAGAATCAAAACCGGGATATATAAAGATGACGGCGCCTTGCCCAGAGCCGCCCGTATGGAAAGGTAGATTCGTCTCGAACTATAGCTCTCTCCATCTGTAACCACGAAAACCCGTCCGCTGGTTTTCTCGCTACATGCTGACTGGATCAGTGCCGTCACTGCGTCATCACGATGAATCATTGAGCGGCGATTGTGGAATTCCGGTATGGCAGGAAACCGCCCCCGGTCGATAGCAGTCATCATCCTGAAGATATTGCCACGTTTGACAGAACCGTAGATCACTGGGAAGCGCAGCACTGAAACTTTCAGATCTGAATCTTCTGCAGCATCGAGCAACAACTGTTCTGCCTGGAGTTTTGCCCGTCCGTAATTATTTAGCTCTGAAAAATCATCGGCTGCACGAACCGTGCTGGCAAAGACTACTTGCCCAACACCTGCGGTTTTGGCTGACTGCAGGAGATTGCGCGTGCCCGTAACTGTTACATCAAAATGCCTATCATCCTCTTCAACACCCTCATACTCGTGGGGCATCGAGTAGCTGGCCAGGTGAAATATGGTATCCACTCCGGCACAGGCCTGATCAAGCCCATCCCCAGTAGTCAGATCCCCGTGAAAAACACTCACTTCAGAAGCATCTGATAATTCAGCAGTCTCTCTGTCCTGTCTGGTTAAAAGAGAAACCTTCGCTCCCACCTGAAGCAATGCATCAACCAATCGCCTGCCAACAAAACCGGTTGCGCCCGTTACCAGGACTGAACGGCCCGCCAGGCATTTTGGCCAAATCTCATCATAATCGAGTGTTGTTAGTTCTCCGACATCCAAGGTTGCATTCTTTGTTTGCCTGGTAAATAGGGTAAGTGAACGCTTAGCAATACTAGACGACGCGACCAGGAGAAACCGGGCGGCAATACCCACCCTGACCAACCAGCCCAGATAAACAGGATTCTGTTTGGCCAGAAACTTATCGTAGTAGCGAATCATCCCTCGATGCTTGTGCCACTCAACACGAACCGGTCTGCTACTGCTGCAGGTTCCTTTATAGTGGGTAACCGTTACATCGGGAACAAAAAGGATCTTCCAGCCCTTATCCTGAAATCGTTTACAGTAGTCAAGGTCTTCACAATGCAGAAAGTAACTTTCATCCATCAACCCAACATCATCAATTGCACTCTTACGCAAAAGCATGAAAGCGCCTGATATCGCCTCCACCTCTACAGGATGATCCGGCAAAGGTTGGTTATTGAGATCAATGGCCTTGCTATGAGTAAATTTACGCAGATTGAATGAGCGAAGAAGACCTGACATTGGTGTAGGCAACTGTCTTCTGCAACCTGCCTGCTCGGTGCCATCTTCATTAAGAATCCGGCAACCCGCCATGCCTGCTTCAGGATGCTGATTCATCACATTCAGCATTTTCGACAGGGTATCTGGCTGTACGACACAATCGGGGTTGAGTAGCAGGATAAAATCCCCGGATGCCTGTTTGATTGCTATGTTGTTGGCTTTGGAGAAGCCTAAGTTTAAGTGGTTATCAAGATACTGGATTGTTGATTCTGACGCATGCCGGTAAGAGCACTGGCGCAGGAGTGACTTCAAATGATAGAAGCTGCCATCGATAGAATCGTTATCGCATAGAAATAGCTCTATTGAAATGTTAGAGCTTAATACCGCCTCAACGGCATTCGCTAGAAATGATCCACCGTTAAAGTTCACACTAATAACGGAAACTTCTGAATCACTCATAGATGCTGTTTTCCAGGCTTATTATCTTGTATGGGACATGAATATTTACTGCTAATCCTTACCTTCCGGATTAAGCTGTTGCTTTTTTAATTGTTGAATATTTACCAGATTATTCCGATAAAGTGCTGTTACCTTATCAATACCACCCTCTTTCAAATAACCTTCATTTCCGGATGTTGCATATGTTGCATAAGTGCAAGAGGCTGACATTAATGCCGCATTTATAATTTTTACATCCTTACCTTCATCTTTCATCTTGTTGGCAAGGTTAACAAAACGCTTGGCTAAATTTGTAAACTCCACCATTTTCTCATCTTGTTTTGACATATATATTTCCTGTATTTGTGCATTTACCAGCGCAAAGAAAAATCTTCTCGATTAGCTGTAAGGTTTGGATTGTATGCTGGATCATGCTTTAGCACCTTACCCCATCTATTAATCATGTAGTCGATTTCATTCTTAAAACGGGCTTGCTTTTCCATGGTATCTTCCGCTCCGCGTGATGCAGATTCGTGATGATACAGATCCGCAAAAGGTGTCCAAAGATTTCGGAATCCCGATTCACGTATACGCAAACACAGATCGACATCATTGAATGCAACAGCAAGGTTTTCCTCGTCAAAGCCGCCAACTTTGTTAAATATATCTTTCCGAACCACCAAACAAGCTGCTGTTATCGCAGAATAATTTTGGACTAAAACAGCTCTTGCATTATAGCCTTTAGCTGTTTTCGGTAGATATTTCATTGCATGTCCTGCAACACCGCCCAATCCCAGTACAACACCCCCATGCTGTAAACTATCATCTGGATACCATAGCCTCGCGCCAACTGCACCAACATCCTCCCTGACAGCATGACTCACCATCTCAGACAACCAATCGTCATTGATTACTTCAATATCATTATTAAGAAAACCCAAGAGTTCACCACTGACCTTTTCTACTGCAAAGTTATTGATAGCAGCATAATTAAAGGGCTTTTGATAACGTAAGACTGTCGCAGACCCCGCCTGCTCAAGATCACTCATATATTCAAGCGTTTCTCTGTCATCACTACCGTTATCGACAATGATAATTTCGTAATTGGGATACGTGGTTCGATCCTTGATACTGGAAATGCATTGTCGCAATAATTCCAGGCCGTTTCGGGTTGGAATTATCAGACTCACAAGAGGAGGATCCTCAGGTAATTGATATTTGACACGCAACATTCCATCTATAAACGGGGACTCAGAAACCTCTGCTTTCAGCCCCTTGGTCGATAAATAATCTCCAACCGCTTTTATTGCAGCAGTAAGCGCATAAGGTTTTGCATCACCACCTGATGCCGTACTCTCCGGTATAGATCGCCAATGGTATAAGATTTTTGGAATGTGCCGAATCTGCTCAGTTGAGATTCTGGCAATAACTCTTAATGCCAAATCATAGTCTTGCGCTCCTTCAAATCCCTCCCGGAAGCCGTCTACTTCTTCAATGATTTTTTTCTCATAAACCCCGAAATGACAGATCATATTATGCGAAAGCATTAAATCTGGATTGAAATCGGGCTTGAAATAATGGGCAAAACGAACACCATTAGAATCTATTTTATCTTCATCAGAATAGATGAGTCTGGCATCAGGATGTGCGATGATTTCATGCGCTACATAGTACAGGGCATTCTTAGTCAATAAATCATCATGATCCATAAACCCGATATACTGGCCGGACGCTAATGAAACACCCGTATTTGATGCAACTGATATATGCCCGTTCACATCTCTAAACGCAACCTTTACACGCTGGTCGATTTCCAGATATTCGTTGAGAACAGGCCTAACATGAACCGCAGTTGATGCATCATCTACAATACAAAGTTCCCAATGGGGGTAACTTTGCTCCAGTACAGATTCGATCGCTTTTCGAAGCCAACTTTCCTGTACATTATAGACAGGCATTACGATAGAAATTAGAGGAAGTCTCGTCGATGCAGTCAAAAACTCGCTCACTACATCAGGGCTTGCATCCTTCAATGTCTCAACCTGCTCTATCCAGGTTGCGTAATTTCGATTTATGGGTGAAGCAGCGTGCTCACCATTCCTACTCAAATGATACTTTAGTGCACTCATACCACCTGCACGCCAAAGCCTCCAAGCCTTCTTTGCCCACGAAGGCGCCTGGCCAGGATTTCTCAGAAGATAGGATAGGAAGGGCAGTGCGCGACGCACTGCTCTCGCCGGTAAACTGAGTTTGCGATAGACCCGCCAGCTAAGACTATTCTGTATTCCAAGCAATGCGTGACTGTGGGCAGCAAGATTAGATCGAAGCTCCCTTTCAACTGTATTTTTAGCCGCAATTTGATTTGTCAGATGAACGTTCGTTTCCGTTGCCTTATTCAGGCGCTGATTGGTATCGTTAAGTCCATCATTTAGATTCGACAAGCGCACCAGTAATGATTCTTTTTCACTACGCAATCGATCGAACTGATTTTGCAACGCATTTAGCTGAAGATCACGCGCTTCTATAATCTTTGCACGCGTTCCCGAAACTTCTCTCGTTTCATGCAATTCAGCAAGGAGATTCTTATAAACCTCCAGTGAATCCTTCATGGGCTTATCTGTTAACTCAGGAACAATAGCCGCATCTACATCTTCGCATGGATGTGCCGTGATAATAAACTGATAAGCTGATGCTTCCGGTGTATGAAAATATGCTATAGCTTGGGCCGATGCCTCAAGCCCAACCCGCTTGAGTCGCTCAGCGATCACATCATCACTCATATCATGAAAAGTGTACGATAGTTCAGCGACTTTATAACCAGCCTGCGTAAAAAGTGTGCGTAGCGACTGATGAGTAAACAAATGAAGGTGCGTGCGATCTAGTAATCCAGTATCTTCGTAGGTGAAACGGCCTTCTAGCAACTCAAGACGCAATGAGGCATGAGCACCATTGGGCAAAGAAACCAATAGAAATCCAGATGGTTTTATAAGTTTCTTTATTTTGGCAAGAAAAGCATCTGGATCTCGCAAGTGCTCAATAATATCGGCACAGGTAATAACATCAAACTGCCTTGAACCTAATTCTTCTATCCAAGAATCTTCTTCGACATTTGCCAAGATTACACGGTCACAGGAAGCTTCTGCCTGCTTCGCAGCCTCTGGATCCAGTTCAACACCAACAACATTGCATTTGAGTTTATCCCGTAGATATCTGGACATATACCCTGTTGCGCAACCCAATTCGAGCACAGACGAACCCGTAGGAATTCTACGAATCAGCTGGGTATGTGAATTGTTCTCGACATCAAGATCGAGTTCAAAATCGTATTTCACGCTATTGCACCAGAGTTAAGTATAGGGAAGTAATAACAAATCCAATTTAATCTATATAAAACATATGCTAAATATTTTGACTGTCTAGCCAACGCCTCAAGCCCAAAAGCATCTTGCGCTTGAAAGTACGCTTTTGCGGCTTTCTGAATACTGCAATAGTATCACCCCAGTCATCACTGTCGTCGACGTTGTAATCTAGTCTATCCCACTGCGTCTCAACAAAGAGCAACTCAAGATCCACATAACGGGCCAGGCCACGAAAGCCATCTGGGTAGAAACGCCAGCAGTCCACAGGATAACGATGTTCATAGCCTCTTGACGGTGCGATAATGCAGATCAACCCCTCGGGTTTGACCACTCTCTCTATCTGCTGCATCACGCTCCAGAAATACTCCATGTGCTCAAAAGCCTGTCCAGACACAACCACATCATGACTGTTTGCAGTAATTTCCTTCCATTGGTAGGGATCAGAAAGAACGACGTCGACATTCCTTCCTTCCGCAAGATCAATCCCAATATATTTCCATTGCTGGTTTACAAAAAAACGCTTATAGCTGCCATTAATATCCATACTACCAAGATCGAGAATTTTGAGGGGTTTATCTCTCAATTCAACCAGGTACTGCTTCACAAAGCGTTCCATTTTGTCCAGCGAACTTTGATGCATTATGTTTACCCACAAGACGGAGTTAGCATTGACCAACTCCAATTCAGTTGAATTATGACTTACGCCATATAACTGGCAGAGCATGCCACATCCACCATTGGTCCGGCCGCTTCCGAATGAATTGCTCTACAGGTTCAAAAACTTTAGCCAGAGCCTCATCATCATCAAGTTTTTGCACGCTGAACGCAGGTAAAAAGTAGCCTACCAAGCCCTCACGCTCCTCTTGCGCAAAATAGGGTACCAGCAGCGCATTCATTTTTTTTGCTATTTTAATCACACCGGTGGATAACCTTGCCTTGCCACCAAGAAAAGGAAACACTTCTGTTGAATCTTCAGGTGCTGGAGGTGCATCAACGATCACAATGAGCACTCCCTTTTTTTTCAACACGTTATAAAGTCTGCGCAGGGAGTCGTTTTTTTGAATCATATCTCCCCCCATCAAGCGTTCCATCGACTTCAATTTTTTTGAGAGATAACGGCGCTCTTCATCCGGAATATCCGGATTGCTGATATCCGCGGTGAGACAACTGGTTGAAATACCCATTGCTCCAATTGCCATGGATGGCATGATCAATCTACCGAAATGTGCCGAGTACAAAATCACCGGTTGCTCACTGGTTATTGAATTAGTCAAATTCTCAAGGCCCTCAAGCCTTATGAACTGATCGATATTTTTCGAATTTATTCGATCCAGCCAATAAACATCAAGCCGTTCTCTGGAAAGCATACCACGCTGTGATTTTATGATTGTCCGTGCTGAAGACAAATCCATTTTCGGAAAAGCATTCATCACCCCCTTGACTGCGGCAGTGACCACCGGACTATCGGCAATAGTATCGAGCATACCCTTGAGAGTTGCCAGTTTATAAGAAATACGCCTTGGGAAACTCGCTATGAAGGGGAAAAACAATCGATTTCGGATATATAATTTAAAACCGCTCGGCAACATGTGGCTCAGACCTCCCACACATGAGCCAGCCTGGAAACCCCTACTTCCCTGCTATCGTGCCTGACACTAAAATCCAGGACATTTTCGCGTTTATCAAAAATATGTATCCCACCCCCATCCAGTAAATACAGATATACACTGAACTTGCCAGACAGTAACTGCATGCCAGGTAATCTAAAGCGAATAGTAAAGCTCTGATTCTGATCTAGAATTATCGGAATATTGTCAATTTCCGTGCTTGAGCCATATACATGAATATTGTCGTTACGCATTAGAACAACAGCCAGGGTCAAGTCATCGGCTGGTACACCATTTGCTATACCAGCTACCTCAATTACAAGATCGTCGCCCGTCTGAAAACGCCCCTGTCCATCATGACCAAATAAATCAAAACGTACTATTTCAGCTTTTGATTCACTTTGAGTGTTACTTTCTGTTTTGGCTACAGTCTCCTGTTTGGTTAACGCGTCTTTTTCACGGCAACTATCCAGATAGGCCTCTACAACATCTTCAGGTGAGCCCAGCATCTGGCTTTCCCCCTTGTCCAGCCAAAGGACTTCATCACACAGGGATTTGATTTGATAGAGGTTGTGAGAGCAGAAAACCACTGTCTTGCCTGCATCAATAAAACTACGAATACGTTCAAGGCTTTTGCGCTGAAAATGTTGGTCTCCCACCGACAGTGCCTCATCGATAATCAATACATCGGGATCAACAGAAGTCACAACGGAAAATGCCAACCTTACATACATGCCAGATGAGTAATTTTTTACCGGTCGATTAACTGCATCACCCAGTTCTGAGAATTCAATGATCTCCGGCAATTTTTTTTGAATTTCAGTGGCACTTAACCCAAGGACTGCACAACCAATCCTGATGTTCTCAACGCCGGTAAATTCAGGATGGAATCCCGAACCCAATTCGAGAATCGCAGAGACTCGGCCAGTAACATTTAACTCACCCTGGGAAGGCTTGATAGTTCCTGCAAGCAATTTCAGTAAGGTACTTTTACCCGCGCCATTGTCACCTATCACTCCAAGCGTTTTGCCTGCCTCAAGCTTAAAATCGACCTGCTTCAATGCCCAGAACACCTGATGGCAGGGTTTTCTAAAGATCAACTCCTTCAGGCTGTCCGAAGGTTTTTTATACAGCCGATAACCCTTGCACAACTTTGAGGCGCTGACCGCAATCACAATAAATCCTTAGCCCGGTCAAGTGTCTTACTGAAAAACACCAAGCCCAACAGAGCGATAACGGCACTCAATACCAGAACAATATAAAACCCAACTTCGGGAGGTATACCCTCTATGAATATAGAGCGGTAGGCAGACACTAAATGATAAAAAGGGTTTAGCTTATAGATCCAAACCCACTTTTCAGGAACCAGGGACGCCGGATAGATAATGGGCGTTCCGAAAAACAACAAGGTTAGCAGCATCCCGATCAGTTGATTCATGTCGCGAAAAAAAACATTTAAAACACTCAGCACCCAGCCAACCCCAAGATTGAGTAAAAATCTGGCAAGCATCAGCAAGGGAAACATTAATACCCAAGGCGTCAAACCCTCTCCCATCACCAGCACTGCCAAGGCTACTATAGCTAAACCTGCAATTTCCGTAACCAGCGATGTCATTGACACTACTAACGGAAGTAGCACGGGTGGAAAAACAACACGCTGGATTAACTGCCTGTTGCTGGTGAGGCTGGAAGTGCTCCTGTCCGCCGCTTCACGGAAGGCGTTAAAGGGGAAAAGGCCCGCCATGAGATATAGGGCAAAGTCACCTGTTCCTGAGCCCGTCTGAAAACGTACTTTCAGTATAACCCCGAACACAAAGGTATAGATCAACAACATAAAGGCTGGTTGCAGCACAAGCCACAACCAGCCAAGATATGAACCCGCACTACGCTGTTTCAGATCACGAGCGCTGAGCAGGTAAACAGCCTGTGAATAGTTGGCTATTTGTGACATTCAATACTCACAGACCGATATAGTGCGTGAAAATGATCAGCTAATCTTTAGTCATTTTCCTGTTTCAGTTCTGCTGAAAGGGATGCTTTTTTATCCTGGATAAAGGCATCTACCTGATCATCATAGATCTTCGGTTTGTTCGCTTCCAGAATCTTATCAAAGTAGGTCTGGCGGCGCGTTGAGATATAGTCTTTGACCATCTTGGCCTCAATCTCTTTGCGCACTTCATCGAATTTTCTTTCACGCGCAGGGACACGACGCAGCAGTTTGATAACATGGTACCCAAAGTCGGATTCTACCACTTCACTGATATCACCCTCGTTCTTCAGGCCAAAGGCGGCTTCCTCGAACGATTTCACCAGATTGCCTTTCTCAAGCAGACCCAGACTACCCTTGTTTTTATGTTTTGAAGGGTCTTCGGAGAACTCCTTGACCAAGTCTTCAAACGGCACACCGTCAAGGGCTTTCTGGCGAACTTCATTAGCAAGTTTCTTGGCTTCTTCAGGACTTCTTACCTGCGTATAGCGCTCTTTGGTACGGATCAGCACATGGGATACATCCACTTTCTCCGGAATTGTATATTTTCCGGGATTCGCGGCATATTCCTCATCGATGGCCTGACTGAAATCGGGCAGAGGCTCATTGTCCAGCTCTTTCAGTTTCTCAACAAAATAGAATCGTTCGATCATCCGCTGCAGACGCGCCTGAATTAAAGGATCACCACCAATAGCACCTTTCTTGGCAGCATCTGCAACCTTCTTGGTGAGGTATATTTGCTGAATCAGTTGATCCACCTTTTGTCTCTGTTCCAGCGTCTGTAACTGAGCCTTTGCATGGCCCTCAACCAGTAAGGCTTCCATATCGGAAACCTGGACCTGAGTCTGATCATCCTGCATGAGCGGCGACGTCATATCCAATGCATGTACTGTCGAGCTAACGGACAAGAGTAAGCCTAGAAAAAATTTCATAAACCGTATATCTGACATCAATTCCTAACTCCATCTCTAAACATATTCACACACATTGTACCAATAAAAAAGGCAAGCCCGAAGGCTTGCCTTTGATACCACGATTGTTAAATCGACCGATTAACGGTTGACGTAACGAACGTGCTCTACAGTTTCACCAACGGCTGCAGGACCAATTTCAGCAGTCATTGCAGTGAAGCCGATTGCAGGAACACCCAAGTGTGTCAATGCAGCTGCTGCACTTGGAGCACCATTACTGGCAGCCTGAGGGTCTACCAGATTGTCGATAGAGTTATCGACGGTAGCATAGTTGTACATTGAGTCGAAATTGATCATTGCCCAACCACCCTGGAAACCGCTAGCCAAGGTCAGTGTAACAACATTGTCAGCAGGTGTACCCAGTACTGAACCGGTAGTTGCGCCATTCTCAACAATAGAGATGATATTAACTTCGCGAGACAGTGAAGTTACAGTAGGAGTACCGATAACAACCGGAGAGAAACCCGGTGCGCCTGCAGATGGCGTGAATTCCTGCTCTTCGTCGTCAAAGTAGCTCAGACTGATGATCGCATCGTTGTTGGTGTGCGCTGTCCAGGCCCAGTTTGTACAATCAGCCCCACCGTCTACTGGGAACATTGCAAAACCCTTAGAGTTAGTACCTGGTACACAAGCATTAAGCGGACCAGTAGCATCTGCATCGTCATTCAGGGTTGCACCATTCCAGACACCGTGTTTACGCATGGGCATGGTCAGTACCACGTCGGTTGCACCAGCAATGGCGGAGTCGACGAAGTAAGGAGTAGCCACTGCTGTTGCACTCAGTGCCACTGCAATTGGGAATGGGTTGGCACCAGCCGGGATAGACGGGTTTGGAGCCAGATCCATCAACGCACCGGTATCGAAATACGTCAGAGGCGCACCGCCGACAACTTTAACACCCGTACCTGTGGTGTCCAGCATGCTCGCAATTGGACTATTGCCTGAAGCCAAGGAAGGCAGCAGATAGTTGTTCTGGTCATCTGACATGTAATGTTGTGGCAGGTCAGCATAGTCATTCAAATGCGTCCCTTCTTCGACAAACGCTGCACCAGTAGCAGTATTCATCAGAATGGCGAATGCATGCAGACCACCCGTAGGCCGAGTAACTCCACCATTCACACCTGCATCACCAGCCGCATAAACGACGTTAGCATCATCAGCAGCCATACCGCCGGCAAGTAGACCAGAAGTGAAACCACCCGCAGTTGAAGCAGCTGCCCATGCGTCAGCTACCACACTACAGTCAGCCGGCATACCATTCGCATCATGCAAAAGACCCGCAGGGATTGAGCGATCACCATCAGCAGCCGTGACGGCAGTACCCAAAGGACCATCGTTAGCTGGATTGCCGTCGATTTCGGCTATCAAACCTGTATCATTGGCATTTCCACCAACGAGAGTACCGTCGGCAATCTCACCCATTTCGATGATTTCCACATAACCCTCGAGGGTGTCATTGGTGTCTACTGCCGTGTAAAAATCCAGGAAGTCAACGCCAGACTGCAGAAGAGTCTTGCTTGGATAGGTACAAGTTTCATCAGCAGTAACGATGTTTGCCTTACCAGTAGCCGCGTTCATGCGAACGGTAGCGGTCCACTGATCCTGTGGTGACATATAGACGTTAAAGTCGAGTACGTCGTTAGACAGGTTAGACTCACGGAAACGAACCTTCACTGCCTTGAAAGCGCCAGTTGTATTGGTAATGGAAATATTGGTTACAAAGTTATTGTTAACGTTGTAGTAAGGCAGCAGCGCGACCTGACCCAAACCGTCTTCATTCACGTAAACCGCTTGGGCACTGGTTGCAGCAGCAGCCACCAGTACGGCAGCGGCAATTTTAGTCTTCTTAAACACTATTGTGTTCTCCTTCAGTTGTGTTAACACAAGTTCAAATCTTGTCTTACTTTTCAGGACTAGCCATGTAAGGCGGCTGGCCTTCAACCATAGCCTTAAGGTCCGAAAACCTTACCGCTTCTCATGATAAGAGGCAAGGAATTTCCACGGATGTTTGCGCCCCTTAAAACGGCTTTATAAGCACTTAAATTGTAAACAACCGGAGTACTCATGCAGCAATCGCAGGACTCCCCAAACTCCGTTCATGAATCATAGCACAACTTGTCGGCGAAACAACACCTAAAGTTGCCTTTTTGCCAATTATTTTAAAAAGCCCACAAATGGGATAATAACATACTGTTTTTAAATAGAAAATCATTTAATAAAAAATACAGTTTACAGGATAAATTGGTGTGCAAGAGAACACAAAATACAGCAATAAAATGCATTTAACTATAATAGTTTCAATAAGTTATCTGATATTTCAATAATCGACCCACAGAATCAAAACCAACCCTACTGATTTAATAAAGAAAACACAAAGTATCTAAAAAATATGTTGCTCATTTACAACAAAACACTTGCAAGCGACACTCTGTATCAAATGAAAATGAAGATATTTCGCAAAAAGTCGTGATTAATAGGCTTGGGGAGCAGTTTCTACCCCCCCATTATCGTCTCCGATTGAACACACTCAGATGTCAGGCTGCAGATACCAGGTGTCGTAATCAGCGCGTTTCACCCAGATCTCCTTGAGAAAACTCTCAGCGCGTATCGGTTTTTTCAGCAGGGCATGGTGGGTAACTGTCCAGATTTTAAGGGTGACATTGCAGATTTCCTCCTCGCACACCAGGGTATCCACCGTCGCCTTTTCCCACACACCTACACCTTTGATCTTTTTTCGGTAGTGATTATAGGGAATTGCCTTTCGATAGGCGGGGGTAAGGTACTCATAGGCCGATTCCAAACGCCCATCGATCACCAGCGCCCACCGCTCCTCGGCGCGTTGCTTGACCAGCTCTTCCGCCGATACCGACTGAACATTGCCACTCCCCGAAACACACCCCTGCAATAGCGCTGCGGCAGCCACACTCAGCATGGCAATCTTTACTCTATTTCGCATTCTTTGGACACCTTAAGTTAATTGGAGACTTTAACAACAGTACGACTCTAATTCTGCATGCAAGAAACTTTGTATTATACCCTGACCGGAAATTGACTAAATAGTTCTTAGTGCGTGAAGCCGTGCTTCATCAGTCGCGATGGTACTTGATACGCATATTAAGGAAGGGTTTTTCGATGAAACGGTAGGTGAACGCCGAAACTACAAACACCACGGGGAGCACCACCAGTGTAGTGTTAGCCAAGGCATTGGCCACCGGCGACCCCTCAGCGAATGGTAGCCAACCCTCTTTCAGGCAGATTGTGATGACAGTGAAATGGATCAGGTATAGGGAATAACTGATTACCCCAATTGCAACCAGAACCTGCGAGAGCCTTGAGGGAATAAGCTGGGCAAATTGAATATAGGAGAGAATAAAGATAGCCCAGCCCGCACCTTCAATGGTTGGCCAGATCAGTTTAAATGCACTGATGTCAGGCCAGCCCCCAGCCTTATGAAATAGATGCAGAATCAGGCAGACCATCAAGAATACCACCGGAAAGAGCATTTTAAGGGCCTTTTCACTCAACACACCCCTGACATGCATAGCGCCGATCAGCATACCCAGGAGGAATTGGTCCATGCGGCCAATAATTGTCCAATAAGAGAGATCCCGGATATTGGCTCCCTCAAAAAGGGCAAGAGCGCGCATCAGCAGAAATACTGCAATCAAGCCCAGAATCGCACCAACCCCTTCTTTCTGCAGTATTTTCAGCAGCAAAGGGAAAAGCAGATAGAACTGCCACTCAACAGCTATGGCCCAGAACATTGAAGAAAAAGAGTGCAGATCCATTCCGCCCTGGATATTTCCCAACGCGAACAGCGTGAGGAGGAATCTGTCCCACTGAAAACTATCCGGGAAGGCATAAATGCCGGTGAAAAGTAGCAAAATGAACAGCGGGTAAGTTCTCAGCAATCGATTAACTACAAATCCTTTGTAGTCGACTGTCTTGTCCAGCGATCCATAAGTGAAGATAAACCCACTGAGTACCATGAAGAAAGCTACAGCGGTATGCCCCTCGATCAAGGCTGAAAGAAAGAAATTGTCAGTCTGGAGCCAGTTTTCGAAAGAGAAGGGGCGCTGAAAGCGCTCCGAATAAGAGAATATATGAAGCCCGTGGTAGTAAATAATCAGGAGAACTGCAAGGCCCCGCAAATGATCTATCGCCGGGATATAGGTCTGATTTGGACTACGCATCTAGCACCACAACTCTGTATAATTTATTCATCATTCACAGCAATAAAGTGGATACAGCCTTCACAGGAACATCCTGGGCCTATATGGGAATCAATTTATCATCCCCCTCCCTAAAATTGCCAGTTGAAATTAATAACGATCAGGACATATTGAATGCCGGAAAGTAACTTCACCAACGATGGAATTCAAATTCTTTTCCCCCCAAGTCAATCCAGCGAAAAGACACTCATCGTGGTCGGCATTGCTAGGGGCGGCACCTCTCTCGCAGCAGGGGCACTGTCACACCTGGGTGTTTTTATGGGAGAAGCTGCACATTCGCCGGTTTTTGAGGACTTGCGACTCAGTTCTGCATTTGAAAACAATGACATTACAGCCATCTATAGCATTGTCAGCTCATATAATGTGCAACATAAGACGTGGGGGTGGAAAAGACCGTCTGTTGTTAACTATCTATCTTCGGTACATGAAGCAGTACGTAACCCTCACTACATTTGCCTTTTTAAAGATCTGTTCTCTGTCGCGAACAGGAACCGCATATCCATGGAATCCGAGGTGCTCAAGAACATGGAGCGGTCACTGATTGAATATAGCAATGTGGTTCAATTCCTGACCACCAACAAACCACCCTGCCTAATGGTTTCGTATGACAAAGCTTTGGCTAACAAAAAACTCTTTATAGATCGAATTTGTGAATTTGCCGGCATTGAACCATCCAGTGAAGAATATCAAAATGCAATGAATTTCATCACCCCATCACCCAAAGAGTATTTTGATGCCACCCGAGCAGGAAAAATTATTGGACATATTGACGTAGTATCGAGGAATACCGTGCATGGCTGGGCCGCGCTGTCGGCAGATACTGAGCCAAAACCATTAACCATTATCTTGCTGATTAACAATAAACCCATAGCTGAATTAATTGCTGACAAATACCGGGAAGACCTATTGGGCCACAAAGTCCATGTCACTGGATATGCTGGCTTCGAATTCATACTTGACGATAAACACACACTTAAACCTGGCGATATCATCAGAATACAAGAAAAGTCTTCCGGAGTGGATTTGGTGAATTCCCCCTGGACTATTACTGAAGAAAATACAGCCTAGTAATTATGCACTGATCTACAGATGACCTTTCATATTAAAAATATAACGAAAAGAAAAAATTCCCGCCTTATTGGATCACACATTGATTCACCAAAAGCAGGGATGCAGTCGGACGCACATGAACTCAACATATGCGGATGGGTTTTAGGTCAAATGGATGCAACATCATCTGTAGTGATCTATTGCTTACGTGCAGACTTAAGTGATCAGTATCTTGGCGAGTTCAATATTGAAATAGAAAGGCCTGATGTTATTTCGCATTTCCAGCGGCAAGACTTATCAATAAAATGTGGTTTTGCTATCGCTCTGCCCCTCTACGACCTGCATTCCGATCAAACACTTATTCTAAAACTAAAAACAAATGCAGATGAATATATTCAATTTGCAGAAATTGCATTTTCCCGCAAAAAGATTTCATCTGACTATCAGCCTAGCCTAAACCCAATCATTGTATCGACGCTTGGGCGTACAGGCTCAACCCTGCTAATGAGGCTTCTTTCGGAGCATCCGGATATTGTTGTTGCAAACAAACATCCCTATGAAACCTTTGCGCTAGAGTATTGGTTATATGTTGTGTATCAGTTTTTAAGCGAACCAGAAAAACATTTACAAAAAGCCGATACGAGTAGATTTCAGCGTGACTTTCAGTGCTCAGTTCAACGAAAAAAATGGTTTTCTAATAAATACTCCACCGATGCGCTATACTTTTGCCAGCAACAAATTGAAGCCTATTACAAACAAATTATTGCTGAAACTAATTCCAACCCACCAATTTATTTTGCAGAAAAACTTCAACACTACGCAGGGGAAGGGATACCCACATGGCCATACCTCAAATTACTTGTAAAAGAAGTGTACCCTCAAGTAAAAGAAATTATTCTGGTTCGTGATTTTAGAGATGTAATCCTATCATCCATATATTTTGGCACAAAACATATTCCCGGATATGATATTGAAAAGGCAAAAAATGAAGCTTATTTAGGCGTCATTGATGAAATACGTGAATTTTCGAACTATTACATGCGTTATGCCGAATCATCTCTATTGGTCAGATATGAAGATTTAATTAACGACCCATTAAATACATTAAAAGTAATTTTTGATTTTTTATCTTTAACAACCAATCATACAACTATCAACAGCATAGTTGATTCTATTTCCAACAGCACACAGAACAGACATGGACATATAACATCAGGAAGCATATCTAAATCTATTTCCAGATGGCGACAGGAACTCTCGCCAGAACAGCAGTTGCTGTATGCTGACGTTTTCAGACAACAACTTTCATTGTTTGGATATCCAACATCTAACTAGTCAAAATTCACAGAACATACTGCAAACACACGACTCATGATTTCAGCATCCAAAAAAATAATATTCCTGCATATCCCAAAGACAGCAGGAACATCGTTAAAAAAAATAATACGATCACAATTCGATTCAGATTCTATTTTCCACCTGTATCCACCGGTTACTACTGAAAAGCATATATCTCTTAACGAAAAAATAAATAGGATTGAATTGATTCATGGCCACCTGTATTTCGGTATTGGGCAGCAACTAGATATTGATGCTGATTATTTTACCTTTCTACGCGAACCTGTAGCACGCGTTTTATCATTCTGGAATCATCAAAATAAATTTGAAACCGGCGCACTCTTCAACGAGGTAAAAAATGGACTAACACTCCAGAACCTCATTTTAAGCCATCGAATTCCACAAACAAATAATCATATGACACGTATATTGATCGGCAATACATTGCCCCATATGCTCGACGGTAAAAATAACGCAATATTCGATAGGAAATATTTGGATCAAGCTCTGAGTAACATTGAAAATTGCTTTAAATTCGTTGGCTTCATGGAGCACTTCGAAACTTCAGTCGGCCAAATGCTAAAGGTATTCAACTGGAAATACGGCAGTGAGTTGCCAATACTGAATCGTCTAAACAGCAATCAATCTAGTGTTGATGAAAAGACTCTCGATCTTATAAGAAAATACAATGCATTAGATTCCCAACTCTATGCGGAGTTACTTGCTTCATCAACAATAACAAAAAAACAATAATTACCGATTCGTTTATAATTTATACCTTTCCACCTAGAGCAGATGAACAAGCTCAATGCAGTAAAAGTTGCGTCGGCGTTGGGCAGTAATAAATATCTCCAGATGCCTTCCTAATACCATAATAAATTGCATAGGTCCCCGCAGGTAAATGTCCATTATATAAAACAGAACTCATACCCTGAGATAGTTCATTATTGATATAATCAGGCAACCCATCCAATGCGCCGCCCCAAAGTTGCCAACCTTGGCCGTTATAGGTAAACCATGTCCCGTCTACAGTAGTGTTTTCCGCTTTGTAATATACAGCAACTAGGAAACCGTCACCCTCTTGCAACCCAACAACGCCATAGGAAATATTTAGATCACTGAGTGTTGGCTGTGCCAAATAACGAGTAAAAAAAGATCCATGTGTACTCGCACCAAAGTAAAATATTGGGGAAGGCGCCAGACCTGAACCGCTTGCTTTGATACCATTACATTTATACGGCAGTTCAGTTGCGTACATTGGAATTTCCGTCCCAAATACTTTTAAACCCCACGATGACAGCGTCCCTATATCTAAATTAGCGGTATCTAAAACCTTCAGTGTCCACATCCCTTTTGCATGCTCTCCATTGTGCAAAACGTCAGTAAGTTTCCACCCAAAATACCCTAATGAGTCAGTGCCACTGGTATCGAATACCCGTTTGTGAACCAGTTTCGTCGTGGTGCCCGAAGGCGAGGTCAACTCCATTTCCAGATCGCCCCAGTAACTGTGATCGGGGATGTCCACAGTGACCTCTACATGTTGAACCCGAAGATTCTCATCCACCTGAAATGATGAACTCAGACCTGCAGGATTATTATCGGGGATAGTCTGATTCACGAACTTGAAATATTTTTTGGTTGATGTCTCGGGTTGCATGTTCACACCCCAAGTTGCCGCCAACTCGACAGCCTTGGCTGCGTTAACACGACCAAAACCATACTGCTCATTGATCGTGTACCCCGCTCCATTGAGTTTCCAATCACCGTGGTACGGATCAATTTTATCTGCCGATGCAGCAAGAATTGCCTGAACATCGCGCCATCCAAGTGCCGGGTTTACCTCAAGCATCAAGGCAACCACCCCACTAACGACCGGGGTTGCCGATGAAGTACCTCCGAATCTATTTGTATATCGAGTATCTAAATAGTCCCAACTGGCCAGCCCATCATTATATCCCAGCGTTCCCGACCTATCCGTCGTTGACACTGCATAGAGCCCACCACTGCTGGGTGCTGTTATCAGAATGTTGGCGCCTGATTCAGAATATGTCGAAGCCACACCCTGATCTGTCGATGCCGCAACGGCGACCGTATACCTTGAATTGGCATAGCCGTCGAGATTGGAACTGTCATTGCTTCCGCCATTTCCTGCAGCCCAAACAATGACCCGCCCGCGGCCATTTCGCCCCTCGTTAATTGCCGTTTCAAATGCCCCATTTATCAGTGGTGTCGGTGCGGTGAATGCGCCGTAATCCCCGTCCGGCGGTCCCCAGCTACTGTTCAGAATATCGATTCCCTGTAACTGATGTTGAATTGCAGCTGCAACATCCGTTTCAACAATGTAGTCATTGTCATCCAGAACGCGTAAACCTGCGAGACCCGCATCATAGGCGACACCACCTACCCCGATCCCGTTATTGCCCACTGCCGCCGCAACTCCCGCAACTGCAGTGCCATGTTCGGAAGCGGTCGGGTCCTGGTCATTCTGGACAAAATCCCAACTCAACCCTGATGCAGCATTGCCCATCAGATCCGGATGCCGAATCTCGAGTCCATCATCCATGATACCGATAACAACACCCGCACCTGTCGCCATGCCCCAAGCCTCAGTTGCAGAAATGTCTTCACCTGGGTTGCCCCCTTGCCCGGTATTCTCCAGAATCCATTGATCCGCAAAATAGGTATCGTTTATCGATTTTTTAGCCACTCGCATTTTCAACAACGGCTCAGCACAATCCAAAGTACCGATTGCCTTGAAGTAGGCGGACTGGGTCAGGCTGTCAATTACATCCCGCGCCTGATAAGCGTGGACATTAGTGTTCAGAGGAGCACCTGTTTTTTGTAGGTTATGCTGGAATTCATACCAGGCAATGTCACTCCCATCCCAGTGTTTCGGATAGCAGAGATAGAATTGATCACTGGTCACTTCACGGTAGGAGTTGGCATCCTGGACTACCTTGGTTGTTTCATGGACAGAATAAAACTCATCATCGATCGCCTCTACCTGTACAGAGCATGCAAGCAAGACTACAAACCATGATTTTCTAGCTAACAACTCCATGATCACAATCCTCTTTCGCAATAAAAAGGCCGGAGATAATTTTGCCCCGGCCTTTCGATCTGATGACCAATCACTGAGCCGCCCTTCAGAGGTAGTCAGACATACTCGCATACGCTGTGAATCGGCTGGCTAATCATTAGTATTTCAAAAATGACCCTTCAATCCTTTAAGCCTGCCACGAAAATCCTCGACAATCCGGGAAGAATCGTCGCTTCCGGCTACAACTTTTGGCACCAGTATGACGACCAACTCGGTCCGGTCAGTTGAAGAGCTATTCTGACCGAACAGCCAACCGAGCACAGGAACCTTATACAACCCGGGCACGCCTCCCTGACTATTATCGCTGCGATCCCGAATCAACCCACCCAA
This sequence comes from Sedimenticola sp., assembly GCA_002869585.1. Taxonomy (GTDB): domain Bacteria; phylum Pseudomonadota; class Gammaproteobacteria; order Chromatiales; family Chromatiaceae; genus BM503. Next base: position 63,987 of record PKUO01000052.1, read on the forward strand.
GACAATGGCATGCCCATTCTGTACTGCAACCGTGCTGGTGATCTTGCGAGTTGATATTGTCGGTGAATCCAGTGTTGAACTCTGTGTGGCAGACACATCACTGACCTCCTGTTCAACTTCCATTGTAACCAGACCGCCAGGCGTTACGCGCGGTTTGACATCGAGAACGATACCTGTGTCACGGTATTGTATGGAATTGACAATAGTGCTGGTACTGGTGCTCGTGTCCTGTTGCTGCTGGGTAGCGATAGGCACCTGGTCACCGACCTGTATTCTGGCCTGCTGATTATCCAGCACCATCACCGAGGGCGACGAAAGGACCTTTACATTTGTATCTTCCGCCAGGGCACTGAATACAGCGCGGACCTGTCCAACAGAATCAATCAGTGAATAGTTAAAGCCCGGAAAAATCCCACCCAGTCCAGAAGAACCCGTAGAATCTAGCGTGCCATCAAGAGAACCACTGCCAGAGTAACCGCTGTGACCACCTCTGAAGAACCACTGTAGACCATATTCCAAGTCACCCTGCAAGCGCACCTCAATAATGGTTGCCTCGATCAAAACCTGCAGAGGCGTTATATCCAGTTTATCCAAGACTTTTTGAATTTTTGTATACTGTTTGGCGGATGCCGTAATCAGCAGCAGATTGCGGGTCTCGTCCGCCACGATCTTTACTGGCGTAGAAAACGCAACTGAATCACCACCCACATTCAATGAACTGGATGCAATCACATTACCTGATGTTTTTTTACTGCCGCCGTCCTTCGCATCTGAATCAGACGAGGTGAGCTGAACCGGTTGCTGTCCAGGCGAAATACTCGCGCCCGTGGTTCTTTTCGGCGCTGCTTCATCAGCACTAAACAACTGGCTCAGCAACTCAGACAGTTTGACCGCTTCTCCGTTTCTGACCTTGTAGACATAAAACTGCTGCTCCTCGCTGTTTTCCTGTGCTTCAATGCTATCGAGACGTTCAATCCAGACCCGTATTTTGTCCAGATACCTCTTTTGCGGCGTGACCACCAGCAGGCCATTGGCTGACTCGATGGGAAGAACCTTGATCAGCCCCTGTATGGGTCCGTTTTCTCCAGCGCCGATAATGGTATGGATTTTTTTCAACATATCTGCGGATTTGGAGTACTCAAGGGGAAAGAAACCCACAGAGAGTCCGCTCATCCAATCCACATCAAACACGCGGATGGTTTCGATAAGATTGGATAACTCTGCACCTGTACCCGCAAGAATCAACAGATTACGGGTGACATCCACCCTGACGACACTACCGTCAGAGGCCAAAGGCTTGAGGATCGTCTCCATTTCTGCCGCACCAATAAACTCCAGCGGTACGATTCTGACCGTATAGCCGTTGGGGAGAGGTTGACTGGTATAACCCAACTGCGCGGAAAGATTGCCTGCCATGGCATTAGGTATAGGCATTATTCGATAGACACCCGCATCATTGATCATTGCTGCCCCGTTCATACGCAGCAACATTTCGAGTGTTGGCAGCAGGTCATCCTTTTTCAGCGGCTTTCCCGTCTGCAGGGTCACACCGCCTTGCACAAGCGGATCGATCACATATCCCAGGTTGAGTTGATCAGTCAGAATGACCTTGACCACCTCTCTGATGTCGGTGTTTTCGAAATTGAGTGTGATATTTCCATCAGGTGTAATTTCCGTCCTTCCAGTCTTTGTTGGATTTAGAAATTTCCCGCTACCAGGGAATATCAACGTAGTGTCTTTTTTCTGTTTCTCTGAACTGGGAGCCAGATCAGTGCCAGCCTGTGCTGTCGATTCCGCAGGAGGCTGAGCAACAACACTCTTTGAAAGATCCAGGTGGCCCGAGGGTATCCCCCCCCCTTGATCAGCAACATCTCGTTTAGCTACACCTGCACACCCACTAATAAGGATGGAGAGTAGAACTGGCAACACCATGTTAGTGATTTTAGCTTTTTGCACATTCATTGCGAATATTCTTTTCTGTAAATTTTGAGTGTCGATCAATCTTCACCGCTCAGCCTTCTGTTTATTGCTGAGTATTTCCTTCAGATTGGGCCTGGCTTCCTTTCTTCTCGATACGGTTTGTTGGGCAGCGTTAGGCGCTGTTAGCACCTTGGAATATACCCTCAGAGGAATTTCCTCTTTTTCTGTATCCCGGATAAGTATCACTTTCTCCGGCGTTATCTGATCAACAGTCCATCCTTGATAGCTGTCATCTTTTTGTAAACGCTCGACCTTTCCTGCCTTGTCTTCAATTAGCGCCACATGTCCATCTGGCGTCAGAATAATGCCTTTAAGTGTTATGCGGAGATTCGTCACTACTACCTGCTGAACCTCAGGCGCGTCCTCCAAAACGAAGGGAGTGCGGCTTTTTGTAAACATAGGTCGATCAATAACTGACTGGTAGTACCCGATATCGGGTAGGTCGTCAATGATCAATTCCTGCGCATTCAGCTTTGGCAACTGAATGCCACCACCTTTCTGCAACTGAGCAGTCTCTTCATCAACAGGCGATAGCCATTGATCGCCATACCACTGATAGGCAACCACAAGACCGACGATCAGGATAAGCAGAAGAAGTAACCTTCTCATTGTTCAGCCTGCCTTTTATACATAAAACCGGACAGGGTCAGATTGATATCCAGTATTTCCTGACGGTTTCCAGCATTGCTTTTCGACCCGCGTGCCGATAGGTCTTCGACAAACAACAGTGGTTTACTGGACTCCAGTTCATGCACAACATTCAACAGGTCTGACGTATCGCCACGCATTCGCAACTTTACAGTCACTTTTGGGACAGAAGCCTGCTGACCTGCACTGGTTAACAGCTGTGTGCTTACCAGATTACCATTTGTTTTTTCAATCGCCGTCTTGATTCTCTGCTGCAATTCAGCACCAGCGAGGGCATCTGTTCCTTCCCTGAGATAAAAAGTGCGCACTTTCGATTCGTATCCAGGATCACTCAATGCAGCTTCCAGTGCAGGACGCTGTCTTAGTTTCTCTTGAAAACGCTGAATACTCTGTTCTCGGCTCTCAATCGACTCATCATAGGAAGCCAATTGCTTATACCAAGGAAACAATACCAACAACACCATGAATACTATCAAGAGAATCAATATTCCCCATGAAATCATACAATGTTGCCTAGAAGAGGGACCGATCATTATTGCCCCTCCCCATGCTCAACATCCATAGAGATATGAAATCTCTCCGAATCAGTTCTCGGCATCTGCACAACAGGAGAGCGGAAAGTGACTGAATTAAACAGTGGCGAGTCCTCCAAAACACTTATAAGTTGTGTCGCCTGTTCAGACTCACCCCTCACTTCGACCCTATTTCCACGTGTGTCAAGTTGCAGCACCCAGGTATCATCGGGTAAGCGATCCGTCAGTTCCCTTAGCAGTTCTACGGCAGGGACATACTGGTTGCGCATTTCAATCACATGTCCAGAGAGGAGATTCCGTTCATCCAGGCGATCCTTAAGCGCGACTACCACATCAGCCTGATTGCGAACTACATTCAATTGCTCTCCCAATTCGATAACCTGGGCTCTTTTTTTCCATAAAGGCCCTATCAACGCGATAGCGCAGAGAACCATCAGAATGGTAAACAGAACCCAAGTCTGTCGACCTGTACCGGATTTTTTTTGGGCTCTGAACTGCTCAGGCAGCAAATTGGCCCGCTCCCAAAGGCTTGAACTTGTTGCCTTTGTGGCGATTACTCCATTCGCCTTCAGCCATTCAATCCAAGGGGTGATATCAGATTTCCGGACCACTGCCAGTTCAACCGAAAACTTTTGTCTCTCCCTGTCTCTCGCCAGAACCCGAAAATCATAAAAAACCTGATCCGCTGAGAAGGGGGTCAGCCGATCCATTTCGTATTTAAGTGCATCTCTCAGGTTTTTCTCGACTGCCAGTGGAAGTGAAATATGACGAATCAGAACAGTTGCAGTCGGCAACTGCATTACTACGGGGACTGATTTATTGTCGAATGGGGATATTGCTGGAGCCAGATCCAGAGAAATTCTCCCCACTGGCTGCACACCGCTCTCTGTACGCATGCCTAATGCAGCCTGATCACCTATTAAATCAAGTAGATACTCTTTTTTATCTCCTCTTCTCTTCTTCAGTCGCTGCGGTAGACAGCGGGTCAGTCCACTTAACCACCAGTGCACCAGTCCCTGCTCAAGATAAGGCATCGATGGGTATTTTGCTTGGAGCCAATCAGCTATTCGAAACGAACTCAAAATTAAAAGCCTCTACCTTGATTCACCCTACACTCCTTCATTCCAGCGATTAAACCGGAAACCGGTATTCGATGCTCTATCGGCACTCACTACGGCTTCGACCGAGAAGTGCCCACCATCACCCAAGGGCACCTCGCATCTGATCCGATAAATCCCGAAAAACCCTCTTCTAGGAGAATTATTCCCTGGAGTAGGAAGAGTCGGCGCCGTATTCTCAGCCGCAACATCTCCTTCATCGTCAAACAACTCTCCCTCCATCGCTGCGAGCACAAGAGGCGATGCATAGAGTCTGTTGACGCTTTTCCGCCTCGAATCAACTGTTACAGCAGGCCTGATTTTTTCAAATATCTCGCGCGAAAGCCCTTTGACAAGTCGTAACTCACTGACATCATCAAATTGACCATCCTTTGCCCCATATTCTATACCAGCAGCCCTGTAGTCGGCATCCTCTGCTCCAGACTGTTGATGGAGATTATCGCTGTCGCGCCAGTCAATAATCGAGCCAGCCAGTTCATCCTGAACCGCAACATCCAAACCAATGGCTGCAAACAACCCCTTTAATAAGCCAAATTGAGCTGAATTAATGTCTATCCGGCCACTCTCTTCAGTCACTGAAATCGACATATCGCTATCTTTAAATTGCCAGTCCCGAGAGACGCCATCAGCCACCCACGCATCTTCTGAGTCTACTGCAGCGATCTGGCTTATGGCATAGTTTACGCCCGCAGCAGCCATAGCACGACCCTCAGCCATGCTGATCTGCCCCCTGGCGAGACTGACTTCGGTACGCTGAGCAGCTGAAATGGCTGCAGCGATCACCGTCATCAACACCAGCATCCAGAGAACGATAACCAGCGCAATCCCCCTATTCGTTTTACCTAGTTTTATGTCAGCATTCACAAGTAGCACACAATCTCTTACTTCCCAAGGTTTGTTACCCCTCGAAAAACGCTAACCTCTGAGAATTGAGGCAATTGGATGACCATCTCTGGCCACGTATCATCCGAAAACTGTATGTTGAGATGCAACAGTTTGGGAAACACATCTCCTGCCGACCATTCGGTCAACCACTCAGGCTCATTGTCTAGATCCTGACCACCGAAATAGCTGATCGCAAAATCCCCAAGTTTCTCAATCAGAACATGCTGCCCATAGAGACTGCTGGCAGCCAAACCTTTCTCTTCAAGTATAGGCACAGGCTCTAACGGTGACCACACCGGCACGCCATCGATTCCCTCAAATATATCGGGATGATAGAGCCAGCGATCCAAAATCAGTCGCGCACCATCCTCCTCGCCCGAAACAGACAGCCGAAATATAGCAAGACCACCCAGTCCGCTCTGTTCCGGCAGCGGTGATACCCACTCCAGCATGCGTTCATTGCCCCAGAAGAGCGTGGATTCGCCATCCTCAGAGTGTACAGTCACGGGCTGGGCCTGGGTTATGCTTCGGCGGATGAACTCCCGCACCAGCCGCATCTCATCCAACCTTTCAGTATTTGTCTCTGCAGCCTCCCAACTAAGGCCTCCGAGTCGAACGCCCGCAAACAGCAGAGTGGTAATCAAACTAATCAATACCAGGGCGATGAGAAACTCAACCAGGGTGAATCCTCGCTGCATGCTACCCATCAAAGAGGTCTCCTGGTCAGCTTCAGAGTAGCCAGATCAACACTGCGCTGCTCTCGGCCATCCTGCCAACTGACCCTGATCTCCACTTCCATCGGTAATAACGTGGACTCTGCAGGAACCAGATCGTCTGCTGAATTAATGGAAACGCTCCAGTGATACTTTTCTGCAAAATCTCCTTCGCTAACACCTACTTCCAACGGAATGGTAACTCCCACCTGCGCCAACTGGGATTCGGCCAGATCGACTGCCTTGGTATACTCCTCGCTCAACGCGATGCCTCTGACTCCGGTAGAGTAACTCTGAAGTATCACTCCCATGGAAATAGCCAGAATGGCGAACGCGACCAACACTTCCAGGAGCGAAAACCCCAGTTGCCTGGTTCGGGCGTTATAAGGGATTTTCACTGGATCTCACCTGACCGGTCAGCCAATCGACACCGATATCGAAGGAACGCTCTCCACCAACCAACCTCACTAGTCCCCCGGTTGAACTGCCATCGGGAAAGAAGCGTATCGAGGCCACCTTCGATTCAGATTCTTCAACTTCTGATTCAGCCACAACAACTTCCAGTCTTACCTCTTCTGGAAAGGTCGATGTTTTCTCCCTGCCGCCCACAGAAAAGGTTTTGGCATCGAGATCAATGGACACACGACTCGGCTTACCGGTAACAATCGCCTGGTTGCGTGAATAGCGCAGCGCAGAGACCATCTCCTGAGATGCTCCCCGGAGTTCCACCCCTGGCAACATATTCATCACCACTGGCGGCACTATAGACAGCAAAAGGCCCGCCAAAGCCAACACCACCAGTAACTCCAGCAGGGTAAAGCCTCGGCAATATTTCATCTCATTGACTATAAGGACTACTCCCAGCTAACCACATCCTGCGCTTCACCTTCTCCACCCTCGGCATTGTCAGAACCCAGGGAATAGATATCATAAGAGCCATGCTCTCCCGGAAAACGGTAGATATACTCGTAGCTCCAAGGATCTGTAGGGATTTGATTCTTTTTCAAGTAGGGGCCATTCCACTTATTCAACTCTGACGGCTTGCTGACCAGTGCCTCCAGGCCCTCCGATGCATTTGGATAACGACCTACATCGAGTCTGAACAGATCCAATGCGGCACCCAGATCTGCAATCTGAATCTTTGCAGTCTTGGTTTTTGAACCACCCAATTGATCCATCACCTGTGGCCCGACTAGACCGACCAGCATGCCGAGGATAGCCAGCACAACCAGCAATTCAATCAGGGTAAAACCCTGACTGGCAAAACGAGTAACTCTATATCTCATAGACCTTCCACACTTTATGAACATTAAAAGACCAGTTGATTAGCCTTGAGTATCGCCAATAGAATCGAAATAATGATTCCGGCAACGACAATGCCAAGCCCCACGATAAGCACGGGTTCCAGCAGCGTTAACAGCCTTTTGACTGTTGCCCGAACCTCCTGATCATAGACATCGGCAATCTTGGTCAGCATCGCCTCAAGACTTCCCGACTCCTCACCCACCTTGATCATCTGCAAAGCCAGGGGTGGTAACACTGCATTTTCCGCCAGTGGATCCGCCAGTCCCTTTCCCCGCTTTAGACTCAACGCGGCCTGCTCAATTCCTTCTGCGATGATCTGGTTTGAAATCACATCCTTCACTAGATTCAACGCAGACAGCAGCGTCAAGCCATTCGCCATCAGGGTTGACAGGGTTCGGGAGAAGCGCGCTGTCTCGATCTTGGCAATCAGTTCACCAAACAGGGGCATTTTCAGCAATCGCCTGTCCCAACGATACCTCACCTCTGGAACGGCCAGTCTGGACCTGACATAGGCCACCAATAAAATAATACCGCCGAGAAGCGCCCACCAATAACCTCTGAACAGATCACCCAAGGCAATGACAATCTGCGTCGGAAGTGGCAGTGTCTGGCCCATATCATCAAACATCTGGCTGAATTGCGGTACAACAAACATTAACAGCAATATCACCGACAGACCGGCCACCGTCAGCAGAATAGTGGGATAGACCAGCGCAGAGCGGACGTTCTCTTTCAACTCCTCCGTATTTTCCAGATAATCCGCAAGCCTCGCCAGCACCGCCTGCAAGGCACCACCGGCCTCGCCCGCCTTAACCATGTTGATGTAAAGACGTGAAAAATGCGTCCCGTTCGTTTCCAGTGCGCCCGCAAAAGTCGAACCGCCCTGAACTGACTCTTTCAGCGCAATCAACAGGTTTTTTATAGGCTCTTCAAGGGTGAGATCGATAAGAATCTGCAATGACCTGTCCAGTGTCATGCCTGCTTCCAAGAGCGTCGACAACTCACGGGTCAGTAACGCAACCTGCTTGGGCTGCAACTTCTTACTCTTCGCTGCAGCAAATAACCGCAGGGAACTGGACAGCCCTCCCGGCTGTGTGACCTTGACAGGTATTGCGCCCTGTTCCTGGAGGATTTTCGCAAGCGCCATCTCATTGGGCGCTTCCATTTCACCTTCCAGAACCTCACCGTTCGGGCGCACTGCTTTGTAGGCAAAAACAGACATGTGCTATCAGTCCTCCTCGCACACCCGAACAACCTCTTCCAGAGTGGTCAGTCCAGCAACCGCCTTGCGCAATCCGTCCTGGTACATATTCTCCATTCCATCGGCCAATGCAGCATTGTTTATTTCCGTGGCATTGGCGTGACGCATAATTAATTGCCTGATGTTGTCCGTCATAAGCAGTATCTCAGCTAAAGATAGTCGTCCATGATAGCCCGTACCGCCACACTGAGGACAACCATTGGCGCTGTAGAGTCTCAACTCCTCACCAGGTTTAACATACCTGGTTAAGCCCAGTTCCTGCTCAACCTCAGGAATTACCGCATGCTGTTGTCGGCAATGTTGGCAAAGCCGCCTGACCAATCGCTGCGCCACTATGCCGTTGACAGTGGAGGTCAGCAGAAAATCCTCAACCCCCATATCCATCAGGCGGGTAATTCCACCCGCCGCATCATTGGTATGCAGTGTCGATAACACCAAATGGCCGGTAAGTGCCGATTGCACGGCGATACGAACCGTTTCGGTATCACGCATTTCACCCACCATGATGACGTCAGGGTCCTGTCTGACGATGGCACGCAGGGCATTGGCAAAATCCAGTCCCACCTGGGGCTTTACCTGTATCTGATTGATACCTTCCAACTGATACTCAACCGGATCCTCAACAGTGATGATCTTTCTTTCCGGGGTGTTGAGACGATGCAGGGCGGTGTAGAGGGTTGTACTTTTACCGCTACCCGTGGGACCGGTCACCAGCACCACGCCATGAGGCAAATCCAGCACGTGTTTCAGACGTTTGAGAGTCTCGCCTTCAAAGCCAAGTGACTCAAAGTCGAATTTAACGCTTTCCTTATTCAACAAGCGAATGACCACGCTTTCGCCAAAGAGAGTGGGTACCGTAGAAACACGCATATCAAGCTCCTTGCCCTGAACACGCATGGTGATGCGGCCATCCTGCGGAACCCTCCGCTCGGCAATATTCAGCTTTGCCATAATCTTGATACGCGAAATTACCGCAGCCGTGGAGTGAGACGGCGGCGCCTCCACTTCCTGGAGAACCCCGTCTATCCGGTAACGGACTTTCAGTCGTCCCTCAAACGGTTCGATATGGATATCCGAAGCCCTGGACTCCACAGACCGTTGAATTATCAGGTTTACCAACCGGATAACCGGAGCCTCACTGGCCATATCCTTCAGATGCTCGACATCATCGCTACTATCGTCACTATCGTCGCCCAGTGTGTCGACAATTTCGCCCATAGCGCTGCGGCCGGTACCATACAACTTCTCAATGGCAGTCTCGATTTCGGCGGCTGTACCTATGCGAAATTCAATTTCGTAACCGGTCGCCATTGCCAGAGCATCTTTCAGATAGCCCTCATTGGGATTGACCGCTGCAACCACCAGTTTCCCTTCATCCAAGAACAGGGGTACAACCCGGCCTTCACGCATAAAGCGCTGCGAGAGCTTATCTTCAAGTATGGGCACACTGGGGTAGTCATCCTGTGTTACTAGAGGTAAACCAAGAACCTTGCCCAGCGCATGGGCCAAATCTCTTTCTGATACCAACCCCAGCTTGGCAATGACGCCTGTCATCGGCTCAGCGGCTTCCTCGCTAAGTCTCTGGATGCGTTGCATATCGCCTGTGGTAATTTTTCCACTATCAAGCAGATAATCAGCAATGCCCTTATCGCTGATCGACAATTCAGATTTCAAACTATTACCGGCAACAGACATTGGTGTACGCTCTAACTGTCCAGGGGCAATGGCATTCAGTGGGTTGCAACTTTAAGAATTCCAAAGCTTTATATCTTAAAATAGTGTTATCAGTTTAACTCAGATCCGCCAATTCCCCCAAAAAGTTATGCCCTCAAGTTTATCTTTCGTGTATTTGTATGGTAGAGCCAATATCTAACACTTACTTTATGCTGCTGGCTTGACTAAACTGCCCCTTCCACACATAACCATTACGCTGACGATCGATTACCCTTGACTATAACCTGTACAAATCCATCCAGACCCAGATTTACTGTCATTATCGTCAACTGGAACGGCGAAAACCTGCTGGATAGGTGCCTTAAATGCTTGGAAAGCCAGACTAGACTGGCTGATGAGGTTATTGTAGTAGACAATGCCAGCACTGATGGTTCAGTCGACCTTATCCAAACCCATCACAAAACAGTAAAAATAATTCAACTCCCTTCCAATGTCGGATTCGCCGCAGCAAACAACATCGCTGCCAAGTCGGCATCAGGAGACTGGCTGGTATTGCTCAACCCGGATGCCTTCCCGGAACCAGACTGGCTGGCTGCGTTTGAGAATGCCATCCAGAAACACCCAAATACCACAACCTTTACCGGCCTTCTGACTTCAGATCATGACCAGGGAAGAATAGATGGTACCGGCGACATCTACCATATCAGTGGACTAGCATGGCGCAGAGCTCATGGCATGGCTATCAGTCAGGCGGGGAAATACCATGAGCCCGTATTTTCCGCATGCGGCGCTTCTGCCGTCTATCGTAAAGATGTGTTTGTCGAGAATGGTGGATTTGATGATGATTTTTTCTGTTACATGGAGGATGTGGATCTGGGTTTCAGATTACAGTTGCAGGGACATCAGTGCCTGTATATACCGGAAGCCGTTGCTCACCACATCGGATCAGCTATCACAGGTGTGCAGAGCGATTTCTCCATCTATCACGGACACCGAAACCTGGTTTGGGTATTCGCAAAAAATATGCTCATCTCGTTACTCTTACTATTTTTGCCGATACATCTTTTTCTGAACCTGATTTCACTCATCTGGTTCGCGGCCAAAGGTCAGGAAAGAGCCATCTGGTCAGCAAAAGCCGACGCACTAAAAAAGTTACCGGACATGCTGGAGAAGAGAAAAACCATCCAACAGAATAAGAAAATCAAGGCCAAAGAGGTTTTCACGTTACTTAATAAACGCCTGCTACCCGCAAGGCGATAAGCTGGCCGTTACTCTTTTTTGATCATCGGAACTACCTCACCCATTTTCAGCTCCTGCTCCTGCGGGCGTTTTCGTTCCGGCACAAACCAATTCAGAATTTCACCCAACCGCTCTACATTATATTCATCGGAAGCGGCCCTCAACTCTTTGAATTTCTTCAGAAGAAGGTCCCAGCCCATCTCACGATACTGGGCCTGGAGAATCTGCTCGTGCTCGGTGGCCATCAACCTCTCGCGCTCATGGAACAGTTCTTCATAGAGTTTCTCACCCGGCCTGAGTCCAGTGTACTCAATGCGGATATCCTTGCCTGGAAGCTTACCCGACAACAGTATCATCTGCTCAGCCAAGTAATTGATTTTCACGGGATTTCCCATATCCAGCACAAAAATCTCGCCTCCCTCACCCAGCACCCCTGCCTGCATAATCAGCTGACAGGCCTCACGAACGGTCATGAAATAGCGTTCCATCTCCGGATGGGTAACGGTTACCGGACCACCCATCTTGATCTGTTTCCTGAACAGGGGCACCACACTGCCTGCCGAGCCAAGAACATTGCCAAAGCGCACGGTGATGAAGCGGGTTTTCGACTTGGCATTGAGATTCTGGCAGTAGATCTCGGCGACCCGCTTGGTCGCACCCATGACGTTGGCCGGATTGACCGCCTTGTCGGTAGAGATCAGCACTAACTCTGAGCAGCCACATTTATCCGCTGCATTGGCGACGACCTGGGTACCGAGCACATTGTTGCGCACCGCCTCGCGCGTCTGATTCTCGAGCATCGGCACGTGCTTGTAGGCCGCCGCGTGAAAAACCACCTGAGGGCAGTATTTATCAAAGACCCGTTCGCTCGCCACTTTATCGGTGATATCACCGAGATGGGCATGCAGCGACAGATTCGGAAAGCGCTCCCGCAGATCCAACTCCACCGAGTAGAGATTGAATTCGCTGTTTTCATACAGCACCAGTGCGGCAGGCTCCATGCTGGCGATCTGCTGACAGAGCTCAGATCCGATCGATCCTCCGGCGCCGGTCACCAGAATCACCTTCCCGGTCAGCCCGGAACGTATTTTGGGCCAGTTCAGCGATACAGGTTCACGACCCAGCAGATCCTCGATATGAACCTTTCTCAACTCGTCGATGCCGACGTGGCCAGTCATCAAATCGTCCATATGCGGCACCGTCCGAAACGGCAGACCACAGCTTTCCGCCAGTTCAACGATGCGGCGTATCTCCGCAGGCTGCGCGGAAGGCAGGGCAAGCATCACCAGATCAATACCCAACTCATCGGCCACCTTGGGCATCAATTCACAGCCGCCGGCAACCCGGACTCCCTGAATCTCCTTGCCCCACTTCTGACGATCATCATCCACGAAGACAACCGGCTGATAGGCCTGGTTACGGGTGCGCAGCAGATCACGCGCCAGCATCTCACCGGCCTGTCCGGCGCCGACTATAAGAACCCGCCGTGCAGTGCGGAAACGGTAGCGGTGGTCCTTGGCCCAGCGATAGACAAAACGGGGCATGGTCAGAAAACCGGTAAGCATGATGCCGTACAGGAGAGGCACAGAGCGTGGTACACCTTCCAGCCGGAAAAAGAGGAATGCAGTAGCAACGGAAAGCAGCAGACCGACGACGACCGCCTTGGAGATGCGCACCAGGTCCGGCAACGAGGCAAAACGCCAGACTCCGCGATAGAGACCAAACACCCAGAACACCGTCGCCTGGATGGGGATCACCAGGGCAAGATCGCGCAACACCACCGATAGCATGTCATCCGGGATTTCACCCAGATTGAAATGCAGCCAGTAGGCAGCCAGCCAGGCCAGGGGAATCACCAGCAGGTCGTGCAGAAAGGCCACACTTCTGCTGAAAATTTTATTCAGAATGTCGTCCAACGTTACTCCCCAAGTACTCTATCCGTCCCCGGCACTGATCCATTCTTAATAATTTTCTACTACATGTTGCTATCCGGCTGATTATAGCGCTATTTCCGCACATACCAGAAGAGCGCCAGATAAAAAATCCCCCACACCCACAGCGCAGGCCATTGAACAGCCGCCACCTGACTTTTGAGCAGTATTCCACTCACCCCTGCAGCCAGGATGATTGACACGGCCCAGGCCAGCGTTGTGCGATGCCCAAGTCCGGATCGCACCGCCCGTTGATAGGCGTGTTCCCGGTGTGCCTCCCAGATTTTCTCCCCTCTGAACAGACGCAAAAACAGTGTACTGGTCGCATCCATGATAAAAGGCGAAAAGATCAGCAACCCGATCCAGAGGGGGAATATACCCAAGTTTTCACCCCAGATAAGCATACCAGCGCTCAAAAAACCCAATCCATAGGAACCCGCATCCCCCAGAAACAACCTTGCCGGCGGAATATTCCAGACCAGAAATCCCAGGGATGCGGCCGCGATAATGCCATTCAGCATCATGTAGGTCATATCGCCAGCCAGCCAACCCAGCACCGCCAGGGCGGCAAACCCGAACAGCGCCATACTCCCGGCCAGACCATCCATGCCATCCATGAAGTTATACAGATTGGTCATCCAGATGATGAAAAGCAGGCTCAGCACACCACCGACAACAGGCGTTAACGCCCAGACACCCCCAGGGAAGTCGATAGCCTCGATCCGCAAGCCTGAGAGAATCATGGCCAGCGCGCTCGCCATCTGGACAAAGAGGCGATAACGAGCCCTTAGATTGCGGATATCATCGGCAAATCCGATAATTGAGACGCCGAGAAACCCGGCGGCAATCCCCGTCAGATCCGCAGAAGGGTTCTGCAGGTAGACAGTGCCTCCTCCCGCCAGAATCGCCAACACCACGGCCACCCCGCCGCTTCGCGGCACCGGTGAGGCGTGCAGCGAGCGGTGATTCGGCTGATCCAGAATATGCAACCAGGAGTCCGGTCTGGAGAATCGGTATGCCAACAGGCAGGAAACCGCAAAGACGCCAAGCCAGAGCAGATAAACCATCAGACCCGGCTAGGCCCTGATTATATTTGCGGCAGGGGCACGGTAAACCCCGCGAGCGTCCACAACAAGCTGAGACCAGGCCTTCACCAACTCATAATCAACCTTTCTGTGATCGGTGCCAATCACCACGCAATCGTACTCCCGCAGTGAGGACTCACTCAGCGCAACGCTGGCGAGATCAAAGGCATGTTCACGCATTCTGGGAAAAACCGGCACATGCGGATCATGGTAAGCCAGCTCAGCGCCACGCGCGCGCAACTGCTCCATGATCTCCACGGAGGGTGACTCCCGCATATCATCCACATTCTTTTTATAGGCGATACCGAGAATCAGGATCCGGCTGCCGTTGAGTGATTTTCGATGCCGATTCAGCCCCTCGACCACCTTCTCCACCACCCACTGGGGCATGCTGCTGTTGACCTCCCCCGCCAGTTCGATGAACCGGGTGTTGATTCCATACTCCCTGGCCTTCCAGGTCAGGTAGAAGGGATCGATCGGGATACAGTGCCCGCCCAGCCCAGGTCCGGGGTAGTAGGGAACGAATCCAAAGGGCTTGGTCGCCGCTGCGTCTATCACCTCGAAAATGTCTATGTCCATGCGATCGGCCACCATTTTCATCTCATTGACCAGGCCGATGTTGACCGCGCGATGGATATTCTCCAGCAGCTTGGTCATCTCCGCGGTGCGCGTCGAACTGACCGGCACCAACTGGTCGATCACCTGCTCATACAGCGCAATACCCGCCTCGAGACAGGCCGGGGTGATGCCACCACAGACCTTGGGGATAGTTCTTGTGACGAAGTCCGGATTGCCTGGATCTTCCCGCTCCGGTGAATAGACCAGGAAAACATCCTCTCCCACGGTCAGTCCGGTTGACTCTATCAGTGGCTGCAACACCTCGTCTGTCGTCCCCGGATAGGTTGTACTTTCCAGAGACAGCACCTGACCGGCGCGCAGATGGGGCAAAAGCGATTCCGTGGTGGCCACCACGAAACTCAGATCCGGCTCACGATGCTTATCGAGCGGAGTGGGCACACAGATAATCAGGGCATCCGCCTCGCTGGCCCTGGCGAAATCTGTTGTCCCCTCCAGACCCTGATCAACCGCCCGCCGGATCTTGTCCGAGGAGATGTGCTCGATATAGGTCTCGCCCTGCGCCAGTGCACTCGCCTTGGCCGGATCGATATCCAGCCCCAGCACCTTGTAGCCCACTTCGCAGTAACGCAACGCCAGCGGCAACCCCACATAGCCCATGCCGACAATGCCGATCACTGCGCTACGATCACGCAATTTTTACAGAAGCGCCATGAATTAGTCCGCCATGAGTTGTTTAGTGATAAATGGGATTTGACCGCGCATTGTAGCGGCTAACTCAGGTGGACAAAAGAGATCAGGCCGCGACCAAAGCGTCCAAGTGTCCTGATCGGCACAAAGCACGCTATAATCCGGGCCATTCATACGATCCAACCCTGTCACAGACGACCGAACAGACAACCCCGGACAATAGTTCAAACATGAGCACCTACCAACAATACCTGAGACTGCTGCGCTATGTCCGTCCGCACTGGAAGCTGTTCGCCGTATCGATTGTCGCAACCATTATTATGGCGGCCACCGAACCCGCCCTGCCCGCCCTGGTAAAACCCCTGCTCGACGGCAGCTTCGTGGAAAAAGATCCGGAGATGATCGTCCTGATGCCGGTCCTGATGGTGGTGCTGTTCATCATCCGCGGCCTCTCCACCTATATCAGCACCGTCACCATGGAGGGTGTCGCCACCAAGGTGGTCTACAATCTGCGCCAGTTGATGTTTCAGCAGTTGCTGGTGTTGCCCAAGAGCTATTTTGACAACAACAGCTCCGGCGTGGTGCTCTCCAAGATCACCTTCGACGTCGAGCAACTGACCCAGGCGGCCTCCAAGGTGCTGGTGATCCTGATCAGGGACTCTCTGGCCATCATCGGCCTGCTGGGCTGGATCCTCTACCTCAACTGGAAACTGGCGCTGATCGCCTTTGCCCTGATCCCTGCGGTGACCTTCCTGGTAAAGGCGATCAGTAAACGCCTGCGCCGTATCAGCCAGGAACTGCAGCGGCGCATGGGCATCATGACCCACACCCTGGAAGAGGTGATAACCGGCTACAAGGTGGTTCGGCTGTTTGGGGGCCAGAGCTACGAGCAACGCCGCTTTGACGAAACCGCCAACAAGGTGCGCCTCTACCGCGTCAAGAATGTGATCGCCGCCACCGCCAATGTCCAGGTGATACAGGTGATCGCCGTTTGCGGGCTGGCGCTGATGGCCTATCTTTCCGCCGAACAATCGGCCGCAGGTGAGTTCACCGTCGGTGAGTTTGTCTCCTTTTTTGGCGCCATGGCGATGATGCTCTCGCCCCTGAAAAAGCTCACCGGCATCAATGCGGAGCTGCAGCGAGGACTGGCCGCAGCGGAAAGCGTGTTTGAACTGATCGATGAGATCCCCGAAGCAGACCAGGGGCAGAGCAGGACACTCCACGCCAAGGGAAAACTGGAGTGGCAGGGCGTCAGCTACCATTTTGGCGATGAGCAAGCGCCGGTGCTGGATGAGATCGAGTTGACCGTCTCCCCAGGAGAGAATATCGCTCTGGTCGGGCCATCGGGTAGCGGCAAGACCACGCTGACCAACCTGATCCCGCGTTTCTACCACCCGACCCGGGGCAGAATACGCCTGGACGGCACAGACCTCGAAGACATCCCTCTAATCGACCTGCGCCAGCAGATTGCCATGGTCAGCCAGGACATCATCCTGTTCAACGGCACCATCGAGACCAACATCGCCTACGGTGCGCTCCAGGGCGCATACCGTGAACAAATAATCGCCGCCGCCAGGGCCGCCAACGCCTGGGACTTCATCTGCGAGATGCCCGAAGGCCTGGATACACTGATTGGCGATAACGGCGTGCGTCTCTCCGGCGGACAGCGCCAGCGCATCGCCATTGCCCGGGCGATCCTCAAGGATGCACCCATCCTAATTTTCGACGAGGCGACCTCGGCGCTGGACACCGAGTCGGAACAGCAGATCCAGAATGCCATGGAACATCTGCGCCAGGGGAGGACCACCCTTACCATAGCCCACCGCCTCTCGACCATCGAACATGCCGACCGCATCATCGTGCTGCAGAACGGCCGCATCGTCGAAAGCGGACCCCACGCAACCCTGTTGCAACAGGACGGGCTCTACAAAAAGCTGCATCAGCTGCAATATTCCGGGTCATAAATCCGCGATGCACCACGGCGATCCACAACAACCGAAATGGCGCTCCTTCGCGGCACCAAAGTTCTGGCCCACCTGGGCAGGACTGGCGGTTCTGCGACTGCTGCACCAACTGCCGTTTCACTGGCAACTGGGCATTGGGCGACAACTGGGCAGGCTGGCGCGGCGCTTTCTCGGCAGGCGGGTACACATCGCCCGAACCAATATCAATCTCTGTTTTCCGCAACTGTCACCGGAGCAACGCAGCGAACTGCTCGATCAGCACTTCGAAGCGATCGGCATGGGACTGTTCGAATCCGCCATGGGCTGGTGGGGTAGCAACGCCCGCATCACCGCCCTTGGTGAAGTCACCGGCATCGAGCACCTGGTGGCCGCTACCGAGCGCAAACAGGGGGTTATCCTGCTGACCGGACATTTCAGCACCATGGAACTGGCCGGCGCCATGCTAAGCGCCAGACACCCGATGAGCGCCATGTACCGGCCGATGAAAAACCCGCTAATGGACCAGGTAGTGCTGGCCGCGCGGCGCACAAAATTGAAGTCGATCTTTCCACGGGATGACATCCCCTCGATGGTAAAAGGACTGAAACAGGGCGAGATCATCTGGTATGGCTTTGACCAGAACTATGGCAAGAAACACTCGCTGTTCACCCCTTTCTTCAAGATACCCGCGGCCACCATAACCACCACCTCACGCTTTGCCAGAATGGGCAAGGCCATCGTCATACCCTATTTTCCGGTTCGAAAGAAAGATGGCCGATATCGAATCACCATCCACCCGCCACTGGATGGCTTTCCGTCGACAAGCCTGGATGAAGACAACATACGCCTGAACCATATGCTGGAACAGGCCATACTGCAGGCACCGGAGCAGTATTTCTGGATCCATCGCCGTTTTAAAACCCGCCCTGNCCATGAACCCGCCGTCTACTAGCAAACTCATCACGCGCAGTGAAAGACTGCTGCCCTGGATGCTGCCGGTTTGCCTGCTGTTCTTTCGCGGTCTGGCCGACCTGACAGTGCTGTTTACCGCGCTGGTGTTTCTCTACAGGTCATATTCGCAACATGACTGGCAATGGGCGCGGCAGATCTGGTTTCGTTTCAGCCTGCTGTTCTGGGCCTATCTGTTGCTGGTCAATGCCCCTTTCGGCATCGCCCCTGTTGAGAGCCTGCTGTATGCCCTTGCCTTCATGCGCTGGCCGTTGTTTGCCGCCGCGCTGGGTTATTGGCTGTTGAACAATCCTGAGCCACAGCGCCGTTTTCTCATCTCGTTGCTGTGCGTCTCTCTGTTTATCTTCATAGATACCGGCTGGCAATATCTGACCGGCTGGGATTTTTTCGGCATCCCCAAATTTGCCCAGGACCGGCTGACCGGGCCGTTCCGCAATCCCGTGCCTGGCACCCTGATGTTGCGTGTCGGCTTCATCCTGCTGTTTGCCGGCCTGCTGTTCAACAGCCTGAAGCCAGCAACGCGCAGCATCAGCTTCGCGACCGGCCTGCTGGCCATGGGCATTCTGCTGATCTTCATTACCGGCGAGCGCATGCCCTTTGCGCTCTATTGCGCGGGCGCGCTGGTGGTCATTGCAGGTCTGCTGGCGACCTTTCCTGACAAGCGCAGATTGATCCTCACCGGCCTTGCGGCCCTGCTGCTGTTTTTTGCGCTCACCATGCAGTTGCTGCCGGCGACAACCGAGCGGACCATTCATAGCTTCTTCGATACGCTTGAGCAATTCGGGCAATCCCATTATGGCGAGATCTTCGCCGCCGCCGTGCAGACATGGCTACAGGATCCGGTCTTCGGCAGCGGGCTGCACAACTATCGCGAAGCATGCCTGCTGGTAATCCCTTCCGAGAACAGCTGTGGGCTGCATCCCCACAACCTCTATCTGCAACTCGCCGCCGAAACAGGCATAGCAGGCCTGGCACAGTTCCTGGCGCTGCTGGTCAGCATCGTCCTGACCGCACTGCAACCACTGGTCCGGAACAAAAACTGGTACGCCGCCGCGCTCTCGCTGAGCGTACTCGGGGTCAGCTTCTGGCCGCTGATGGCAGCACCCAGCCTGTTCAACAACTGGATCGCGGCGCTGGTGTGGCTCGGAATCGGCTGGGTACTGGCCATGGCGCAGACGCTGGGCAGACCAGGGGCATGAGGATTACCCAGGTGATGCTCAGCCACGGCGAGGGGGGTCTGGAAAAGCACACCCTGGAGCTCTGCAATGCACTGTCCCGGGCCAGGCACAGCGTCACCCTGATTGGCGATGCTTCCCTCGCCCCACAGCTTGACCCCGCGATCGATTTATTGACCATCAACACCGCGCCCAGCCGCAACAACCCGCTGTTGCTGTTCAGCCTCTACCGGAAGATCAGCGCCTCCCGCCCGGACATCATCCATGCCCAGGCCCACAAGGCCGCCACCGCCATGACCAGACTCCGCTTCTGGTTGAAAGCGCCTATCCTGGCCAGTGTTCACGGCGTCAAGCGCGACAACCGGACACTGGCAAAACTCGACGCGGTAGTCTGCGTCAGCCAGGAGGTGGCGAAAAGAGTCAATCATCCGAATGGTTTTGTCATCTATAACGGCATTGCTGAACCGGACACCCGGCACAACTGGTCTCGTGAACGTCTGAGGTCAGAGTTCAGTCTTGACCGACACTACCCGACCATCGGCGTGATCGGGCGACTGGCGCCGGTCAAGGGCGTGGATCTTGCCCTGAGCGCCGGGGATGGCCTGCCGCTAAACATGATCGTTTTTGGCGATGGCCCGGAACGTGAGCGCCTGCTGGCCCAGCATCAGCAGCTCAGGCACCCCGAGCGCATCCGGTTTGCCGGACACCGGCAGGATATCGGGCAGATCCTGCCCGCCCTGGATGCCGTGCTCATCTCATCCCACCGCGAGGGCTTCTCCTATGTTCTGGCCGAGGCCCTGCTCGCCGGAGTCGCCATTATCAGCACCGACGTGGCAGGCCCCCGGGAGATACTGCCCCCGCAGTGCATTGTCGGCCCCGCCAGTCTGGACAATATCCGCAGCGGTCTGCAACACTGGTTGCACCAACCGGAACAGTGGCGAGCAGCGATGAGCAACGCCTTTGATTTTGCCCAACAGGAGCTGACCCTGGAACAGATGACCCGGCATACCCTGAGCGTCTACAACCAGATGCTGGAGGCGAAGCACTGATGCAGTGGTTATTGCTGATTCCGCTGTTGCTGGCGCTGCTTTGGCTGTTGGGTAACTACACCTTCTGGATGGCACCCCGCCCAAGACGCTTGCCGCGACTACTGATGTATCACGACACCTCGGACGGCCCAGGCAGCGGTATGAATATCGCGCCCGACAGGCTGATGACGCAGATCCAGTGGATGAAAAACAAGGGACACCGCTTCGTCAAGGTGTCCGAACTGCTTGACCGGGAGAGTGAAAACTGTGTCGCCATCACACTGGACGACGGCTTTGCCAGCAACTACCGCGAGCTGTTTCCCCGGCTGCGCAAAGAGAATATCCCGTGCACCATCTACCTGGCCCCGCACATCGAGGGTATCGACAGGCTCACCCCGGAACAGATCAGTGAGATGCAGGCCTCCGGCCTGGTGGAGTTCGGCGCCCACACCCTGCACCATATCAATCTGAAAAACTGCAGTGACGAACAGGCCCGCCAGGAGATCAACGATTCCAAACAGGCGGTTGCAGCACTCAGTGGTGCTCCCTGCAACAGCTTCTCCTACCCCTTCGGACGCTTCGAGGAGCGTCATGCAGAGATGGTCAGGGCAGCCGGTTTCACTTCGGCGGTTACGGTGAAAAAAGCCATACTGCCGATTACCGATCCGTTCCGCCTGCCCCGCATCGGCATCAATGGCGCCGCCAATCGCCTGCAATTTCATCTCGCCTTTACCCGTGGGCGCTACAAACTATGACTAAAATCCCCGCCAGCGTTTTCATCATCACCCTGAATGAGGCGCAGAACATCGGGCGCGCCCTGCAGAGCGTCGCCGACTTTGACCAGATCGTGGTGGTCGATTCCGGCAGCAGTGACGCAACCCTGGAGATAGCCCGGGGCTTCACCAGCGATATTTTTACCCAGACCTGGCTCGGCTATTCCCGACAGAAGGCCCTGGCTTTGTCCAAGTGCAGCCATGACTGGTGCCTGAACATCGACGCCGACGAAGTGGCCAGTCCCGAGCTTATTCAGGAGATACGCCAGACCATCGCCGACAACAACTGCGACGCCCTCAGCATCCAGATTGACGATATCTTTCTGGGCCGGGTGAATCACCCCTGGATCCGGCGCAATGCCAAGCCGCGCTTCTTTCGCAAGAATGCCGGTGAATATGGCGATGCCGTGGTCCATGAGGGGTTCAAGGTCAGCGGCAAGCTGGCGCGCGCCCAAGGCGCGATCCGCCACTACGGTGAAAGATCCATTGCCATCAAGGTCGAGAAGAACAACCACTACTCCAGTCTGCGCGCCGAGGAGCGCCACCGGAAGGGGAAAAGGTTCAACCTGCTGAAACTGCTGGTGGCATTTCCCTTCGCCTTTTTCCGCTCCTATATCCTGCGCCGCGCCCTGCTGAACGGTCTGCCGGGGTTTATCGGCAGTGTCGTCAACGGATTTTACGCCTTCCTCAAAGAGGCCAAACTCTACGAAGTCTCCCGCTCTGATAAAGATAGCAATTGATAAAGGTCGAGCGTTTCACTGAGCATCTGCTGGCGCAGAAAGCGGGTGTTGTGGGCGGGCACCAAGGGCTGATCCAGCAAGGCTTTGGCAACCGTTGCAAGCATCCCGGCATCTTCCGGAGTCACCCGCCCCGCCGGGAAAAGCGCGCCCAGAATCTCGCCGACTCCACCGTGATCATAGCCCACCACTGGTCTGCCCATGGTCAGCGCCTCGAGCACGGTGCGGCCAAAGGCCTCCTGCTTGGTCGAGAGCGACAGGACCAGATCGGATACCGCATAGATCTCTTTCATATCCGCGCGATTGCCGGTGAACAGGATGCGCTCATCCAGCCCAAGTGTCTCCACCTTCTCCCGTAACTCCCTGGCATAGGCCTTGCGCTTGGGGTCCTCGCCGCCGACGATCAGCCCATAAACGGCCTGGCCGTCCTGGTTGAGCCATTGGATCAGGTCAATAAAGGCGTGATGGCCCTTCAGCCGCGTCAACCGTCCGGGCAGGGTCAGTACCCGCCTGCCTTTCAGTTCGGGATATTGCCGGTACCACGCCGACAGCCACTGCGCATCGGGCTGATAGTCCCGGGGAAACTCTTCGGGGTCGACGCCGCGATAGATCAGCCGGACTCTATCCCGTTCAACCCAGGGATAGTTGCTGAAAATATAGTTTTCAATGGTTTTCGATACCGCAATCACCCGTTCGCCACGGCACATCACCCCGCTGTAACCGGAAACCGAGTAGAGGCCGTGTACCGTGGTGACCAGTCGCGGGCGCTGATTCACCGGCAGCGTTCGCCAGGCCAGCCAGACCACCCAGGCCGGCATGCGTGACCGGAGATGCACAATATCCGGCCGCTCGCGTAGCAACCACTGACGCAGAGGAAAGAGATGACGCAGGGTTAACGGCGATTTTTTGCCCAAGTCCCACCGAACATGGCGACTCCCACCGTTTTCCAGCTCAGCGACCATCCGGCCACCGGCAGAGATGACAATGGATTGGTGCCCGGCCGTGACCAGCGCCTGCGCCACCTCCAGGGTGCCGCGTTCGACACCACCGCCATCGAGGGCCGGTAGTACCTGTACGACCTTCAACCTGCGCTCAGCCATCGCTCTGCAATCCATCGGGCGCAACGATCCGCCTCGTTAAAATCAGCCACTGGCTGCATCTGCGCCCTGTAATCACCCCTGTCATCGAAGGGCACAACCAGCCCCTCATTCAGCAATTTCCGGAGCCCCCTGGAGACACGACTCTCCCCCTTGGCTGGCATTTTCAGCACCCCCACCGCGACACCCGCAGTGAGCGCCTCGTAGACCATCGACACCGAGTCCTCCGTCACCCAGGCCGTGGAGCGCTCGGCCAACTGCCCGGCCACCCAACCGGGCCCGGTCTCATCCACCGGCACAACCTCCAGATTGTCGGGTTTTCTCCCGCGCATTTCAGCAACGAATTCGGAAGGTGTTCTCCGGGAAGTGGTCAGTAGAAAACCAGTTTCGGGATTATCCCCGACCAGTTGCTCGATCTGGTGCAACAGCATCTGCAAATCCCAGCCATGATGCCGGGAGGGACCACCAATAAGAATCAGCGCCTTGTGCGGGACATGCCTTCCGGCCGATTGCAGCGCATTCAACACCCCCCGGGTCTCCAGGCAGGGGGCGTTGCCCCGGTACCCGTCATGCTCGGGAAGCAAACAGAGATCGAACAGGGAGAGCGGCAGACTGGGGCGCATCAATACAATCGCCTTCCCGCCGCGCGCGCGCCGGGCGGTGAGCAGATGCAGATGGGTTTGGTGACCTGCGCCGATGATCAGATCCGGCGCAGGCAAATTGCTGCCCGGCGGATAGGCTGCAAAGAGCCAATAAAACAGGGGCGTCAGACGCCCCTTTACAGGAATATCGTAGCAGGTGCAGGGCAGCTGCCGGCTCAATGCATTGCTCAGGCCCAGGGATTGGTTTTCATGACCCGGTTTGCCGTCAAGCAGACGCCAGATAATCAGCCCATGTGCATCCTGCCCGGTCACAGGATGCGGTCAATCCACCAGTCGATAGTGCGCACCGCAATAGGGACAGATCGCCTCACCGGTCTTTTCTATGGGCAGAAAGACCCGGGGGTGCATGCTGGCCAAATCCGCCTTCGGGCCGGGACAGGCCAGGGGCAGATCCTTTTGCGTGACCTCGATCACCTGGGTGACGGGGGATGCTGCTGCGCTATTTGTCATGTCAACGGTCTCCTCGGCAATCTGCTCATCCTAAACGTGGGTCAGCCATTCGGAATTTTCACTCCGGCGGCCCTGTACCTGATCGAAGTAGAGCGACTGGATGCGCTCGGTGATCGGGCCCCGGGTGCCGCTGCCTATCGAACGGCGGTCAACTTCGCGGATCGGCGTCACCTCGGCGGCGGAGCCGGTAAAGAAGGCCTCGTCGGCGATATAAACCTCGTCGCGGGTGATGCGTTTTTCCACAACCGGAATACCCAACTCCTCGCACAGCGTCATCACGGTACGGCGGGTGATGCCATCCAGTGCCGAGGTGAGATCCGGGGTGTAGATGACGCCGTTGCGCACGATGAACAGGTTCTCGCCGGAACCCTCCATGACATAGCCGTTGGTATCCAGCAGCAGCGCCTCGTCATAGCCGTCATCCAGCGCCTCTTTCAGCGCCAGCATGGAGTTCATGTAGTTGCCATTCGCCTTGGCGCGGCACATGGTGATATTAACGTGATGACGGGTAAAAGATGAAACGCGCACGCGGATGCCGTTGCGCAGATTCTCCTCACCCAGGTAAGCGCCCCACTCCCAGGCCGCAACCATGGCGTGTACCTGGAGATTGTCGGCACGCAGCCCCATGCCTTCCGAACCCAGAAAACACATCGGCCGGATATATGCGGAGTCGAGATTGTTCTTTTTGACCGCCTCTATCTGGGCGTTGTTCAGCTGCTCGCGGCTGAAGGGAATCTTCATGCCGAGAATATGCGCCGAACGGAACAGCCGGTCGGTATGGTCCTGAAGCCGGAAGATCGCTGGCCCCTTGTCGGTGTGATAGGCGCGCACGCCCTCGAACACACCCATGCCGTAGTGGAGCGTGTGGGTGAGTACATGCACCTTGGCGTCGCGCCAGGGAACCATCTCACCATCCATCCAAATCCACCCATCACGATCCGAAAACGCCGCCATTTTCTCTCTCCAAAAGATAACCTAGTTCAATTGATACCGATGCCGCCCCGGCTCAGGCCACTATCAACGCCTGCCAGATCTCCTGAACCATCGCCCGCTCCGCAAGGAGTTGGGAGTCGTCAATCAATCCCGGTAGTTCACTCAACGCATTGCGATGGTAGGCCGCCCGTAACGAGCGGTAACAATCCGCCAGCGACCCGGCCGCATGACCTTCAAGCAAGCGATGCTTCTCCAGGGTCTCGAGGAAGCGGATATTGTCCGTCCACTCAAGCAGATCGGGGTACTGGTTCGCCCACCGTAAAACACAGTATTGAACCATAAATTCAATATCCGCGATACCGCCCCGGCCCTGCTTGATATCGAATTGGCCGGGCTTGCTCTTGTCCAGGCTTTCGCGCATCTTTTCGCGCATATCGCGCACCTCATTGCGCAGCTTTTCAGGGTCACGCGGCTGGCCGAGCACCTCGCGGCGTATCACCTCGAAACGGGCGATTACCACCGGATCACCCACCACGGCCCGGGCGCGCAACAGCGCCTGATGCTCCCAGGTCCAGGCATCGTTTTTCTGGTAGCGCTCAAACGCCTCCAGGGAGGTGACAAGCATCCCTGAATTGCCATTGGGGCGCAGGCGCATATCGATTTCATAGAGCAGACCTGAGGGCGTGCGTGTGGTGAACATGTGAATCATGCGCTGCCCCATGCGGGCATAAAAGACGTCGTTGGCGATCTGCCTGGCGCCGTCGGTCATGGCGCTGTGACTCTGGCTGCCGTGGAGAAACACCAGGTCCAGGTCCGAGCCATACCCCAGCTCGATGCCGCCCAGCTTGCCATAGCCGAGGACCGCAAAGCCTGTCTCCTCACCGATGATATTGCTGGGCTTGCCGTGTCGCTGGGTCATGTGCCACCAGACAATACCCATGACCCGCTCAATCACCACCTCGGCAATATCGGTCAGATAGTCGCTCACCACCATCAACGGAATCGCACCGGTCAGGTCAGCCGCGGCGACACGCAGAATATTGCTCTGGGAAAACTGGCGCAGTCGTTCCATCTGCTGCTCCAGGTCCTCGGGATCGATACCCGAGAGCAGGCTCGCCAGCTCTTCCCGGAGTTCGTTTTCGCGTGATGGGGTGAACAGGCGGCGCGGGTCGAGCAGTTCATCCATCAGCAACGGCTGACGCTCCAGTTGCTGGGTGATCCAGGGACTGATACCGGCAAGCCGGATCAACTGGGACAGGGCTATGGGATTCTCCACCAAAAGTGCCAGATAGGCGGTGCGTTTGCCGATGGTCTCGATCAGTTTCAGCACCCGGCTCAAGGTGGCCTCCGGGTCTTCACAGCCACCAACGGCGTCGAGCAGCAGCGGCATCAGCTGATCCAGCCGCTCGCGGCCCTTGACCCCCATGCCCCGGCACATATGTGAACCATGAAACTGGGAAAGCTGTTCAAGCACGGCCTGGCTGTGCCTGAATCCAGCGCGATCGAGCACCGCAATGGCCGATTCGGCATCCAGATGCTGTTGCCACAAGGCCGCAAGGGGCTGATCCTCACCCTCATCCTCCGCCTGGGGTGCGGCAAACACCTGGTCGAAATGGCCCTGCACCTTGCCGCGGTGTTTTTCCAGGGTGGCGAAAAAGCGCTCCCAGGTTTCAAAGCCCATGGAACGGGCCAGCCGCAACCGGCCCAGCTCATCCTCCGGCAACAGGTGGGTCTGGCGATCCTGCCAGGCCTGGATGCGATTTTCCACCAGGCGCAAAAACTCATACGCCCTGGCGAGTTCCTGCACGACATACTCAGGTAACAGATCCTTTTCACCCAGATGGCGCAGTACCGGCTGAATGCCGCGCACCTGCAGGTCCGGATCGCGCCCGCCACGGATCAGCTGAAACGCCTGACCGATAAACTCGATCTCGCGAATCCCGCCGGGGCCGAGCTTCACATTGCGATCCATACCCTTGCGGTGCAGCTCCTGGCTGATCAGTTTTTTCATTTTGCGCAGTGATTCAAAGGCGCCGAAATCGAGGTAGCGCCGATATACAAAAGGACGCAGCATGGCCATCAGCTGGCCTCCGGCCTGCTGGTCACCGGCCACCACCCGCGCCTTGATCATGGCGTAACGCTCCCACTCACGCGCATGGCTTTCGTAGTAGGCCTCCATGGCGTCGAAGTTCATCGCCATCGGACCGGCATCACCGAAGGGACGCAGACGGGCATCGACCCGGAATACAAATCCGTCCACCGTTTGGGTATTCAGCGCTTTGATCAGTTGCTGGCAGAGCCTGATGAAAAACTGCTCATTACTCACCGCACGAGGACCCTCCACCTGCCCCTTGGCGGGGTAGGTAAAAATCAGGTCGATGTCGGAAGAGAGATTCAGCTCCCGGGCCCCCAGCTTGCCCATACCGAGAACCACCAGCCGTTGCTGTTCGCCCTGGGCATCGCGGGGTATCCCCTGTTTATCGATAGCCCAGGCATAGAGCAGCGCAAGTGCTTCGTCGATACAGGCATCCGCCAGGGCGGAAAGATCCTCCAGCGTCTCTGCCAGCGGCGCGGTTCTCAGCAGATCGCGCCAGATGATGCGCAGCATGTGATAGCGCCGGTACTGCCGCAGCCTGCGATGCAGATCGGTTTCATCGGAGACGCTGGCGAGTTCCTGTTTCAGGCGCTGCGCAATCGCACCTGGCTGGAGAGATTCACCCAGGTCACCGGAGGCATGCAGATCCACCAGCAATGCCGGGTTGCGCAGGCAGCTCTGCACCACATAATCACTGCCTTGCCAAACCTGCTGCAGTGATGCAACAAACGCCTCATCAAAGGATATTCCAATCTCCTGTTCAGCGGCCTTTTCCAGCCATTGTTGCCACTGTTGATCGGCAATTTGCTCAGGTTGCATATTCCCCGGCATTGGGACTCCAGTATCTGAATTTATCGCTTGGTTAATAATCCACAGGTCCCAGGGCCTGTTTCTTTCCTGCGCAGTCATCTGCAGGCACATCCTAACCCGCCGCCGCCCTTTGCTCAAAAGCAGATTTCGGCAGATGTGGCGCCACCTATACCCGCGACAAAAAAAGGCCCGGGTGTTATGCCGGGCCTTTCTCGCGAGTGACGGATGTCAGCGCATGATTACATCATGCCGCCCATGCCACCCATACCGCCCATGCCGCCCATATCAGGCATGCCACCGGCAGACTCGTCCTTCGGCTCTTCGGCAACCATCGCTTCGGTAGTGATCATCAGACCGGCTACAGACGCTGCATTCTGCAATGCATAACGGGTTACCTTGGTCGGGTCGAGAATACCCATCTCAACCATGTCGCCATACTCACCATTGGCTGCGTTGAAGCCGAAGTTACCTTCACCCTCGCCAACCTTGTTCAGCACAACGGAACCTTCGCCACCGGCGTTGGCCACGATCTGGCGCAGCGGCTCTTCCATGGAGCGACAGGCAATGCCTATGCCCACATCCTGGTCGTGATTGTCGCCTCTCAGGCTCTTCACCGCATGCAGGGCGCGAACCAGGGCAACACCACCGCCAGGTACGATACCTTCTTCAACGGCAGCTCGGGTGGCGTGCAGCGCATCTTCAACACGCGCCTTCTTCTCTTTCATTTCCACTTCAGTCGCGGCGCCAACCTTGATCACGGCAACACCGCCGGCCAGCTTGGCAACACGCTCCTGCAGTTTTTCACGGTCGTAATCGGAAGAGGTCTCTTCGATCTGGGCGCGAACCTGCTCGACGCGGGCCTTGATATCGTTCTCGGCGCCGGCACCATCGATGATGGTGGTTTCGTCCTTGCTGACCTGGATCTTCTTGGCAGTACCCAGTTCGTTCAGGGTTGCCTTTTCCAGACTCAGGCCAACCTCTTCAGAGATCACGGTGCCACCGGTCAGAATAGCGATATCCTGCAACATGGCCTTGCGACGATCGCCGAATCCAGGGGCCTTGACGGCGCAAACCTTGACAATACCGCGAATGGTGTTGACCACCAGGGTAGCCAGGGCCTCACCTTCCACGTCTTCCGCGATAATCAGCAGGGGCTTGCCGGATTTGGCCACACCTTCGAGTACCGGGAGCAGGTCACGGATATTGGAGATCTTCTTGTCATGCAGCAGGACATAGGGTTCTTCCAGATCGGCAGACATGCTCTGCTGGTTATTGACGAAGTAGGGCGAGAGGTAGCCACGATCAAACTGCATACCCTCGACCACGTCCAGCTCGTTTTCCAGGGCGGTGCCCTCTTCAACGGTGATAACGCCTTCCTTGCCCACTTTCTGCATCGCTTCGGCGATGATGTCACCGATGTTGGTATCGCTGTTGGCGGAGATGGTACCGACCTGGGCGATGGCCTTGTCGGTTGAACAGGGCTTGGACAGTTCACGCAGATGGACGACTGCCGCTTCAACGGCCTTGTCGATACCGCGCTTCAGATCCATCGGGTTCATGCCGGCAGCAACGGCCTTCAGACCTTCGCGAACCATGGCCTGGGCCAGAACGGTTGCCGTGGTGGTGCCGTCACCGGCGACGTCAGAAGTCTGGGAAGAGACCTCTTTCACCATCTGTGCACCCATGTTTTCAAACTTGTCGGAGAGCTCGATCTCCTTGGCGACGGAAACACCGTCTTTGGTGATGGTCGGCGCACCGAAGGACTTTTCCAGAACCACGTTACGGCCCTTGGGACCCAGGGTTACCTTAACGGCGTCAGCCAGAACATTCACGCCACGCAGCATACGCTGGCGTGCGCTATCTCCAAATTTAACTTCTTTTGCACTCATTGGTCTTTTTACCTTAAAAATTCAGTTGCGATAATCCGTTAATCAAGAAGGCCTAACCTTCGATAACGCCCATGATGTCTTCTTCGCGCATAACCAGCAGCTCCTCGTCACCCATCTTTACTTCGGTGCCGGAGTACTTGCCAAAGAGGACCTTGTCGCCAACTTTCACATCAAGAGGGCGTACTTCACCGCTGTTGAGGATCTTGCCGTTGCCTGCAGCAACCACTTCACCCTGGATCGGTTTCTCGGTTGCGCTGTCAGGCAATACGATTCCACCAGCGCTGGTGCGTTCTTCTTCCATACGACGAATGACCACACGGTCATGCAGTGGACGAATTTTCATCTACTGAATTCTCCTGATTTTGAATGGTTTAAAACTAAGTTGTTTATCGTTATCTGGCGGGCATTGTTAGCACTCGCCTAGAATGAGTGCTAATAATAGGGGCAAAGTTTCAAGAGTCAAGGGCAGGCGACGAAATTTCCCTGGAAGGGGCTGTCAGCCATCCGGCTGAACATCCCGTAGATGCTGGTCATAGCGCTCCATCAGGTAACAGAAACAATCCTGGCGAATGACGCGCTCATCACGGGTCAG
Organism: Sedimenticola sp.; assembly: GCA_002869585.1. GTDB lineage: Bacteria > Pseudomonadota > Gammaproteobacteria > Chromatiales > Chromatiaceae > BM503. The sequence continues at coordinate 94,778 of PKUO01000052.1, forward strand.
CATCGACGGCATGACCGGAATCCGGAGGCGAATTTCACCCTCCTCCACCTTGAAATAGCGATCAGAGACCACCTCTCCATGCTCATCCCAGGCCAGCAGGGGGGCAGGGGCGGCGCTGGTCCGAACCCGGCCAAGGGTTGTACCACGCGGCAGTTCACGGAAATTGAGATGATCCAGGTCTTCGGAAAAACTGATATCCCCGCCACTTTCGCCAAATCCGAACCCCACGCCCTCGGCGACCTTCACCACGGCCACGGTGTGAAACAGATCGATATCCTGCGGGGAGACCGCATGCTGGGGAAACTCGGCCAGATGCAGGCAGGCATCCAGATAGTCCAGGGCATGCTCCACGCCATGACTGTGTCCCGGCTTGCCGCACTCCAGGGTGACCGAGGGGCAGAGCTTGGACATCGCCAGGGATTGCACCCCGCAGGGACGGATAAAGTAGACCACCGTGCGACTGAACAGGCTGGCCAGGTGCAGAAAGCGGTTATCGATGACATTGATGCAGGCGTAGTGGGGATTGAGTCCGGTATTGTTGTGCACATCCACGCTGGCGAAGATGCCGCGCTCCCGCATGATGTCGACAACCTGCTGCATCATCCCGTGCTCGGGGGTATTCGAGGTTTCACAGCCGGGCCAGACCCGGTTGAAGTCCGGCTGGCTGTCCAGGCAACGCAACCCCTGAGCCGCCGCCGCGACATTACCGATGAATAACGTTACCGATCGCGGCAGTGAGCGCTCACCGCCGTGCAGATCATAACGCTGCAACATGCGGCGCACCGCCTCCCACCCTGTGGTCTCGTTGCCATGCATCAACACCGAGATGAACAGCGCGGGCTCGCGCCGACCCTGGAGATGAATCAGGGTTGGACCGCCCAGCAGCGAAGCGAGCCGACTCGCATCCAGATCCAGCAGACCGGCAGGGATTTGATCGATTTGTCGTAACATCAGAACAACCAGAACCTATGAGTATCGACAACCATTTCATGGCCATCAACATCCGCAAACGGGCCAGGAAGAATTCCAGGCCCGGCACCCGCCATTATAGCGTCCATTGATGCACAGGTGCGCCCGAATTCTGCCGTTGCAGATACGCCTCCACCAGGGCTGGCATCCCCCGACCATGCTGCCGAACCCAGGCGCGCTGCCAGACAGCCCCGGTCTGGCCGCTTTCCAGCCGTTGCCGGATAATCGACAACCAGCCATCGGCATCATGCCGGTCCAGCCCCATGCGCTCGAGCCCGGTCCGCGCCTGGGGAAGCAGCACATCAAGACACAACTCACGCGCCGTGACCGTTTTACCATCCAGCCACTGCAACCGGGCCTGCAGACCTTCCCTGGCCGCACGGTAGAAGTTCTCCCGGGCCTGAACAAACTCGAGCCGAGACTCCGGTGGCTCCGGCTGATTGGCAAGCGCATAAACCAGGCCGAAAAATAGCGCCATATTGGCGATTGCATCAACCATAGATGGCCCGGCAGGAAGCACGCGATGTTCGATCCGCAAATGGGGCTGGCCACTTTCGCTGAAGCCGATCAACGGACGGTTCCAGCGCCAGATGGTGCCGTTATGCAGACGCAGGTGGGCCAGTTGCTGGTCCGGCACCTCCATACAGCGGGGTAGCAGCACCGGATAGCGCTCCAGGTTGGCCTGGAAACACTCCATCATGGTTTCACGCAAATACCGGATACCGAATGAGACACGCTTGGTCAGGTCAGAGGCGCCGACCCGAACCGCCTGCTCAAACAGGGGAATGCGGGTCTCGTCCCACAGATCGGCACCGAACAGATAGGGGGAGTTGGCAGCAACCGCCACCATCGGCGCAGAGACGATTTTCGCCGCATTATAAAAACGCACCGCATGGCTTGCGTTGACTTTCAGATGGATCTGGAAGGATGTGGTGGCCGATTCCAGCATCACATCGTCGTGGACAAACCTCAGGCGCTCGCGCCCCTCTATATCTATTTCCAGGGGGTGGCCGCCACGCAGCTCGTACAGCTGTTCATCGAGTGCATGATAGCGCTGCAAGGGCGACATATTACCCAGGGTAAAATCGCCTTCCCGGGCTGAGGGCAGTATACCCACCATCATCAGTCGCGCCCCCTGCAACTCTGCGGCCTGTGCGCAGCGTTCCCACACCTGCTTGAGCGACAGATGCAGGCGGGACAGGGCATCCCCCTGCAAGGGTACGGGCTGGCCATTCAGTTCCAGGTTGAAGCGGGCCAGTTCCGGCACCACCAGCGGATCCTTGAGAGTGTCGAGCACCGCCTCATTGACCGGCGCCGGCAACCCATCCCGGCCCACCAGCCAGGTCTCCAGCTCGAAGCCGCCCGCATGCCCCTCTTCACAGAAGGTGCAATCCCGAAACCAGCTCTCCAGCAGTCGGGTCTCACGCTTGAGACGCTCGTTGAAACAGTCGAAGTCTTCCGCGGAAAACCGGCTGTCGGCAATCTCCTGCCCCATACCGACCTCCTCATGAAATCAGGCGGGCCTCAGCAAATCCTCCAACGCCTGCAATCTTTGCGGGGTTCCCACATCCACCCAGCGGCCCTGATGGTGCTCACCACTGACCCGGCCCTGCGCCATCGCGGCGATCAGTAGTGGCGCCAGGGCAAAGACACCGGGCTGGCACCCGGCAAACAACCCCGGGCGAAAGATACCGATACCGCTATAGGTCAGCCTGCCCTCGCCCTCCTGACTCAGCAGACCCGATTCAGCAAGGCAAAAATCGCCCTTGGGATGATGCTCCGGATTATCCACCATGATCAGGTGGGCATCCGACTGGACAGGACAGGCGGCCCTGAATAAATCATAGTCGCTCCAGACATCTCCGTTAACCACCAGAAACGGCCCATCCCCGAGCAGCGGCAGCGCCCTGAAAATCCCTCCGCCAGTCTCCAGCGCCCCAGGAGGTTCGGGCGAGTAGGCAATCTCGACACCCCAGCGCTCGCCATTACCCAGCGCCGCCTCGATCTGCTCGCCCAGATGGGCATGATTGATGACCAACCGGCGAAAACCGGCTTTCACCAGATTCTCAATGTGATATTCGATCAGGGGACGGCCAACCACAGGCAGTAGCGGCTTGGGGGTATGATCGGTCAGCGGGCGCATGCGTTCGCCACGGCCAGCGGCCAGGATCATTGCAGCCTTGGGTTTATCGCAGGAGTTCATGGCAGCATTCTATCGCAATAACCGACAGAGTCCGCGCAAAAACTGTGGGAGCAGTCGCTGTAGGAGCGCATTTATGCGCGAATCATTTCGCGGCTGAAGCCGCTCCTACACGCAAAAACAGATCAGCCCTTCATCGACTGGAAAAACTCATCGTTGGTTTTGGTCGCTTTGAGCTTGTCGTAGAGGAAGTCCATTGCCGCCAGTTCATCCATGGGGTGCAGGATCTTGCGCAGAATCCACATCTTCTGCAGTTCATCCGACTTCATCAACAGGTCTTCACGGCGGGTGCCGGAACGGTTGATGTTGATCGCCGGGAAGATGCGCTTCTCGGCGATGCGGCGATCCAGGTGGATCTCCATGTTGCCGGTTCCCTTGAACTCTTCGTAGATCACATCATCCATGCGCGAACCGGTATCCACCAGCGCTGTGGCGATAATGGTCAGGCTGCCGCCCTCTTCCAGGTTTCTGGCTGCGCCAAAAAAGCGCTTGGGACGGTGCAGTGCATTGGCGTCCACACCACCGGTGAGCACCTTGCCGGACGAGGGAATGACGGTATTGTAGGCGCGCGCCAGGCGGGTAATGGAGTCGAGCAGAATCACCACATCCTTCTTGTGCTCGACCAGGCGCTTGGCCTTTTCGATGACCATTTCGGCCACTTGCACATGGCGTGCGGCGGGCTCATCGAAGGTTGAAGAGATCACTTCGCCACGCACCGAGCGCGCCATCTCGGTCACCTCTTCCGGACGCTCATCGATCAACAACACGATCAGGTAACACTCCGGATGGTTGTAGGCGATCGACTGGGCGATGTTCTGCATCAGCATGGTCTTACCGGCCTTGGGCGGCGAGACGATCAGCCCGCGTTGCCCCTTGCCGATCGGCGCGCAGAGCTCAATGGTGCGCGCGGTGATGTCCTCGGTACTGCCGTTGCCCTGTTCCAGATTGAATTTCTCGTTGGCGAACAGGGGCGTGAAGTTTTCGAACAGGATCTTGTTTTTCGCATTCTCAGGCTTGTCATAGTTGATCTCGTTGACCTTGAGCAGCGCGAAGTAGCGTTCACTGTCCTTGGGCGGGCGAATTTTCCCTGAAATGGTGTCACCGGTGCGAAGATTGAAGCGTCGAATCTGGCTGGGAGAGACATAGATATCATCCGGCCCGGCAAGATAGGAGCTGTCGGCGGATCGGAGAAAGCCAAACCCGTCCTGCAGAATTTCCAGTACACCGTCGCCGTAGATATCTTCGCCTTTCTTGGCGTGGGCCTTGAGAATGGCAAAGATCAGGTCCTGCTTGCGGGACCGCGCCATACCTTCGATGTTCATGGATTCTGCTAATTCAACCAGTGCAGCGACTGGCATCTTCTTCAGTTCGGTGAGATTCATGATGTTTATTGTTTCGATTGAATAGAGGACAAACAGACAAGGGTTGTCTGTTGGAGTGGTTTGTTATTTTTTAAGGAAAATTCTCTGGAATGCTGATTGGCTACTAAGCGCGCTCTGCGTGCTTACAGAATGGAATTGTAGCATCGTCTGTGAGCGCGTCTAGTAGTTTGTACCTGAAATCATTAAAGATTGCTATCAATAAATGCCGTCAGCTGCGATTTTGAGACTGCGCCGACCTTCGTCGCTTCAACTTCACCATCCTTGAACAACATCAGGGTGGGAATGCCACGGATGCCATAACGAGGCGGTATATTGGGATTATCATCGATATTCAGCTTGGCGATTTTCACCTTGCCGTTGTATTCGCCGGCAATCTCATCCAACACAGGTGCGATCATTTTGCAGGGGCCGCACCATTCAGCCCAGTAGTCCACCAGAACGGGCACACCGGACTGCAAAACCTCGTTTTCAAATGAGTCATCGGTCACATGAACAATCTGTTCACTCACTAGATATTCTCCAATATTTTCAAGTTTTGGGATAAACGCCCGATTGTGCGGATCCGCACCGACGCTCCTTTGCTTGTTGTTTCCAGGGCTGATAAATCATCGACCCGGTTGATTTAAGGCCATATTTGATCTCAATATTTTATCTATTTCAAGTCCCACACCCCCTGAAATTACTGTATCCTACCGCTCCATGACAGAAAAACATTTGACCGAGATACGCTTCGACAGCCTAAAACTGCACGAAAAAATATTACAAGGCATTGAAAAGTCAGGATTTTCAAACTGCACTCCGATTCAGGCCGAAACCCTCCCACTGGCCTTGGATGGCAAGGATATTGCCGGACAGGCGCAGACCGGCACCGGCAAAACAGCCGCCTTTCTGCTCGCGGTTTACCAGAAACTGCTGACCACGCCTCCCGGGGAAAACCACCGGCAGAATCAGCCGCGCGCGCTGATCGTGGCGCCGACCCGCGAACTGGCCATCCAGATTCACAAGGATGCGGAAGCACTGGGCGAATTCACCGGCCTCAAGCACGGCCTGGTTTTTGGCGGCACCGGCTACGAGCAGCAACGAAAGGATCTGGAGGCCGGCGTTGACGTCCTCATTGGTACCCCTGGCCGGTTGATCGACTATCTGAAGCAGCACGTGTACGACCTCAAGGCAATACAGGCCGTTGTACTGGATGAAGCAGACCGGATGTTCGATCTCGGCTTCATCAAGGATATCCGCTTCCTGCTGCGCCGCTGTCCTCCGCCCGAAAAACGCCTGGGGCTGCTGTTCTCGGCCACTCTCTCCTACCGGGTGACCGAGCTCGCCTACGAGCACATGAACAACCCGCAGACGATTGAGGTCGAACCCGACAAGGTGACGGCCGACAAGGTACGGCAGACCTGCTTCATGACCGCCAACGAGGAGAAGATCCCCCTGCTGATCGGTCTTTTCAGGAAACTGAACCCACCACGCAGCATCGTATTCGTCAACACCAAGCGTACCGCGGATACGGTCTGGGGATACCTGGAAGGTAATGGATTCAAGACGGCGGTTCTCTCCGGTGACGTCCCCCAGCGGAAACGCATGAAACTGCTGTTGCAGTTTCAATCCGGGGAACTGCCGATACTGGTGGCCACCGATGTCGCCGCCCGCGGCCTGCACATCCCCGACGTCTCCCATGTGTTCAATTACGATCTGCCCGAAGACGCCGAAGACTACGTGCACCGCATCGGCCGCACCGCCCGCGCAGGCGCCAGCGGCGAGGCGATCAGCTTCGCCTGCGAAACCTACGCCTTCTCCATGCCCGACATCGAGGAGTACATCGGACACCGTCTGCCCATGGACCCGGTGCAGGATGATCTGCTGGCGGAGGTCGACCCCAAGAGTCGGGTCAGGCCCGAGCGAAGTGATCGCCAGGCCTCGAGACCAGACGGCGGCAGGGGCAGAAGACCCAGGCAAGGTAAACCGTCTCAGCATCGCAAAAGCCCCGAAAAGGCCACTGAGTCACAACAAACCGCTGCTGCGACTACCGCTGACGCGCCCAATAAACGGCGGCGTAGGCGCAGAAAACCGGCCCAAAAAACAGAAAACACCTGAATACCCGTTGAGTTGCAGTGACCGATTCTGCTGAAAACAAGTGCGACCGCTGCAGGTCATCGATCTGCTGCTCCTATACCACCGAGGCGCTGGGCGCCGCGCCGCGCGCGAAGTCCGACTTCCAGCACCTGCTCTGGCAGGTCTCCCACGAAGGGGTGGAGCTTTATAAGGACGAAAGCGGCTGGTACCTGATGTTTCAGGGCAGATGCCAGCACCTGCTGGCCGATGGCCGCTGCGGCATCTATGAACAGCGCCCGCCGATCTGCCGTGAATACACCAATGACTGGTGCGAATACGACCAGCCAGCGGAAGAGGGCTTCGAACTCTACTTCCGCAACTACCAGGAACTACTCGCCTACTGCAGGAAACGCTTCAAACGCTGGGACGGCTGACTGCACCATTCTCCAAGGAGAGGAGATATTTTGAATGGACGCTTATCAGGGCATGCACGCATGCCCAATCGCTAAATCTCAAACGCTTTTCATTACCTTCCTTCTGCTGCTTGTTCTGTTGCCGGTCACGGCATCCGAACCGCCGGTGCAACTGGCGGGGGTCTACCATGCAGGCATAGATCTACGCGACTACTGGGTGAGTGAAAAACTCGACGGGGTGCGGGCCTACTGGGATGGCCAGCAGCTGATCTCACGCAACGGCAACCCCTACCCCGCCCCGAAGTGGTTTACCCGCCCTTTGCCGAAAACCCCGCTTGACGGGGAGTTGTGGATCGGGCGCAACCGCTTTGAAGAACTTTCCTCGATCGTCAGAACCGAATCGCCCAACGATGCCGATTGGGGCAAGGTGCGCTACATGGTTTTCGACCTCCCGCAAAGTCCGCTTCTCTTCAGTCAGCGGTTGTAGGAACTGGAGCAGTTGATCCCTCCACTGGAGACACCCTGGATAGAATTGGTGGTGCAGTTCCGAGTAGAGAGTCACCAGGCATTGATGGCGGAGCTGGCCAGAATCACTGACGCGGGCGGCGAGGGTCTGATGCTGCATCGATCCGATGCCAGACATCAGGCCGGGCGCGGTAACAACCTGCTGAAGGTGAAGCGCCACCAGGATGCCGAGGCCAGGGTCATCGGCCATCTGCCGGGGAAGGGCAAGTATCAGGGGATGCTCGGCGCGCTGCTGGTGGAGGCTGCGGACGGCCGGCAATTTCGTGTCGGTACCGGCTTTAGCGACCGGCAACGCGCCAACCCGCCGCCGTTGGGCGCAACCATCACCTACCGCTACCGGGGCACGACCAAGTACGGTATTCCCAGGTTTCCCAGTTTCATGCGCATCCGGGACGATCCCTAAACCGGGATGATCTCGGAAAAGTCATGGATCGCATCGAACTCACCGGCGGCTTTGGCCGGGCTTCGGCTGTCCGGCTTCAACACCGCCAGCAATGATCCGATACCATAGCGTCGAGCGGCTGCGAGCACCGTGGGGCTGTCGTCGACAAACAGGGTCCGCTGTTTATCGAAGGGCTCGATCTGCTGAAAGGTATCCCAGAAATCCGCATGCTCCTTCGGCAGTCTGAGGTCATGGGCACAGACCACCGCATCGAAATAGCCGTGCAACTGGGTGCGCTCCATTTTCAGTTTCAGGGATTTCTGATGGGCATTGGTCACCAGCACGACACGTTTGCCCAGGTGGCGCATCGCCTCGAGAAAATCCACCACATGGGGGTGCACCGCAATCAGGTGATTGACCTCCGCCTTGAGCAGGGCGATATCCAGCCCCAGCGCCTGGCTCCAGTGATCCACGCAATACCACTCAAGTGTCCCCTCGATACTCTTGTAGTGCTCATAGAGCCTTGCCTTGGCCTGATCCAGGGTGACCGCGTGGGTCTCGGCAAAGCGTTTCGGCACATGCTGCAGCCAGAAATGGTTGTCGAAATGGAGATCCAGCAAGGTACCGTCCATATCGAGCAAAACCGTGTCGATTTGATTCCAGTCGATCATTTACTCAAAATTCCACTAGATTTATCCGCATAAGATGGGCACTTTACAGGTAGAATCCCGTTTTAAAAAGTACAGATACGAAGCACAGATGCCGAAGAAACCGACCATACACAAGCGCACTACCCTCACCAACACGGGCATTTTCAATATCGAGCAGATGGATCTCGAGTTCAGCAATGGCGCCACCCGGCAGTATCAGCGCATCGTCGGCTCGGACCAGGGCGCGGTGCTGGTGGTGCCGATGCTTGACCCAGAAACCCTGCTGCTGATTCGCGAGTACGCCGCCGGCATGCACCGCTACGAGCTCTGCTTTCCCAAGGGGCATATCGAGGCGGGCGAAGGGCGTGTCGAGGCCGCCAACCGCGAAATCCAGGAGGAGATCGGCTATGCCGCCCGTGACCTGCAGGCCATCACCTCGGTTACCGTGGCACCCGGCTATCTCTATCACACCACCCATATCGTCCTGGCCCGTGATCTCTATCCACAGCGCCTGCCCGGCGATGAACCCGAACCCATCGAAACCCTGCCCTGGAAGCTGTCTGAATTCGACCAGCTTCTGGCCCAGGAGGAGTTTACAGAAGCCCGGTCGATCGCGGCCCTCTACATCATTCGCGATTGGCTGGCGAACAACTGACAGGACAGGACAGGACAGGACCCAGAAATCATGAGCACATTACCCATTGCCATCGAGACATTGATTGACATCGCCCATCAGGCCGGCGACGCCATTCTACGGATCTACAACACCGACTTTTCCGTTGAACAGAAATCCGACAGCTCACCCCTGACCGCGGCCGATATGGCGTCCCATAACATCATTGCCGCCGCCCTGAAGAGACATACGCCGGAGATACCGGTGCTCTCCGAAGAGTCGGCCAAGATCCCCTACGAAACCCGCAGCCAGTGGGACCGCTACTGGCTGATCGACCCCCTCGACGGCACCAAGGAGTTCATCAAGCGCAATGGCGAGTTTACCGTCAACATCGCCCTGATCGAGAATCACCGGGCCACCATCGGCGTGGTCTTTGTCCCGGTCACCGGGCTCACCTTCTATGGCACCAGCAGCGATGGGGCATTCAAGATCGAGGCGGGGCAGGCGCCCCAACCGATCCGCGTCAACCCCAAGCATCGCCGCCCGGTCCAGATCGCCGGCAGCCGGTCCCACGCCGGTGACAGTCTGGCCCAGTTCCTGAAAAATCTCGGCGAACATGAGATCGTCAGCATGGGCAGCTCGCTGAAATGCTGCCTGGTGGCCGATGGCACCTGCGATCTCTATCCGCGCCTGGGACCAACCTCGGAGTGGGACACCGCCGCCGCCCAGGCCGTGGTCGAGGCCGCCGGCGGAAAAATCACTCTGACCGACATGACCCCGCTGCGCTACAACACCAAGGAGTCGCTGCTCAACCCCCACTTTTTCGTGTTTGGCGACAGCGATATTGACTGGTCGCAGTACCTGGCAGAGGACTACACCGCTTGATCAGGCGTCTGCCACGTCTGCTCGCGCTGATCGCGCTTCTCCTGCTGGCGCCAGCCTGGGTTTTTGCTTCTGATGAGGAGCCCGATGAGTCATTCGACTTTGACGACGCCCCGCTCAGGGAACCCCTAAGCCACCCGGAGTGGTTCAAGGAGAGCTTTCTGGACCTGCCGGATGACCTGAGGCAGGCGATTGATGCCGGCAAACGCGGCATCATCATCTATTTCGGCCAACAGCGCTGCCCCTACTGCCAAAAGCTGCTGAGCGTCAACTTCGGCTCGACCGATATCAGGAGTTACACCCAGAAGCACTTTGACGTGATCCCGATCGACATCTGGGGGGTACAGGAGCTGACCGATATGCAGGGCGACACGCTCACCGAGCGGCAGTATGCGATCCGCGAAAACACCAACTTCACCCCCTCGTTGATCTTCATTGACGCCACCGGCGCCGAGGCGCTGCGCCTGCGCGGCTACTACCCGCCCTACAAGTTCCGGGCGGCACTGGAATATGTCGCCGACGGCCATTACAAGTCCGAAGGCTTTGCCGCATACCTGAGGCGTGCCGAAGGCACTCTCACCTTCGAACCCGATGAGCTGAATGAAGAGACCTTCTTCGACAAACCGCCCTACGCCCTGGACAGAAGCCGTTTTCCCGCAGAACGTCCCCTCGCGGTGTTCTTTGAACGGGGCGACTGCCATGCCTGCGATGTATTGCATGCCCAGCCCCTGCAGGAGCCGGAAATCGCAAGGCTGCTGGCGCAGATAGACAGTGTGCAGCTCGATATCAATGCCGACACCCCGGTACTGACACCGAGCGGCGAAAGACTGACCGCGCGACAGTGGGCCGAGACGCTTGAACTCATCTATACCCCATCGATCCTGTTCTTCGACCGGCAGGGCAATGAGATCATCCGCGCCGACTCGGTGATTCAATTCTATCGCCTGCGCAACATTCTCAACTACGTGGTGAGTGGCGGCTATCAGAGCGAACCGAGCTACCAGCTCTGGCGCTCCAAACAGGAGCACATCTCCGGCGATTAGCCGCAAAAACGCCGCAGGTACTCCTCCAGTTCCCGGCGCTGCTGACGCATTCGCTCTCCCTCGGCTGGCTTGTAGCCTTTGCGGAGTTTCCACTGAATCCGTTCAATCTTCTGTTCCGCCTTCCAGCAGGATTTATCACTGCCGCTGCTTTTGCCCCGCCGGGTCGAGCCCTTTTTCCTGGGCTTGTTCTGGCGGGCGCTGCCTTCGCTGATTATCTCCCGGGCGTTGGGCACCGGCGCCCAGATTTTCGATTCGGCCTCGACATAAATCTCCTCACCCGCATCCCCGCTGCAAGGGTGCTGCTGAAACTGGATATGCCCCTGCGCATCCGGGCAGCGATAGACAGTCTCACCGGCATGTCCGGCATTGCAAAAAAGTGTGAGATACAACCCAAACAACAGAACAGACGGCAACCTTTTCCCTGTACCATGGACAAACATAGAGAATCCCTCCTGACAACTTTCCTGTATTCGACGCCGGTCCTCAGAGAGTAATCGGACAGAGAGGTAAAGTCTGACGCCGATCAACCGACAAACTGAATCATGCAGAAACAGCCCGACCCCATCGATCCGCAGCAACAACTGACAGAGGAGAATCGTCTTCTGCGACAGCAGCTTCGCGCGCTGACCGAAGAGGCACACAACAACGAGGTGGTTCTCAAGCGCTTCCATGAACGCGAGCTTTCCCTGCTGACCTGTGACTCACTTCCCTTACTGTTGAATCTGCTGACCGAAGGGATGAAAAAATCCTTCGACCTGCCCTACATCACACTAACCCTGCTCGATTCATCCCATGAACTGAGGCATCTGTTACTACACACCGACACCCATCCGGAAGACTTTACCGCCATTCGGTTTCTCGACTCCGCCGACCAGTTCAGTCCGGCCATCGCTGCGCTGAAAAAACCGCGACTGGGTGTCTATGTCAGGCAAAACCATAGCATTTTATTCCCTGCAGAGGCTACCGACATTGGCAGCGTGGCGCTGCTGCCGATGCTACGTAACAACCGTCTTGCCGGCTGCCTGAATATGGCCAGCCGCAGCGCCGACAGATTCACCCGCCACCATGCCAGCGACTTTCTCAACCGGCTGGCCACCATCGGTGCAATCTGCCTGGAGAACGCGGCCAATCGCGAGCACCTGGTGATCAGCGGGCTGACCGATGCACTCACCGGACTGCACAACAGGCGTTACCTGGAGCGGCGTCTGAACGAGGAGGTCTCCCGCGCCCGGCGCTACCAGCACCCCATGAGCTGCCTGTTCGTCGATGCCGATCATTTCAAGCAGATCAACGACAGCCACGGTCACCACGCCGGCGACATGGTGCTGCGGGAACTTTCACAGCGGGTCAGCGAATGTCTGCGCGCCTCGGATGTTGCCATCCGCTACGGCGGTGAGGAATTTGCGTTGATCCTGCCGCAGACCGATATTAAAGAAGCCGCGCATCTGGCCGAACGTATACGTAGGGCGGTCAGTTCACAGCCCATCGCCCTGAGAAATGGACCGGACCTGTCAATCACGGTTTCCATCGGTGTCAGCACCCTGGACCCAAGCCTGACCGCAGAGCCGGATGTGCTGGGCGAGAAACTGTTGAACGAGGCGGATCAGGCGGCGTACCAGGCCAAAAAAAGGGGGCGAAACTGTATTGCGGTCTGCAGCCGGCCAGAATAATCCCGATCAATATATGTAAAAATCAGTTAAATACACGAATTATTTTATATTGTTATTACAACAATCTTGTAATTCATTGAATATATGATACTTTATAAAAAGGACTTAAAGGAATCCATCATGCACAAGCTTTTTGAGGAGCGTCTCTGCTCCGGTTGTACTCATCTGGTATTGAAAGGTGTCGCCTGCGATTGGCGGCCGGGCGAATGTCCCTATCTGAAGGCGGAAAAACAGGACAAGGGCAGAGGCAGCATGGAAACCCGCCTGTTTCACATCACCGCGCTGGCCATAACTGAAGAATTCGACGCCATCCGCAGCGTCAACTAAGTACGGCCCCATCACCGTCTCAGAGCGGCCCCCTGCTGGCAGCCTCCGGGTTGCCGGCGTGCGCTTACGCCAGCCACCTCCCGCCTGAACAACCCTCCACCGGCGATACAAAACACGCCGGCACTGCAAATTCCGCTTTTCCCGCAATCTGATTAAATTAATTCATACAGGGGCCGATAACCTCTGAAACGATAGTTTCATTCGGTATATCCCCTTAAAACAATCAGTGGCTGATATTGTTGGCAATGTACGCAGAGAATAAAAAAAATCTACAACCGTCACTCTCTGGCGTGGATATTCTCGCCATAGATGATGACAAGATAAGCCAGAAGATGATCAGCAGGGCGTTGCAGAGCGCGTCTATCACTCCCAGGTTGGCCAACGATGGCGAACATGGACTGATACAAGCCCTGGAGACCACGCCTGACATCGTTTTGCTCGATGTGGAGATGCCAGGCCTGAACGGCTATGAGGTGTGTGAACGCCTGCGCGACATGGAGCAGACTCACGAAACACCGATTGTCTTTCTCTCCTCGCACAGCTCCCTGAGAGAGCGACTGCAGGGTTACGAAGTGGGCGCCGACGACTATCTGGTCAAACCCTTCGAACCCGACCACCTGATTGCCCGCATCAGGGTGCTGCTCAAGTACCGCGAACAGCGCAAAGAGCTGCAGGCGCAATACGAGATGGCCCAGAAAACCGCCATGCTCGCCATGACCGGCAGCAGCGAGCTGGGCATCGCCATGCACTTTCTTGAGCGAAGCTATAACTACAAAACCTACGAGCAGCTTACCCAGGCGCTGTTCGAGATCACCGACAACCTGGGAATCAACTGCTGCATGCTGATCAACACCGGCGGGGATCAGCTCTGGTACTCATCGGAAGGCAGCATCAAACCGCTGGAAAAAGAGCTGATCGAGATGGCGGAGAAAGACAAACGCTTCTTCGATTTTGGCTCCAGGACCATCGTCAACTATCAGAACCTCAGCCTGCTGGTCAAGGACATGCCACTGGATGACATGGAAAGCTACGGGCGCCTCAAGGATCTGTTTCCGGTATTACTCTCGGCGGTGGATGCCAAGGTCAACGCACTGAATATCGAACGCGCCCTGTCGGTGCAAAGTCAGGAGCTGATGAAATCCTTTGGCCGCATCCGGACCAGCTTTTACTACCTGGCCAAGAACCTGCTGATGAATCAGGACCAGAGCGAGACGGTACTCAAGGAGATGTTGCAATCACTCAACTTCGATCTGATGCGCATGGGTCTTGAGGAGGACCAGGAGGAGTATCTGCTACACCGGATCGACACCGCCATCGAGGAGGTGGTCGAGCGTATCGACGCCGGTCAGACCATCTACAACACCCTCTCCACCGTGCTGGTGAATCTGAAGGATGTTTGCGCGAAGCAGTCGTCGCTGGTGGAAACCTTCAACAACACCCAGGAGATGTATCAGGATCTTGAAAAGGATGATCTGGGTGGTGATATCGAACTGTTCTGAGGACTGACTCAGAAATAGCGCCAGTGGAGATAGAAACTGCTGATCAGGATCGACAGCAGCATCAACGGAAAGGCACCCAGCATAAACGGCAAGAAGCGAATGCGCTGACCGGAGCGCTCGGCAAAACCGGCGACAATCAGATTGGCGCTGGCGCCAACCAGGCTGCCGTTACCCCCCAGACAGGAACCCAGCGCCAACGACCACCAGAGTGGCTGCAACTCCTGTATTCCGCCAAAACTCACTGCCATACTCTTGATCAGCGGGATCATGGTGGCGACGAAGGGGATGTTGTCCACAATCGCCGAGGCAACGGCGGAGACCCAGAGGATAGTGATTGCCGTGGTGGCGCGATCCCCGCCGGTCAGCGACAGCACCTTATGGGCAACCTGCTCCAGAATACCTGTGGTCTCCACCCCGTAGACGACGATAAACAGACCGATAAAAAAGAACAGGGTGGTCCACTCCACATCGCAGAATGTGGTGTGAACCAGTTCTGATTGCTTATTCGCCGGTTTGGGCAGGATATGCAGAACCAGGAGCATGGCGGCGCCGAACATGGCGACCGTGGCCGGCTGCAGTTGCAACGAATGCCCCTGGATAAAGCCGAACATCACCAGCGCCAGGACCAACAATGACTGCTTCAGCAGGCGCGGATCCTTGATCGCATCTCTTTCGCGATATTTCATCACCCGTTCCTGCAGCGCCGGATCGGTTTTTATACGCCGTCCCCAGATCAGGTAAATCGGCACCAGTGTAACCGCGAGGATCACCACCACGATAGGCGCCAGATTGATGATGAAATCGTTAAATCCCAGACTGGTGGCGGAACCGATCATGATATTCGGCGGGTCGCCGATCAGCGTCGCGGTGCCCCCGATGTTCGAAGCGAATATCTCGGAAAACAGATAGGGGTAGGCGTTCACCTTCAGGGTATCGGTAATCAGCAGGGTGACCGGCGCGATCAGCAACACCGTGGTGACATTATCCAGAAAGGCCGACAACACCGCGGTGACCAGCACCAGCATCACCAGCACACCCCAGGGATCGGCGTTTACCCGCTTCACCGACCAGATGGCCAGGAATTGAAACACCCCGGAATTCTTGGTGATGCCGACAATCATCATCATCCCGGTCAACAGCCCCAGGGTATTGAAATCCACCCCCTGAAAGGCCGCCTGCTGGGTAAGCACCCCGCCGATAATCATCAGACAGGCAGCGCTGATGGCGACCACCGCACGGTTCAGGCGCTCGGTCATGATCATCAGGTAGGTCAGGACAAACAGCGAACCGGCATACCAGACAGGATCGATACCAAAGATGATCTGCGTGGCGAGTTCCGGATTGTGCATTGTCCCGTCCATTATGCTGAAAGTATGTGCTTACCCACATCCCAATAGGAGATCATGCCCAGCAGTTTGCAACTCCCCGGTTCCAACACCGGAATACTGGTCCGGGTATCATGCAGCAGAAGCAGCGTCTCGAGCAGCGGGGTATCCGGACGCACAGTGGCGATATCGGTATTCATGCACACCGAGATGTCCTGATCCTCGATCTCGCGAAAACGGTTATGCAGATCCTCCAGGGACTCGTGGATGAAGGAGATGTTTTTCAGCCCCTTTTCCATCAATACCGGCTTGGGCAAAACCAGCTTCAGAAGACAGTTGACGCCGAACACACCAAGATAACACCCCTCGTCATCCACCACCGGCAGGTTACGATAACGGTTTTCCATGATGAATCGCGCTGCCGTGCTGATCTTGTCGGTCGGTTTAAGAACTGTCGGATGGGGGTCCATTACTGCTGCAGCATTCATGATCCTGTAACCCTAGTGCTATCGGTACGAGAAAACGTAAAAAACGTCGTCCGCCCGGTCTGCCGTAATTGTCACCGTGCATACTTAATAAAGCATAGACAGTTGTTGCCTGTACTACCCAAAAAAATGGAGCCGGTTCACTGCTCCTCCCATAGAGTCAGCCCTGAAAAACAGGGGTCGACTCTTCAACGGCGAGGATTACACGCCACCACTGTGAATAATCTCATAATAGATCTTTTCGAGTTCGTTCTTGTGCTTGGTCTCTTCATTGGCGAGAAACTGAAACAGGGACTGGATCGGCCCCGGCTCGGTGCTTTCCGCCAATGCCGTGTACTGCTCCATGGCGGTATGTTCGCGCATCAGGGCGTACTGCAGCACAGCCTGGTCATCCGGCTTATCCCCCAGGTCCGGCAGGTGGATGCAGTCTGAGAACTTATGGTCGCTGGCCGGTGTCATCACCTCTGCCTTGGTCAACTCCACCATCTCAGGATTGTTCGCAAGGTTACTGAACAGGTCGAAATGCTCCTGTTCCTCTGCAGCCAGCTCCTCCACCAGATAGCGGAGATTCTTGCTAACCTTGGGGATCAAATCGGAATAAAAATCCCGCGCGGTGCGCTCAAACTCGATTGCGACAGCAAGAATATCCTTCAGGCTGCTCTGAGACTTCAAACGCGCATAGCTGCTGCTTTCACCCTCACTCATTTCACCGCCTCCTGTTGCTTGAGCCACTGCTCGATACTCTTTGCGACACGATGGCCATCAGCAACGGCATGCACCACATCCGGACCGTTCACACAGTCACCTGCCGACCAGAGCCATGACTCAGAAGTTCGACCATCTCTGTCCACCGCTATACGACCCCGGTTCCATTCCAGCGCTTCAGTCAGATCCTCACCCAGCAGGCTGATATCGCTCATCTGGCCAATCGCCTCGATGATCATCTCACCTTCGTGAATCTGTTCATCACTCTCATCGAACTTGGGTGCAAAACGGTGCTGTTCGTCGAATATGGACAATACCTTCCAGGTTTTCAAGCCAATCACCTTCCCGCTGCCGTCCACTTCACAGGATTGCGGTCCCCGACTGTCGAGGATATTGATGCCCTCTTCCAGGGACTCTTTCACCTCGACCTGATCGGCCAGAAAATGCGCCAGATCCTCCAAAGCCGTCAGGGTAACCTGCACCTCGCCATATTTCTGCTTCTGCAGACGCGCCATGCTGCGTGCGATATCCATCGCTACGTTACCCCCGCCGATCACCACCAGGGAGCGTGGCACCTCAACCGCCACTCCCAGGGTAATATCACGCAACAGATCCACCGCCTTGTAGACAGCAGGGTGATCCGAATTGGGGATGCGTGTCGAGCGTCCCTGCTGCAGACCGATGGACAAGACCACCGCATCGCTCTCTTCACGCAACTGCTGCATGGGGATGTCCACGCCTATTCGGGTGTTGTAGTGGATATCGACACCCATTGCAGCAATGACACCCACATCCTGATCGAGAACGTCATAAGGCAGACGATACTCGGGGATACAGTAGCGTGTCATGCCACCCGCCTTGTCCAGTGCCTCATATACATCCACCTTATGCCCCTGCCGGGCCAGATCATAGGCGGCCGTGAGACCTGCAGGTCCGGCGCCGATAATCGCTATCTTCTTGCCGGTGGCTGGCGCTGTCTTGCCAACGATCTCCTTGTAACGCGCATAGGGCACCTGCTCGGTGATATGACGTTTGAGCCAACGGATCGCAATGGGATCGCCTTCATGGCTGGAGGCACAGGAGGTTTCACAACGATGGGTACAGATGCGTCCACAAACCTCGGAAAAGGGGTTGGTGTCGTAAAGAATGGCCAGCCCACGCTCATAATCACCATCACGCACGGCGGCAATGTAATTTGGAATGTCCATATGCGTGGGACAGGTAGCGATACAAAGCCCGCAAGCCACACAGCGATCAGCCTCCAGCTTCGCCTGATCAACGGAATAGCCGTTGACGATCTCGACAAACGAATCGATACGCGCTTCCGCTTCAAGCTCGCCCATGTGCACCCGCGTACCAAGAGTCAACCTGTGCCCGTCCGGCCGTTGGTAGCCGAGTTCGGCGTCATCCCAATGTTTTTTATCCACCCCCGGCGTAAAGCGGAAGGCGTCCGGATCGATCTCCACCCATTTATACTCATTGGACATGGTCAACGAGCCGGTCATGCAGACATCGACACACAGCGCACACCAGCAGCAGCGTCCGTAATCGATGCGGGGCCGCAATCCGGAATCACCCTCTTTCACCGAACGCCCTTCGACTGGCAACATATCGATCGCCCCGTTCTGGCAAATCGTCTCACAGGTGCCGCAGCCGATACATTTCTCAACGTCATTTTGATGGAAGCCCCGATAGCGCGGTGCACCGGGCCGATCGTTCAGCGGATCGGCAATGGAGACCGGATCACGGAAGATATTCTTCCAGACGGTAAAGGGGGATAGGACGTCACGTATACCCATCGTAATCTCTTATCTCTCGATCTCTGGCGGATAGGTGTGCAGTGACACCATCAATCCGGCCACATCGGCAATATTCACATTCACGATAAATCGTTCCAGCAACGCCATGGCATGGGTATAGGAAGGACCACGCACATTCACACGACGGGGATAACCGCTGCCATCGGTGACCAGGTAATAACCGTACTCACCGCGCGAGCATTCACCGCGCACATAGGTTTCGCCCCGTGGAATCTTCCAGTGCAACACATTCGGCAAAGGCGCCATCACCGGGCCAGCTTTGGGCATCCTGACCAGGATCTGTCGAATCAGGTCGATCGATACCAACAGATCACGACGGCGCACATCGGAGCGCGCATAGATATCCGACTCGGTAGCGACAACCGGCTCGAAATCCAGTTCCGGATAGACCAGGTAGGGCTGATCCCTGCGCACATCCTTGGCCACTCCGGCAGCCCGCGCCGTCGGTCCGGTTACCCCATAGCTGTCGAGTAGTGCCGGATCGATGTAACCCACACCGACTGCACGCTTCTTGTAGATAGCATTGCAGAACATCGCCTCGTAGACATCCTGCAGGGTGCTTTCGATCTCCTGCAGGGTCTCTTCCATACGCGCTTCGAAGCCGTCAGGCAGACCATCACGCACGCCACCCGGCATGATGAACATGTGGTAGATACGCGCGCCGGTCAGCTCTTCAAAACGATCCAGCATCAGATCACGCACATAGGTGGTCCACTGGCCGATAACGCCCATGCCAAATGCACCGGCCTGTCCACCGAGGTACATCAGGTAACTGTTGATGCGCCCCATCTCCAGGATCAGCGTACGAATCCAGTTGGCTTTTTCCGGCACTTTAATACCGGCCAGCTCTTCCACCGCAGCGGCATAGCAGTATTCGTTGAAATCCGGTTCGGGTACGCAGATTCGGCAGACGATCGGAAAGCACTGGATGAAGGTACGCCGCTCCATCAGCTTTTCAAAGCCACGGTGCAGGTAACCGACATGGGTCTTGCCCTCGACCACCTCGTCGCCACAGACGGTCAATTCGACCGACATATTGCCGGTGATACCGGGGTGTTGCGGCCCCTGCCAGAGCTTCAGATACTTGCCGGAAGACAGATCTATATCCAGCGTGCCATCGGCACGTTTTTCGGGATATTGGCTGCGGTCGTCCTGAAAGGGTTTAAACGGAGCCATGTTACTTGCCGTCCGGGTAGAGTTGTTCTTTCATATGCTGAGCCGGGTCCCGGGTTTCACGTCCCGGCCGCTGCTTATAGGTTTCATCGGCATACTTGAGGGTATCGAAATCACGGCGGTATGGCGGAATGTCTGCCCAACCCTCCAGAATGAAATCCTCGTTCAGCCGGGTACTACCAGGGAAATCGATGCCGAACATCTCGCGCAGCTCGCGCTGATAGGTCGCCGCTGTCGGCCAGATATCGTGAATGCTCTCCATCGTCGCTTCATCACGCGGGATCATCACCCGCACACCGATATCCCTGCCATGAGTACGATCACTGAGCAGATAAGTAAGTTGAAACTCACCCTCTTCCAGCCAATCCACTGCGGTCAGAATCACCAGATGTGTGAATCCCTCTTTGTCGCGCAGATGCATCAGCAACGGGCGCAACTGCCCCCTGCCTGCTGTCACGAAGGCCAGATCGGGACGCTGTTCAACCGGGTCGGTCAGCGAATAGGGTGTTGTGAGACTTTCCAGCAATTCACGCATTGTCATTGGTTACCAGTTGTAGTCCGGCATATCCCAGTCCAGAATCACCTTCTTCTGGTTTGCCTTGTACCATTCAAAATTCTCGGCATATTGGTTGGCGCCCTCCGCCTTGCCAGCGCGAATGAGTTTTTTCAACTCCTCGAAGCCTGCCAACAGCGCTTCCGGTCGCGGCATGCAGCCTGCGATATAGAGATCGACCGGCAGATAGTCATCGAGGCACTTGATAGTGTTATAGGAGTCCCAGTACATACCACCGTTGATGGTGCAGGAGCCCAGGCCAATTACATACTTGGGGTTCTGCATCTGCTCGTATGAACGGATGGCACGCTTGAGGGTCTTGACCGAGAGATAGCCTGAAATGATAAACAGATTCGACTGACGCGGGGTGGGACGCCACTGCACGCCGTAGCGGTAGGCATCAAAGCGTGGCGTCATCAGCGGGCGCATCTCGATGGCGCCACAGCCTGTTCCGAAACCCAAAATCCAGAGCGACTCGGCCCGCGCCCAGTTGAAAAAGCCTTCGATGATCTTCGAATAGGCCTGAGGCATGACAGTGGGTGCCGCCTCGCAATAGTAATCGCGCAGCGGTTCGACCTCGAACTCGATCCCGTCAGGGCCTTTTACGATACGTTTTTCTAACTCTTCTTTCATAATTTACACCAGCAGGATCGCAAGAATGCCCAACGGCATTGCCCAAATCAGGAACCAGCGAATCGACTGCTCGACACGAAAACGCGGGAACGCCACGCCGACAAAGGCCGACACCATGTAGATCAAAAAGACCTTGAGGAAAAAGATCGGCCAGTTGGTCGCGCCACCGAAAAAGAGATTCGTGTAGATCACAACCTTGGCCACAGGAAAAATCACCCGGTTGGTCTGCATCAGCGCCAGATAGGAGGAGTGGTATTCCGTCGGTGGTCCTATGGGGATCTCCTGCGGGGCCAGCACCACATCGAAGGGCGGTCGCATCATGGAGCCGAGAAAGGCCATCATCGCCGCCACCACAGCCAAGGGGTTAGTGAACAGCGTCCAGTTGAGGACACTACCCTGCTGGGCGGCCACGATCTCGGTGATCGACAGCGTCTCGTACTGAAGCGCCACCGAGAAGACCGCCAGCGCCATCGGCAACTCAGCGGCAGTGACCTGTGAAAGACCGCGTGTAATACCAATTGCGGAGTGCGGAGATCCGCTCTCGGCCGCACCCAGCGCCATACCCAGTGTGCCGAAGAAGATAAAATAGAGTGCCAGGATCAGATCGCCGGCAAACGACAGGTTGGAGAACATCTCCGAGCCATAGATCGATGGCACGAACAGCAGCAGCCCGACACCACCGCTCAAGCGGAACACCGGTCCCAGATAGAACATCACGCCATGGGTAATGGAGCTGCGCAGCCCGTAGTTTTTGATCAGGTCGATATAGTTCTGGTAGATCGGGATACCGTGACGACGCCCGACACGTGCCGCAATTTTGGCGATAAAGGCCGTCATCAACAGGCCATAGTTGACGACAATAAACAACGTCAACAGCGAATAGGGGATTTTGATCCATTCAAATTCCATGGCTACACCCCCATCCGAACGAAGAAGACCACCACAACAAAGAGCAACAGATGATAGGCATAGGTCTGTCCGTTACCGGTGTAGAGCCGTCGCACAAGGTTGGCTGCGGCATGTAGAAAATCGGTGATGGTGTTCCAGAACAGCGTCACGAACGGCTGCACCATGAAGCCGAGCGCCTTGCGGTAAGGTGCGAAGAAGTTCCAGGCAAAGTGCGTGGTCTCGGGCCGGTAAGGACGTTCTGCCGAAAAGACGATATTGAACTGCTTCACCTTCTGCGCCTTGCGATTCACAAACAACAGCCAGAAGAACAGCAGCATAAAGATCACACCGATGATGATCATGATGTTGATCGGACTCCAATACCCGTACTGACTGGTAATCAGCAGTCCATCCCAGCCCAGCCCACCATTGGGGAAAAAGTCGTTGAGATAGCGATCCACATGACGCAGAGCGATACCGGGAACCAGCGCGAACACCAGCAGACAGGCGACATAGATCATCTGCGGCAATATCAACCAGAATGGTGCCTCCTTGATCCGACGATGTTCATCCTTCAACTGACCGAGGAAGATCGTATGGATCAGACGGAACAGATAGAGGAAAGCCACCGGTACGGAGAGAAAAATGATCAGCATCGGCAGGCGATATTCGCTCGACATGATGGCGTTATAGAAAATCCAGCGCCCTCCGAAGCCGGACAGCGGCGGCACACCCGACACAGCGATAATGCCAATCATGACCGCGATAAAGCTCAGCGGCATCAGCGTAATCAGACCACCCATGCGATACATATCGCGAGTGCCTGTGCGCTTGGCCACGCCACCCACGGACATGAACAGCATGGACTTGTAGATGTAGTGATTGATCACGAACATCAACGCCATCAGCCAACCGAGGTGGTTCATCAATGCGAGACCGAACAGCGCGTAGCCCATCTGTCCAATCGAGGAATAGGCCAGAAGCCGCTTAGCGTCCTCCTCGAAGATCGCCATCAGATTACCCAGTAACGCCGAGAGGGCCCCGATCCAGAGCATCACATAGTTGAGCTTGATACCGTGCAGCTCCTGAATACCCATGCCCAGCATCAGCATCATCAAACCATAGAGACCAGCCTTCAGGAGGATACCTGACACCATCGGCGACACGTCGGTCTCGGCCTCTGCATGGGCGCCGGGCAACCAGATGTGCAGGCCAATCGCGGCCGTCTTGGTCATGAAACCAACCGCCAGCAATATGAACACCCAGGGCGCGAGCGGTGTCGCCACTTCACTCAGGGATTGAATAGTGAAATGCACAGCACCATCTGCCGCCAGCGCAAAACCTGCCAGGATGGAAAATGCCCCCGCCAAAGAGAATATGGCATAGGAGAGCGCATGGGGTTCTGAATGCTTGCCGCGCAGAATCAGGAAATAGGAACCGATAGTCAGGAGTTCCCATGCGGCAAAGAAGTCGAACGAATCAGTAGCCCGGATCAGCATCACCAGTCCGGCATACATCAACATGGCGCCGGGATAGAAACCAATGCGTTTTCCGCTTGTGTGGAAGCTCGCCAGCAGCGTGAGCGCTCCGCCCAGGGTAAAGATGATGATAAATATCAAGCGCAGCGGATCGTATTCGGTATAGGTCATGGCGAAGTAACCGACCAGACCGCTAATGGCCACGATGTTCTTGAACCAGGCTGGCAACCACTCCAACAGCAGGAAGGCCAGCGCAAACAACAGCGGTAATGCGAGCAGCAGATTGGCGCGCCCGGACAACTCGCCCCACAGAAAAGCCATCGCCCATCCAGCAACTACTGCGGCGAAAATCACAACCTGTTTCAGCGGGTCAGAAACCACACCCTGCGCCGGCCGTTCCCGCTTGATGATGTATCCAAACCAGCGGAACAGATAGCCCGCCTCGATCAGTGCGCCAAACAGAATCAATGCCAGCAGAGCCAACCGGCCTTCCGCGGCCAGATAGCGAGCCAGTTCCCACTTGGCGTAAAAACCCGGGAATGGCGGCAGGCCGACCAACAGAAATACAAAGGTCAAGAAAGCAAAAATCAGCAGCGGATGGCCGCGCAGCGCACTCCAATCGGTAAGCCCCCGCCCGGCAACCAGTCCTGACAACCAGTAGAGACCCGCTTTACCCACCGCATGGGCAATCAGCACACCGAAAGCGATGTAGTAGTAATCGTCACCCAGAATGTCGCGCTGCCCCAGCACCGTAAACACCAAACCGATCTGTGCAATCGATGAGTACCCCAACAGACGCCGGTCATTGCTCTGTGACAACGCCAGGGTGTTGGAGACAACGAAGGTGACAATCCCGATTGCGGTGGCAACCGGTAGCCAGCTCACACCACCGATCAGCAGCAGTTTATCCACCGCATAGAGCGCAGCCGCGCCGGTTGCCGCGGAAAAAATCGCGGAAAAGGCCGGATGCGCGGATTCATATATATCCAATGCCCAACCATTCGCCGGGAAAGGCTTCAGCTCGGCCACAATGGCGATGAACATCAGGAAGAAGGCGATGACACCCCCTTGCAGCGCCATGAGATCAGCACCCGCCATCCCATCAATATTGAGCGTGCCTGTGGCATGGTAGGCGAAGATAATGCCGACCAGCAGCAGCACCGAAATGATCTGCGAGGCAATCAGATATTTGAAACCCGCCGATAACGCACGACTGTTGGACTGCACATCATCCGACAGCAGAATCAGACCACCCGTCGAGATCACCACCAGTTCGAAGAAGACGAACAGGTTGAATATATCCCGGGTCAGGATAATGCCCGACAACGCCATGATGGCGATTAGCAGCACAACCAACGAACGCCGCCCCAGACGGAACAATACCTCTTTCAGATAGAGCGCTGAGAGCAGCCCGGTCAGATTGACCAGAAGGGTCAGCACCGCCTCGGGCAACCCCATACGCAGATTGATGGCGAAGGGAGGTTCCGTGCCTGCCGTCAGTATGTCAACCGCTTCCGCCCCTTGCCAACCCAGCGCCCATACCCAACCGGCAGAAACCCAAGACATAAACGCGAGCGCTGCAAGGGTGATGACATAGGCAAGACCGCGCCACTGCTCCTTGAGAAAACCGAGAATAAAGGCAGCAGCCAGGGCCGCAATGATGATATAGACCGCGCTCACCATCTCAGCTCCGTAAACTTCCCGATATCAAGGGAGCGTTTTTTCTCATACAGCTTGTAGGCAAAGGCCAGCATCAGCGCAGTCACCCCCATACCGATGACAATCGCCGTCAACACCAATGCCTGCGGCACCGGGTCGATAATGCGTGTCACCGCCTCAGTGGCAGAAACCGCCGAATCAAGAATAGGCGCCGTGCGTCCATTCATATAACCCACCGCCACCAGGACGAGATGAACGCCGGTATTCGCTACGGAGAAGGCGACGATCATGCGCAGAATATTGCGATTGGTCAGCGCACCGTAAAATCCAATGAGAATCAGGGCGAATCCGGTCGCCATGGCCAGTTGCGCGATCACAGCTCCTCCGCTTCAGACAGGTTGCTCAATATCGAGGAGAACTCCGCTCCGACCTTCAGACCGATCAGCGAATAGATCAGGGGAATCGCACCCGCCGAGAACAGCTGCCCAAACTCCCCAATGGGCAAGATGCGGTTATCCAGAAAACCACCCGCAAGCAACAGGCCGAGGACACCGATCACCACATAGGAGAAACCGGAAAATGACTCGATAATCGAAATCAAACGATGATTGAAACGCTTCACCGGATTGGCCAGTAACAGAAGCAACATGGCCGATGCGACGACCGCCCCCCCCTGAAACCCGCCACCAGGAGTCAGGTGACCATTAACGAAGATATAGATACCCAGAAGAAGAATCAGCGGCAGGAGCGAATGACTGCCCGTTGTCAGCAGTTCACCAACCGGCGCCTTGACAGTTTGCGCCGCGCCCGCCCCTCGGCTACGAGCCAACACCAACCCGACAATGGCAGCCGCCAGAAACAGGACTGTCACCTCACCCAATGTATCGAGACCACGGTAGGTGACGATAATGGCGGTCACGATATTGGCCGCGCCGATATCCTTGGCCGTGTTTTCCGCATAGTACTGCGCGGTTAGATTCAGATTTTCATCTGCCGAATAACCGGTCAACAAGGTAAAGAAAATTCCCCCGATAATCGTCAGAAGCAGCAGGGCGGCAGCGCGCTTAATCATTCTCGCCTCCGCGCACACGACTCAACACAAAGAAAAACAGGAAGGTCGTCAGGCCGCTTCCAATGGCCGCTTCAGTCATGGCGACATCCGGGGCAGCGAGAACGAGGAACAACACCGACGCAATCAAACTGACCAGACCGGCAGAGAGAATGGCAATCGGCAGGCTTTTGCCCTTGATGGCCACCAGTGCGGCCCCGATAAGAACCACGGCAAGCAGCACTACCATTGCCAGTATCAGAGCACTCATGGTTTCTCCCCGAAATCTTCCTCTAGCTTATCCACGCAGGTCTTATCGGACATCTTCGTACCGCTGCGATGCGCCGCACGAGCCAGCACCTGAGAGGAGATCGGATTGGTAAAGAGAATAAACAGGCCGATCAGAAGCAGCTTGAAACCCCACTCGGGCCGCAGGCAAACGACACCGGCAAGCGTAAGCAGTGTGCCCAGCGTAGTCGCCTTGGTACCCGCCTGAATCCGGTTGAACAGATCGGGCATGCGCACCAGTCCCAGCCCACCGAACAGCAGAAAAGCCGCACCGCAGACCAGCAATAGCCCACCCAGCAAATCAAAAAACATGGACATTAAAATCCTCGTTCGAGGTAGCGTGCAACAGCAATCACGCCAAGGAAAGACAGCAAGGCATAGACCAGCGCCACATCCAGATAGATACCGCGCCCCTCAACAAAAGCGGCCAGAACTATCGCGCTAATCGAGATAATCGTCAAAACATCAAACGCCACCACCCGATCGGCATCGGACGGCCCTTTGACGAATCGATAAAGCGCCAGCAGCAAGGCAACACCAACGATTGCCGCAGCAATATAGATAAAAACCTCAGCCATACATGACCTCTAGATACTGCTCAAAACCGGCCACAATACTGGTAGTAGCCGCCTCAACATCCGCTGACTCTACTTTGACCCAGTGCACATAGAGCCATTCATCATCGAGTTCGACGGTCAGCGTTCCCGGCGTCAGGGTGATGGAGTTGGCCAGCAGCAGACGTCCCATTTTGCTCTTCAGTCGTGTGCGCACCTTTACGATACCCGGCTCCACTGGCAATGAAGGAGACAGCACGATTCGGGCCAATCTGATGTTCGCGTTGATCAACTCCTTCACGAAATAGACTGCATAGGCGAGCGCTGCCATCAGCGCCTGGGGTGTTACACGCAATTCCGAAAAAACGGCAAGGCTGTCGCGAAACAGGAAAGGGATGAGCAGCGCCACACCTATGCCGACCAGCACCACATCAACAGCGACTGAGCCGTTGAGCAGCAACCAGAAGAGCAGCAAAGTTGCAAAGAGTAATGCGAAATCCTGAGCCTTTTTCATCAAATCACCTTCACCAAATCCAGTTTTGCACCTGCAGCATTAATGATTGCTCATTTTATCAAGTTCTGAAATGAGTCTAATCAACAAACATGCCGAAAGGTACATAATCTAATCTTGCTTGGTCGTGACTGGCGTGGAATTCACATCGAACATTACGCCCGTTTCAGTGCACCGCCCGCACCATAACGGGTCTGCATGACAGTAATTTTACCAGTCTCAGGCACAACCCATCGCCGTTGATTTTGTTGATCTACCGATAACGCGGAACTATCGCCTGTCGCCACGGATAAAACCGGTAACGTCATCAAACGTTTATATTCACGTAACATTTCAAAGGTAATCTGCGATCTGGGAGAAGCCGTCACAATCCTTGAACGGCCAAAGTCATGAAGGGCAGACCGATGAAAAGCAGATTTCTTGAAAAGATCCGGGAGCTGACCGACAGCGAAAGACACAAACGCCATCTCACCCGTAACAACATCAGACTGCTGATTGAAAAACTGGAGAGCCGGTACCGGTTGTTGAATCAGAAAATATCCCTTGAAACAGACCCCAGAAAACTCAATCGAATGCAAATAGAGCTGCATGTCCTGAAGGCACAGAAAAACAAAGGCATGAACATCCTCAAGCACAGCTAGCCCTTTTTCAGCCGCATCGGACTGACTGAAGCTCGCCGGTCCGATGCGCCCCACATCAGAACACTCTCACGACACCCAACAAGAATTTCGTTCTGCTACCGGGGGTTGCGTGCGCATATATGTAAATTTATGTCACAATTCTTTCGGAATTGCCCTAAAATAAACGGCCATTCGACCGCTACCCTAAGTATTCAGAAATCATATTTTTTACAGGACGTTCTATGCGTATTTTATGGGTGCTTCTATTTCTACTCTCCTTCAGCTGCGTTGCGGCAGACCAAGAACCGATTGGCAAGGTGAAAACCTATAAACCGGAAGCCGTGATTATTCATGACGGCACTGAGGTGGAGGCGACTATAGACACCTCAATCTATGCAGGTGATCAAATAGTTACCCGCGCAAAGGGTACCGTGGGCATTATTTTTATCGATGGCGCTGTCCTCACCCTGGGCCCCACATCACGCTTCACCATTGATAAATTCACCTTCAACCCGGCCGATAATGATGTTTCATTCATCAGCACCATCATCAAAGGGACAGTCAGCTTCATCTCAGGGGCAATCGGGCGTATTTCCCCGGAATCGGTGAAATTCAAAACACCGACGGCGACCCTGGGCCTGCGCGGAACAAAAATCCTGGTCGAAGTGAAATAAGCCATCCACAGGGAGTTCGATTTGTGACCATCACCAAAGCTGTTTGCATACTCGCCGGTGCTGTATTCCTCACCGCCTGTTCCTCGACCAAGGTTGTACTAATACCCGATGCCGACGGTAAGGTAGGCCAGGTTTCGGTGACCACCGAAGGCGGCGAGCAACTACTGACCCGGGAGGGCGAAAGCACCGAGGTGGTCGACGCCAGCCAGGCGCCCAAGGCCCCGGTCATTCTGGAGCAGAGCCGCATCAATTCAGTGTTTGGCGCCACCCTGGCCAGCGAGCCGGATCCGCCGATCCGTCACATCCTCTATTTCAGTTTCGACTCAATTGAACTGAAACCCGGCTCCGGAGATACGATCGCTGCCATTCACAAGGATATTCTCGGCCGCCAATCCTGCGACATCAGCGTAATCGGCCACACTGACCGGACAGGCGATGACACTTACAATCGGCGGTTATCTTTGCAGCGGTCAGAAAACATTATCCGCAAGCTGACAAACATGGGGATAGCGCCCAACTGCATGCGCAGTGAGTACTACGGTGAAAACGACCCCAAAATCAAAACAGCGGATGGCAAGGCCGAGCCCGAAAACCGCAGGGTGGAAGTCGAAATCCGCTAGATGGTCAACCGCTTGCGACTCCGGCTTCTCAGATCCTCGCCGCATAGTTATGCCGCCGAACTGAGAAACAACCAGATCCCGAAGACCCGGGAGCGGATGCTGATCATCGCGCTGGGCTTCCTCACCTCACTGTTGCTGTTTGTGTTGCTGGTCGCTTCTCCGTCGCTGGAGTGGAAGCTGACATCCAGCTTTTATGACAGCCATATGGGCCTGCTGGACAAGGCCGCCAACGCAGCCTCGCCGGTAATCATCGATATCGATGAGCAAAGTCTGAGGCGCTATGGCCAGTGGCCTTGGCCTCGAAACCTGATTACTGAACTGCTGCAGAAAATCAACCGGCAGAATCCCGCTGCGGTTGGCATTGACGCGCTGTTTTCCGAACCAGACCGGACCTCCCCCGTCGCGGTGCAGCATCAACTACTCAACCAATTTGGCGCACACCTCTCCCTCGAGGGTGTACCGGAAGACCAGCGCGATTACGACCAGCTGCTTGGCCGGACGCTAGCTAGCGGCCCCTTCGTGTTAAGCTATTTTTTCGACTTCGAAAACACCATCGGCAAGGACTGCCTTCCCCCTTCGGTCAACATCGCCATGCTAGCCAAGGCATCCCAGAAAAACCCCAACCAGGCACTCTACCAACCCAGCGGATTGCGTTGCAGTATCCATCCGCTCTCTGAGTCTGCCAGGGCAATGGGATTCATCAATGGACGTCCGGACAATGATGGCATCTATCGGCGGGTCCCTCTGGTCATCAGACATAATGAACGCATCTATCCGAATCTTGCCTTGCAGACGCTCAGCACCGCCCTGGCCGTGGAGCAGCTGGTTCTGGAATCCACCGACGATGGCTTTATCCTCAAGCTCCAGGACCGTAAGATTCCACTGGATCAATCAGGCAACCTGCTGTTGCGATTCCCCGGCCCAAAACAGGCCTACCAGCATATTGCCGCCAGTGATGTGCTGTCAGGGAACGTTGATCCCGCGATCATCGAAAACCGCATCGTATTTCTCGGCATCTCCGCCATCGGCCTGAATGATTATCGACCCACCCCGCAAGACCCGCTGTTCACCGGCGTCGATTTCCACGCCACCATCGTTGACAACATTTTGCACGGGGACTTTCTCTGGTATCCGAATGCCGCTCGCATCACCGAGCTTGCCTCGATCATTCTGATCGGCACACTCTTTTCCATTCTCATGGCCTGGTCCGGCCCCCTGGCGATCATCCTGTTTACAGTCCTGAGCATGGCTGGTTTACTGGCCATATCCAATAACCTGTTTACCCAATCAGGCATCGTGCTCTCACCCTATCCAGCGATTCTGACCATCAGCAGCATTGTGATTGCCACAGCGATCTTCAAATACTGGCGCGAACAGCACCGCACCCATGAAATCGTTCAGCAGGTTCTGCTCAGCCAGGAAGCCACCATCGAGGGATTCGGGGCAATGGCGGAATACCGTGATCCGGAAACCGGTGGCCATATCAAGCGCACCCAGAACTATGTCAAAACCCTGGCCCTGGCCCTGAAAAACCATCCGAGATTTCGCACTGCCCTGGATGACATCACCATCGACCTGATGCACAAAACAGCGCCGCTGCATGATATCGGTAAAATCGGAATCCCCGATGAGATCCTGCTGAAGGCCGGACGTCTTACCAAGGACGAATTCGGCATCATGAAACAACACACCCAGCTGGGTGCCGATGTGATTGAAATCATCTCCGCCAAAGTGGGTCAGACGGAATTTTTGCGCATCGCCAAGGAGATCATCCTCTGCCACCAGGAGAAGTGGGATGGCTCAGGTTATCCCAAACAACTGGCAAGAGAGCAGATTCCCGTATCCGCCCGGCTGATGGCCGTCGCCGATGTCTATGACGCATTAATCAGCCGGCGGGTTTACAAAGCACCCTATTCGCATAAAACGGCGGTGCGCATGATAGTTGCCGAGAAAGACAAGCACTTCGATCCGGATGTGGTCGATGCCTTCCTCGATGTACAGGATCAGTTTATGGAAATCGCCCTGCGCTTTCTCGATAGCGAGGAGCAACGCGAAATGCTTCTCAGGGACGACGATAGCGCTGCGGTTTGATAAAATGCGCCTTACACTATAAGTTGGCCGGGAGAAACCTGACACACAATAAAAAAGGCTTGCACCAATTATGATGTAAGCCTTTCTATTGTATGGTGGCCAGGGACAGAATCGAACTGCCGACACGGGGATTTTCAGTCCCCTGCTCTACCGACTGAGCTACCTGGCCATAAACAGAGCGCGTATTAAACCGGGCAACGCAGTCGGAGTCAAGTCCGAAAATTCGTCTGGATCAACTTTGGGGTACATACCCTTCAGGGGTTTCAGCCCCTTCGCCGAAGAAAAACTTCTCCATCTGATCTTCGAGATATTTCCGCGCCTTGGGATCGACGGGCGATAGACGGTTTTCGTTGATCAGCATGGTCTGCTGCTTCAACCACATCTGCCAAGCCTCCTTGGAGACGCTTTCGAACACCCGCTTGCCCAGATCACCGGGGTAGGGTTGACGCTCAAGGCCTTCCGCCTCTTTCTGCAGTTTGACACAGTTCACCATCCGGCTCATGCGGACACTCCTTTCGTACGTTCGTTTAGCTCGTTCAATATGCGCGCCACCGGGGCCGCCAGCCCGCGCTGTTCGCTGTTGCCCGTGTTATACCAGACTCTTCCGGCATCATCCATCACACAACTTGCAATGTTTTTCAGTGCTATCTGCACCGGCATGATATCCAGGTGATAGTGACTGAAACTGTGGCGACGCGTTTCCCAGGCGGTAAAATGACAGTTTTCGATCGCCAGATTGCGCCGGCTCCAAGCCTCTATCCCTTCCAGGGACTCACACTCGGGGAAGCTCCAAAGCCCACCCCAGATCCCAGCAGGCGGCCGCTTTTCCAGCAACACGGCACCGCTCGGGTCGGTCACCAGCAACATGCATACCGACTTCACCGGCAGCTGCTTTTTCGGTTTGGATTCAGGATAGGCGTGCAGCTCGTCCTGGGCGTAGGCCTTGCAAAGGTTTTGCAGTGGACACTCCTGGCAGTTGGGGTTGCGCCGGGTGCACACACCGGCGCCCAGGTCCATCATCGCCTGGTTATAGGCCCTGGCTGAGCTTTCCGGGGTCAGCCCCTCGCTGAGCGCCCAAAGCCGACTCAGAACGGCACTCTGCCCAGGCCATCCGTCTATGGCAAAGCAACGCGCCAACACCCGCTTCACATTGCCGTCGAGGATCGGATGGGATTGGCCGAGGGCAAGGGACAACACCGCGCCTGCCGTCGAGCGCCCTATCCCCGGCAGTTCGCACAGACGCTCGATCTCATCGGGAAACACGCCTTGTTGTTCTTCCACGATGATCTTTGCAGCCTTGTGCAGGTTTCTCGCCCGGGCGTAATAACCCAGTCCCGACCAGTAATGCAACACCTCGTCCTGTGACGCCTCGGCCAACGCCTGCAGATCGGGGAAACGCGCCATGAAACGCTGAAAATAGGGAATGACCGTCACCACCTGGGTCTGCTGCAGCATGATCTCCGACACCCAGACCCGATAGGGCGTAGATTCCTGCTGCCAGGGAAGATCCTTTCTGCCGTGAGCGGAAAACCACCGAATGACCCGTTCAGAAAAATCACGCTTCTCCATCACACACCCACACTATCAACCCCACCACGGACAACCCGACACCAATATGCGATAATCCGCGGCAAGTACCCACACCGAGAACCCTTTTGTGCAGAAACACCTCAGCCACGCCCTCTTTGGACTGATCTTACTGATTTCCAGCTCAAGTTTCGCCCTCACTTTCCCCCTGCCGCCAGAGGGTGAAGCGCTGGTCGGCGAGGTGCGCCATGTCATCGCGAAATACGAGGACACCCTGTCCGATATCGCCCGTTTGAACGATCTGGGCTTTATAGAAATCACCGAGGCCAACCCGGAGGTGGATGCCTGGCTGCCCGGCGAAGGCACCTCTGTCACTCTACCCACCCGCTTTATCCTGCCCCCCGGCCCCAGGGAAGGCGTGGTGATCAACCTGGCAGAGCTGCGCCTCTACTACTATCCGAAGGGTAAAAACCAGGTGATTACCCATCCGCTGGGAATCGGGCGTGAAGGCTGGAGCACTCCCACCGGGAAGGCGCAGATCATTGACAAGCGCCACCTGCCGAGCTGGCGGCCACCGCTGTCGATCCGCCAGGAGCACGAGGCCAATGGCGATCCGCTGCCGCTGGTGGTCGAACCCGGCCCGGACAACCCCCTCGGCGAATATGCCCTGTACCTGAGCATGCCCGGTTATCTGCTGCACGGCACCAATAAGCCATACGGCGTGGGCATGCGCGTCAGCCACGGCTGCATCCGGCTCTATCCGGAAGACATCGAAAGCCTGTACGCCGAACTGCCCACAGGTACACCGATACAGATCATCAACGCGCCCTACAAGGCGGGCTGGTCACAGGGGCGACTGTATGTGGAAGCCCATACGCCGTTGAGCGAACAACTCGAGGAAGACGGCAAAAACTATACGCCTATGATCCGCGCCATCGTCGCGGCCCTTGGCGACTCCACGCTGAAACCTGACTGGCAGGCGGTTAAACAGGCAACGGCGCTGCAGAAGGGCATCCCGGTTGCGGTCGTTGCCCAACCGGAGTCCACGCAAAAGATAGCCCTGGAAAAACCCCTGTTCTCACCCCAGCGCAATCTCTGGTTATCTGACGATATGGATAGCCAGTAGCCAGTCGACCGCGCTACCCATTCCATCCCTGAATAAAAAAACCCGGCCCCTGTCAGCAGGCAGCCGGGTTTTTCGTCAGACAAGTAGTGGCGTAATTATTTCGCCATGGCCTTGTTCATCATGCGGTCACAGCGCTCGGCACACTCGTCAGCGGCTGATTGCGCGGCATTGGCGGCGTTCATCGCTGCGCCGGCCTTGCTCGCTGCATCGTTGGCTGCTGCAGTAGCTGCATCAGCAGTCTGCTGTGCCCGCTCGATATCCGCCTGCATCTGTTTCAGCTGATCGGTAGTGGCGCAACCGGTTACCAGACCCAAGCTCAATACCAGCGCTGACAATTTTACTAAAGTACTTTTTTTCATTTTCCCATGCTCCTAAATTTCAAAATTTTCCCGGTTGTTTGGCTGTCCGGCGCAGCCTGACAATTTCCCCTCTTCTAATGATAGGGAATCATTTCGCCGTTCACAAACGAATCCGCATCAAATTGCAGGTATTCCGTCATATTTTCCGCATTTTGTCAGTTAAAAAGAGAAACCTTTCAGTTTATCTCCGAGCGAGCCTTTTATCTTGTCCTGCAGTTTCTGTTTCACCTCTTCTTTTTTCTCCTCGATCTTTTCCTCGACTTTGGCCTTTTGCGTCCCGGTCAGCACCTTGCCCCAATCGACGCTGAACTTGGGCGATACGTAGGGACCGGTCATGTGCACCGGAACCGGAATCCCCTTGAGATCATCGAGACCTTCGCCACCCTGGCCCTTTTCGGTACTGACGATTACCGGGGTAACGGTATAGTCGAGGGTTTCCGGGACCAGACTGACTGTACCTTCGCCGGTAATCCGCAGAAAGGGGGACTTGGCAAGCAGATCCTTGTTGGTCAAAACGCCGTTGCTGATCACCGCTGAACCACCCAGTTCCGAGAAATCGGTCTGCGCCGGCTCATTGCTGGCCGCGACAGTCTGACCCTGAAACTTCGCCTTGGTTTCACGGATAATCTGGGCAATGTTGAACCCCTTCACCGCACCGTTGGCGAATTTGAAATCGAGGTTTCCGCCCAGGCTCTTTTTCACCGCATTGATGCTGTTGCCCTTGGTATTGAGCTTGGCATTGAATTGACCGGTACCGGTCAGTTTGTCATCACCGGTTAGATCCTTGAGCAACGGACCAGCCTGCAGATTGGTGAGGCTGTGCTCAACCCGGATCACCGGTGTGTCGCTGGCCACATCCAGGTTGACTTTGCCATCTAAAGCCCCCTGGTAAAACTGCTTGATCGCCTGACCGGTCTCAATCTTGCCGTTTTTCGCCTTCACGGTCAGCTGTATCTGCTCGGCCAGCAGTTTCTGGATGGTCAGTTTGCCGACACTCAGTACGCCGTTCAGATTGAGGGAGCGCAAGGTTTCGATCGGCAGCAAGGGTTCATCGCCACTGGCTTTGGCAGCAGGCTGTGTTTCTGCGGGCGCCTCCTTGACAGGGGGCAGGTAGCGATCCGCATCTATTGCATCGACATTGAGGTTGAAGCCGATTGCGGCTCCATTGAGAGTAACATCGCCATCCAGTTTGGTATCATCCAGCACCATGCTGAGCTTATCCAGCTTGGTCAGAGCACCCTGGTTATTGAGATCAAAACCAGCGCTGAAGCGGGTCAGTACAGTGGTATCGGCGGTCTCAGGCAGCGCCACTTTTTGCGCGGCCAGCCACTGACGCAGATTGAACTCAGCCAGTTTGAAGCTGCCGGTGAATACCGGTTTGGTGTTGATCTTGGCACCCGCCAGATTACCGGAGAGCTTGAGGTCACCCGAATTCAATGACAGATCCTTCACGCTCACCGTATCACCATTGAGGGCCGCAGAGACCGCCGCACTCAGTTCGGCCTGCAGGCTACCGCTGGGGAATGCCTCGCCTTCGGCATCGGTGGTCAGTTTGAGATCGCTGACATCGATAGTGCCGGCGGCCTGGTCAACATTGACGGTTCCGCTTAGCTGCACCTTGGCATTGAGCTGGGGCGCCTTGCTCTTCAGCTGCAAATCCATCTCCAATCCAACCGGTTTACCGGGGATGATTGCCCCACTCTTCAGGTTGAAGGGCGCCACCTCAAAATACTGACCGGTACTGCGATCGTCCCAGCTGATCTGCGCATCGCTGATGTTGACGCCACCAATCGAGAGGCTCGCCACCTGGACTCTGTCATCGTCGGCCTCCGGTTTCTCCTCGGAAGCCTCGGCGCCCTTGGCCAGATCATCCCAGTTGGTCTTGCCATCTTTCTGTTTGGCGAGATTGAGCACGAGGCCATCCAGGCCGATGGTATCCACCTCAACCTGGCTACTCAGCAACGGCATCAACTTGACGTGCACCGCGGCATGCTTGACTGCGGCAAAGGCCTTCTCTTCAAAGCCCGCGGCATTGCTCAACTGCATCGCCCCGATGTCGATACCCAGCCAGGGAAAAACCGAGAGTTTCAGATCACCATCAATAGTGAGTTGCCGCCCGGTGTGTTCCTGGACCTTGCTGACGATTTCATCCTTGTAGTCGTTCGGATCAAACACCATCGGCAAAATCACAACCGCCGCGACCAGCAGCAACAGGATCAGTCCCAGCAGTATGCCAAAGATTTTGAACAATTTACCCATCAGAGTCTCCCTGAGTTTCTCTCAATTTTCTTTAAGCTTATCGCTAAAGCATGAACCATCAATTGGATGAATGCCACTCAACCCGTCAGCAGGATACAAAATATTATAATTCAAGATGACGCTCGTTCCGCGCCGCAGTTACAGCAGATATCGAAATTGCCTTCCGAGTGTTCGCCACAAACCGGACAGTCCCAGGCCTGCTGCCCATCGGCTTGCGCTCTGTGCTGATACTGATCGAGCAGTTGCCGGACGCGCGCTTCATCAACATCGTCCACCAGCCAGATCGTGGGAAACTGAACGGCAGGCAGCTCGCCGGCTGCGCCACTGAGAAAATCCCCCAGCACCACACACTCAACGCCATGAAACAACAGATAGTCCTTGAGCAACTGCGCTTCAATCCTGTCCCTGGCCTGGTAGAGCTGGATCATATCTCACGCCCCTCGAGCAGGGCCTGCATATGGCCGGCCAACAGATGCAGATCCGCTTTGCGGTGATAGGTTTTACGCCACACCAGTCCAATCTGGCGATGCGGGCCTGGTTCGGCCAGCGCCACCAGCGCAATTTCGCTGCTTTTCAGTAGTTCGGTGGTCACCGCCATCTGTGGAACAAAGGTCATCCCCTGGCCGCCCGCCACCATCTGCAACAGGGTGTACAGGCTGGTTCCCTGGAACGCCGCCTTGCTCTTCAACCCGTCCAGATGGCAGACTGCCAGGGCATGATCGGTCAGGCAATGCCCCTCTTCCAGCAGCATAAGCTCCTCGCGGGGCAGCTGAGAGGTGCTGACTTGCGCCTGCCCGGCAAGGGCATGGCCCTCGGGCAGCGCCAGCAGAAAATTCTCTGACCAGAACAGCTCACGTTCCAGATTCTCCATGGCGAATGGAAAGGCGATGATCGCCGCATCCAGATCACCGGCACTGAGCCTCTCGATCAGCCGCGCCGACTGATCCTCGACCAGAAACAGCTCCAGTTGCGGATAGCGATGACGGATCGCGGGTAACACCCGTGGCAGCAAAAAGGGGCCGATCGTGGGAATCACCCCCAGGCGCAGGGCCCCGGACAGGGGTGTTCCGTCCGATTTCGCCGTCTCCACCAGCTCCCGGCTGAGAAACAGGATCTGCCGCGCCTGCTCCAGCAGCCTGGCACCCATGGGCGTCAGGCTCACCTGACGTTTACTGCGCTCGAACAAGGGCGTCCCCAGCAGGCTCTCAAGATCCTGAACGCCCGCACTCAACGTCGACTGGGTGACAAAACAGTGCTCGGCCGCGCGGCCAAAGTGCTGGGAATCGGCGACGGCGACGAAATATTGCAGTTGTCTGACACTGGGAAGATTCATGATCGTTTTTACCGATTAATATCATCGTTTTAATCCGTTAGACCGAAATTAACAGACCCGGTAACCTCTGTCCACAGATTGAGAACACAACTAATTACAGAGACAACTGGAGCAACGAAATGAGCGACAAAAACATCTATCAGACCATTCAGAACCTTGAAGCGGCCTTTGCCGGTGAATCCATGGCGAACCGCAAATACCTTTACTTTGCCCGCGAATGCCGCAAACTCGGTGCCGACGCGGTAGCGGATGTGTTCGAGGAGACCGCCCGTCAGGAGACGGCGCACGCCTTCGGACACCTGGAACTGCTCTATCCGCCCCAGACCCTCAGCGTCGAAAAGATGCTGGAACTGGCCATCGAGGGTGAGACCTACGAGTATACCGAGATGTATCCGGCCTTCAGAAATACCGCGCTGGAAGAACAGAATCATGCGGCGGTGGCTGAAATGGATGAACAGATTGCGGAGTCTAAGGAACATGCAGAGCAGTTTGCGGCCATCCTGGAAAAGGCGGCAAAGCGTTTCTCCGCCCTGACCAATGTCGAACAGCGGCACGCAAACCATTACCGGGACACACTGAATAAATTCAGTGCCTGATCGAACAGATTTACAGCTTAGTTAAGGAGTTATAAAAATGAAGAAGTGGCAATGTATTGTATGTGGTTTTATCTATGACGAGGCCCTGGGTCTGCCCGAGGAGGGCATAGACCCAGGCACCAAGTGGGAAGATATCCCCGAAGACTGGGCCTGCCCTGACTGCGGCGTCGCCAAGGCTGACTTTGAAATGTTAGAAGTCTGATCCCTTATTGGCCCCTCTTCGGAGGGGCCAATCTCACCAAGCGGTAACCACTATGGACTCAATAATCATTATCGGCACAGGCCTGGCAGGGTACAGTCTGGCGCGGGAGTTTCGCCGGCTGGACCAGATCACCCCCCTGCTCATCATCACTGAGGATGATGGCCGGTCCTACTCCAAGCCCATGCTCAGTAATGCTCTGGCACAGGGCAAGGACGACGCCAAACTGACCCTGGCGGATGCCGAGGCGATGGCGCAGACGCTGCAGGCCCAGATCCTCACACATACCCAGGTAACAGGCATCGACAGTCATAACCGAACGGTGTTCACCCGTCAGGGCAGCCACACCTACAGCTCGCTGGTGTTTGCCATGGGTGCACGGCCGATAAGGCTGCCCATCAAGGGAGATGGTGCGGAGGATGTCCTCTCGGTCAACAACCTGGGTGACTACGCCCACTTCCGGGAGAAACTGGAACAGGCGCAGGGCATCGCCATCATCGGTCCCGGGCTGATTGGCTGTGAATTCGCCAACGACCTGTTGCAGGTGAACAAGGCGGTCACCCTCATCGGGCCCGACCCCTACCCGATCAGCACCCTGCTGCCGGAAAGCGCAGGGACCGCTCTGCAGAGCGCACTGCAAAAAACCGGCGTGGGCTGGCGCCTCGGCAGCGTCGTCGATCAGATCGACAAGCTCCCGAACGGCTATCGGCTGTTGCTGAGCAATGGTGATCAGTTGGAGGCCGACCTGGTGCTCTCTGCGGTCGGACTGCGCCCGAATATCGGCCTGGCGGCGGAAACGGGCATTGCCACCAACCGCGGCATCGTCACTGACCGCAACCTGCAGACCAGCATGGCCCGAGTCTACGCCCTGGGCGATTGTGCCGAGGTCGATGGCCTCAATCTACCCTATGTGGCGCCGCTGATGATTGGCGCCCGGGCGCTGGCCAAGACCCTGGCAGGCACACCGACTGCGGTGGAATATCCGGCGATGCCGGTTGTGATCAAAACCCCGGCATGCCCCATCGTGGCTGCGCCACCACCGAGGTCGGCCGAGGGTGCATGGGAAATCAGCGCAGATCAGGACAATGTCACCGCCCTGTTCCGTTCGGCTGACGGGCAACTGCAGGGATTTGTCCTGACCGGGACGGCTGTCAGTCAAAAGCAGGCGCTGACCAAACAACTGCCGGCGCTCCTCGCCTAATGGCCTGTCAGTCGATAATGCACAGCAGGGAGAGCAGCCAGGGGAGGATAATCGCGGTAGTGAAGGCGGAGAGCGCCATCGCCAACCCGGAGAAAGCACCCATCTCCTCGCTCTGCTGAAAGGCCCGGGCGGTGCCGATGCCGTGGGAAGTGAGGCCGAGGGAGAAGCCGCGGATACTATCATCCTTGATACGCATCAGGTCAAACACCTTGGTCCCGATGACTGCACCGACAATGCCGGTGATCACCACCAGCGCCGCTGTCAGGGAAGGCAGGCCACCGATCTTCTCCGCAACACCCATGGCGATCGGCGCGGTCACCGACTTGGGCGCCAGCGACAGCAGGGTCGCCTTGCTGGCGCCCAGCGCCATGGCAATGCCCACCGCGCTCAACCCGGCAAAGGCAACCCCCACCAGCAGCGCTGTGACCAGCGGCAACCAGAGGGTCCTGAGTTTGTTTAGCTGCTTGTATAACGGAACCGCGAGGGCCACTGTGGCCGGACCGAGAAGAAAATGAACGAACTGCGCCCCTTCAAAGTATTCCGTATAGGGGGTGTCGGTAAGCATCAGCAAGGCGATCAGAAACAGCACCGAGATGGCCACCGGATTCAGCAAGGGATTGTTGCCGGCATAGCGGTAGAGTGCATAGGCGCTTTGATAGGCGATCAGGGTCGCCGTCAAACCCAGCAGCGGCGAGGCGGAGAGATAGACCCAGAGCCTGAAGAACTCATTCTCCGCCATCGGGCGCACTCCGCTTGCCGGTGAGGCGGATCATCACACTAAGAATAAAGGCGGTAAAGGCGAGCGACAACACCGTGCTCAGCAACAGCGCCACGCCCATTGGCAACCACTCCGCCTCGATGCGCTGAAAATGCACCATCACTCCCACCCCCGCAGGCACGAACAGCAGCGAGAGATGGCTCAGCAAGCTATTGGCGGTTGCGTTCAGCGACTCACTGACGTGGCCTCGGATAATCAGGGTGGCCAGCAGCAACAGCATTCCAACCACCGGACCGGGAATGCTCAGACCGGTGAAAAACACCAGGACCTCGCCCACCAGCTGGTAGATCAGCAACAGCGTTATCCCGGATAACAGCCCCATCAGCAGCCCTTGCCAGAGAACCGCCGCAAGACAACAGGCGGAAATAGAGGCTGTTTGAGTTTGCGCATGGTGCGGCCACACTGCAGGCTTGCAACGACCCTTGCAGGGTCCCGGGGAATTGGAGCGGGTGAGGAGAATCGAACTCCCGTATGCAGCTTGGGAAGCTGCCGTTCTACCATTGAACTACACCCGCATGTGAGCGCATCATAGTATGAGTTGTGCTCCATGCAAAGACCCTATCGGCGATCACCTGCGGCAGGGCCATCCTGATACATTGCCTGCGCCTCGGCGGCAAAGCGTTCCAGCACCTGGGGCCGCTTGATCTTCATGGTTGGCGTCAACAGGCCATTATCCACCGTCCAGGGCTCGAGAAACAGTGTAACCCGGCGGATTTTCGCGTAGCCGGGAAAGCCTTTCAGGGCGTCCTTGGTGTGACGCATCACCACCGCATGCACCTTGGCATCCTGCAGGCTTTCCGGTTTCATCGGGTCCAGACCGCAATCCTGGGCAAGCCCAGGCCAAAAATCGCCATCGAGTACGATAAAGGCGCTCAGATAGGGCTGCCCCTCGCCGATCACCATCACCTGTTCGAACAGCGGATTCAGGGCGATGGCCAGTTCCATATCGCCAGGAGGCACCTTCTCGCCATTGGACAGCACCAGGATGTCCTTGATACGCCCGGTGATGTAGATGTGATTGTTGTCGATGCGCGCCTGGTCACCGGTATGCAGCCAGCCTTTGGAGTCGATCATCTTGGCGGTCGCCGAGTGGTTGTTCCAGTACCCCATCATCACCCCGGGACTCTTCACCAGCAGCTCATTGTCCTCGCCGATGCGCACCTGGATACCGCGCAGGGGCACCCCCACGCTGGCGGGTTCGTTGTCCTGGACCGGGTTGACGCTGATCACCGGGCTG
This sequence comes from Sedimenticola sp., assembly GCA_002869585.1. Lineage (GTDB taxonomy): Bacteria > Pseudomonadota > Gammaproteobacteria > Chromatiales > Chromatiaceae > BM503. The sequence continues at coordinate 137,128 of PKUO01000052.1, forward strand.
GTTTCCGTCAGCCCATAACCCTGCAGGATCGGCACCCCGAGCCCGATAAATACCTTGGCGATGTCCGGCGACAGGGGGGCGCCGCCGCTGACGGCAATGCGCAACTTGCCACCCAGCTTAGAGGTTATCTTGGACGCCACCGCCTTGTTCAGCAGTGGCCATAACAGCATCGATGGGCGCCAACCGGTCTTACCCTGTTGCCGCAGAAAACGCTTCCAGCCGACATCGACCGTTGTCTCGAACAGGGCGCGCACCAGCTTCGGGCGTTGTGACATCTGGTCCTTGACCCGGCCATAGACCCGCTCGAAGATCCTCGGCACCGCAATCAGCACCGTCGGCTGGATAATCTGCAGATCCTCCGCCAACTGACCAACCGAACGCGCATAGGCTACCGAGGAGCCGGTCATCACCGGCAGATAGTAGCCGGCGGTGCGCTCCAGGGTGTGCGACAGGGGAAGAAAGGAGAGGAAACTGTCCTGCAGGAAGACATCGATCACGGTGATCGAGGCGTGCGAAACCGAGAGCATGTTGTGATGGCTCAGCATCACACCCTTGGAACGGCCGGTGGTTCCTGAGGTGTAGACAATCGAGGCCAGCTCGTGGGGATCGCCCTTGCGCCGTCGCAGATGTGACCCCTGGGCTGGCAGCCAGCTGCCGACAATACGCACACGCTCGTCTTTTTCCGCCAGTGACTCCGCCTCCTTGCCCGGATCGAGCAGCAGCACACGGCGCACGCTGCTCTCCTCGCCGACCACGGTCTGCAGGCGCTTCCAGCGTCCCGCATCCTGGACCAGCAGCAGCTTGACTGCCGAGTCATCGAGGATATAGGCGATGTTCTCCGGGCGATCGTCTGTATACAGCGGCACCACCACCAGCCCCATGCCGAGACAGGCCTGGTCGAACACCACCCAGTCGGGGCAGTTGCGCAACACCAGCGCCACCCGGTCGCCCGGATGCAGCCCCTCATGGGAGAGCGCATCCTGCCAGCGGGCGATCTGCTCACCGATCTCCCGCCAGCTGTAGTCGACCCAGCTCTTGGTCTCACGGTCGAAGCTGCGGTAGGCCAGATTGTCCGGCGTGCGCTTTATCCGCTGGACAAACAGGCCGTCCAGGGTTTCTGCGTCCTCCACGGAGATAAGGTCTTCGGTCCATTCACTCAAGATCGAATCCTCCTCATTTATCGTTGTTATGCTTGGAGATGCCAGTTTAGTGTAGAATTTGAAAGAATACATCCATTACACTATTTCAGGCGCAACCTGCAGCACAGCGAACATGCAGATTTATATAAACGGCGAACAAAAACAGGTCAGCGACAACCTGATCATGAGCGATCTGATCGAGATGCTGGAGCTGACCGGACAGCGCATCGCGGTAGAGATCAATGAAGAGCTGGTGCCGAGAAGCACTTTCAGCTCCCATCAGCTGAGCGAAGGCGATCAGGTAGAGATCGTCAATGCCATTGGTGGCGGCTGATCCCTTTCGGACCGGCCCCACCGCCAATCCCCAGAACATCCCAGTAACCTGGATCAACCATTGAAGTGATAACCATGTCCAATTTGACCAACGACACCCTGACCATTGCCGGAAAAACCTATAGCTCGCGCCTCCTGGTAGGCACCGGAAAGTACAAGGATATGCAGGAGACACGGCAGGCCATCGAGACCAGTGGTGCCGAGATCATCACCATTGCCGTGCGCCGCACCAACATGGGCCAGAATGCGGATGAACCCAATATTCTGGATATCCTGCCCCCTGACAGATACACCATCCTGCCCAACACCGCCGGCTGCTACGACGCCAAGACGGCTGTTCGCACCTGCAAACTGGCGCGCGAACTCCTGGATGGCCACAACCTGGTGAAACTGGAGGTGCTGGGTGACGAAAAAACCCTGTTTCCGGATGTCATTCAGACCCTGAGCGCCGCCGAAGAGCTCATCAAGGATGGCTTCGACATCATGGTCTACACCAATGATGACCCGATCATCGCCCGCGAGCTGGAACAGATGGGTTGCGTGGCGGTAATGCCTTTGGCCGCGCCGATCGGTTCCGGGCTGGGCATCCGCAACAAGCTCAACATCATGACCATTGTCGAGAACGCCAAGGTGCCCATCATTGTGGATGCCGGGGTGGGTACCGCCTCAGACGCCGCCGTAGCCATGGAACTGGGTTGTGACGGCGTGCTGATGAACACCGCCATCGCCGCCGCGCAACAGCCGGTGCTGATGGCCTCGGCCATGCGCAAGGCGATTGAGGCCGGACGCGAGGCCTTTCTGGCCGGACGCATGCCCGCCAAGCGCTTTGCCTCGGCCTCTTCACCAATCGATGGCCTGTTCTTCTGAGCCATCTGCCCACCAAGATGCCAGACAGCCCTAGCCCGGAACATCCGCGGAAGATCCGCAGCTACGTGCTGCGCGAGGGGCGTCTGACCGCCGGACAGGAGCGCGCCTTCGAGACCCTCTGGCCGAAGTTCGGGATTGATTTTGCCGGCCAGGCCCTGGACCTGCCCGCCCTGTTCGGCAATGACAGTCCGATACGGCTGGAGATCGGTTTCGGCAACGGCGAATCACTGGCGCAGATGGCGGCGGGGGACCCCGACAACAACTACCTCGGTATCGAGGTGCACAGGCCCGGTGTCGGTCATCTACTGATGAAGATCGAAGAACTGGGTCTGGGCAATGTCCGGGTGATGCGCCATGACGCCGTCGAGGTCCTGGAAAAGGGTATTGCAACAGCGGCCCTGCAGGGGGTGTTTCTGTTCTTCCCCGACCCCTGGCACAAGAAACGTCACCACAAACGCCGCATTCTCAAATCCAGCCTGGTCAAAGAACTGGCCCGGGTGATTCGCCCCGGCGGTTTCTTCCACGCTGCCACCGACTGGGAACACTACGCCGCGCAGATGATGGAGGTGCTTAGCGAAGCGCCTGAACTGTTCAGCAACAGTGCCGGTTCCGGGCAGTTCACCGCCCGCCCCGACTACCGACCGCTGACCAAGTTCGAACAGCGTGGACAGAGGCTCGGACACGGGGTCTGGGATCTGATCTTCATGCGGCGCTGATGGACGGCCTGGCGCTGCACAATTTCTCAAGTCCGGGTCTTCAGCCCTTCAGTCTGGAGCTCCAACCGGGACAATGCATCACCCTGTCCGGACCCTCGGGTTGCGGCAAGACCCGGCTGCTGCGGGCGATTGCCGATCTCGACCCGAATGCCGGTACTATCGCCCTCGCCGATCTGCCCCGAAACCGGATAGCACCGACCGACTGGCGCCGGCAGGTGGGCTATCTGCCGGCTGAAAGTCACTGGTGGGGTGAAAAAGTGAGTGATCACTTCGCAGACCAGGACAGCGCAGAGCTGGAGATACTGCTGAGCGCCCTGGGCTTTTCCAGCGAAGTGATGAACTGGGAGATCGCCCGCCTCTCCAGCGGAGAACGTCAGCGCCTGGCCCTGGCCAGACTGCTGATCGGCAATCCCAAGGTGCTGCTGCTGGATGAGCCCACGGCCAATCTGGACCAGGAGAACATCGGACGGGTTGAGGCCTTGCTGACTCAATACCGCACGGAACACCACACTGCCCTGCTGTGGGTGAGCCATGACCGGGCGCAACGGCAACGTGTCGCCCAAGCCGCCCTGCGCTTTCACAAAGACACACTGGAGTCCGAACCATGGAGCTGATCCAACTCACTCCCTGGGATCTCTCCATCGCCAGCCTGATGGTCCTCGGCCTGGCGTTGCTCTCCTGGCATCTGCAACTGGGTATTGAAAAACGCCTGCTCTGGGCAACGGCACGCACCATTGTGCAGCTGACCCTGCTGGGTCTGGTGCTGAAAACCCTGTTCAGCCAGGACCACCCGCTGCTGATCGGCCTGCTGACCCTGTTCATGCTCGGGGTGGCCGGATATGAGGTGATGGCGCGGCAGGAGCGCCGCTTTACCGGCAGCTGGGGAATGGGGATTGGCACGCTGTCGATGTTCATCTCATCGTTCAGCATCACCCTGATCGCGGTGCACATCGTCATCAGCGTCGATCCCTGGTACACCCCGCAGTACCTGATTCCACTGCTCGGCATGCTGCTGGGCAATACCATGTCGGGGATGGCCATCGCCCTGGACAATCTCACCCAGAACGCCTACCTGCAGCGCGGGGCGATCGAGGCGCGCTTGATACTCGGCCACAACTGGGATCAGGCGATCCGGGATATCCGGCGCAACGCCCTGCGCTCCGGCCTGATCCCGATCATCAACGCCATGGCGGCGGCAGGGGTTGTGAGTCTGCCGGGCATGATGACCGGCCAGATACTCGCCGGCAGTCCGCCGATGGAGGCCGCGAAGTATCAGATCATGATCATGCTGCTGATTGCGGTCGGAACTGGGCTTGGCGCTATCTTCGCGGTCTGGATCGGCTCCTATCGACTGTTCGACGAGCGCCAGCGCCTGCGCCTCGACCGCCTGCGAAATCCTACCTAGCTTTTCTGGCCCCGGACACGCATCAGTTTCAGCACCAGCACCACGATCGGCGCACCATGCAGCAACAGGTCAAAAATATCGAGCGGCTTTACTAGCGTCCCATCAGCCAGCATCTTCAGCTTTTCCCAGACATGGGGTTCGGGAACAAAGGGCGCCAGCCCCAGCAACAACGCCGCCATGATCACCAACGGCATCGACAACTCATCCAACCAGTTCATCACTCAACAACTCCAGATCTATGACGGCAGCCAATAAGGGCGGTTATTATGGCACACTGTAGCCATAAATCCCGTTGCGGGCTCAGTTCCTGATTGCATTCAAGGTCACCTATCGTCCATGCCAACCATCATCATCCTTCTGCTGTTTGCCGCGCTTGTCTGGTTCTGGCTGGACGGGGCGCGGGCGCGGGAGATCGCCACCGCCATCAGCAGTGCGGCCTGCAAACAGCGTGGGCTGCAATTTCTCGATCAGACAGTCGCCCTGCGAAGTTTGGGGTTACGCTGGACCTTGGAAGGGGTGCGGATTCGTAGGGTGTTCCGCTTTGATTTCAGTGAAGAGGGTGCTGGTCGCCGCAGTGGCCATATCGTCCTGATCGGCATCCGGATGCAGGAGTTCAGCCTTGGCCTGCCCAGCGAGGAGTGACATCAGCCACCCCCACGGATCACTTGACCACTTTCAGAACCGGGCGGTCCCTGGGTGGCTTGGGGTCGTCATCGGGCGGTGTCTGTTCGGATTCATCGACATATTCATCCGGAAACAGCATGCCACGGCCGTTTTCCCGGGCATAGATCCCCAGCACGGCGGAAGGTGGTACATAGACATCCATCGATTTGCCGGCAAAGCGCGCATTGAAGGTGATCGCGTCATTACCCAGTTCCAAGCCACGCACCGCGGTCGGACTGATATTGAGGACGATGCGCCCCTCTTCCACGAACTGGTTGGGGACGATGACGCTCTCCTCCTCCGCATCGACCAACAGATGCGGAGTCAGGTCATTATCCACCAGCCACTCGTAGAGCGCGCGGATCAGATAGGGCCGGTTTGAGCTGAGGTTCACCACCGCCCGGATCACTCGCGCATTTCGCGTTCGGACTCAGTGAGGCTTGTCTGAAAGGAATCCCGTTCAAACATACGCTTGGCGTAGTCGCTGATCGCCTTGCCCTGGGCAGGCGGCAGATCGATACCCAGCACCGGCAAACGCCAGAGCAGCGGGGCAATGGAACAGTCGACCAAGGTGAAATCGTCGCTCATGAAGAAGGGTTTGGCGCTGAACACCGGGGAGGTGACGATCAGGCTCTCGCGCAACTCCTTGCGTGCCTTGGCCTCGCCCTTGCCGCCTTTGAAAATCTCATCCATCAAAGTGTACCAGTCATGATCGACCCGGTGCATGTACATCCGTGCCGTGGCGCGCGAGACCGGATCGACCGGCAGCAGCGGCGGGTGCGGAAAGCGCTCATCCAGATACTCCATGATGATGCGCGACTCGTACAGGGTGAGATCCCGGTCGACCAGGGTGGGTAGCGTGCCATAGGGGTTGAGGTCGATGACATCCTCGCAGAGATCCACGGGATCGGTATCTATGATATCGACCGTGATGCTCTTCTCTGCAAGAACCAGACGCACACGATGACTGTAAGGACTCTTCGCATCCGAGTACATGGTCATTACGGATCTTTTATTCGCCACAACCGCCATTTAATCCACTCCAGTAATATTACGAATCACAGATTCACGCCCAGGTCATTAACGATTTTCTTTTCGCTAAAAACAAAGGGGGTGCACAGTATACCAAAACTGCGCACCCCCGTGTTGTTCACTGACTAAAGGCCAATCAGTGGATATCTTTCCAGTATTCCTTCTTCAGCAGATAGGCCAGCACGAAGAATACCGCGATAAACAACAGCACCCACACGCCCAGACGCTGACGCTCAACCTGGATGGGCTCACTGATGTAACTCAGGAAAGCAGTCAGATCACGCATGTCGGAATCAAATTTTTCCGCAGGCTGATCCTGTTGCAGCTTCCATAGAACATGGGGCATGCCCACATCAGGAAATACCGTGTTATTGACACCAAAAGGACGCTTCTCATCCGGCACAAAGCTGCGCAGATAGGTATAGATCCAGTCAACACCCCTGGCGCGGGCAATCACGCTCAAATCCGGAGGCGCAACGCCAAACCACTTCTCGGCATCCGCAGGATTCATGGCGATATTCATGGTGTCACCGATCTTATCGGTGGTGAACATCAGGTTGTCCTTAACCTCTTCCTCGGTCAGGCCCAGATCACGCGCCATGCGATTGTAACGCTGGTACTTGGCCGAGTGACAGCTCAGGCAGTAGTTCATGAACAGTTTGGCGCCATGCTGCAGAGAGGCCTGATCGGTCAGATCGATATCCGCGTCGTCCAGTTGCACGCCACCGCCAGCAGCCAACCCGATCACCGGCATAACAGTTAACAGAAATGAAAGTATCAGCTTTTTCATTTGGTGACCCTCTCTGGAACGGGCTTGGTCTTATCCATCTTGCTGTAGATAGGCATCAGCAGGAAGAATGCGAAGTAAAGCACGGTGCCTATCTGCGCCAACAGGGTTTTACCCTCGGTGGTAGGCTGAGTTCCCAGGTAGCCGAGCATGATGAAAGCAACAACGAAGATCGCCAGTGAGGCTTTGAAAATGACGCCCTTGTAGCGGATCGATTTCACCGGGCTTCTGTCCAGCCAGGGCAGGAAGAACATCACCACGATGGAGAGCAGCATGGCCGCAACACCGGGGAATGCCGAACCGGCGATGGATGGCACTGCACGCAGGATCGCGTAGAAGGGCGTGAAGTACCAGACCGGGGCGATATGCTCAGGTGTTTTCAGCGGGTTGGCCGGCTCAAAGTTGGGATGCTCGATGAAGAAACCACCCATCTCCGGCGCGAAGAACACTACAGCGGCGAACAGGAACAGGAAGCCCGCCACGCCAGCGATATCTTTTACAGAGTAGTAGGGGTGAAAAGGTATACCGTCTTTCGGAATGCCATTCTCATCCTTGTTCTTCTTGATCTCGATACCATCCGGGTTGTTGGAACCAACTTTATGCAGGGCAACAATGTGCACGAACACCAAGGCGGCCAGCAGGAATGGCAACAGGAAGTGCAGGGCAAAGAAACGGTTCAGGGTGGCGTCGGAGATGACGTAGTCACCACGAATCCAGACACCCAGATCCGGACCAATCACCGGGATAGCGGAGAACAGGTTAACGATAACCTGTGCGCCCCAGAAGGACATCTGCCCCCAGGGCAGCAGATAACCGAAGAACGCCGTCGCCATCATCGCCAGGTAGATGACCACACCGATGATCCACAGCAGTTCACGCGGCTTGCGGTAGGAGCCGTACATCAGCCCGCGGAACATGTGCAGGTAGATGACAATTAAGAAGGCCGAGGCGCCGGTTGAATGCAGATAGCGGATCAGCCAGCCCCAGTCGACATCGCGCATGATGTACTCAACCGAGCCAAACGCCAGGTCGGCATCCGGTTTGTAGCTCATGGCCAGCCATACGCCGGTGAGAATCTGGTTGACCAGCACCAGCATTGCCAGGGAGCCCATGAAGTACCAGAAGTTGAAGTTCTTCGGCGCATAGTATTCGGCCAGATGCTCGTTCCAGACCTTGGTCAGCGGGAAACGGTCATCGATCCAGCCTACGAAATTTTTCATCGCACTCATCAGGCTGCTCCTCCATCTTCACCGACCCGGATCGTGGTATCGGACAGGAAGGTGTACTTGGTAATTTCGAGATTGGTCGGGGCCGGCACGCCACTATAGACACGACCCGAGAGATCGAAGCGTGAACCATGGCAGGGGCAGAAGAAACCGCCAACCCAGTCAGCACCCAGATCAGCCGGCGCCACATCAGGACGATAGGTGGGTGAACAACCCAGATGGGTGCAGATACCGATGGCTACCAGATACTCCGGCTTGATAGAGCGATGCTCGTTCTTGCAGTATTCAGGCTGCTGAGGCATATCGGACGCGGGGTCAGCCAGACGATCGCCGATCGCGCCCAGATCCTTGAGATTCTGCTCGGTGCGACGCACGATCCAGACCGGTTTGCCGCGCCATTTAACGCGCATCAGCTGGCCCGGTTCGAGCTTGCTGATATCGGCCTCGACAGGTGCGCCTGCCGCTTTCGCCTTCTCACTGGGGGCCCAGGCCGCCAGAAAAGGGTAAACCACAAAGCCGGCGCCGACAGCACCAACCACGCTTGTTGCAGCGGTCAACATTCGCCGCTTTTTCAGATCCACGCCATCTGCGCTCATTGCTTATGACTCCCGGAGTAGGCTGGATAATATAAACCCAACAGATTCAGATAGGCCCCGAAGTAACAGTCAGGAAGATCAGAATATTCTGATATTACCCCAAAAATAGACGGCGCATTCTCCAACATGCATCGTCGAACGTCAAGAATTTCATGGTTTTCACAGGCATAACAATGCGTTTTATCAATGTTTCGGCAATCTCATGCCGGATTCGGGATATCAATAAACTGGTGAGACAGACCAAACCGATGGGCGAGATGCTCACCCAGGGCCTGAACACCATAGCGTTCGGTGGCGTGATGCCCCGCCGCGTAAAAGTGAATCCCCAACTCGCGCGCTAGGTGGGCGGTCTGCTCGGAGATCTCCCCGGAAATGAACGCATCGCAACCCAGGGCCGCTGCCTGTTCGATATACCCCTGGGCGCCTCCCGTGCACCAGCCAATGCGGGCGAGGGATATCGGCCCTGCGACCAGATGCAGAGGCTTACGCCCCAGCACCCTGGAAATCCGGCCAGCCAGTTCAGCAGGCTCTAGCGGCGCAGCAGGTGTTCCGCCCCAGAGCAGCCCTTTGTCATCCAGCGCCTGGATCCGCTCAAACCCCAGACGCTCGCCTAACTGGCGGTTATTGCCCAACTCCGGATGTCTATCCAGCGGCAGGTGATAGGCCAGCAGGCTGACGCCCCCCTGGATCAGGGCGCGCACGCGCCGCCCCTTGATACCGGTCAGAGGCGCCGGCTCACCCTTCCAGAAGAAGCCGTGATGGACAAGCAACAGATCCGCCTGCTGATCGACAGCGGCCTCAATCAGCGCCTGGCTGGCCGTAACGCCGGTTACGATACGGGATACATCCATGTTACCGGCATCCAGCTGCAGGCCGTTGGGGCAATAATCCTCACTGCGCTCCGGATCCAAAAGCTGTTCGCAATATTTAACCAGTTCATCAAGCCTGACTGTCACGGTGCTTTTCCTGTTGCTTCTTTAAGGGGAGGTGTTACTTTATGCCGCAACCCGATATTATCACAGGCTATTCTGACTTTTCCGTGTCTCCTGGGCACTGACGGTAGCGACATGCAACCGGATGGGCTTTCTCCAGGGCATGACTACCAAGACTGTTTCCATGCAAAACCGAAGATTTCTCACATTCATTCTGATCTCCATAGTGGCCGGGCTGATCGGCGCCCTCACGGTCAAATTCCTGTTGATCGACAACGACCGGGCGGCGATCCTGAAAACCGCGAAACCCCAGGTCGGGCCTGTCTCCTACGCCGATGCCGTGCAGCAGGCCGCCCCCTCGGTGGTCAACATCTACACCTCGAAACTGACCGTCGAGAAAAACAACAGCCTGTTCAACGACCCCCTGTTCAGGCGCTTTTTCGGGGATCAGTTCACCAGTAAACCACGCAAGAAACTGCAGTCGAGCCTCGGCTCCGGGGTGGTGATCAGCAATGAGGGTTATATTCTCACCAACCACCATGTCATTGCCGGCGCTGACCAGATACGCGTGGTGCTGGCCAACGGGCGCAACCTCGATGTGCAGATCGCGGGCACCGATCCCGACACCGACCTGGCGGTACTGAAAACCGATGCCGATAATCTGCCGGTGATCACCGTGGGTAACGCCGATCATCTGCAGGTAGGTGACGTGGTGCTGGCCATCGGCAATCCGTTCGGCGTGGGTCAAACGGTGACCATGGGCATCATCAGCGCCACCGGGCGCAACCAGCTCGGCATCAACACCTTTGAAAATTTCATCCAGACCGACGCCGCCATCAATCCGGGCAACTCCGGAGGCGCCCTGATCAACGCCTACGGCGAGCTGATCGGCGTCAACACCGCGATCTTCTCCAAGACCGGCGGCTCCCAGGGGATAGGCTTTGCGATACCGATCTCGCTGGCCAAGGGGGTGATGGATCAGATTCTGAAACGCGGCCGGGTGGTGCGCGGCTGGCTCGGTATCGCCGGCCAGGACATCACCCCGGAACTGGCGGAGTCCTTCGGGCTGGCGGAGAAACGCGGGGTACTGGTCTCCGGCGTGCTGGAGGATGGCCCGGCAGACAAGGCAGGCATTGAGCCCGGTGACATCATCACCCACATCAACAACCGTGTCCCCTCCAGCTCCCAGGAGATCCTGGAGATTATCTCCTCGTTGCCGCCCGGGTCAGCGGTGCAGATCAGGGGTTGGCGCGGCAAGCTGAGTCTGGAGACGGAAGCGGTTATCAGCGAAAGGCCGAACAACCGTAACGAGTAGTCGCGGCTAGACAATCCGCCTCAACGCCACGACCAGGCGGCGGTTCTGCTCGGGCGTACCGATGCTGATGCGCAAATGCTGGTCGATTCTCGGCTGTTTGAAGTGTCGAACTATCACACCTTCCTGGCGTAGCGCCGCGGCCAGTTGTTCCGCATCCCGTTGCGGATGACGGGCGAAGACAAAGTTGGCGGCCGAGGGCAGCACCTCAAAACCGAGTTCGGCAAGGTCGCCACTCAACTGCTCTCGCGAATCGATCACCTGCTGACACACCTGTCTGAAATACGCCTCATCCTCGAAAGCCGCTACCGCCGCAGCCAGCGCCAGACGATCCATCGGGTAGGAGTTGAAGCTGTCCTTGACCCTGACCAGACCATCGATCAGGGTGCTATCTCCCAAGGCGATACCGATACGCAAACCTGCCAGGGAGCGCGATTTCGACAACGTCTGCACCACCAGCAGATTGGGATAACGCTTTACCAGGGGTGCCGCGCTCTCGCCGCCGAAATCGATATAGGCCTCGTCTACCACCACCACCGATTCGGTATTCGCCTCCAGCAGCCGCTCGATATCGGCCAGGGGTAGCAGGCATCCAGTGGGGGCGTTCGGGTTGGGAAAGATGATGCCGCCGTTGGGCTGGTGATAGTCATCCAGACGCAGGGAGAAGTCTTCGGCCAGCGGTATGGTCTGGTGGGCGATGCCATACAGTCCGCAGTAGACCGGGTAGAAACTGTAGGCGATATCCGGAAACAGCAACGGCCTGGATTGCTGGAACAGTGCGAAGAAGGTATGCGCCAACACCTCATCCGAACCATTGCCGGCAAATACCTGCTGCGGCTCCAGGCCATAGTAGTCGGCAACCGTCTGGCGCAGGCGAGACGCGGTGGGGTCGGGATAGAGCCGCAGGCTGTCACCCAGTTCACCCCGGATCGCCTCAATCACCCGGGGCGAGGGGCCATAGGGGTTTTCGTTGGTGTTCAGCTTCACCAGATTGTCGATCTTCGGCTGCTCTCCCGGCACATAGGGGGAGAGCTGACTGACTACCGGGCTCCAGTAGCGACTCATGGTATGTTCCTACTCTTCCGCTTCGAAGCGATATTCGGCAGAGCGGGCGTGGGCGGTCAAACCCTCGCCACGCGCCAGCACCGAGGCGGTCTTGCCCAGGGTCGCACTCCCCTCTTTCGAGACCATGATCAGGCTCGAGCGCTTCTGGAAGTCATAGACCCCCAGCGGCGAGGAGAAGCGCGCGGTACGCGAGGTCGGCAGCACATGGTTGGGTCCGGCGCAATAGTCGCCGAGGGGCTCTGAGGTATAGCGTCCCATGAAAATCGCACCGGCATGCTTGATCTGTTTCGCCAGCGCAAGCGGGTCATCGACCGAAAGCTCGAGATGCTCAGGGGCGATGTGATTGGCCACTTCGCAGGCCTGCTCTAGATCCCGGCAGGTGATCAGGGCGCCCCGCTCCTTCAGGGCGGTGGCGATGATCGGCTCACGCTCCATGGTCGGCAGCAGTTTGTCGATACTTGCCCTGACCCGCTCGACAAACGCCGCATCCGGGCAGAGCAGGATGGATTGCGCGTCTTCATCGTGTTCCGCCTGGGAAAACAGATCCATCGCCAGCCAGTCAGGGTTGGTGTTCCCGTCGCAGATCACCAGAATCTCGGAGGGACCCGCCACCATGTCGATGCCGACCTGGCCAAATACCGCCCTCTTGGCGGTAGCCACATAGATATTTCCCGGACCGACCACCTTGTCCACCGGCGGAATCAGTTCTGTGCCATAGGCCAGTGCAGCAACCGCCTGGGCACCGCCGACAGCAAACACCCGGTCGACCCCACAGATATGCGCGGCGGCCAGCACCAGTTCGTTCAGTTCGCCCTTCGGGGTGGGCACCACCATGATCAACTCCGCCACCCCGGCCACTTTCGCAGGGATAGCATTCATCACCACCGAGGAGGGATAGGCCGCCTTGCCACCCGGCACATACAGTCCTACCCGGTCCAGCGGAGTGACCTGCTGTCCCAGCAGGGTGCCGTCAGCCTCGGTATAGCTCCAGGAGTCGATCTTCTGCCGCTGGTGATAGTCCTGCACCCTTTCCACCGCATGCTGTAGCGCCTGCTGTTGATCGGCAGGAATCCCCTCCCAGGCCTGTCGCAGACGATCCAGGGGTATTTCCAGCGCCTCGGCATCGGCCGCCTGCCAACCGTCGAACCGGTTGGTGAAGTCGAGCAGCGCCTGATCGCCCTGTTCGCGGATCGCCTGGATAATGTCGTTTACGGTGTTGTTGACCGCTCCATCCGAAACCGACTCCCAGGCCAGCAATTGATCCAGTTGCTGCATAAAGTCGGCATCAGCGGTATTGAGCAGGCGGATATCAGACATTGTCATGGTTCCTCAAAAGCCTTGTTTCGGTCTGGTCGCCATTACTGACCACCAGAGAGGTAGATAGTGCATATTCTGTGAGCGAGCGACAAAACAAACGGTCGGCGGTTACGCTTTCTGCTGCACCGCTTCCCTAAGCGCATTCAGCAGTGCGGTGACCGTACCGTGCTTCATCTTCCAGGAGGCCTTGTTAATGATCAGCCGTGAACTGATATCGGCCATATGTTCCAGTGGCACCAGGCCATTCGCCTTGAGGGTATTGCCACTCTCGACCAGATCGACAATCAGGTCGGAGAGCCCGACCAGCGGCGCCAGCTCCATCGAGCCATACAATTTGATCACTTCCACCTGCTGACCCTTGGCCGCGAAATAGCTGCGCGCCGAATTGACATACTTGGTGGCAATGCGCAGACGGTTGGAAGTCAGATCAGCGCCATCAAAACCGGCCACCATCATCCGGCAGCGGGCAATCTGCAGATCCAGGGGTTCGTAGAGCCCCTCGCCCCCGTGCTCCATCAGCACATCCTTGCCGGCAACCCCGATATCGGCCGCACCCCACTGCACGTAGGTAGGGACATCGGTGGCTCGGATCAGCACGAACTTGACCTCGGGATGATTGCTGTCCAGGATCAGCTTGCGGCTGGTCTCCGGGTCATCCACCGGCTCGATGCCGGCATGGGCCAGCAGCGGCAGCGTATCCTTGAAAATACGGCCTTTCGACAACGCAATGGTAATGGGCGAGTCAAATTTCATAGCTATCCAGATTCGAAAAAAGGTCGGGTTTATTCAGGGACGCGCCTGATCCGCGCACCCAGTCCTTCCAGTTTTTCCTCGATGTTTTCGTATCCGCGATCGATGTGGTAGATGCGATCGACCACCGTCTCGCCTTCGGCCACCAGGCCCGCCAGCACCAGGCTCGCCGAGGCGCGCAGATCGGTCGCCATAACCGGCGCTCCGGTCAGCTTTTTTACCCCGGAGCAGATCGCGGTATTGCCCTCGAGCTTGATATTCGCCCCCATGCGCTGCATCTCCTGCACATGCATGAAGCGGTTTTCAAACACGGTTTCGGTAATTGTGCCGACGCCTTCCGCCACCGAATTCAGCGCGGTGAACTGGGCCTGCATGTCGGTGGGAAAGGCGGGATAAGGGGCGGTATGGACATTCACAGCCTTGGGCCGGTTGCCTTTCATATCCAGGATAATCCAGTCGTCACCGACCTCAATCTCGGCGCCCGCCTCGCGCAGCTTCTGCAAGGTGGCGTCAACCAGCGAGGGCGCTGTATCCCGGACCTTGATTCTGCCACCGGAGATGGCCGCCGCCACCAGATAGGTGCCGGTCTCAATCCGGTCGGGGAGGACGTTGTATTCGGTGCCCGACAGCGTTTCCACCCCCTCGATGGTGATGGTATCGGTCCCTGCCCCACGGATCCTGCCCCCCATTTTGTTGATACAATTGGCCAGATCCACCACCTCGGGCTCCCGCGCGGCATTCTCGATCACCGTCACCCCATCGGCCAGAGCCGCGGCCATCATCAGATTTTCCGTACCGGTAACAGTGATTATATCCAGCACCAGCCGGGTGCCTTTGAGACGCTTGGCCGTGGCGCGGATATAACCGCTCTCCACCTCGATATTGGCGCCCATGGCGCGCAGACCATCGATATGCAGATTGACCGGGCGCGAGCCGATCGCGCAGCCGCCCGGCAGTGAGACCTCGGCCTTGCCAAAGCGCGCCAACAGCGGGCCCAGCACCAGGATCGAGGCGCGCATGGTCTTGACCAGCTCATAAGGGGCGTAAAAATCCTTGATCGTGCTGCTATCTGCCTCGATATTCAGCCGTTCATCGATCACCAAATGCACACCCATGCGCCCCAGCAACTCCATGGTGGTGGTGATGTCGTGCAGATGTGGGACATTGCCAACGGTCACCTTGCCATCGGCGAGCAGAGTCGCCGCAAGAATCGGAAGGGCAGCATTTTTCGCGCCGGCAATGCGTACCTCGCCCGAAAGGGGGGCGCCGCCGCTGATAATCAGTTTATCCATCTAGTAACCGCTGAAATGGCCCTCGGGGCCAGTGAAGAAAGAGTCAATACCTGCGAATAACGGGCATGATAAAAAAAATGGGATCAAACCGGAAGCAATTATAGCCAGATTGACGTCAAATCACCTCAATCACCGCTAGCACGGATCAACTCATCGACATTACTCAGATGCGCAACCGCCAGCAATGACTCGGGCAGATTGCGGTATCTCAGATCCACTCCCCGGCTGTTTGCTCGGTCCATCCACTCCAGGAGCAGGGCCAGACCGGCACTGTCCGAACGACCCGTCTCCCTGAAATCAAAGACAATTTCGCTGTTGTCACCGAAGAGCGCCTCCCCGAGCGCCAACAGGGGGGTGACCGTGGCGAATACCAGATCACCGGTCACACGGTAACTCCCATCGCCGGGCACTATTTCGGGTTTGGTCATCATTTGCCCTGCTGATTGCGTTCCTTGAGGCTGGCAATCAGACCCTCGATCTTGTAACGGCGAATCTGCGTATTGAAACTGCTGCGATAGTTGGATACCAGACTGACCCCGTCGATCACCACATCAAACACCTTCCAGCTGTTGCCATCCAGATAGAGGTTATAGTTGATCGGCACAGCGGGCGCACCCTTCTCGCTGACCTCGGTATTGACAGTCACCTCGGTCGCGCCCTCCACCAGCCGTGCAGGAAGATATTTGATCTCCTGGCCGGAGTAGTTCAGCAGGGCGCTTGCGTAGGTCCTGACCAACAACTCGCGAAACTCCTCGACGAACTCATGCTGCTCCTGGCCACTGGCCTGGCGCCAGTGCTTACCCAGCACCAGGCGCGACATGCGGGCAAAGTCGAAGCGTGGCAGGACGATGTTATCCACCAGCCCGTATATCTTACCGGGAGATGCAGTCAACTCCTGCTTCCTCGACGACACCTCGTGCAGCACCCGCTCAGAGGTCTGCTTGACCAGCGCCACCGGGTCTTCGATAGCCAGCGCCGGCATCACCACAAGCATCAGAATCAGTGCATACAGACTGCGTACCAGGAAATTATTCACCTCTTGCGCCCTCCTCGGCCTTGCTGAACAGGAACTGACCGACAATCTCCTCAAGAACCAGCGCCGACTGGGTCATGCTGATTCCATCCCCTTGTTTCAGAAAACGGTCACTGCCGCCGGGGTCGATCCCCACATACTGCTCACCCAGCAGCCCGGCGGTGAAAATCTTGGCGAAACTGTCATCAGGAATCGCATTGTACTGGTCGTCGATGGTCAGGGTCACAACCGCCTCGTAGGTGGTCTGGTCGAAGGAGACCTCCTTCACCCGGCCGATCTTGACGCCGGCCATAGTCACCGGCGAGCGGGATTTGAGACTGCCAATATTGTCGAAGCGCGCCTTGATTTCATAACCGTCCCCGGAGGATGCGGTACTCAGGTTGCTCACCTGCATGGCAAGAAAAAACAGGGCCACGAATCCCGCGGCCATGAAGGCGCCGACCATTATCTCTACGCTTTTCTTCTGCACCATGAGTTATTCCCCGAACATAAGCGCTGTTAAAACGAAATCCAGACCCAACACGGCTAGTGACGAATGCACCACTGTGCGGGTGGTGGAGCGGCTCACCCCTTCCGATGTGGGCACCGCATCATAGCCCTGAAACAGGGCAATCCATGAACATACGACACCAAACACCAGGCTTTTGATCACGCCATTGTAAATATCTTTGTTCAGATCGATCTTAGACTGCATCTGCGACCAGTAGGCCCCGTCATCCACACCCAGCAAACCAACCCCGACAAAGTAGCCGCCCAGCACGCCCAGGGCGCCGAATAGCGCAGCCAGCAGCGGCATGGAGATAAACCCGGCAAAGAAGCGCGGCGTCAGCACCCGCCGGATGGGATTTACCGCCATCATCTCCAGGCCGGAGAGCTGCTCGGTGGCCTTCATCAGGCCAATCTCCGCCGTCAGGGCGGAACCGGCACGACCGGCGAACAGCAAGGCGGCCACCACCGGGCCAAGTTCCCGCACCAGGGAGGCCGAGACCATCACCCCGAGAGTCTGCTCGGCGCCGAACTGGGAGAGGATATAGTAGCCCTGCAACCCCAGCACCATGCCGACAAAGGTGCCGGAAACACTGATGATCAGCACCGACAGCACACCCACCGAGTAGATCTGGGCGATCAGCAGCCGCGGACGGCGCAACACCTCGCCGACACCGCTAAGGATATTGAACAGCAACAGGTTGGCGCGCCCAAGATGCTTGAGAAAGGTGATGCCAACCCGTCCGAGTCTGGCGAGCTGTTCTAGCATGACGACTCCATCCGGGAGCCGGATAACAGATCCTCGTCCAGATCAGCGGCTGGATAGTGGAAGGGCACCGGGCCGTCGGCGTGGCCGTGGACGAACTGATCGGTCCACTCCAGCTCCGAGTTCATGATCCGCTCGGGTGAGCCGCTCTCGATCACCCGGCCATTGGAAATCACATAAATCTGGTCGGCGATCTGCGCCGTCTCCTGGACATCGTGGGATACGATGATACTGCTCAGGCGGCTGGCATCGTTGAGTTTGCGGATCAGCTTCACCAGCACCCCCATGGAGATCGGGTCCTGCCCGGTGAATGGCTCGTCATACATGATCATCATCGGATCCAGCACCATCGCCCGGGCCAGTGCCACGCGCCGCGCCATGCCGCCGGAGAGCTCGCTGGGCATCAGGTCCCGCGCACCGCGCAGACCCACCGCCTCCAGCTTGAGCAGCAATAGCTTGCGAATCATCGACTCCGGCAGATCGGTGTGCTCGCGGATCGGATAAGCGACATTCTCGAATACCGAGATATCGGTCAACAGCGCCCCGCTCTGAAACAGCATCCCCATGCGCATGCGCAGCTTGTAGAGCTCGCGGGTATTGAGCGCATGGATGTCCTGGCCGTCGACATGGATTGTGCCCGCATCCGGACGCAGCTGACCGCCGATCAGCTTGAGCAGCGTGGTTTTGCCGGTCCCGCTGGGGCCCATGATTGCAGTCACCTTGCCGCGCTGGATATCGATATCAATGCCATCGAAAATCGCTCGGCTGCCGCGCCGAAAGGTCAATCCCCGGATTTTCACCAGCGGCTCTTCAATCTGTGTCGTATCCGACATATCCTCTCGCTTAACAGGTGTCCCGAATCCCCAACTGGCGTCAGCTACGCCGGGCGTGCCCTGTTCGGAGTGAGTGCTGAAAGTTGGCCATTTTCCCTTTTCGCCACGAGCAACGTCAAGCTAATCCCATGAGCTGAGACAAAATCTTCACCTCGCCCATCAGTTCGGTGTCCGGTGGATCGCCCCGAAAGAAGAGGCCAGAGGGCGCCGTATCTGGCGGGGTATCTGGCGGGGTAGCGACAAGGCTTTCCAGCAATCCCCGCATTTTTCGCAAATCAGCCGACGAGGCGCTGTCCAGCAATACGATCCGGCTCTCAGCGGCATCCGTAGCCCTTCCCCAGCATTGCCCTACAGCCAGGCCGACCTCGGGCGGGACAACCGGAAAGTAGCAGGGCGGCGCATTCTGAACCCCATCCAACAGCCTGTCCACAAGATCCGCACTGCAGGATGGGTCAAACAGCAACCCGCCGGTTGCAGGCAGCAACCGGGACAGCCGTTGTTTCAATTCGCCGAGGTTCCTCTCTGGCTCACGGACCTCCAGAAAGAAACGGAAACGCGCATGGACATCGTCCAGCCAGGCAGCAAGCCGCTGTTGCGAGGCGTCCGCCCAGAACAGCCAGGGCAGCAGTACCGCGGCGAAGTCGTTGGCGTAGTAACTCAAACGCCACTCCTCGGGGAGATCGTCCGGATAATAGCGGCCCTGCCAGCCAGCATGGTCCCAGCCCAGGGCGCCGATCACAAAATCACTTGCACTCCTGGTCATTAAAACGCGTTCCATAGGGTATAGAGACCAAACAGAATCACCGTTGTTCCGGCAATCTGGCGCGCCAGCCTGGATTCCGCCAAGCGTGCGGCGGCGCCGGCAAGGGTGCCCATCACCAGCAGATTGGGCAGGGTTCCCAAAGCAAAGGCCAGCATCAGCAACGCCCCCTGCCAGACACCTCCCGCCGAAACGGCATTAACCAGCATGCTGTAGACCAGCCCACAGGGGATCCAGCCCCAGACCAGACCTATCACCAACGCCTGCCTGGGGGATCTCACCGGCATCAGCCTGCGGCCGATCGGCTCCAGTCGCCGCCAGATCAGGCTGCCGGCACGTTCCACCCGGTTCAGAGCCATCCACCACCCAGCCAGATAAAGCCCCAGGAGCACCATGAACAGACCCGCAATCCCGAGCAGTACCCGCTGTGCCAGATAGACCGGCATGAACTGGGCCAGCAGAATCCCCACGCCCCCCATGATCGCACCGGCTACCACATAGCTGGTGATGCGTCCGAGGTTATAGGCGAGCTGAAAGGGCAGCATATCGAGAACACTGCTGCGACGTTCCACCGGCAACCCGAAGGTGAGCGCACCGACAATCCCACCGCACATTCCCACGCAATGCACGCCGCCCAGCAATCCCACCAGAAAGGCACTCAGATAGGGCATCCAAAGATCCATCAAACCACCCCCTCGGCACGTGTCGCTGAACCCCGCCTTTGCAGCCAGTTGAGCATCAGCAGACCGGGAATCGCGATCAGGGTACAGAACAGAAAAAAACCGACCCAGCCCATCCCCTCGGCCATGAAACCGGTGGGTGATGCGGCGATCACCCGCGGAATCCCCATGAAACTGGAGAGCAAGGCATATTGTGTTGCGGTGAACTTCTTGTTGGTCATACTGGCCATGAAGGCGATATAGGCCGCCGTCCCCATGCCACCGCTGAAATTCTCGAAGGCGATCACCGCCGCCAGCCCACCAAGGCTGTTGCCAACCAGAGCCAGCAGGGCGAAACCGGCAGTCGACAAACCCTGCAGGATGCCAAAGCCCCAGAGCGCGCGGTAGATCCCCAGACGCAGGATCAGCACGCCACCCAACAGGCTGCCGACAATCGTCGCCCAGAAACCGAACAGCTTCACCACTGTGCCGATCTCGGTCTTGCTGAAACCGATATCCAGATAGAAGGGCGTGGTCATGTGCTGCGCCATGGTATCGCCGATCTTGTAGAGCAGAATAAACAACAGGATGGCCAGCGCATCTCTGCGTCGGAAATACTCAAGGAAGGGCTCAACCACCGCCTCCTGCAGGGTTCTGGGCTTGCCCTCCGAGGCCTCGGGTTCGGGCGACAACAGGGTAGTAAGCACACCCACCGACATGATCCCGGCCATGATCAGGTAGACTGACTGGAAGGTCATAAAGTCGGCCATGATCAATCCGCCCCCGGAGGCGAGCAGCATCCCCAGCCGGTAGCCATTGACATAGAAGGAGGCGCCCAGGCCCTGCTCCTCGTCGCGCAGACTCTCCCGTCGGTAGGCATCGACCACGATATCCTGACTGGCAGAAAAGAAGGTAACCAGCAGCGCGGCGATCGCCACGGAGAGGGGGCTTATCGCCGGCTGGGCGAAGGCCAGCAGCACAATCGCAGCCACCAGCGACAGTTGCGCGAGCAACAGCCAGCCACGCCGCCGTCCCAGCAGGGATGGGGTGTAGCGATCGAGCAGCGGCGCCCAGAGGAATTTCAGGGTATAGGGGAGCCCGACAAAGGCGAACAGGCCGATCACCGAAAGATCCACACCCTCCTCTTTCATCCAGGCCTGGAGCACAGATCCGGTCAACAGCAACGGCAGGCCACAGACAAACCCGAACAGCACATGCACCAGCAGGCGCGGGCTGACCAGGGATTTCAGTAGATCCCGCGTTGAACCCATGAGATTATCGGCAGACATTGGTTTCCGGTCGGGTCTGTGTCGCCACGGACCATTTCAACAACATTATCCAGATTCAGGGCGGGAGTATAACCCGCATTGGAAAGAGCGCTTGCATCTTGATCCGCAGCCACGGAAAATTCAGTCAACAACCCTGGAGTAACCATGCAAGACTATCAGAGAGATTTCCTCGACTTCGCCCTCAGTGTCGGCGTAATGCGCTTTGGCGAATTCACCCTGAAATCGGGCCGCATCAGCCCCTATTTTTTCAACGCCGGACTGTTCAACACCGGCGCCAGTCTGGCGCGGCTCGGCCGCTTTTATGCCCAGGCAATCGTTGACTCCGGGATTCAGTTCGACGTCCTCTATGGCCCGGCCTACAAAGGCATACCCCTGGCAGCGGTCACCGCGGCGGCGCTCTACGATCAGCACCAGATCGATATCCCCTACGCCTTCAACCGCAAGGAGGCCAAGGATCACGGCGAGGGCGGACTGATCGTCGGTCACCCGCTACAGGGCAGAATCATGATCATCGACGATGTCATCACCGCCGGAACCGCCATCCGCGAATCGATGGACGTCATCCAGGCCGAAGGCGCCACCCCGGCCGGGGTGGTGATCGCCCTCGATCGCCAGGAAAAGGGTAAAGGGGAACGCTCCGCGATCCAGGAGGTCGAAACCGATTACGGCATGCCGGTGGCGGCCATCGTGCGTCTCGAGCACCTGATCGACTACCTGTCGGAAAAGCCGGACGCCGAACAAGCGCTGGCCAGCATCAAACGCTACCGGGAGAGCTATGGCATCTAATCGACGTCAGACTGATTTCAGTATTTACCGGACATGGACGCTAACAGACCTAAGATCGACACCAGGATGATGACTTGATGGGCACCGGAAAACTTGCACTGATCCTCAAACTTGCGCTGCTGGCCCTGTTGCTGGCGCCAGCACTCGCCACCGCGGCCAAGCTGTATAAATGGACCGACGCAGAGGGCAATGTCCACTATTCCGACAAGGTCCCCCCCGAGCACAGCAAGAGCGCCCGCAGCGAACTGGACGACCGTGGCATCCAGGTCAATCAGGTGGATGCCGCCAAGACCAAAGAGCAGATCGAGCGCGAACAGGAACTGCAACGCCTGCGTGCCGAGCAACAACGACTGATCGAAGAGCAGAAGGCCAAGGACCGGGTACTGCTGCGCACATTCCGCACCGAGGATGACATCCTGATGGCGCGCAACGGCAAGCTGACCGCCGTCGACGTCCTGATTCAGGTTTCACGCAGTAATATCCGCCGCATGAAGTTCAAACTGGCCGAGATGCAGCAGAACGCGGCACAATCCGAGCGGCAGGGACGGTCAGTCTCGGATACCATGCTGAAAAACATCGAATCCACGCGCCAGCAGCTCAAGGACGGTTACGCGGCGATTATTCACATGGAGCAAAATAAGGAGCTGATCCGCGAAAAGGCGGCCCTGGATATCGACCGGTTCCGCAAGCTGAAGCAACTCAGCGAGGAGAATACCGCGCAGCTGGACGAGGAGAAACCCTTCTCACTCCTGGATACGGTGGTAGTCTGTGATGACAAGGTCAGTTGTAACAATGCCTGGGAGAAGGCCGAAGACTATGTTCGCGAGCACGCCACCACGCGTCTGCAGATTCTCAGCGACAGTATCATCATGACCGCGGCACCTGCCAACGACGATGACATCAGCCTGACCGTATCGCGCATCATCGAGGAGGGCTTTGCCGGCGCCAAGCTGTTCATGGACTTGCAGTGCAAGGACTCACCACGCGGCGATGATCTGTGTAAAAGCCCGACCATGGAAGAGATTCGCATGGGATTCCGGAGTTACCTGGGTTATCAACAGTCCAACTAGCGGCGGCTCGGCCGACCTCTAATCAAACAGTATCCCCTCCAGGGCCTGCCAGTGGGCATCCCAGGCCTCGACCGGTGAGACACGGAAACGGGTTCTCAGGAACTGGTGCATCTTGCCCTCAACCAGCGCCAGCATGATGCTCGCGCCCAGTTCCGGCTCGCTGGCCTGGGCATCACCACGCAGCCGGGTTTCACGCAGAATCTGCCGGAACTGCGTCTCCAGGCGCGAGAAAAACTGCTCCACGCGCCCATGCAGCCGGTCGGTCTCGCCCACCAGCGCATCGCCCAGCAGCACCCGGGTGATGCCGGGATTGCGATCGGCAAAGGCCAGCACCAGGTAGAGCACTTTGGCGCAGCGCATCCGCGCATCCTTCTCATCCTCGAGAATCTGGTTGATGCGGGCGAACACCGTCTCCTCGGCAAACCCGATCAGCCCTTCGAACATCTTCGCCTTGCTGGCGAAATGCCGATAGAGCGCGGCCTCTGAAACGCCAGCGGAGCGGGCCAGGGTTGCGGTGGTGATCCGCTCTCCCGGGCTGCGTTCCAGTTCGGCGGCTAGGGTTTCCAGAATCTGCTGTTTTCTCGGGACTTTATTATTCATTACACAGGCTCATCGACGCCGGATCAGGGTGCCTATACCCTCGTCGGTAAACAGCTCAAGCAGTACTGCGTGATTGACCCGCCCATCGACAATGACCGATGAGTTCACCCCGGACTTCACCGCGTCCATGGCGCAGGCGATTTTCGGCAGCATACCGCCGTAGATAGTGCCGTCGGCCACCAGTTCGTCCACCATCTCTGTGGTCAGGCCGGTCAGCAGTTTGCCGTCCTTATCCATCAAGCCTGGCGTATTGGTCAGCAGCACCAGCTTTTCCGCCTGCAGCACAGAGGCGATCTTGCCCGCCACCAGATCCGCGTTGATATTGTATGAGTAGCCATCCTTACCCACGCCGATCGGCGCGATCACCGGGATGAAATTTCCCGTGGTCAGCATATTCACCACCGAGGTATCGATACTCTCCACCTCGCCGACATGGCCAATGTCGATAATCTCCGGCGCTTCGAGTTCGGGGGACTTGCGCGTCACCACCATCTTCTTCGCATGGATCAGGTCACCGTCCTTGCCGGTCAACCCCACCGCCGAACCACCGTGGCGATTGATCAGGTTGACGATCTCCTTGTTGACCAGACCGCCTAGCACCATCTCCACCACATCCATGGTTTCGCGATCGGTGACCCGCATCCCCTGGATAAACTCACTCTCCTTGCCCAGCTTGGCCAGCAGTTGTCCAATCTGGGGACCGCCGCCATGCACCACCACCGGGTTGATGCCCACCAGCTTCATCAGCACCACATCCCGGGCAAAACCGCTCTTCAACTGCTCATCCACCATGGCGTTGCCGCCATACTTGATGACAACCGTCTTACCGCGGAAACGCTGGATGTAGGGCAGGGCTTCGGTCAATACGTGCGCGACATTGTGCGCACCTTCTGCTGTCAGGCTCATAACTCGTCAACTCAGTCTCAAACATAAACAACCCGGGTAATCCCGGGCTGCCGATGATACTAGAAATTCAAAAAATTAACCTTAAAAGGGTGGCGTTTCGTCCGGTGCGACCGCTCCCAGCCGCTCCTTGAAAAGCGCCTCGATGCGATCCAGCGCCACCGCCGAGTCGGCCTCGAATCGGAATACCAGCGAAGGGGTTGTGTTGGAGGCGCGAATCAAGCCCCAACCGTCCCTGAACTCTGCGCGAATACCATCGATATTGATGATCTTGGCATCGGTGAACTCGGCTTCGGCAGCGAACCGGGTCATCAGCTCATGGGCATCGCCCTGGGTCAATGGCATCACCAGTTCGTGGGTCGAGACACCTTCCGGAAATTCGGCAAACACCTCTGCGGAGCGCACTACCTCGGCCGACAACACCTCGAGCAGCCTGGCCGCGGCATACAGGGCGTCATCGAAGCCATACCAGCGCTCCTTGAAGAAGATATGACCGCTCATCTCGCCGGCCAGCAGTGCGCCTGTTTCGCGCATTTTTGCCTTCATCAGCGAGTGACCGGACTTCCACATGATCGGCCGACCGCCGTAGGCGAGGATCTCCGACGCCAGGTGACGGGTCGATTTGACATCGAAGATCACATCCCCGCCCGGCTGGCGCAACAACACATCCCGCGCCAGCAGCATCAGCAGCCGATCCGGCCAGA
Source organism: Sedimenticola sp. (assembly GCA_002869585.1). Classification (GTDB taxonomy): domain Bacteria; phylum Pseudomonadota; class Gammaproteobacteria; order Chromatiales; family Chromatiaceae; genus BM503. Next base: position 162,449 of record PKUO01000052.1, read on the forward strand.
TCACCTTGCCATTGGAATCGACCACACCGAGACGGTCGCCGTCTCCATCGAAGGCGAGACCGAGATCCGCCCCCTGCTGGTTGACTATCGCGATCAGGTCGGCCAGGTTTTCCGGTTGCCCGGGGTCCGGATGATGATGGGGGAAATTGCCATCGATCTCGGTGTACAGTTCGATCACCTCACAGCCGATCGCCCGCAGCAGATCCGGTGCCACCAGGCCAGCCACGCCGCTGCCGCAATCGATCACCACTTTCAGCGGCCGGGTCAACTGCACATCGTCGGCCACCCGCTTGATATAGTCATCAACCAGATCCTGCTCGGAATACCCGCCGTCGCCCTCCAGCAGGTTGCCGTCGCGCAGCCGGTCGCGTAAACCGAGAATGGCATCCCCCGAGAGCGCCTCCCCGGCAATCACAATTTTCAGGCCGTTGTAGTCGACCGGATTGTGACTGCCGGTCACCACGACGCCGCTCTTGCTGCCGAGAAAATGAGTGGCGAAGTATAGCAGCGGGGTCGGCACCTGACCGATATCGACCACATCCCGGCCGCTCGCCATCAATCCCCGGCACAGGGCGTCACACAGCGACTCGGAAGAGTTTCTGCCGTCACGGGCCACAATCACCGTCTGCTGGCCACGGTCGTGGGCCTCGCTACCGATAGCACGGCCCAGCTCAAGCACCACCGCTTCTGTCAGGGTGTCACCGACCACGCCGCGAATGTCATAGGCGCAGAAAATCCGATCGGAGATCTCGCTCGGCTCCCGGGAGGGATTGGCACGCACCAGATCGAGCATATCCTCGTCGGAAAGATGCCCCTCCTCGACCTCCATTTCTGACTGGCCTTTATCCTGCGTTGGCGCAGCGTTCTTGAGCTTGCGCCCAACCGCCTGACCCAGCTGGGCGACCAGGTTGAATGCGCCCTGCATCTCGGCTGTCAAGGCATGCGGCGCGCCCGCACTGCGTCCCTGACTCACACACTCGACCAGGGTAAGCAGGGTCGCCTGGTCATCCTCGAAGCGCTTTCTCAGGTTCTGGTAAAGCGCGTAGATAATCAGCAGCATCAGCAGCCCGGCAACCAGAATCAGACCCAGATTCTGTAGCAGCGCCTCGGTCTGATCAGCTCCGCCGCCGGCATAGGCCAGCTGCCATAGGGTGTGGCTGACAGGGATGTTGCCGATGATTTCGTTGTCGTTCAGGGTGCTGGTACTGACCAGCGCCAGGGACTTGCCATCGACCACCTGCTGCAACTGGAAACGGCCCGACTCCCCGACCCCATTCAGCATCTGTGGCAACAGCTTGAACGGCAGGGCAATCAGGGCGGTGCCCGATATATTGCCGGCGGGACCGACCGGAACCACCAGGGCAAGATGCTGCTGGGGGGAGTTGAACTGATGCACCTCCAGATTCGAAGGTGAACCGCTTTTCTCCACCCGGCGCAACAGATCCAAGGAGGCAAAACTCACCGGCGGCGAGGCCTTCTCGTCAGTCTGATCCCAGTCATAGGGAAACAGCCGCACGTTCGAGCCTTCCGGGAGCAGACGCTGCAGGGCAAGCGCCTGTTCCTGCAATCCCTGCCAGTCCTGGCTCTGGAACAGGGTCGCCAAATCCTGTTGCTGCATGTGCCGGCTGGCGATGTCCTGATAGGTCCGGGAGAAATCCGTGATGCGCTCTGCCAGCATCTGCGCCGTTGATCCTGCACTCTGCTGTTGCGCCAGACCGGCCTGCTGTTGCTGCAGAAAATAGCCGGCCACTGCAGTCAATCCGGTAATCAGCAGAACCGCCAGCATCAGCTGCGTTAAAAAGTGACTCAATCCACCCCTACCCCCTCCGGTGCTTACCGTGGGACTATGCTCATCAAACAGGTCGATTTTTTTCTTTTTAAACATGCAAACGTCCTTGACTGGATGCGGTCATGCAGGCGACTCAGTGGCGTCCTGAATGGCCAAAGCCACCTTCACCCCGACCACTTGCGGCAAACTCTTCCACCACCTGGAAACTGGCCCTGACCACCGGGATGATCACCAGCTGGGCAATCCGCTCGCCCACCTCGATCCTGAAACTGTCATTGCCGCGGTTCCAGCAGGAGACAAACAGCTGCCCCTGATAGTCGGAATCGATCAGCCCGACCAGGTTTCCCAGCACAATACCATGTTTGTGGCCCAGCCCGGAGCGCGGCAGGATTACCGCCGCCAGATGCGGGTCTTCGATATGGATCGCCACACCCGTGGGAATCAACTGGGTCTGGCCCGGCCCCAGCTCCAGCGGGGTATTCAGCATCGCGCGCAAATCCAGGCCCGCCGAACCGTCGGTGGCATAGTCCGGCAGTGGAAATTCCTCACCGAGGCGGTGATCAAGTATTTTCAGTTCGATATTTTTGTTCATAGTGCTCTGCAATCACAGTTACCAAACGCTCGGCCAACACCCCCTTGTCGGACATCGGCAACTCCAGGTCTCCCCCGTCCCAGAGGACAGTCAGGGCATTCTCATCCCGCTCGAAGCCGCCCTCGGCGGCGCCCACCAGATTGGCGGCGATCATATCCACCCGCTTGTTCCGGCGCTTCTGTTCCGCATACTCCACCGGCCTGTGGGTCTCCGCGGCAAAGCCGACAGTGAACGGCGGGGGCTGCAATGCCGCCACACCCGCAAGTATGTCGGGATTGCGTTCCAGACGTATATCGAGCTGTTCCTCCAATTTCTTTATTTTTTGATCATGCACCTCGACCGGACGATAGTCGGCGACCGCGGCACAGGCGACAAATATATCGCAGGCGGCCACTTGATCCATGACAGCGACGTGCATCTCGGCGGCGGTTTCTACATCGATCCGCTGAACTCCCACGGGAGTCGACTGGGCAACAGGCCCGCTCACCAGCACCACCCGGGCCCCAGCGGCGGCAAACGCCCTGGCCAGACTGAAACCCATCTTTCCCGAGCTGCGGTTGCCGATAAAGCGTACAGGATCGATAGGTTCGCGGGTCGGACCGGCAGTCAGCAGTACGCCAACCCCGGACAGCCTCCCCCCGGAGAGCTGGTCGACCGTTCTGTCCAGCAGCTCGGTAGGCTCCAGCATCCGTCCCAGTCCTGTTTCACCGCAGGCCTGGCTGCCTTCGTCCGGTCCCCAGATCAGAATCCCGCGCTCGACAAGGGTCTGCCGATTGGCCTGGGTAGCGGCATTGCGCCACATCGCCTGGTTCATCGCCGGGGCAATGACCAGCGGGGCCTCCGCCGCCAGACAGAGGGTTGTCAGCAGATCATTGGCCAGTCCGTGGGCAATGCGCGCCATGAAATCGGCACTGCCCGGCGCGACCAGAATCAGGTCCGCCCAGCGCGCCAGTTCGATGTGTCCCATCGCAGCCTCGTGGGCCTGATCGAACAGGGATTGCCGAACCGGGTTACCGGAGAGCGCCTGCAGGGTCATCGGCGTGATGAACTCACTTGCCGCAGGTGTCATCACCACCCTAACCTCGGCATTCTCCTTGCGCAGCAGACGGATCAGCTCAGCCGATTTATAGGCCGCTATGCCCCCGGTCACGCCAATGAGAATACGCCTTGCGTCTAGTCTGCTCATCACACCCTGAATGGAAATTGGATTTTATTTTGATTTAGGAAAAAGATTAACTGAATCAGCAGACTACTGAAAGCAGTATTTGGCTACAGGGCATGATCTCAGTTATATTCTGCGCGCATTCACTGCATTTACCAGGATGGGTAACCCCAGCACACAAGGATGAGCGCATGGCAATCACTGACTGGCCGACCGATGAACGGCCCAGGGAAAAACTGCTGAAACGCGGCGCGGCCGCTCTCTCGGACGCGGAACTGCTGGCAATATTCCTGCGCACCGGGGTTACCGGCAAAACCGCCGTGGACCTCGCCCGGGAACTGCTGCAGGAGCATGGCGGCCTGCGCCCCCTGCTCTCCGCCGACCAGAAGCGCTTCTGCCAGAGCCACGGACTGGGCAGCGCCAAGTATGCCCAGCTACAGGCGGTTCTGGAGATGGGCCGGCGCCATCTGCGCGAGCAGCTTGATCGCGAAGACAGCCTGACCAGTCCACAAGCGACTTACGACTACCTGCGATCCCGCCTCAGCGACTATCCGCACGAGGTGTTCGCCTGCCTGTTTCTCGACAACCGCCATCGGGTGATAGAATATGAGGAGATGTTCCGCGGGACCATCGATGGTTCGGCGGTCTATCCCCGGGAAGTGGTGAAACGCGCCCTGAATCTTAATGCGGCTGCAATAATTCTCGCCCATAATCACCCCTCAGGCGTTGCCGAACCGAGCCGGGCCGATGAAGCGATAACCCGGACCTTGAAGGAAGCGCTGGCCCAGGTGGATATCCGGGTACTGGATCACATCATCGTCGGCGCCGGTGAGATGACTTCTCTCGCGGAACGGGGATTGATCTGAAAATAAATATTGGTGAAAAACTTGTCACGGCAACCGCTTTTTGATATAAATCCGCCTCTTTCGACCCCGATGGGGTTTTGAATACAGTTTTTCTGTCGCGCCGGCGAGGCGCCACAAACTTAAAGTTTTGAGGATTGAACAATGTCCAGAGTATGTCAGGTAACGGGCAAACGTCCGGTGACTGGGAATAACGTATCCCACGCACACAACAAAACCAGACGCCGTTTTCTGCCCAACCTCCATTACCATCGTTTCTGGGTCGAGAACGAAAACCGCTGGGTGCGCCTGCGCGTCTCATCCAAAGGCATGCGTATCATCGATAAGAAAGGTATTGATTCGGTACTGTCCGAAATCCGTGCCCGTGGCGACAAGATTTAAGGAGAGATAGTCATGCGTGATAAGATCAGACTCGTCTCCAGTGCTGGTACTGGACATTTCTACACCACGACCAAGAACAAGCGCAACATGCCTGGAAAAATGGAGATCAAGAAATTTGATCCTAAAATCCGCAAGCATGTGATGTACAAGGAAGGGAAAATCAAATAATCCCCTCCCGCTACTGATTGAAAAAGTCCGCCCAGTGCGGACTTTTTTATTTGTGCTCAAGAAAACCCGCCGCGACGCCGATACCGTTTCTACGCAAACAACCCACTTTCATTAACAGCTCGAGGCGTTATGCAGGATATTTTTGTCGGCCGTCAGGCAATCTTCGATCGTAAGTTGGAGGTGTTCGCCTACGAGCTGCTCTATCGCGACGGAAATACCGCCTCCGCGCAGGTTCTGGACGGCGACCAGGCCTCTTCCCGGGTGATTCTGAATGCCCTGACCGAAATCGGTTTTGAGCGCCTGGTCGATCAGAAAAAGGCCTTTATCAACCTGACCCGCAACTTCTTTGTCGAACTACCTCCCATCCCCTTCAACAAATCGCGTGTCGTGCTGGAGATCCTGGAGGATATCGAAGTCGACCAGGCGCTGATCAGAATCATCGAAAGGCTCTACCAGGACGGCTTCAGCTTTGCCCTGGATGACTTCAATTTCGAGAGCCAGTGGGCGCCCCTCTACCCCTACATCGACATCATCAAGGTTGAAGTCCCGGTGGTTGACTGGAACAGCCTGCCGCAGAAGGTGAGGCAGCTGCGCCAGAGCAACATCAAGCTGTTGGCGGAAAAGGTTGAGACCGAAGAGGAGTACCAACGCCTGTATGACCTGGGTTTCGACTACTTCCAGGGCTACTACTTCTCGCGGCCGAATGTCGTCTCTGCAAAGCGAATATCAGAGAGCCAGATGGTGGTGATGCAACTGCTGGCCAGGCTCAGCGATCCCCAGGTGGATATGGGCAGGCTCGATGACCTGATCAGTCGTGATCCGGGGCTCAGCCTGAAAATCCTGCGCTACATGAACTCGGCCGCCCTGGCCCTGCCCCGAAAGGTGGAATCGATCCGCCAGGCGATCGTCTACCTGGGCCTGCAGCGGATCAAGGCCTGGACCATGCTGATCTCGATGGCCGGAGTCGAGGGCAAGCCCCACGAGGTGTTCAACAATGCCCTGGTCCGGGCGCACATGTGCGGACAACTCCTGAAGGACTCCGGACAATCGAGTTTTGACGCCGGATTCACCGCCGGCCTGCTCTCCATTCTGGATATCCTGATGGACCAGGATCTGGAGTCGCTGCTGGGTGAGTTGCCCCTGGCGGAGGAGGTCCGGATGGGGCTGCTGGATCATGAAGGGGTCATCGGCGATGCTATCGTCTGCGCCCTCGCCTTCGAAAACCAGGAGTGGCATCATGCCGTTTTCCCCGGACTAAGCCACGACCGCATCCTGGAGATCTATCTCTGCTCCACCCAGCAGGCCTTCTCTGAACTGGCAAGCCTGATCCAATAAGCTCTAGTCCGGGCGATAGCTCTTGCCCAGAGCCCTGGGGGGTGAGCACTGCAACTGCCTGATCAGGGTCTGCAACAGGGGATGGGCGCTGACCCAGCCCTGCACGCTCTCACGCTGCAACAGATTGATCATCACCAGGGCAAAGATCATCAGCGGAAAAGGGGCCACCTGGAACACCTGAGCGGGTACGCTCGGCCAGACACCCTGCAGGGTGATGCCGATCACCTGCAGGAAGGCGAACAGATAGGCGCCCAGGGCAACCTTGAGCGGATGCCAGCCACCGAATATCACAATCGCCAGGGCGATCCAGCCCAATCCCTCGATCCCCTGGGGACGGCCCCAGCCGGGTTTGATGCCCAGCGAGTAGGCGGCCCCGGCGATGCCGATCAGCGCCCCGCCGATAGCGGTATACAGCAACTGTTTACGCCGCGGATCTATGCCCCGGGTATAGGCCGCCTCGGGGTTTTCACCAACCGCCCTCAGTTCGAGCCCGCGTTCGGTGCGAAACAGGTACCACCAGACCGCGGCGATCAGCAGCAGCGCGAGGTAGACCATCAGTGGCTGCTGAAACAGCACAGGACCAAGAAAGGGGATGTCGGAGAGCAGGGGTATTTTCACTGACAGCATCTGCGGCCCCTGCAGACGGGAGTAGGGATTGCCGAGAAAATAGGCCAGATCCTTGCACATCAGGGTCAGGGCAAAGCCCACCGCCACCTGCAACAGTCCCAGATAGATACCGAAGATACCGACCACTATCGCAACCAGGGCGCCGGTCAGCGCTGCAGCGGCAAATCCCATGATCAGACTGCCGGTTTCGTAACTCACCATAAAGCCAATCATTGCCGCCAGCAGCAACGAGCCGTCCAGGGAGAGGTTGATCACACCCGCCTTTTCGGTAATCGTCTCCCCCAGCGCGGCGATGATCAGGGGCGCCGCGGTCGCCAGCACACTGGCAAACAGGATGACCAGGGAAAAATCACTCATCTGACGGCCCCCGCTTTCTCAGCGTCCGCAACCCGAACACCAGCAGCGCACTCAGCACGCAGGCCCCCTGGATCACCCCTGCCAGGGAGGAGTCGAGTTGCATCATCATCGGCAACTGGATGCTGCCGACATTCAACGCGGCAAAGAACAGGGCGATGAAGGGCACCGGCGCCAGGCGGAAATTGGCCAGCATCACCACCAGCAGCCCCAGATAGCCATAGCCGCTGGAGATCGAGGGAATCAGCCGATGGTAGATACCGGTGACCTGCAGACCGCCGGCGAGTCCGGCCAGGGCGCCGGAGACCATGATCGCCAGCAGCATGTAGCGCGAGGGCGACAGACCGAACAGACGTACCGCCCGGGGATTTCTCCCCACCGCATCCAGGTTGAGGCCGATCCGCGAGCGATACAGCACCCAGGCGGTCAACAGAATAATCGCCAGCGTCAGTCCCAGTGCGAACGGTGAAACCCGCCAGCCGGGCAAGCTGGGAAACCACAACTCCAGGGGAAACGGCTGGGTACCGCTCATGGAGGCAATGCCGTCACGTTTCCAGGGACCGAAGATCACCCACAGCACAAACCCCATGGCAACGAAGTTCAATCCCAGACCGGCAAAGATCTCATGCACCCCGCCGCGCACCTTCAGCCAGCCGGCAAACAGCGCCCAGAGGGCGGCAAACGCCATCCCCATCAACAACGCCGCCAGCAGATAGAACAGTGGGTGGCTGGCCTCGAGACCCAAGCGCAGCACCGCCGTTGCGCCGATTGCACCCATCACCACCTGCCCTTCCACGCCGATATTCCACAGGCCGGTGCGAAACGCATAGAGCAGGCCAATGCTGCACAAGGTCAGGGGTATCCAGACATTCAACACCCGCGAAAACTTTGCCCAGGATCCCAGTGAGCCGGCAAACAGGTGGCTGAAGGCCTCCAGTGGCGAGGCCCCGACCAGGGAGAGCAGCAGAGTGGTAAACAGCACCACCATCCCCAGAATCAGTCCGATCTCGAACAGATGACGCTTCAGCCCCTGCATCCTCATTTACCCGTCATCGCACTGGCGATGTGTTCATAGTCGAGCTCATCGGCACGCAGATCGCGCACCACCCGGCCATCGAAAAAGACCAGCACCCGGTTTGCCACGGCCAGGATCTCATCCAGCTCGGCAGAGCTGAAAACAATCGCCCCGCGCCCGGAAAAGGTCTCCCGCAAATAGCGCCAGATCTTCTGCCCCGACTCGACATCCAGTCCACGGGTGGGGCTCTCCAGCAACACCAGCTGGGCATTTGCCTGGATCAGCGCCAGTTGCAGCCGCTGCTGGTTCCCGCCCGAGAGCGATTCCGCCAGGGTCTCCGGGGTACCGCGGATATGGAAGCGCTGGATCGCCTGCTCCGCCGCCTGCTGCGCCGCGGCCGAGGAGAGACCAGAGGCCAGGGCGAAGTGATCGCGCAGGGTGAATCCGGGAATCAGCCCCTCATGCAGACGATCGGAGGGTAAAAACACCCCCCCTTTTTCGCGGAACTCCCGATGTCCGAGCCGATTGAGTGCAGCGCCGGAGAAGATCAAGTCACCGACACGCGCATGCAGCAGACCGGCGGCCAGACGCAGAAACACCCCCTGGCCACTGCCGGAGAGGCCCGCCAGACCGACAATGTCGCCCCGGTTGATGGTCACATTGCAATCACTCAGGCCGACACGTTCGCCATTCGCCGACACCCCGCTGAAACGCAGAATCTCCTCACCGGGCTGATAGTCGTGCTCGGTGCGTTCGATGCTCGGCGGCTTGTCGAACATCATCGACAGCAACTCGGCAACCTTGAACGGGGCCTCAGCCTCGCCGGTCACCAGCCCGTGACGCAGAATCGTGACCCGGTCGCACAGCGCCTCCACCTCTTCAAGCTTGTGCGACACCAGAATAATGGTGCGCCACTCATCCCGGATCTGGCGCAGCGCCTGGAACAGCAACGCCTTCTGCTGGTCGGAGATTCCGGTGGTGGGTTCATCGAGAATCAGCACCCGGGCATCGCGACCGAGTAGCCGCAGAAACTCCAGTTGCTGGCGTTCGCCGATGGTCAGCTTTTCCAGCACCGCGGAGAGGTGCAGGGAGAAGTGGACACGTTCGGCGAGTTTGCCCAGACGCTGGCGCTGGGCCGTACGATCCAGACCGGCCACCGAATCACGCCCGACGATGAAGTTGTCCAGCACGTTCAGGGAGGGGAAATCCTGGGGCTCCTGATAGAGCATGCCGATACCCTGGGCTGCGGCAGTCTGGGGATCGCTGCAATCCACCTCCACGCCGTCCAGCAGGATACGCCCACCGGTTTTCGTGAGATAGCCGGTGAGAATCTTCATCAGGGTGCTTTTACCCGCCCCATTCTCGCCGACCAGCCCGTGTATGGTGCCGCTTTCGACCCGCATATCGATGCCGCAAAGGGCCTGCACCGGGCCAAATTGTTTGTGGATCTGCTGGAACTCAACCTGCATTCAACACGGGCCCTTTAGCGATCCTGACAATAAAAACTGCCCTGCCCGGAACAGCTTCCGGCAGGGCATCTGATCGAAAACAGACAAGCTGGCTTACTTGCTCGCCCCATCCATCCCTTCGAGCAACTGCTCCAGATACCAGATCTGTTTGTCACTGGCAGTCTCGCCGGCCTTCAGATAGACCGAACCGTCCTGCAGGTTCAGGGGACCGCTGAACAGGCTGATGCTGCCATCACCCAGACCCTGGATAAACTGATCCAGGCTGGCGGCGTTCTCGGCATTCAGCGCGGAGCCCTTGACGAAGCCGATGGCGCTGCTGTCCGGATTGTTGATATCCGTCCAGTCCGGACCAGACCAGGTCCAGGTCGGTTTCCAGTTGCCTGTCTGCATGGCGCTGAACAGCTTCACATAGTCCGGACCCCAGTTGTAGTAGGGCACGCCCAGGCAGGACGCCGGTGCGGTTTCACAACTGCCGATATAGTCCTGGGGAACGGAGTAGACATCCGCGCCCTCTTTGCGCATCTGCTCGGCCACCGTGGTTGCCTCGACAGTGTCGATCCCGGACAGCACGACATCATAGCCGGTATCGAAAAAATTCCTGGCGACCTGGGTCGGATCGGCGGTGACGCCGGGGATATTGAACCAGAAGCCGATCCAGGAGACCTGGAACTTGAGATCCGCCAGGGGCTTTTTCAGCACCTCGGTCCAGGCATAGCGCGCACCGAGATAGGAGGCAACCGCCAGGCGACGTGTCTCTTCGTTGATCAGCGGGCCAAGATAGCCGATCTTGCCGGTCTTGCTGGACAGGGCCGCGACATAGCCCGACATCATCTTGCCGTACACCATGCGTCCCATCAGGTTGGAGAGATTGGCAGGCGCCTTGCCGGTCAGGACATCATCACCGGAGATATGGATGAACTTGATATCCGGGTGCATCTGCGCGGCCTCGCGCATGCCATCCTTCATATCATCGGAGTTGCCGACAATCACCGTCGCGCCCTTTTCCACCAGGTCGTCAACCACCATCGGAATGGTCAGGCCGGGTCGGTCGGCAGGATTGACCTTATCAATATAGATCATCTTCGAGCCTGGCATCTTTTTCTCGACATACTGCCCGCCCTCATAGTGGGACTGGCTCCAGCCGTGATCGTTGTAGGGTCCGACCATCAGCATGCCGAAGGTCAATCCCTTGTCGGCCGCCAGACTGGCGCCTGCGACCAGTGTTGCAAAGGCCACCGTGGCCAGTTGAATCAACTTACGCATGCTGACATACATCAATGTCTCTCCCCAGAAAATAAACAGAGGCGGGGCCGGCCGGTTCAACACCAACCCCAATCGGATAAGCCGGTTGTAAAACAAGCTTGCTATAATCCCCTCCAATCGGGACCAGATCAAGGCCCAGTGGCCATTAGCGGGTGGGTTTTATGACGTCAGTCAATCACGGGCAGATTCAGACCAATTATGTCGCCATCGAACAGCGGCGGATTTTCGCAGCCGAGGTGTCATGGCAGGCGGGGCGGATCAGCGGAATTACCGAGACGGGTGCAGCGAACCCGGATCTGGGCTACCTGCTCCCGGGCTTCATCGACGCCCATATCCACATCGAAAGCGCCATGCTGCCCCCCAGCGAGTTCGGGCGACTGGCCACGCGCCACGGCACCATCGGCACGGTATCAGATCCCCACGAGATCGCCAATGTGCTGGGCGTGCCCGGGGTGGAGTTCATGCTGGAGAATGCCCGTTCGACCCCCTTCAAGGCCTTTTTTGGTGCCCCCTCCTGCGTGCCGGCCACCCCTTTCGAGACCGCCCAGGGGGAGCTTGGCTGCGCGGAGATCGAGGCCCTGTTCGAGCAACCGGAGATCTGCTGCCTGTCGGAGATGATGAACTTTCCCGGGGTGCTCAATCGCGATCCGGCCGTGATGGCAAAAATCGAACTGGCCCACGCCAGGGGCTATCCCATCGACGGTCACGCCCCGGGACTACAGGGCGCGGAGGCGGCCGCCTACGCCGCCGTCGGCATCAGCACCGATCACGAGTGCTTCTCCCTGAAAGAGGCGCGCGACAAGATCGCTGCCGGCATGTCGATTCTGATCCGCGAGGGATCGGCGGCCAGAAACTTCGCCGCACTGCACCCGCTGATCTCGGAATCACCCGATCGGGTGATGCTGTGCAGCGACGACCTGCACCCGGACGACCTGCTCCAGGGCCACATCAATCGTCTGGTGGCGCGTGCGGTGGCGGCAGGACACGATCTGTTCGATGTGCTGCGCGTTGCCTGCCTGAACCCGATCGACCATTACCGCCTGCCTCTGGGCAGGCTGGGCGTCGGCGATCCGATTGATGCGCTGCTGGTGGATGACCTGACCGAGTTCACCCCGCAGCAGGTCTGGATCGACGGCGAGCCGGTGGCCGCCCAGGGTCGTTCCCTGCTCGAACGGGTTGCGGTCATCCCGGTCAATTGCTTCGACGCCCGACCGATCAGCCCCGTAGACCTGGAGATACCCGCCGCCGGGCAGATCCGGGTGATCGAGGTGAGGGACGGCTCCCTGGTCACCGGCGAAGGGCTGTACAGACCCCACACCCGTGACGGCCTGATCCTGGCTGATCTGGAGAACGACATTCTGCCGATCTGCGTGATCAACCGCTATCGGCCCAGCCGTCCGGCTGTCGGCTTCATTCGCGGCTTCGGATTGAAGGAGGGGGCTATCGCCTCCAGCGTCGCCCACGACTCCCACAATGTGATCGCAGTCGGCAGCAGCGCCCGGGCGTTGTGTGCCGCCGCCAACGCGGTGCTGGAAAACCGGGGCGGTGTGGCGGTAGCCGAGCAGGGCGAAATCGACATCCTGCCGCTGCCGATTGCCGGCATCATGAGCGATGCCGACGGGGATGGCGTGGGCCGTCACTACGCCCTGCTCGATCAGAAGGCCAAGGCGCTGGGATCGGATCTGAAAGCGCCCTTCATGACCCTCTCGTTCATGGCCCTGCTGGTGATTCCTGAGTTGAAGCTGAGCGACAGGGGCCTGTTCGACGGACGCAGCTTCCAATTCACTGACCTGGCTGTCGCCTAGTCATTCACAAAAACTCAGTCGTTTTTACGGCGGAACTTGGTGGTGTGGCACTGCGGGCAAGGGGGGATATGTCCCGCCTTGTGATAATGCAACTCCTTGCCGCACTCCACGCAGACCAGCGTGCCCGGACCGGTGATCTCACCGGTGTGGTAGAGGGATGACTCTCTCGCCTGCTCGGCGAAGCGCTCCAGCTCCAGCCGGGTTCGATCCGCGACATTGGCGAACATCTCTATCATGTGGCTTTCGATCAGCTTCATATCGAAACTGAACCAGTTTCGAAACTCCTCGCCGGTCTTGTTCAGATAATCCGCGGCATCATGCATATCCCTTTCCACATAGGCCGAGATCTTCTCTGCCTCCTCACGGGTCAGCTCATTCAGTTCAACTGCCCGTTCTCTGGCCTTCTCCAGGCTCTTCTTCAGGGTTGGCAGGGCGGTTTTCTCCGCCTTGTCCAGCATCTCGTCCACCCGTTCCAGCATATTTTCATAAGCATCCACCAAGCGTTCTACGGGATCTTTTTTATCTTCCGGGGCCATGCCGCACCTCTCTTGCCAACTGAGTAACCTCTCTGTCTTTAAGTTTGCACCAACCTGTGAATATCGCAAGCTGATCCGGTGACTGTTTTTATGCCCTGCGCCGGACAACACAGCTATTTCATGGATAAACCTTCATGAAACACCCCTGCTAAGGTATCCTTGTGCGAATTTATTGGATAACAACCCCTCACACCTGATCTCATACCATGCAAGACAACTACAGACCGGCGGATATCGAATCCGCGGCCCAAGGCTACTGGGAAGAAAATAAAAGCTTCAAGGTCACCGAAGACCCGGACAAAGAGAAATACTACTGTCTCTCGATGTTCCCTTACCCCAGCGGCAAGCTGCACATGGGCCATGTGCGCAACTACACCATCGGCGATGTGGTGACACGCTACCAGCGCATGCTCGGCAAGAACGTGCTGCAGCCGATGGGCTGGGACGCCTTCGGCCTGCCGGCGGAGGGCGCGGCGATCAAGAACAGGATGGCCCCGGCCAAGTGGACCTACTCCAACATCGAATACATGAAAGGCCAGCTGAAACAGCTGGGTTTCGGCTATGACTGGGACCGCGAACTGGCCACCTGCAAACCTGACTACTACAAGTGGGAGCAGTGGCTGTTCACCGAGCTCTACAAGAAGGGGCTGGTCTATCGCAAAAACTCGGTGGTCAATTGGGACCCGGTGGACCAGACCGTGCTCGCCAACGAGCAGGTGATCGACGGCCGCGGCTGGCGCTCCGGCGCCCTGGTGGAACGCCGGGAAATCCCGCAATGGTTCATCAAGATTACCGATTATGCCGACGAGTTGCTCGATGAACTGGAGCAGATGAACGACTGGCCGGAACAGGTGCGCACCATGCAGCGCAACTGGATCGGCAAGAGCCACGGCGTGCGCTTCGCCTTCCCCTACGAACTGGACAGCCAGGCCGAACAGCTCTGGGTCTACACCACCCGCATCGACACCATCATGGGCATCACCTTCTGCGCGGTGGCCGCCGAGCATCCGTTGGCGCAACACGCCGCAAGGAACAATCCGGAACTGGCCGCCTTCAACGCCGAATGTCAGCAGGGCAGCGTGGCCGAGGCGGATCTCGCCACCATGGAGAAAAAAGGCATGCCCACCGGCATCTCTGTCACCCACCCTCTCACCGGTGAACAGGTTCCGGTATGGGTCGGCAACTACGTCCTCTCCGGCTACGGCGAGGGTGCAGTAATGGCGGTGCCCGCCCACGACGAACGCGATTTCCACTTCGCCAAGGTCTACGGGTTGGAGATCAAGCAGGTGATCGACATCCCGGGCAAGGACTACTCCACCGACGCCTGGCAGGAGTGGTACGCCGACAAGGGCAACGGCGTCTGCGTCAACTCCGGCAAGTATGACGGCCTGGGATTCTACGAGGCGGTGGACGCCATCGCCGCCGACCTGGCCGCCAAGGGCCTGGGCGAGAAACAGGTGCAGTACCGCCTGCGCGACTGGGGCGTATCGCGCCAGCGCTACTGGGGTGCGCCGATCCCGATGATCCACTGCGACAGCTGCGGCATAGTACCTGTCCCCAAGAATGAGCTGCCTGTTGTACTCCCGGAAGATGTGGCCTTCGACGCCACCGGAGGCTCACCGATCAAGAAGATGCCCGAGTGGTATCAGACAAGCTGCCCCGAGTGCGGCGGCGCGGCGGAGCGCGAGACCGACACCTTCGACACCTTCATGGAGTCCTCCTGGTACTACGCCCGCTACACCTGCCCGGACAGCAGCGAAGCGATGCTGGATCAGCGCGCCAACTACTGGCTGCCGGTGGACCACTACATCGGCGGCATCGAGCACGCCATCCTGCATCTGCTGTATGCCCGCTTCTATCACAAGCTGATGCGCGACGTACAGGATGTACTAGTGCCGCGGGAGGCAGGGATACCGGGAGCGGCCGACCAGAGACAATTAAATTCCAACGAGCCGTTCAGCAAACTGCTCACCCAGGGCATGGTCATCGCCGAAACCTACTATCGCGATGAGAACGACGGCAGCAAGACCTGGTACAACCCGGCCGATGTGGAAGTGGTGCGCGACGACAAGGGCCGCGTGACCAGCGCCAAACTCGCCTCGGACAGACAGCCGGTCAACATCGGCGGCATTGAAAAGATGTCGAAGTCGAAGAACAACGGCGTCGATCCACAACACATGGTGGACCGCTTTGGCGCCGACACGGTGCGTCTCTACACCATGTTCACCTCGCCACCGGATCAGTCCCTGGAGTGGTCGGACGAGGGCGTGGAAGGGGCGCTACGCTTCATCAAGCGCATCTGGGCTCTGGCGGCCAACAACGCCGAGGCGATCGAGAAGTCCAAGGCCCTGCCCGACCCGGCCTCGCTCAGCGATGCTCAGAAGGAGGCGCGGCGGGAAATCCACGCCGCCCTGAAACAGGCCAACTTCGATTACGGCCGCCAGCAGTTCAACACTGTCGTCTCTGCCTGCATGAAGATGGTAAACACCCTCTACAAGCTCGGAAACAGTTCTGCCGACCAGGCGCTGCTGCGGGAGGGCCTGGGCATCACCCTGCGACTGCTCGCCCCGATCGCGCCCCACGTCAGCCATGCCCTCTGGCGTGAGCTCGGCTATGGCGGGGACATCCTCAACAGTAACTGGCCTCAACCCGATGAAATCGCCCTGGTGCAGGAGAGCATCCAGTACGTGGTCCAGGTAAACGGCAAGATTCGCAGCAAGATCGAGGTGGCCGCCGATGCCGCCAAAGAGATTATCGAACAGGCCGCGCTCGCTGATGAGAATGTGCAGCGCTTCATTGGTGATGCCAGCGTGCGCAAGGTGATCGTGGTGCCCAAAAAGCTGGTGAATATTGTTGCCAACTAAAGAACGGTAGGAGCGGCTTCAGCCGCGAAATTTTGCTATACACAGTGTCGCGGCTGAAGCCGCTCCTACAACTCGATACGATCAGGACAAAACAGATGATCCGTCACATAGCCATCGCACTGCTGTTATCGCTGACCCTGACCGCCTGCGGCTTTCAGCTGCGCGGCTCTACACCACTGCCAGCCTCGCTCAATCCGTTGCTTATCCAGGGTATCGATATCGAGTCGCCGATCGGCGCGGAACTGGCGCAACTGCTCGGCGAGAGCGGCGTGACCCTGACCCGGCAGACCAGCGCGGCCGCCGCGATACTGCGTCTGCACAATCACCGTGTCGACCGCCGTGTGCTGTCTGTCGACAGCAATGGCAAAGTGGCCGAGTACGAACTGCACGAAATGCTGCGGTTTGAGCTGGTCTCGAAGGCCAATGCCCAACTCATCCCGGCCCAGTCGGTCGGTGTAGTGCGCGCCTACGTCAACACCGAGGAACAGGTGCTGGGCAAGCAGCAGGAAGAGGAGATGCTGCGCCAGGACATGCAACGCGATCTGGCGGATCAACTGCTGCGCCGACTGCAGACCCAGCTGAAATAACCGGCCTGTTAGCACCATGCGCGCCCGAATCGACCAATTACCACAACAGCTGAACCGGGAGCTGAAACCGGTCTATCTGGTCAGCGGCAATGAACCGCTGCAACTGGGCGAGGCGGCAGACGCGATTCGCGCCAGGGCCCGGAAGCTGGGCTTCAGCGGACGCGATGTGCTGGAGGTCGACAGCCGTTTCGACTGGAACCTGCTGACCGCCGAGGCCAACAGCCTCTCCCTGTTTGCCGAACAGCGCATCATTGAGCTGCGCATCTCCTCGGGCAAACCCGGACTGGAAGGCAGCAAGGCGCTGGTCGCCTACTGCGAACGCCCGCCGGAGGATATTCTGTTGCTGATCACCCTGCCCAAGCTGGAAAAAGAGCAGGCCAACAGCAAGTGGTTCAAGGCCCTGGATAAGATCGGCCTGATGGTGCAGGTCTGGCCGGTGGAAGGCGAACGTCTCGGACCCTGGTTGGAGCAGCGCATGCGCAACGCCGGGCTCACCCCCGCCGCCGAGGTGGTCGGGATGCTCGCCGATCGCATCGAGGGCAACCTGCTGGCCGCCACCCAGGAGATCGAAAAGCTCCTGCTGCTCCACGGACCCGGCGTGATAACCGCCGAGCAACTGGCCGAGTCCGTCACCGACAGCGCCCGCTACGATGTCTACGGCCTGGTCGACAGCGCCCTGCAGGGTAAAACGGCGCGCAGCCTGCGCATGCTCAACGGCCTGCGCGCGGAAGGCACACCGGCTGCGGTGGTCCTCTGGGCGCTGACCCGCGAAATCCGTATGCTCTGCTCCATCGCCCTGGGCGTTGGTATGGGGCAATCGGCGCAACAGCTGGTTGGCGCGCGCCGCGAGATCTGGGACAAGCGCAAGCCCCTGGTGATCAAGGGACTGCAGCGCGTCAGTGAACAAAACTGGCGAACCCTGCTGCAACTCTGCGGCCTGACCGACCGCGCTATCAAGGGTCAGGCGAAACAGGATCCCTGGCTGCTGCTCCAGGAGATCACCAGCCGCATGTCCGGTGCCCCGCCCATCGGGCAGTTTCAGTAAAGCCCATATCGTCGTACACTAACCCTATCTCATGCAGGAGCGCCTTCAGGCGCGAAAATCTATTGATATGTCGCGCTGAAGGCGTTCCTACAGGTACATTCGATTTACCGGAACCATATAATGTCAGACTCAATCAAAGATGTTGCCACCTATATGCAGGAGGTCGGCCAGAAGGCGCGGCACGCCTCGCGTGCGCTGGCAACCGCCAGCACCGGCACCAAGAATGCCGCCCTGCTGGCCATTGCCGAAAGCCTGGATGCCAACCGTGACAGGCTGATGCAGGAGAATCAAAAAGACCTGGAGGCAGGCGCCGCCAAGGGACTGGACGCCGCCCTGCTTGATCGCCTGGAACTGACCCCGGCGCGTATCGATGGGATGAACGAGGGGCTGCGCCAGATCGCCGCGCTGACCGATCCGATCGGCGAGATCTTCGACATGAGCTACCGCCCGACCGGCATCCAGGTGGGCCGCATGCGCGTGCCACTCGGGGTGGTGGGCATCATTTACGAATCGCGCCCGAACGTGACCGCCGATGCCGCCGCGCTCTGCCTGAAGTCCGGCAACGCCACGGTATTGCGTGGTGGTTCCGAGGCCTTCCACTCCAATCAGGCGATCGCCGCGTGTATTCAGCAGGGGCTGAAGCAGGCAGGGCTGCCCGCCGATGCGGTACAGGTGGTCGCCACCACGGACCGGGCCGCAGTCGGTTCGATGATCATCATGCCGAATTTTATCGATGTGATCATTCCGCGCGGCGGCAAGGGGCTGATCGAGCGCATCGCCAGGGATGCCCGGGTACCGGTGATCAAGCACCTGGACGGCATCTGTCATGTCTATATCGACGACCAGGCCGATCTCAACAAGGCGTTCGATATTGCGCTGAACGCCAAGACCCAGCGCTACGGCACCTGCAATACCATGGAGACCCTGCTGGTGGCTGAGGCTATCGCTGAGGACATCCTGCCCATGCTGGCCACCGCCTATGCCGAAAAAGAGGTCGAGCTGCGCGGCTGTGAACGCACCCGCGCGATCATCGAGGGCTGCGTGGCGGCCACCGATGCCGATTGGGATACCGAGTATCTGGCCCCGATTCTGGCGATCAGGATCGTCCCCGGTCTGGACGAAGCAATCGGGCACATCAACACCCACAGCTCCCAGCACACCGACAGCATCGTTACCGAGAACTACACCCGAGCACGGCGTTTTCTCACCGAGGTGGATTCCAGCTCGGTGATGGTCAACGCCTCGACCCGCTTTGCCGATGGCTTCGAGTATGGCCTGGGGGCCGAAATCGGTATCTCCACCGACAAGTTCCACGCCCGCGGACCGGTGGGGCTGGAGGGGCTGACCTCGGTGAAATATATCGTACTGGGCGATGGCCACATCCGCACCTAGGGCGGGACAACCCGGCAGATGATCGGCATCCTCGGCGGCACCTTCGACCCCATCCACTACGGCCATCTGCGCACCGCGCTGGATGTGCAGCAGG